>NZ_CP007033.1:340000-940000 GCF_000512895.1 Dehalobacter restrictus DSM 9455
AACACAGGTCCCTGCAAATCCGTAAGGAGAAGTATAGGGGCTGACGCCTGCCCGGTGCTGGAAGGTTAAGAGGAGAAGTTAGCGCAAGCGAAGCCTTGAATTGAAGCCCCAGTAAACGGCGGCCGTAACTATAACGGTCCTAAGGTAGCGAAATTCCTTGTCGGGTAAGTTCCGACCCGCACGAAAGGCGTAACGATCTGGACACTGTCTCAACGAGGGACTCGGCGAAATTGTAATACCCGTGAAGATGCGGGTTACCTGCGACAGGACAGAAAGACCCCATGGAGCTTTACTGCAGCTTGACATTGGATTTTGGTATAAAATGTACAGGATAGGTGGGAGGCTTGGAAGCCAGTACGCCAGTATTGGTGGAGCCGCCGGTGGGATACCACTCTTTTTGTACTGAAGTTCTAACCTAGGCCCCTGAATCGGGGTTGGGGACAGTGTCAGGCGGGCGGTTTGACTGGGGCGGTCGCCTCCTAAAGAGTAACGGAGGCGCCCAAAGGTTCCCTCAGCGCGGATGGAAATCGCGCGAAGAGTGTAAAGGCAAAAGGGAGCTTAACAGAGAGACAAACAAGTCGACCTGGTACGAAAGTAGGGCTTAGTGATCCGGTGGTTCCGAGTGGAAGGGCCATCGCTCAACGGATAAAAGCTACCCTGGGGATAACAGGCTTATCTCCCCCAAGAGTTCACATCGACGGGGAGGTTTGGCACCTCGATGTCGGCTCATCGCATCCTGGGGCTGTAGTAGGTCCCAAGGGTTGGGCTGTTCGCCCATTAAAGCGGTACGTGAGCTGGGTTCAGAACGTCGTGAGACAGTTCGGTCCCTATCCGTCGCAGGCGCAGGAAATTTGAGGAGATCTGACCCTAGTACGAGAGGACCGGGTTGGACGGATCACTGGTGTACCAGTTGTCTCGCCAGAGGCATAGCTGGGTAGCTATATCCGGAATGGATAAGCGCTGAAAGCATCTAAGTGCGAAACCAGCTTCAAGATGAGATTTCCCACAGAGTTAATCTGGTAAGACCCCTGAAAGATGATCAGGTTGATAGACCGGGAGTGGAAGCATGGTGACATGTGGAGCGGACCGGTACTAATAGGTCGAGGTCTTGACCTTTAGATTCCTAGATTGATGATTGAATGCATGAAGCTGATTTGTTGTGCAGTTTTGAGAGAACGAGCTAGAAGCACGGGAAAGATTAAAGAAGGAATCGGTAAGCCGATTCCAACTAGATCGAACCTTGAGCTTCGAACCTCCAACCTCGAAAAGATCTGGTGACTATACCGGAGGGGTACCACCCGTTCCCATCCCGAACACGGAAGTTAAGACCTCCTGGGGCGACGATACTGCAAGGGAAAATAGCACGTTGCCAGGTAATTAAGAACAGAGCATCTATTTTGGTGCTCTGTTTCTTATATACAAAGGGTGTTCAATTAGGAAGTTTGAGTATCCTCCTGGGGCGACGATGCTATAAGGAAAGATAGCTGTTGCGACGGCTATGGATGGCTTAGTGCCATGTGGGAAGTACAATCCATCTCTAAAATTAGCATTTGATATTGCCAAGGTTTTTCGTACGACGGTAGATGATTTATTTATAGTCACCGAAGATTAAGAGGGAATATAAGACCATCCTTGTTACAAAACAATTTTTGCTTAAACAGAGTATAATCAGTAAAAAATTGTAAGTTGACGTTCTAATGTGGATCTGATATTACAATTTTTTCTGTCGCTTAAAAGAATAATGCAATTATGTATAAAATACATATTGGTATTTATTTTAAGGTGTAGATTTTTTGTCTCTGCAAAGTATTGAAATTTTGACAGTATTAACGATTTAGCATGTTAGAAAATTTAGCAGTTGACTTTGCGTAATGAGTCTGATATTATAAGTCTCTGTCGTTGATGGAACTGCATCACAGACGCTGCAATCGACGAATGACGTGATGTGAATAAAATTAAGCTTTTTTTATTCAAAAAAGCAACGATGAAGAAATTGGTAGTTGACATTTCTAAAAAAAACTGCTAAAATCAACAATTGTGACTAGAGAACAAAAATGTCTCTGGTGGCGCAAAGGTCATTGAAAACTGAACAACAAGAATGAATTAAAAGCTAGACTCGTCAATGAATTTTTGGTAAACAAACGAGCTGAATCAAGCTCCGTAAATAGTTTTTATGGAGAGTTTGATCCTGGCTCAGGACGAACGCTGGCGGCGTGCCTAACACATGCAAGTCGAACGGAGATAGTTAATGAAGCTTGCGATTTAGCTATCTTAGTGGCGAACGGGTGAGTAACGCGTGGGTAACCTGCCCTTAAGACCGGGACAACAGCTGGAAACGGCTGCTAATACCGGATGTATTGTCCGAGAGGCATCTCTTGGAGAAGAAAGCTGGCCTCTGAAAATGCTAGCGCTTAGGGATGGACCCGCGTCTGATTAGCTAGTTGGTGGGGTAGCGGCCTACCAAGGCGACGATCAGTAGCCGGCCTGAGAGGGTAAACGGCCACACTGGGACTGAGACACGGCCCAGACTCCTACGGGAGGCAGCAGTGGGGAATCTTCCGCAATGGACGAAAGTCTGACGGAGCAACGCCGCGTGTATGAAGAAGGCCTTCGGGTTGTAAAATACTGTTGTTAGGGAAGAACGGCATCTGTGTAAATAATGCAGGTGATTGACGGTACCTAACGAGGAAGCCCCGGCTAACTACGTGCCAGCAGCCGCGGTAATACGTAGGGGGCAAGCGTTGTCCGGAATCATTGGGCGTAAAGGGCGCGTAGGCGGCAATATAAGTCTGATGTGAAAGTGCGGAGCTTAACTCCGTAAAGCATTGGAAACTGTATGGCTTGAGGACAGGAGAGGAAAGTGGAATTCCACGTGTAGCGGTGAAATGCGTAGAGATGTGGAGGAACACCAGTGGCGAAGGCGACTTTCTGGACTGTAACTGACGCTGAGGCGCGAAAGCGTGGGGAGCGAACAGGATTAGATACCCTGGTAGTCCACGCCGTAAACGATGAATGCTAGGTGTAGAGGGTATCGACCCCTTCTGTGCCGCAGTTAACACAATAAGCATTCCGCCTGGGGAGTACGGCCGTCAAGGTTGAAACTCAAAGGAATTGACGGGGGCCCGCACAAGCGGTGGAGCATGTGGTTTAATTCGACGCAACGCGAAGAACCTTACCAAGGCTTGACATCCAACTAATCCCGTAGAGATATGGGAGTGCCCTTCGGGGAAAGTTGAGACAGGTGGTGCATGGTTGTCGTCAGCTCGTGTCGTGAGATGTTGGGTTAAGTCCCGCAACGAGCGCAACCCCTATATTTAGTTGCTAACAGGTAAAGCTGAGAACTCTAGATAGACTGCCGGTGACAAACCGGAGGAAGGTGGGGATGACGTCAAATCATCATGCCCCTTATGTCTTGGGCTACACACGTGCTACAATGGACGGTACAGACGGAAGCGAAGCCGCGAGGTGAAGCAAATCCGAGAAAGCCGTTCTCAGTTCGGATTGCAGGCTGCAACTCGCCTGCATGAAGTCGGAATCGCTAGTAATCGCAGGTCAGCACACTGCGGTGAATACGTTCCCGGGCCTTGTACACACCGCCCGTCACACCACGAAAGTTTGCAACACCCGAAGCCGGTGGGGTAACCGTAAGGAGCCAGCCGTCGAAGGTGGGGTAGATGATTGGGGTGAAGTCGTAACAAGGTAGCCGTATCGGAAGGTGCGGCTGGATCACCTCCTTTCTAAGGAGAACCGATTGAAGCTAGACTTCAATCTACTCCAAGGTCGGTACTTAGAGTAAAGCAGTGCAAACTGGACTGACTCTCAAGTAAGGTGAGTTTAGCAATTTATTTCTTGTTGTTTAGTTTTGAGTGACCTGAGCACAGTAATGTGTAAAAGAAACACTCAAATAATGTCCATACATATCAGAGATTCTGGTAAGTATGGAAAAACATCCTTGTTCTTTGAAAACTGCACAACGAGAAAAGCAGAATGCGAAATGCGAAAGTAAAGACAACGAAATGGCGTTCAAATTCTAAAGCGCAAAAACTTAACGTTTTCGCGCGTGGCAAATTTGAACTTAGGAGCATCTATGCTCCGTCAGGTAAGAATTACTAAGCGCATAGGAGACATTCAAATCATCTATAACAAGTCGAGGAAGAACCAGAAGGTCAAGATATAAAGGGCATACGGTGGATGCCTTGGCGCCAAGAGCCGAAGAAGGACGCGGTTAACAGCGAAATGCCACGGGGAGTCGTAAGCAGGCATAGATCCGTGGATGTCCGAATGGGGCAACCCATCCAGAGTCATATTTGGATATCCTGTACTGAATAAATAGGTACAGCGAAGGCAAGTCGGGGAACTGAAACATCTAAGTACCCGGAGGAAAAGAAAGAATAATCGATTCCCAGAGTAGCGGCGAGCGAAACGGGACTAGCCCAAACCAATCCAGAAGACAGAGGCCAGAAGCCAGAGGTCAGAATGCAAGCAAGCATCTGGCGTCCGGAATCTGATTTCTGACTTCTGGGTTGGGGTTGTAGGACTCTCAAAACGGGACAGTGTTTTTAGCTGAAGCGAACTGGAAAGTTCCGGCATAGGAGGTAAAACCCCTGTAAGCGAAAAGAAGACTGGCTTAGAGAGTATCCTGAGTACCGCGGGACACGAGAAACCCCGTGGGAAGCAGGGGAGACCACTCCCCAAGGCTAAATACTACTTGGCGACCGATAGTGAACAAGTACCGTGAGGGAAAGGTGAAAAGCACCCCGGGAGGGGAGTGAAATAGAACCTGAAACCGTATGCTTACAAGCAGTCAAAGCGTTTAGGCGTGATGGCGTGCCTTTTGTAGAATGAACCGGCGAGTTGTGATATGCAGCGAGGTTAAGTATTTAAGATACGGAGCCGAAGCGAAAGCGAGTCTAAATAGGGCGACTAGTTGCATGTTGCAGACCCGAAACCGTGTGATCTACCCATGGTCAGAGTGAAGGTGAGGTAAAACTCATTGGAGGCTCGAACTCACTGTCGTTGAAAAGGCAGGGGATGAACTGTGGGTAGGGGTGAAATGCCAATCGAACACGGAGATAGCTGGTACTCCCCGAAATAGCTTTAGGGCTAGCCTCAATGGATGAAATACGGGGGTAGAGCACTGAATGGGCTAGGGGCTTAAAAGTTACTGAACCCTATCAAACTACGAATACCGTATTTTTAGAAGTTGGGAGTCAGACTGTGGGGGATAAGCTTCATAGTCGAGAGGGAAACAGCCCAGACCGACGGCTAAGGTCCCAGAGACTACGCTAAGTGGAAAAGGATGTGGAACCGCAGGGACAACCAGGATGTTGGCTTAGAAGCAGCCACCATTTAAAGAGTGCGTAATAGCTCACTGGTCGAGTGGTTCTGCGCCGAAAATGTAACGGGGCTCAAGCGTAGCACCGAAGCCGCGGCATACAGAGGTCAGATGACAGAGACCAGAAGTCGGAAAGAGGTAAAAGATGATAGAAAGCTATCGTGATCTGAGGGTATATCAGATTGCATATAAGCTAGCACTAGAAATTCATCGAATAAGCCAAAGATTTCCTGACTTCGAAAAGTATGAGATTGGGAGCCAAATAAGATAACAGATGACAGATGACAGAAGCCAGAGGTCAGAACGAGAATCTGACATCCGGCATCTGGTATCTGGATTCTGGAATTACAAATGGCCCAAGGATCAAAAGAAGAAACGAAGGTCTTGTTAGAGATAGTGAAAGATCTAGGTTATATCCAAGAAGAAGAGTATAAAGAATTGTTTAACAGATATGATGAGTTAGGCAAGCAACTCTATAAGCTTCATCAGAATTGGGAATAATCTGGCTTCTGGAATCTGTCATCTGACTTCTGAATGGGTAGGGGAGCATTGTCACAGCGTAGAAGGATAACTGTAAGGTTTACTGGAGTGGTGACAAGAGAGAATGCCGGTATGAGTATGCGAAAAGGAAGGTGAGAATCCTTCCCGCCGAAAATCTAAGGTTTCCTGGGGAAGGCTCGTCCGCCCAGGGTAAGTCGGGACCTAAGCTGAGGCCGAAAGGCGTAGGCGATGGACAATTGGTTGAAATTCCAATACCACCATAAATCGTTTGAGCGATGGGGTGACACAGGAGGATGACCTGAGCGTGCTGTTGGTTATGCACGTCCAAACATCAAGTGGGTGCTGTAGGCAAATCCGCAGCGCTAAACCGTGAGATGTGATGGGGAGCGAAAATAAGTAGCGAAGCGGGATAGTTCATACTGTCAAGAAAAGCCTCTAGTGAGAAATGTGGTGCCCGTACCGCAAACCGACACAGGTAGATGAGGAGAGAATCCTAAGGCGCGCGAGAAAACCCTCGTTAAGGAACTCGGCAAAATGACCCCGTAACTTCGGGAGAAGGGGTGCTCTGGCAACAGAGCCGCAGAGAAATAGTCCAGGCGACTGTTTAACAAAACACAGGTCCCTGCAAATCCGTAAGGAGAAGTATAGGGGCTGACGCCTGCCCGGTGCTGGAAGGTTAAGAGGAGAAGTTAGCGCAAGCGAAGCCTTGAATTGAAGCCCCAGTAAACGGCGGCCGTAACTATAACGGTCCTAAGGTAGCGAAATTCCTTGTCGGGTAAGTTCCGACCCGCACGAAAGGCGTAACGATCTGGACACTGTCTCAACGAGGGACTCGGCGAAATTGTAATACCCGTGAAGATGCGGGTTACCTGCGACAGGACAGAAAGACCCCATGGAGCTTTACTGCAGCTTGACATTGGATTTTGGTATAAAATGTACAGGATAGGTGGGAGGCTTGGAAGCCAGTACGCCAGTATTGGTGGAGCCGCCGGTGGGATACCACTCTTTTTGTACTGAAGTTCTAACCTAGGCCCCTGAATCGGGGTTGGGGACAGTGTCAGGCGGGCGGTTTGACTGGGGCGGTCGCCTCCTAAAGAGTAACGGAGGCGCCCAAAGGTTCCCTCAGCGCGGATGGAAATCGCGCGAAGAGTGTAAAGGCAAAAGGGAGCTTAACAGAGAGACAAACAAGTCGACCTGGTACGAAAGTAGGGCTTAGTGATCCGGTGGTTCCGAGTGGAAGGGCCATCGCTCAACGGATAAAAGCTACCCTGGGGATAACAGGCTTATCTCCCCCAAGAGTTCACATCGACGGGGAGGTTTGGCACCTCGATGTCGGCTCATCGCATCCTGGGGCTGTAGTAGGTCCCAAGGGTTGGGCTGTTCGCCCATTAAAGCGGTACGTGAGCTGGGTTCAGAACGTCGTGAGACAGTTCGGTCCCTATCCGTCGCAGGCGCAGGAAATTTGAGGAGATCTGACCCTAGTACGAGAGGACCGGGTTGGACGGATCACTGGTGTACCAGTTGTCTCGCCAGAGGCATAGCTGGGTAGCTATATCCGGAATGGATAAGCGCTGAAAGCATCTAAGTGCGAAACCAGCTTCAAGATGAGATTTCCCACAGAGTTAATCTGGTAAGACCCCTGAAAGATGATCAGGTTGATAGGCCGGGAGTGGAAGCATGGTGACATGTGGAGCGGACCGGTACTAATAGGTCGAGGTCTTGACCTTTAGATTCCTAGATTGATGATTGAATGCATGAAGCTGATTTGTTGTGCAGTTTTGAGAGAACGAGCTAGAAGCACGGGGAAGATTAAAGAAGGAATCGGTAAGCCGATTCCAACTAGATCGAACCTTGAGCTTCGAACCTCCAACCTCGAAAAGATCTGGTGACTATACCGGAGGGGTACCACCCGTTCCCATCCCGAACACGGAAGTTAAGACCTCCTGGGGCGACGATACTGCAAGGGAAAATAGCACGTTGCCAGGTAATTAAGAACAGAGCATCTATTTTGGTGCTCTGTTTCTTATTTGCTTTCCATGAATAATTCAGTATACTATAGGGTAAATTGATTGAGAAATAGCAGTAAATGGAGAGTAAATGATGGATACACTTCGGACTAAAGAAAATCAGCCCGTGAATAATGGTGCAGACGATAACTATTTATTTTTTTCCAGCCTGGAGCTCATTGACTATTTTGTTAATAACTTAGCAGATAAAGACATCAGAACTCAAACGAAAAGAATACTTGAGATGGCCAGAGTTTTTATGAGAAAAAAAGATTTTAAGCTGGAAGATATTTATTCAGTACTCATTATGGTTAAAAATATCGGACTTGGTTCCCAGATTGATGAAGTCTTTTCTTTATATTTTAAAGAAGGAAATTACCCTATTCGGGTTTTTATTCAAATTGCAGATTTAGAAAGCACAGCCGATGTTGAACTGGAATTTTCAGCCTATCGGGGCCAAAAAAAATATATCAATAACGGAAAGCTTTTTCTGTCTGAAGGGCCTTTCTCACAAGGGGTTATCATAGAAAATTATTATCACGGTTCTGCTATACAGCCCTTTTCTTCACTTGACCAAAGGCTTATTGAGGGTGACTTCAAGCAGGCTGTCAGGCAGTGCTTGGAGAACCTGAAGAATACTCTGGAGTCCGCAGGGAGCAGTTTAAATCAGATTTATTCTTTTATGGTTTATTTAAAAGATTTGAATGCACTTCCCGAGGTTGAAGAGATCGTCGGACAGTATATCTCTAATCAGAGTGAAATACTCCAAGACGCGATAAAGATTGAGCAGTTTAAGGGCAATCATAATATCGAAATTGCTTGTTCTGCTTATTTGTGCTAATTATATTGGGATTTATTACCTATTTTTATTTTTGATAGAATTCTAAGACAATTTTAAGAGCAGGCTGGTAATCTGATTATCAAGATTTAATATTAGCCGTTTCTTGTTCTTTTGTCATGGTTATATTACTATATTAAAGGCAAGGAAATGATTCAAAAATCTAACGTGTTTATTTAAAATGCTTGTTTGAATGAAGGAGAATTTGATGGAATTTATTACGAGTTTGATTGATATTGTCTTACATATTGACAAATACCTGGATATGTTGGTCCAAACGTACGGTGTCTGGGCGTATCTGATTATCTTTTTAATCATTTTTTGTGAAACCGGACTTGTTGTAACACCGTTTCTGCCGGGGGATTCTTTGCTTTTTGTCATCGGGGCTCTGGGAGCAACAGGGGCGATGGATATTAAATTTGCTTTTATCCTACTGCTTATTGCGGCAATCGCAGGAAATACGCAGAATTATTTCATTGGAAGATTTTTTGGACAGAAAGCCTTCAATTGGAAAGACAACAGACTCTTTAAAAAGAAATATCTCATTCAAACCCATAGTTTTTATGAAAAACATGGCGGGAAAACGATTTTTATTTCACGGTTTTTACCAATTATCCGGACATTTGCACCATTTGTCGGAGGGATCAGCAACATGAGGCTGTGGAAGTTCATGCTCTACAATATATGTGGGGCTTTGGCCTGGATTTCACTTTTTGTGATGGGCGGATATTATTTTGGGAACATTCCGACAGTCGAACAGAACTTTTCATTAATCATTTTTGCGATTATTTTCATCACTGTTTTACCAAGTGTCATTTTTGCTCTTCGCCAAAAGTTTTCGTCGTAAAGGTGCATTCAGGAGGATAGAAAAATGGCTGATAATATTAAGGAAATTGAACAATACGAAGATGCAGAGATCATAGTTGAGCCACAGGAGATGGAGCGCTGGCAGAACAAGGCTAAAGACTATGTGGACAACCCTGTAAAGACGGAAAATTTGCTTACTGAAGCTCTGAAAAAAGCGGATAACAATAAAAACCGCGATGTAATCCAGAATATCTGGGATAAAATTCAGTTGCTCTTTTCTTTATTAAAAGACTGGTTAAACGGTGATTACAGAACGATCTCCAAAACGGCCATAATTTCTGTCATTGCCGGGCTTATCTATTTCGTATCCCCTGTTGATCTTGTTCCTGATTGGATTGCTGCACTGGGACTAGTCGATGATGCTGCTGTTCTTGGGCTAATATTCAACCAGTTAGACAAGGAATTGACCAAGTATAAAAAATGGAAAAGCCCTGAGTTCTAATATACAATAGGACAACGATAGACAACGATAGAATTAATGACATGAGAAACACAAACAACCCGAGAATTAAATCCCGGGTTGTTTTTATTATATTTAGTGGGGTTGATCAGGAGTATTGAATCTTGGCGCTTGGGGGTCTTTAAGTTCATTGAAGTACTTTCCAGGTGTTGAGAGATCAAAGTATACCTTGGAATCCTGAGTAACTCCCCAGTCTTGGAGTGAGCCTGTATTCTGGAGCATATTGAATGCTTCCCGGAAAAGTGTATTATGTGCTTCTTCCCTATTCAAAAGGAAGTCAATCGTTTCTCTTACCCCTTTATCGTTAATCTGCCGGTAGAGATATTCATAAACTACTTTTGCCCTTGTTTCAGCCGATATATCTGACAGCAAATCCGCAGCGAGATCGCCGGTACACTCGATATATGCTCCGGTCCAGGGATAGCCTGAAGCATTGGTTAACATGGGGGCAAGTCCGCCGATGACATGTGATTCCACGGTGCCAACAGAAGTATTCATGGCTTCAAGCGTGTGGCCGTTTAATAGATTGACTGTCTGGGCGACCATTTCCATATGACTTAATTCTTCTGAAGCAATATCCATGAAAAGATCCTTAATCTTTTCATCTTTGATGCGATAACTCTGAGACAGATACTGTAAAGCTGCTTTGAGCTCACCATGCGGTCCGCCTAACTGATCTAACATTAAAGACGCATAATTTGGGTTAGGACCGTCGACGCGTACATCTTTCAGCAGCTGCTTATCATGTTTGAACAAATGTATTTCTCCCTTCATTCAGATTTTAATCGTTCGTTACCATCTATAGTCTTGCAATATTCTGATTGATTATACAAAGAAGAACAATTGAATTTTAACTTTTTGCATAATAACAATAGATTTTCAGCAAAATATAATGGAGATTGATAATAGGAGGAAATGAAATGCAATTAAGCCAGAAAGAAAAAATGCTTTTAGAAGACCTGAAAAGCCACGAGCAAATGTTTGCTCAAAAATGCAGTGAATTTGCCAATCAAGCTCAAGATCCACAACTCAAACAACTCTTTCAGAACATGGCGCAGCATGAACAGCAGCATGTCCAAAAAATTGATCAAAGTTTGAGCCAAACTTCCGGAATATCAGGCCAGCCTCAGGGCATGACGGGTCAAAAAGATTCGATGCTTTGCCATGATATGCTCTCAACAGAAAAATATCTCTCTGGGGCCTATAATACAGTAATTTTTGAAATCCAGGATACCTCCCTCCGTCAGGACCTGAATAGTATACAGAGTGAAAAGCAAAGGCAGGGGGAAGAAATCTTCAGGTATATGCAAAATAAAGGAATGTATACGGTTCACTAAAAAATGAAAGAGGGTATCGCTAACACTACAAAGTAGTAGTTTTGCGGTTCCCTCTGTCCTTTTCGTATCTTTAGGGACAATTTCAGCAAGATCATAGATCATCAAAAATGTTGGAGGGTTACATGATGCAGCTTACAAGTAAAGAAAGATCTTTATTGGAAGATTCCAAGAGCCATGAAGAACTGTGTATTAAGAAGTACAATAACTATGCCGGTCAGACCCAGGATCTGCAGCTTCAACAGTTGTTTCAGAGTCTGGCACAAAAAGAGCAGGAGCATCTGACAAGCCTTAACCAGATTTTAAGCGGCGGAATTCCGAATATCCAACAGGGTCAACAGCAGCAACAGCCCCAATTTATGACGTCCGGTATGGGACAGGCCGGAATGGTCAATCAGCAGGATGCCGATCTTTGTCAGGATATGCTTTCAACGGAAAAACATATTGCTTCGACGTACAATACGGCCATTTTTGAATTCAGAGATACCAACATCCGCAGAGTATTAAATCATATCCAGACGGAAGAGCAGCAGCATGGCGAATCTATTTATAATTATATGCAAAGCAAAGGGATGTATCAGGTCCATTAAGATACACGAATATCTCAAAACCTCAGCTTTTTAAATTTCCAGACCCCGGAGCGATATTTTATTCGCGCCGGGGTCTGATTGTTCATTGTGATTGCTTGTAAGTAAAAGCTATACCGAAAAATAATTTTCGGTTGTTTTTTCTGTAATTTTTTAAAGCCTAAGACTTATCTGCACACCTCATGTCCTAAAAAGCATATTTATAAGCATGTACTGAAATATTGGTTAAATTTAACACAAAAAAGAATTTCTAATAATAAAAGGAGGAAAAATGGTGGTTGATAACCCCGAAAATGAACAAAAAGCAAGTGGAAAAATATCTCGCAAAAATTTTGTTGACTGCTTACAAATCATAAAAGATGAATTAAGAGATATTCAATCGTCAGTAAGCAGTATAAAAAATGTTGGGGATATACAAGGTCCGGATGGTTCTGAAAAAGGACTTTATTTTTCAGAAATTAAGGCTTCCAGCGCGAGAGCATTTAATAGCTATAAATCTATACTGGACACCTTAAAATTTATTTCTAATAAAACCGGTGTTAAACCCAGTATACTGGAATCGGTAATTAATGTTATTGAAAACGGTTTTGTATCAATAAGATCCCAGATAGACAATATCAAAGAAAGCCCTGGAGTTGAAGCGGTATTACGGAAAGAGGATTCTTTAACAACGATTAAACAAATATGTGACAAGTTATTAATATGTATTGAGGTACTGGGGGGACTTTTCTTATGTGGTGAGACGTTAAAAATTGTTCATGAAAGAAAGCCAGATAATGAAACATGTCCCAAGAATTTGCCGGGCAGAAAAAAGATTGTGATTGTTAATAATAGAAAAATATGTGTTACTGCAGCAGGCGTACTATTTCTCTGCAATAAGGCATTTAAATTCCATTGTAAAAAAAAGGAACACTGTCATAAGCATTCTGACTGCAAGAAAATATTGAAATTGCTTGAAAGCCCGACTTTTGGACTAGCAGAAATTAAAACAGAAGTAAAATCTATAGAAGACGCTGTTTACCATCCGTTTTTTGGCCTGCAGGAGATCAAATCCGAGGTTCAGCTTATCGAGTTTGAAGTCCAGAATATTGAGGAAAAGTTAGATAGTCCAACATTCGGACTTGCTGAAATTAAGACAGAAGTGTTCAGTATAGGCACACTGCTGGAGAGCATCTATACGAGCATAATCGGTGCAACCTTTGGGTTAGCAGAGATCAAATCCGAGGTCGCAGCAATCGAGGGAGCAGTGTTCAGCCCAACATTCGGATTGGCTGAGATTAAGACCGAAGTGTTTAGTATTGGTACTCTGATTGAGAGTATCTACACGAGCATCATCGGAGCAACCTTTGGGTTAGCAGAGATTAAATCCGAGGTCGCCGCGATCGAAGGAGCAGTGTTTAGTCCAACATTCGGGTTAGCCGAGATTAAAACGGAAGTATTCAGCATCGGCACCCTGGTCGAAGGAATCTACACGACCTTGGTAAGCTCAACCTTTAGCTTAGGTGAGATCAAGTCTGAAGTAGCGGCGATTGAAGGAGCGGTCTTCAGCCCGACATTCGGATTGGCTGAGATTAAGACCGAAGTGTTCAGTATAGGCACACTGCTGGAGAGCATCTACACGAGCATCATCGGAGCAACCTTTGGGTTAGCAGAGATTAAATCCGAGGTCGCCGCGATCGAAGGAGCAGTGTTTAGTCCAACATTCGGGTTAGCCGAGATTAAAACGGAAGTATTCAGCATCGGCACCCTGGTCGAAGGAATCTACACGACCTTGGTAAGCTCAACCTTTAGCTTAGGTGAGATCAAGTCTGAAGTAGCGGCGATTGAAGGAGCGGTCTTCAGCCCGACATTCGGATTGGCTGAGATTAAGACCGAAGTGTTCAGTATAGGCACACTGCTGGAGAGCATCTACACGAGCATCATCGGAGCAACCTTTGGGTTAGCAGAAATCAAATCCGAAGTAGCAGCAATCGAGGGAGCAGTGTTTAGTCCAACATTCGGGTTGTCGGAGATCAAGACCGAAGTCTTTAGCATTGGCACGTTAGTCGAAGGCATCTACACGACCTTGGTAAGCTCAACCTTTAGCTTAGGTGAGATCAAGTCTGAAGTAGCGGCGATTGAAGGAGCGGTCTTCAGCCCGACATTTGGGTTGGCTGAGATTAAGACCGAAGTGTTCAGTATAGGCACACTGCTGGAGAGCATCTACACGAGCATCATCGGAGCAACCTTTGGGTTAGCAGAGATTAAATCCGAGGTCGCCGCGATCGAAGGAGCAGTGTTTAGTCCAACATTCGGGTTAGCCGAGATTAAAACGGAAGTATTCAGCATCGGCACCCTGGTCGAAGGAATCTACACGACCTTGGTAAGCTCAACCTTCAGCCTAGGTGAGATCAAGTCTGAAGTAGCGGCGATTGAAGGAGCGGTCTTCAGCCCGACATTTGGGTTGGCTGAGATTAAGACCGAAGTGTTCAGTATCGGCACATTGGTCGAAGGCATCTACACCACTTTAGTTAGCTCGACATTTAGCTTAGGTGAGATCAAGTCCGAAGTAGCAGCAATCGAAGGAGCAGTGTTTAGTCCAACATTCGGGTTGGCGGAGATCAAGACCGAAGTCTTTAGCATCGGCACGTTAGTCGAAGGCATCTATACGGCGTTAGTAGGTTCCACTTTCAGTCTGCAAGAGATCAAATCCGAGGTCGCAGCGATCGAGGGAGCAGTGTTTAGCCCGACATTTGGGCTAGCAGAGATCAAGACAGAAGTATTCAGTATCGGCACCCTGGTCGAAGGCATCTACACGACCTTGGTCAGCTCAACCTTCAGCCTAGGTGAGATCAAGTCTGAAGTAGCAGCGATCGAAGGAGCGGTGTTCAGCCCGACATTCGGGTTAGCCGAGATCAAGACGGAAGTCTTTAGCATTGGCACGTTAGTCGAAGGCATCTATACGGCGTTAGTAGGTTCCACTTTCAGTCTGCAAGAGATCAAATCCGAGGTCGCAGCGATTGAGGGAGCAGTGTTCAGTCCGACGTTTGGGTTGGCCGAGATTAAAACCGAAGTCTTTAGTGTTGGTACCCTGGTCGAAGGAATCTACACGACTTTGGTAGGCTCGACATTCAGCCTGCAGGAAATCAAGTCCGAAGTAGCCGCAATCGAGGGAGCAGTGTTTAGCCCGACATTTGGGCTGGCAGAGATCAAGACAGAAGTATTCAGTATCGGCACCCTGGTCGAAGGAATCTACACGACCTTAGTAAGCTCAACCTTCAGCTTAGGTGAGATCAAATCTGAAGTAGCAGCAATCGAGGGAGCAGTGTTTAGCCCGACATTCGGGTTAGCCGAGATCAAGACGGAAGTCTTTAGCATCGGCACATTGGTCGAAGGAATCTACACGACCTTGGTAAGCTCAACCTTCAGCCTAGGTGAGATCAAATCTGAAGTAGCGGCGATTGAAGGAGCGGTCTTCAGCCCGACATTTGGGTTGGTTGAGATTAAAACCGAAGTATTCAGTATTGGCACTCTGGTCGAAGGAATCTACACGACCTTGATCAGCTCAACCTTCAGCTTAGCTGAGATCAAATCCGAAGTGGCAGCGATAGAGGGAGCAGTGTTCAGTCCGACATTTGGGTTGGCTGAGATTAAGACAGAAGTGTTCAGTATAGGAACACTGCTGAAGGCATCTATACGGCGTTAGTAGGTTCCACTTTCAGTCTGCAAGAGATCAAATCCGAGGTCGCAGCGATTGAGGGAGCAGTGTTCAGTCCGACGTTTGGGTTGGCCGAGATTAAAACCGAAGTCTTTAGTGTTGGTACCCTGGTCGAAGGAATCTACACGACTTTGGTAGGCTCGACATTCAGCCTGCAGGAAATCAAGTCCGAAGTAGCCGCAATCGAGGGAGCAGTGTTTAGCCCGACATTTGGGCTGGCAGAGATCAAGACAGAAGTATTCAGTATCGGCACCCTGGTCGAAGGAATCTACACGACCTTAGTAAGCTCAACCTTCAGCTTAGGTGAGATCAAATCTGAAGTAGCAGCAATCGAGGGAGCAGTGTTTAGCCCGACATTCGGGTTAGCCGAGATCAAGACGGAAGTCTTTAGCATCGGCACATTGGTCGAAGGAATCTACACGACCTTGGTAAGCTCAACCTTCAGCCTAGGTGAGATCAAATCTGAAGTAGCGGCGATTGAAGGAGCGGTCTTCAGCCCGACATTTGGGTTGGTTGAGATTAAAACCGAAGTATTCAGTATTGGCACTCTGGTCGAAGGAATCTACACGACCTTGATCAGCTCAACCTTCAGCTTAGCTGAGATCAAATCCGAAGTGGCAGCGATAGAGGGAGCAGTGTTCAGTCCGACATTTGGGTTGGCTGAGATTAAGACAGAAGTGTTCAGTATAGGCACACTGCTGGAGAGCATCTACACGAGCATCATCGGAGCAACCTTTGGGTTAGCAGAGATCAAATCCGAGGTCGCAGCGATCGAGGGAGCAGTGTTTAGTCCAACATTCGGGCTTGCAGAGATCAAGACGGAAGTATTCAGCATCGGCACCCTGGTCGAAGGAATCTACACGACCTTGGTCAGCTCAACCTTCAGCTTAGGTGAGATCAAGTCCGAAGTGGCAGCGATCGAAGGAGCAGTGTTTAGTCCAACATTCGGGTTAGCCGAGATTAAAACGGAAGTATTTAGCATCGGCACCCTGGTCGAAGGAATCTACACGACCTTGGTAAGCTCAACTTTCAGCCTAGGTGAGATCAAGTCTGAAGTAGCTGCGATCGAAGGAGCAGTATTCAGCCCGACATTTGGTTTGGTTGAGATTAAAACCGAAGTATTCAGTATTGGCACTCTGGTCGAAGGAATCTACACGACCTTGATCAGCTCAACCTTCAGCTTAGGTGAGATCAAATCCGAAGTAGCAGCGATTGAAGGAGCAGTGTTTAGCCCGACATTTGGGCTGGCAGAGATCAAGACAGAAGTATTCAGTATTGGCACCCTGGTCGAAGGAATCTACACGACCTTGGTCAGCTCAACCTTTAGCTTAGGTGAGATCAAGTCTGAAGTAGCAGCGATCGAAGGAGCAGTGTTTAGCCCGACATTTGGGTTAGCCGAGATCAAGACCGAAGTATTCAGCATTGGCACGTTAGTCGAAGGCATCTATACGGCGTTAGTCGGTTCCACTTTCAGTCTGCAAGAGATCAAATCCGAGGTCGCAGCGATCGAGGGAGCAGTGTTTAGCCCGACATTTGGGCTGGCAGAGATCAAGACAGAAGTATTCAGTATCGGCACCCTGGTCGAAGGAATCTACACGACCTTGGTCAGCTCAACCTTCAGCCTAGGTGAGATCAAATCCGAAGTAGCAGCGATCGAGGGAGCAGTGTTTAGCCCGACGTTTGGGTTGGCCGAGATTAAGACGGAAGTCTTTAGCATTGGCACGTTAGTCGAAGGCATCTATACGGCGTTAGTCGGTTCCACTTTCAGTCTGCAAGAGATCAAATCCGAGGTCGCAGCGATCGAGGGAGCAGTGTTTAGCCCGACATTTGGGCTGGCAGAGATCAAGACAGAAGTATTCAGTATCGGCACACTGGTCGAAGGCATCTACACGACCTTGGTCAGCTCAACGTTCAGCCTAGGTGAGATCAAATCCGAAGTAGCAGCGATCGAAGGAGCGGTGTTCAGCCCAACATTCGGTTTGGCGGAAATCAAGACAGAAGTATTCAGCATTGGTACCCTGGTCGAAGGGATTTACACGACTTTGGTAAGCTCAACCTTTAGCCTAGGTGAGATCAAGTCTGAAGTAGCCGCGATCGAAGGAGCAGTATTCAGCCCGACATTTGGGTTGGCGGAGATCAAGACCGAAGTCTTTAGCATTGGTACCTTGGTCGAAGGAATCTACACGACCTTGGTAGGCTCGACATTCAGCCTGCAGGAAATCAAGTCCGAAGTAGCCGCAATCGAGGGAGCGGTGTTCAGCCCAACATTCGGATTGGCGGAAATCAAGACAGAAGTCTTTAGCATTGGAACGTTAGTCGAAGGAATCTACACGACCTTAGTAAGCTCAACCTTCAGCCTAGGTGAGATCAAATCCGAAGTAGCAGCCATAGAGGGAGCAGTGTTCAGTCCAACATTTGGGTTAGCCGAGATTAAGACCGAAGTATTTTCAATTGGAACCTTGGTTGAAGCCATTTTCACGACAGTAGAAAATTTGTCCGGGAGCACATTTATCGAAGCAATCTATACAGCAGTCTATAGCCCGACGTTTGGGTTGGCGGAGATCAAGACCGAAGTCTTTAGTATCGGTACCCTGGTCGAAGGCATCTACACGGCTATTTATAGCCCGACCTTTGGTTTAGAAGAGATTAAAACCGAAGTATTTCAAATATTGAAACAAAGTTTCAGTCAGGATTTGACCACCGGTATTGCTCAACGGGATAATCCGAATAATAATGACGATTTTTACGTCGAGGTTTTGAACAATAGAACAGCTACTGTCAGTGTGACGCTTACAGTCTTTGATTTTTCTTCAGGCACGGGGATCTCGGCACTTGGGACACCAACGCTACTGACCATTGGGCCAGGCAATGTAATAGAATTTGCTAGTTTGAATCTTAATGCAACAGTCTTGAATAGGTATGAGGTTACACTAACCAATGTCACGGATGGAATCTATATTTGGTCGGCTTTTCGGCTGGCCAGTGGGGAATTGAGCCCGGCGAATACCTTCAGAGCGGGTGAATTTGTACCGCTTCTGCCCTAATAACAAAAACACGCTGGGGGAAAGCTTCATTTCAGCGTCATTAAATCAAATTCTGTTTTTCATCCGGTCAGCGATCAATACGCTGGCCGGATGCTTATAATCAAATAAGAATTGAAAACGTTCCTTATTGTTTGGCATTTGAATATAGTAGCAAAGAGGAGGGTGCTATGATTACCATCAGCTTATGTATGATCGTCAAAAATGAAGAAGAACATCTGCCCAATGTCCTTCATTGTGTGAAGAATATTGTAGATGAAATCATCGTGGTGGATACCGGTTCGGATGACAAAAGCAAGGAAATTGCTCGCTTGTACCAGGCCGGAATCTATGACTGGGATTGGACGGACGATTTTGCGGCTGCCAGAAATTATTCCTTTGGCAAGGCAACAATGGATTATATCCTGTGGCTGGATGCTGACGATATTTTGGAACATCAGGAACAGCTTGCCCTGCTGCAATTGAAGCATGTGCTTAATCCCAATGTGGATGTTGTGCTGATGAAGTATTGTGTGAACACCGGGGTAATAGGAGATTCCATGTCAACTTTTTACCGGGAACGACTTGTAAAGCGGAGCAAGAATTTCCAGTGGCGTGAGCCGGTACACGAGTATCTGGATTTTAACGGCGAAATTTTAACGACAGATATCTGTATCTGTCATGCCGGCACAAAGTTCAATTCGCCAAGGAATTTACGCATTTATGAAAAAATGCTGGCCGAAGGAAGAAAGTTGAACGCCAGAAACAGTTACTATTTTGCTAGAGAACTCTATAACTGCGGGCGATTGGCAGAAGCCATCCACTATTTTGAGGATCTGTTAGTCGGCAGTGAAGATATTATGCTTTATTATCTGGATGCGTGTATCCGGTTAGCTATTTGCTATGCTGCCCAAAACAATCATGACAAAGTGCTGGATTCCCTGCACAAAAGTTTTAAGTACGATATACCGCGGGCTGAAGTTTGCTGCAGGCTTGGTTATTATTATAAGAGCAGAGAAGATTATAAAAAGGCCATTTTTTGGTTTGAACTGGCTACTAAATTGAAAAAACCGAATCAAACATGGGGCATGGTTGAACATGATTGTTGGGACTTTATCCCTTATACGGAGCTTTGTTCGTGCTATTACCGGGTGGGGCATCCCAAAGAAGCCTTATACTACAACAGCTTGGCATTGGAAACAAAGCCGAAAGATGCGATGAGCCTGAGTAACAAAGCTTTCCTGGAAGGTGTAATAAAAGGATCATCCCCTGTTTCACCTGACGCATTGCATGAGTCGCTAAATTTACTGTATCCAAAGAGTTAATATTGCCAAGTAACAGATTCCGGAGTTTTGCATATTTTGTAGTACAAGTTTAATAAATGGAGGTAGAAAAAATGGCATACTTTCCCGATCTTTGCAGTAGGTTGGGCTCGGCATCTTTTACTGCGATCAATGACTCGGAAACCTTGACACTCGGCAGCAGGATCTATACGTTTTTAGATACTCTTGGAGCAACACCTCCCGCGGGAAATGTTCATATCGAGATCCAAGCTGGATTGGCTGACACAGTAAAATTATTAGCCAAAGCGATCCGAGGCGAGGCGGATATCAGTATTCTATATGCAGCAGGCGAGAGTAATAACCCTGAATGCACAGCCTATTGGACAAGTCAGAGATTTGCACTTGACGATGTCCAAGTGACGGCAGGTCAGAATGTTTATATTGTGGAAAGAGAAGAGGATTCCAATACACCCATAACCCTGTCAACAACATGTAGCGGCTGTTCTCTGAACTCTTTAAGGCGTGCCGGCTTTTCAAGGTATTTTCTTGATGGAAACAATGCAACAGATGCTCAACAAAGTATAAGAGGTTCCTACCAGATGATTCTGCCAATAAATTTTGTTGGCCTTGCGTATACAATTAATTGTATTAATAAAATTTATTGCTCGATGAGTTCTGCAAGTTGTATTGAAATTGACTTATACCGGAGCCCTGATGAAGTTACTTTTACCAGAGTCGTAAGAAGTACGAGTTTTCCGGGTGCATCATATGGCGCACTAATATGTGAAGATGTGGATTGTGATTCGATATCAGCAAATGAAGGGCTTTATTACCGACTTGGCACCGATGGAACTGATCCGACAAATTATATCGATATCAAAGTCTCCTATGTGGCGGTGTAGTAACAGAATGACAATGGTCTTGTCTTGAAAGGGGAACAGTTGTTGAAAATTGCCTGCTTTTCCGCATCACCGATCATGAAGTATGGGCTGATGCCTGGTTTTGAAAAAAATGGAGAGGAAACAAAAATATTCCCTATGGCCTGTATGGGTGACGAAATGGTGACTCTGGAATTGGACGGACAGGTTATCCGCGTTCCCTATACCGAGCAGGACAAGATTAATAGCTATATTGGCAAATGCGTAGCCCAATATGGACCGGATTACGTTATCCTGGAAGGCTATCAGGGGGAACTGGCACTTGGCATTTCCATGGCCTGTGAAAAGTATGGCTGTGGGTTCATTTACTGGAGTATTGAAGATCCGGTGGGTTTTGCTAGAACACTGCCTATAGCAAAAATGGCCGATATTGTATTTACGACCGCTTTGGAGTGTATCCGTGAATACCGGAATCAAGGAATTCAGGCCCATCTTCTTATGTTTGGCTGCAATCCTGAATTCCACCAAAGCGGGGTATATAGGCCCCAGTATGACCTGGATTTTGCTGTGCAGGCTAGTTGGTACAATTTTGCTTCCAGAATAGAGGGCTTTAACATTTTGTTAAAGCCTTTGCTGGGATTAGGTCATAAGTATCGCATTTGGGGATACAATTGGGACAGTGATCCACAGGCCCGCGCTTTTCTAGGAGATAATGGGGACCATTTCGCCGGGATTCTTCCCAATGAGAAGCTGCCGGATCTATGTGCTTCTGCCAGAATCATTCTAGGATTTCAGTGTGACTCCTCCAGTATTACGCAGACCAGTATGCGGAATTATGAGGTGCTTTCTTGCGGGGGATTCTATCTTTGTCAATATACCAAGGCCAGTGCCTATATTTTCCGTGAGGGAGCCCACCTTGAACTTGCCAGGGATAAAGAAGAGGCCGTGAGTAAAGTGTTATTTTACTTGGCCCATGACCAGGAACGTATCAGGGTTGCCCGGCTGGGGCAGGAGTATGTGCATAGAAGGCACTCATATGAGGTCAGGGTTAGTGAGGATGTTCTTCCTCACATTGAACGGAGAGCATAAGGGAAACCGCTAAGATCAGAGAACTACGGGTCTGAATTGTTTTGTGCGGCTGAAAGCCTTTTATAGATCATTAACATTTGCTGGCCGCACCAGCATCCTTTGTTTTGGGAATTTATGATTTTCAAAAAGCATCTCCCAAAGCCATTGATTTCTGAGGGAAAACTGTTTTCTGAAAGAATAATCTGATGTTCAGGACAAATCGGAGGCTTTTCATTATAAGGAACTAGAAGTATATAATATTGGCCGGTACTTAAGAGATGTTGAGCAAATACTTCAGCCGGGTTCGGAAAGTGCTCAAGACAGTTGCTGGAGATAATAACATTAAAGCGATCTTTTTGAGGATCGAGGATTTCTGAACGGAAGTTGCCGGACGGGTAATCAGCTTTGCATTTTTTGACAGCAGTCTCTGAAAAGTCCAGACCGGTTACATGAGCGTTTGAAAATCTTTTGCTAATCTCCTCAACTCCTTGTCCCAGAGCGCAGCCCCAATCCAGGATAAAGGGACTCCCATCCTTAATGTATTTACACACTTCTTCGGGCAGATTCTCCAACAGCATCCTCATGAAAAATCTTGTCTGATTCTTTCCTCCTGCCGTTTCCCAATTAACATCAAACCGGCTGTCCCAATACTCTTTAGAGTTTATCGTCGTCATATTTTTGTCTCCTCCTCATTCGTGTAATAACAGCATATTCATCGTACAAAGCATTGTTCACCAAAGGCCTATTATCATAGATTCTCAAGTATCCGGCAAAGAGGAGATGGAATTAAAGCGGGTCCATTTATTAAAATACGATATTAAAAAGTCTAAGGTTCTTGGGATTGCTCCACAATTGACGGCAATAAAAGGGCCATTTGGTCTGCTTTGATTATGGATAGCTTGGCAAACACTTCTTTACCCGTACCGTTTTCTCCTTGAAGGAGAAAATGAGCATCGAATTTGGCAAATTTTTGAGCCAGTTTGACGGAATTCACCATCGGCTCAGAACTGCCGATAATTTTATCAAACATAAATTTGGTTTCCGACATCACCGTATGGGATACATTTCTTCCGCTATGTTTTCGTATGGCTAATAGACATCCGAAATTTTGTCCAAACTTATTTGACATTGAATAAATAGAAGTCAGTTTCAATTTTTGATGTGCATAGGTAATGTCGATATCAACATCGTCTAAAGATTCTCCTGATTGAAGTACAGACTGGATCAGAGGCTGCTGCCCGAATACGGATTCAATTTGCTGACCGATTATTTCCTGACCCAGATTACTGACAATCTTTTCAGCATTTCCATTAACCTGAGTAATAATCCCTTTATTATTTATTTTACATAAATATTTGGGAAATTGGTCCATCACAGAATAGACTTGATCGCAGTCGTACCGTTGTTATCAAAATCAAAAATTAGTAAGAGTTAGAATTGTGTATCTGTTCCAAATACTTTACCAAGCCCCCGGAGGCTTGAATAATATTTTTCGAAATTTGCGCTTACATCAAAAAAAAATTTTATGATAAACTTAAACTACAGCGTGCGATTTGGTAAACGTAAGTCCATTTGCCATCACCGGGGCTGTATTTTTTACGGTTGGAGCCGAATATTTGATAGGGGCGGAGCATGGATAATTATATCAGCATCACAGGTGCAAGAGAAAATAATCTAAAAAATATAAGTCTAAAAATCCCCCGCAATAAGCTGACAGTATTTTCGGGTGTTAGCGGCTCGGGATCCCACGGTTGAAACGGAAAATAGGCGCTTTATGTCAGGTTGGCCTCGGCTATATTAAACTCGGTCAGGCGTCAACAACTTTATCAGGCGGTGAAGCGCAGCGTGTAAAGCTGGCAACCGAGCTGCTTAAACCAGCTACGGGATCGACCGTATATATATTTGACGAGCCGACGACGGGATTGCATATGGCTGATATTCAAATACTTATCGATATGATCCATAGACTTGTTGACGCCGGGAATACCGCAGTTATTATAGAACATAATCTCGATTTAATAAAGAATGCGGATTTTATTATCGACCTTGGGCCAGAAGGAGGGGTTGACGGAGGAAACGTCATATGCAGCGGCACACCCGAACAGGTTGCCGGGTGCGGCGAAAGCTATACAGGTCAGTACTTGAAAAAGTATTTAGGTATAGAATGAGGCAAATAAATGACATATACACGCTACTCAAATCTTGAATTGTTGAAACTGCCCGATTGTGACGGGCTTCTTGAAAACGGCAAATGCAAATATCTGGATGTTCCTGCTTGTCTGGGGGAAAACTGTTCGTAATATCATAACAGCCGGGAAAAGGTATTTGCGCGCCTGCGTTCGTTAGATAAAGAAAAGCAGGAGCATATCTCCCGGAAATATTATAGCAGTAAACGCCCTTGGGCGAAAACCGAAGTAAAACCAAGGAGGGAACATAGGTATGTACAAGATAAACGATCTTATAGTATATGGAAAAACGGGTGTTTGCAAAATCATGGATGTCACGATCCCCAAAGATAACAGCTTTGAAAGAGACCAGCTTTATTACGTCCTGCAACCGTTGTATGAGAATAGCGTAGTCTATACGTTGGTCAATACGAATGTATTCATGCGTCCTATCATATCCGCGGAGGAAGCCGAACGCCTTATTGATATGATCCCCAAAATTCAAGCCGAGCCGTATTACAACGATCGTATGCAGGAGCTTACGCAACACTATGAAGCTGCTATAAAAGCTTATAATTGCGCGGATTTAATTGAGCTTGTCATGTCTATCTATGCTAAAAAGCAGATTGTCAAACAGCAAAACCACAAATTCGGACAGATAGACCAGAAATTTATGAAACAGGCGGAAGAACTTCTATTCGGCGAGATTTCAGTCGCGCTCGGTATTCCACTAGACAAGGTGCAGAAGTATATTGCATCAAGAGTTGAAGAACAATAAATACTGTTAATTTTGTACAAAATCCCATGGCAGTTGATTGGTTGAAGGTAAAAAGTACCTGATTGGTTAAAAATAAATAGAAATTTTGTGAAGTACTGCCAAACGCAGTGCTTACTTATTTCCCAAAATGGTGATAATAAAACAAAGTTGAATAATGGGAGGTGATTGCCATGATGACGACAAAGATACCCAATAGGTTGGCTCAAGAAAAGTCTCCGTATCTCCTCCAGCATGCCTACAACTCGGTTGATTGGTTTCCTTGGGGTGAGGAAGCTTTTCAGAAAGCCAAAACGGAAGATAAGCCTATCTTCCTATCTATTGGGTATTCTTAAAGAAAAAGCTTGTTGTCATTGGTGTCAGTTTCGTAAAAGCATGTAACTTAATATCGCTTGAATCCTTAGTTTTCAGCACTTTGCGCGATATATGACTTTCATGACGGATGGCGATGATTTCAGGAATAAGGTGTTGAGAGATAAAGTTGATGTTTCGGTTGTATTGGAAATGGAGTGTGTAGACATGTTTACACAGTGCTTTAATTAGAGTGTTTAGGCATGTCGATATTACGCAGTGTCGGGCAAATTTGAGACTGGGCAATGATGAGAGAATGTCGGTTTTTTAGCGGCATTCTCTTTTTATATAGGGTTCAACAGAATAATTGGAAATAAATTCATATAAATCGTATAATTAGATCAATAAATTGTTTTCACTGATTTTATATGTTGATTAGGCCATTTTGTTATTGGAAAGGGTTAGATCGGATTCATATAAGGCGAATAGTACAATCACAGGAACCTCGTATTTCAGAGGTTCTGAGTCGCGAAAATGGGAATTACATATTCATTCTAACGCCTCAGACGGATATTGTTCTCTTCCGATATTATTGAGAAAGCCAAGGAAAGAGGCCTAGTGGTCATTGATTGATTACTGTAAACAAAATAAAGTCCTCAACCCTGTGCTTGACAAATATTAGTGATAAGCAGTATGAATTTTATAATAGGGGGAAGAAAGCGTGTCAACAAATATTTCAAAGCATAAAAGAGATGACCTTGTGAATAAAATCAAGGCCATTCGTTCCTATATTGCCAGTTCTTATCAAGATGAAAATACGGGTAATCTTTTAACATATTTGAGTGAACTGGAAAAAGAGATAAAGGCAAAGAAGTATGGACTTGTGTTTGAGGAGCATCGTGAACGCATTGATAAACTCTTAGATACACATACCCCCTTGCTGACCGAGGAGCGAAATTTATTCATTGATAATGGTGGTCTGCTGAACTTTCTAATTGAAGGCGATAACCTTGCCACATTACAACTACTCACGAAAACCCATCGTGGGAAGATAGATCTTATATATATCGATCCGCCGTATAACATGGGAAAGGACGATTTTGTGTATGATGATAACTTTGTTGATAAAGAAGATGGCTTTCGGCATAGCAAGTGGTTATCGTTTATGGAGCGGCGACTAACTATTGCGCGAAACTTACTCACGCCGAATGGCGTTCTTGTTATAAGCATCGGGTATCATGAGTTAAACAATCTCATCCTGCTCTGTGAGAATCTGTTTTTTGGCAAGCAGGTTGTTACTGTGACTGTGCAGACATCTGGCGGTAAGCCCTCTGGCGGATTCAATTATTTGCAGGAGTATCTGGTGTTCGTGACACCGCAAGACTTCAAGGCTATGCCTACCAGCTTTGCTGGCGGCAACACAAACGCCCCATTTCATGGCATGAATCTAGCGACATTCGATCAAACTCAGCGACCGAACCAAGCCTACCCCATATACATCAATAAAGAAACTGGTCAGGTTGTCGGCTGTGGATTATCGCTGACAGACCGGGTACGCAACGGGAGCTATACAGGCGAATTGCGGGATTTTAAATTTGACTATGAGGAAGCCCCAGAAGGTTGTGTAGCAGTCTGGCCAGTAAGTAACAAAGGCATACCTTGCATTTGGAGACTGATTGCCTCCCGTCTAATGAGAGATTTAGCAAAAGGGTACATCAAGGTTATTAAGCAGAAAGCATCGCGAAACAAAAATCAGTATGCCATCCAGTTTCTTGCAGCAGGTATCATATCAAAAATCGAAAGCGGTGAGGTATCTGTTGCGGGGAGAGAAACAAGCAACCAAACCATTATACTCGGTGATTATAAAAGTGAGGGCGTTGGCATTCCGACAATATGGACAGAAAAGGTTTTCTATACTGCAAAGGGAAGCAGTCAAATACTCAGTATTTTCGGCAATAAGAAATTTACATATCCCAAACCGATGGAGTTGATTCAAGAGGTTATCCGTGCCTGCTGCGCTTCCGATTCAACAATACTCGACTTTTTTGCTGGTTCAGGCACAACGGGGCACTCTGTGATGGGATTAAATGAGGAGGGCGGCACTGGACACCGCTTTATCCTATGTACTAATAATGAAAACAATATTTGTCGTGATATAACCTATGAGCGCATGAAGCGCGTGATCGACAAAGAGGGTTATGCCGCCAGTTTGAAGTATTATAAAGTTGACTTTGTCCCCATCAGCGAGCGCATGTATTATGAGTATGCTGATGAACTTCTGCGACATGTTCGGGAACTAGTGGAGTTGGAAAACGGCATCAACTTTACGGGTAACGCAGAACTTGCCATTGTGCTAACCGATGAAGAATTAGACGGATTTACCAGGAATATTAACGTGTTTAAAAAATGTCGCAAACTCTACCTTGGACATGATGTTTTGCTGAGTGGAGAGCAGGAAGCCCTGTTAAAAGAGCAACATATTCAAGTAAATATAATCCCTGACTATTATTACAAAGAATTGGAGGGCTGATCATGAATATAACGCTTGCTAACTTTCAGTTGAGAGCAATCGCAGAGTTGATGGATGGGATGAATTCCGATAAACGGGAAATCATTTTAAAAAGTTGTACCGGTAGTGGTAAAACGATCATTCTTACTCATTTTATGGATACATATTTTAAGAGCTTCCATAAAAAAGTGTTTGTTTGGTTAACACCCGGCAAAGGTGGGCTTGAAGAACAAAGCAAAGCTAAAATGGACAGATATATTCATGGAGCTTCTACGAAACTCCTTTCTGACGTAATGACAAGCGGATTTGAGGAAAATGATTCTTGTTTTATTAACTGGGAGAAACTCACAAAGAAAGGCAATAATGCGCTGAAAGACGGAGAGCGTGCAAACTTTCTTGACCATATTGATAAGGCTTTAGACGGAGGGCTATCATTTATCATCATTGTGGATGAGTCCCATCAAAATGATACAATTAAGGCAGATGACATAATTGAATATTTTAAAACCAAAAAAATGATTCGCTGTTCGGCAACCCCTAAAAATTATAAAAATGCCTTTATGGTTAATATACCTGAAGAAGATGTCATTGCCGAGGGACTTATTAAAAAAGTATTAATCATTAATGAGGATTTTGAACATGACATTAGCGTAGATGATCAGGTGACATATCTTATAGATAAAGCAATTGCTAAGCAGCAAGAGATTCATTCAGAATTTCTACGCCGTAAGATTGAAATTAACCCATTAATTATTGTTCAACTGCCGAATAACTCAGATGCTTTACTTGAAAGGGTGGAGTCGTACTTTGATTCTAACGGGATTACTTATGAAAACAATCAACTTGCAGTTTGGCTGGCCGATAAAAAACAGAATCTTGAAGAAATAGAAGAACCCAATGCAGCGCCGATAGCAGTAATTATTAAACAGGCAGTTGCAACAGGCTGGGACTGTCCACGGGCACAGATACTTGTGAAACTTCGAGATAATATGAGCGAAACATTCGAAATTCAGACTATCGGGCGTATTCGTCGCATGCCGGAAGTAAAGCATTATGAAAATGATTTATTGGATAGCTGTTACCTTTACACATTGGATGAAAAATTCACTGAAGGAGTCAGATTAGGACTTGGAAAAGGTGCACTGGACGCCATAAAGCTTTTCTTAAAGCCCGAGCATCGAAAATTTGCAATCATAAGTGAATACAAAACCGATGTTCCCTTCCCTCGAGATGCTAAGCTTGCGCTAAAGGTCATCTATAAATACTTTGAAAAAACCTATCATATAGATGATAAGATTGCTGAAAACAAAAAAAGACTGGAGGCTCATCACTATTACTTTAAAGGGGAGATTGTTGATTCCACAAAATCTGGATCCGTTTCCACCCTTGTTAAAGAGTCGTTCGATAATTTATATGAAATTAACGTCCACGAAACTTTGAATACACACAAACATGGAAAGGAATATCACCATTGTGCGGCTGAAATAGGCTTAAAGATTAGCCTCGATTATAGTACTATCAATACATTGTTGCGCAGACTGTATCTGAAAGATTTAAAAAGTCCTGAAAAGATATTAGAACTCGAAGTTAGGAATCTATATTCATTTGTCATAAACAATAAGCAAAGGCTAAAAGATGATATTGCTGCAGCAATGGCAAGTGAGATGGAGCAATTAGGCTGGCCAGTAAAAAATATTACTGAAAAACCTGTCCCGTTTCCGCAACAATTTCTTTTTACATACGATGGTAGCGCTAAATCGCAGATTGAAATGGCCAAGAATGTTTATAAAGGCTATTTATCTTCTGCAGAAGTCCGTTCAACCTCTGAGAAATTGTTTGAAAAATACTGTGAGAAAAGCGATGCTATTGAATGGTTTTATAAAAATGGAGATAAGGGTATTGAATATTTTTCCATAGTATATGAAGATAATTTCGGCAAACAGAAATCCTTTTATCCGGACTATATTGTTGGCACAAAGGAAGAAGTTTGGGTCGTCGAGACCAAAGGTGGCTTTACAAAATCAGGGCAAAGTGAAGATATAGACCAGTATACCCCAAAGAAATTTGCTGTCTTGAAAAAATATCTTGCTAAATATAACTTAAATGGCGGCATTATACGACAAGACAAACAAAGTCAAGAGCTTTGCATTTGCATCGATGATTACAACGACGATATAAAAAGTAAGAGCTGGAGATTGTTAAGTCAAGTCTTATAGATAAGCAGAATGGAGGAGAGTAAATGAACACTTCTGAAAATAGTAAGGATATACCTATTTATTTCTATTACCTCGCTATTGAAAAAAGGAAATCTGAAAATGATGATGTCGCGTATAATATGCAAGATATTGTTTTATCATTTTCAAATCTCCTCGCATTTATCTACAAAAAGGCCTTGACTGAACGTAATATAAAAAATGAAATCCTTGAAAAAGTCATCTGGCTTGATTCATTTGAAGATTTAAAAGATGGTAATTACAACTTGATATTCAAATCTGCAAAATATAATCACGTTCGAAATGAGATTGATACAATTACAATGGAAGAATTAGGGCCTAGGAAGCGCCCGCAAGACGGGGATGAAGAAAAAACACATCTTTGCATTCGTCTTAACAAAAAACAAAATCGGTTTCTTGCCGTTCATGAAAGTAACCATTATGGCATATCCATTACTAGCATTACATCATATCTCAATCAACAGTTTGAAAAATATAATGAGGAAACTGATGATAAAAACCATTATAAACTTACATATGAAATTATGCCTGGAGATGAATTCTTAACTGAACTTAAAAAAGCTAAATCAATCTCGTTTCTTCAATTAACTGTTGATAGAGGCGAATTAAACAATCCATTTCTTAAGTTTGCGAATCGAGCAGATATTGCTGAAACAGTAGATATTATTATTAGAAGACCCAAGCGCAGCAGGAATTTTCCCGAGAACCTAATTAGAGAATATTACAATGATATGCAACAAGACAATAAAATCAGGCGTATTGTTGCAAAAGGATCGCGAACAGGCGGCAGTTTTGAAGCAGCCACCGATTTAGTAAAAATGAAACATTCGTTGAAAGTGAAAAGAGTATCGATTACAAACGAAGTGGATAGTGCAGATTTTTTCGCTCACGCTCAATTATTTATTGATGAAGCGAGGGAGGTTCAATGAAAAGGATGTTATTATTTCTGCCAATTTTTGATTACTTAAAAACACGTAGAAACCTTGCAAAAAAAATTTTGATTTCGCTTATACCGGCATTAATAGTAATAATTTATGCTCTATTTTTTAATGTACGGAATGGTATCAACATTTCGGAAGTGTTTATGAATTTTGTGAGTGTTCAAATAAACGCTGTCGCGATACTGATTTCTTTTTCACTTGCAATTATCACTATTTTGGTCTCTGCCGACAATAATAATGTCCGCAGATTGAAAGAGCAGGAAGTCACTGAGGGGGAATACAAACCACTTGACGGAAAGCCATTAACACTATTTCAAGTTCTCTTGTCTAACATTACTTACAACGTATTTATAGAGATTGTTTATTTAGCTATTTTAATCGGTTTTATATTTTTGCAGACGGTACTACCTATCGAAGCGATAAAGTATTTGACTGGAATGAGCATATTCTTTATCATACATATTCTGCATGTATTGCTGGAATCCGTGGTTCAAATGTATTTGACCTTTTGGGAAGATAAATCCAAGGCTTAATTTATACATAGCAACAATAACGAGATCGCTTGCTGGAAATCTTATAGCTATCTCCCCCAGCCTGTGGTAGTGTATGTGGCTGAAGGGAGGTAGTTTTTCTATGAATAAGATTATAACCAGCATAATTCTTACAGTCATGTTTTGCGTTTTGTGTAGTCATGTGGGTACGGTTTCCGAAGCAAGTCAGTTTATTGTGTGTGCTGGAGGTGGTTAAAATGAAAATATCACAGAAAAAAATACCCTAAACTGTTGTTACAGAATTGATAAGAAAAGGGCGTACTGAATATGTGATATATATTAAATATGCCCCCGACTGAAAGGGGACTTATGAATTTATGGCAAAAAAGATATCTACTCATCCTTACCTGCCTTTATTCTTCGTCAACCAAAATTAGTAAACATAAAGAAAGTCGTTTGCTTTATTATCGGATAAAGCAAGCGGCTTTTTTTGCGTATGAGGAGGAAATTAAAAGTGTCAAAAGTAATCGCTCTCGCCAATCAAAAAGGTGGCACAGGGAAAACCTCGACGGCGGTCAATCTCGGGATCGGGCTTGCAGTACAGAGTAAAAAGGTGTTGCTGGTGGACTCAGATGCACAGGGGAATCTGACAGATTCATTGGGTTATCAGGAACCAGACAATCTGCCCATTTCGTTGGCTACCATTCTGACCAAGACAATGATGGAGGAATCGTATGAGATTGACGAAGGAATTCTTCACCATGCGGAAGGTGTTGACCTGATGCCGGGCAACATTGAACTATCCGCCATTGAGGTATCCCTGGTCAACACTATGAGCCGGGAAACGGTACTGCGCACATATATCAACACGGTCAAAGACAAATATGATTATGTGCTGATCGACTGTATGCCCTCTCTCGGCATGATGACCATCAATGCCCTTGCCGCCGCGGACAGTGTAATTATTCCCGTTCAGGCCCACTATCTGCCCGCCAAAGGAATGACACAGCTTTTACAGACCATTGCCAGGGTAAGAAGGCAAATCAACCCGAAATTGACCATTGACGGCGTTCTGCTCACAATGATGGATAACCGCACCAATTTTGCAAAGGACATTTCCTTTGTCCTGCGGCGGGACTATGGTGACAAACTGCGAGTTTTTCAAACTGAAATCCCCCTGTCCATCCGGGCGGCTGAAACAAGCGCGCAGGGAAAAAGCATCTATGCGTTTGATCCGCACGGAATAGCCGCCAAAGCCTATAAAGCCTTTACAAAGGAGGTGCATGACATTGGCGAAAAGCAGCGCAAGAGACAGCATCAAGCTAACCTCAGTAGATGAACTGTTTTCTACGGAGGAAAGTCGCACAGATAGCCAGAGAGAAAAGGTGCTGGAAATTCCTCTTTCGGAAATCAGCGATTTTCCCAGCCATCCTTTTAAGGTGAAAGCGGATGAAGCCATGTTGGAAATGGCGGACAGCGTTAATCAGTACGGCGTTTTAGTTCCAGGCCTTGTTCGCCCCAAAGCGGATGGCGGCTATGAAATGGTGGCTGGACACCGACGCAAAAAAGCAAGTGAGCTTGCAGGCAAGGAAACAATACCCTGTATTGTCCGCGAATTAGACGACGATGCCGCAACAATTATCATGGTTGACAGCAATCTGCAACGGGAAAGCATTTTACCGAGTGAAAAAGCCTTTGCCTATAAGATGAAGCTGGAAGCAATGAAACGACAAGCAGGCAGGCCAAGTAAAAATTCCGCCCAAGTTGGGAGTAATTCTTTTGGCAAAGAATCACGTGAAATACTTGCAGAACAAGTTGGAGAAAGCCGAAATCAAATTTCCAGATATATTCGACTTACTGAACTCAAACCGTCACTTCTTGAAATGGTGGACGAAAAACATATTGCCTTTAATCCGGCTGTGGAGCTTTCCTACTTAGCCGAAAAGGAACAGCAGGACCTATTAAAAACCATGCAATCGGAGGACTGCACCCCGTCTTTGGCACAGGCACAGAGAATGAAAAAACTCAGTCAGGACGGCAAGCTAAGTGAGGATGTTATCTTTTCCATTCTTACCGAGGAAAAGCCAAACCAAAAGGAAAAATTCAACATTCAGAGGGAGCGTATCGACCGCTTTTTCCCTAAGAACTTTACCGAGAAGCAAAAGGAGGACTTGATTGTCCAGTTGCTGGAAGGCTGGTACAAAAAGCGGCAGCGGGAACAGGAACGATAGAACAGAATATGTTCGTGACATATGGCGATTCATTCTCATGGACGAGGATGTTTTTTTATGCCCTTTTTGAAAGGAGGTGCTTCCATGTACTTTACAGAAGGGCGGCTGCGCGCATACGAGAGCATGATGCAGAAAAAACCGAAGCAAGGCCATGAACCACCTGATAAACCTGTGAGTGATGAGGCTTGTAAGCAGTACCGGTACTCTGATAGGCCCAGTGAAAAATGTGGCAAAGAAAAACACGTCATACCTGATGATTAACAAGGTAATTTTACACCAGGGGGTAGTCTGTCCTTTTGCTTGCAGATGTGGTACAGCGGCTTTGCGGTTTCCCCCTCCCCCCACCCTTCCTCTTAAATTTTACCAGCCGAAAAAGGAATATTTTCGCCTTTCGGCTAGTAATACCGTGAAATTCATGTAGAAAGGAGCCCTTTATGAAACAGATAACACAAAAGAAACCCAAAACCTTCCGTACCCTGATCCGGCGAATCAATATGGGCAGCAAAGAACTGCAGAATGAAGATAAAGTGCAGGGTGGCGGGAAGAGCGTAAAAACATTCCCCTTTCTTTTTCGGCCAGTAATAACGCTTTCTGTGAAAACACAGGAAGTTTTTTTATTTATCACTACAGAAGGAGGCATAAAACAGTTTGAAAGCCAGCGAACTGGCGGGTAAAGGAACCATGCCCTGTATTGTCCGCGAGCTAAACGATGATGAAGCGATTGTCGCCATGGTAGACAGCAACCTGCCGCGGGAAAGTATTTTGCCAAGCGAAAAAGCCCTAGCCTATAAAATGAAGCTGGAAGCTATGAAATGGCAAGCGGGTAGGCCAAGCAAAGAAAATTCTACCCAAGTTGGGCAGGATTTAAAGGGGAAGTATTCCGTAGAGATTCTGGGTGAGCAAGTTGGCGAAAGCAGAAATCAAATTCAACGTTACATCCGTCTAACCGAACTTATCCCGCCCATCCTGGAAATGGTGGACGAGAAGCAGATTGCCTTTAACCCTGCCGTGGAAATCTCCTACCTGACCGAAAAGGAGCAGACAGAACTGCTGGAAACTATGAAGCAGGAGGAAAATACACCGTCTTTATCGCAAGCCCAGCGGCTGAAAAAGTTCAGCCAGGAGGGCAGGCTGAGTGCGGATGTCATCTATTCTATTCTCACCGAAGAAAAACCGAACCAAAAGGGAAAATTCAATATTCGCCGTGACCGTATTGAACAATATTTCCCAAAGAACTATAACGAAAAACAAAAGGAAGACCATATTGTTCAGCTGCTGGAAAGCTGGTACAAAAAGAGGGAAAGAGAGCAGGAACGGTGAGATATAGCTGTCAGAAGCACCCGATATATTATCTTGTGTATAAATATTTGTATGTCGAGCCAAGGGGGTAGTCTCTTAATTTTTGGAGGCGGCACAAAGTGTTGCTGTTTTGTCCCCCTCTCCACACCTCACCCCCTGAAATTTACTAGCCGAAAAAGAAATAACTCTGACTTTAAGAAGGTATATCTAAGAACTACTTGTGGAAAGGAGAATTTTGTGAAACAGGTAGCGCAGAAAAAACCAAAGACCTTCCGGACCCTGATCCGCAAGACTCATAGCGGAAACAGGGAGGCACCGAATGGAGAAAAAAGTATGAATATGATGAATAACGGTGTGAAGCAAGTGGATAACGCCGGAAAAGAACGGAGAAAACAGCTGACTTCTTTTTTCGGACGGTAAATGGCTCTCTGTAAAAATGCAGGGAGCTTTTCATTTGCAAAAAAGCAGAAAGGAGGATTCAAAAACATGAAAACACTATGCTGACATAATTTATTTACTTGGTCTGCATGCCAGATGGTAACTAAAAAAACGAATACGGCAGAGAAATAAGGGCGGAAGCCCTTTACATATCGGCCTGGATTGGAGTGTGAAGGAAAATGGACGATAAAAAACGGATGGTGGATACCTATGAGGTAAAACATGCTGTCTGCATCGGAGATAAGGAAATCCTTTTTATGGAGGACGGAAAAAAACCCTATCCGTATTTGGTGTGCAATTGCACCTGGGATAATCCTTTGGGTGTCAACCAATATTCAGATGCGGTAGTAAGCGCCGACTATCTGGAGATGATGGCCGAATTTGCCTCCCGCGTAACAGCCCAGATTGAAGCGGTCAAAGCGGAACGGGCAAAGATATCCGTCTCCCTGGGGCCTTTTACTTTGGAACACTGTGTTCCGGATGATACTGGGGAGAGCATACAGGACAAAGTGGCGGTTATTCGTCAGGAGTGTCTGCGCCCGGAATACCGCACCGCCGACAAGCAGCTGGTGCTCGTCACGGGCGGTTTCGGATCCCAGGGCAAGGCCAGGGGACGGGCGGTTTACGTCGTCAATCTTTATTCCAGCAAGGAATCCCGCTGGAACCGCGGAGATATTTTGGGTGTCGTCAAACCGGAATGCATGCCCGACTGGGTCAAGGAACGGCTGCAGCAGATTGAATCCGAAAGGCAAGTTAAACATAGAAAACAGGAACAGGTGCGGTAGGAGGTGTCTTGAATGGAGAAAGAAAATAACGCAGGATATACCATTACTGACCGACTGAGTGTGGGAAACTTGGAATTTGTTATTGGACAGAGCGAAAATGCTCCGGCCAAGTATGTGACCTGGAGATGCAACGAGGGTGAAAAGGATTACTACTGGGGGCATTACGTAGCGACCGCCTGACCGCCCTTGAAGATCTCTGCAACCGGGCATTGGATGAAATCCATCATCTGAAAAGTCTTCGGCAGGAAAAGGAGGGAGACAAAAGACCGGAACAGCTGGTTCAAAAGAAGAAGCACGAGGCGGTGCGGTAAACGTATCCGTTATATAAAAGAAAAAGCAGGGTGACTAAGGGAGGCCACCTTGCTTTCGGCTTATTTTACAAGATCACTTTTTAATAGGAAAATAGATTTCCGTGACATACTCACTTGGCTGGACGTTATCTTCACAGCCCTTGACATATAGTTCAAACGGCGGTCCGGAAATGGTATAGCCTTCATTGTCTATCCATTCCATCAGGGCGGTATAGCAGGGAGTAAAGTCGTCATACGAGCCGATATGCGTTGCAAAACAGCAGAGCCCCGGAGCAAGCATCCGTACGTGTTCGCCGCTTGTGCCGGGCGATACCTCGACACCTACCTCAATATCCGTGCATTCATGATTGAAATCCTCGTCATGATAGACGGATAAAAATGGTCCGGCAGGCTTGCAACGGTTCTTCTCCAGACCGGCGCACAATGTTTCAAAGGCTTCTTGAAAGTCCCGAATACTCATTTTACGCCTGAGGGAGTAGATAGTTTTTGACTGCATTTCTACGGTTTTAACCAAATAATTGGATTGCATAATGTTTTCACACCTTTCAATTTTCTCAATATCTTGCTCCATTTGGAGCAGGATGTGCTGCTGATTTTGGGTTTGCCGCAAAAACATTTCTTTTTTTGTTCTCATCAGTTCGGCAAAGTGCTTGCTGTCGCCGGATGCGAGGACGGCGGATATTTCCGGCAATGAAAACCCATACCGTTTCAGCCGCAAGATCAGCAGCATATCCCGGAGCTGTGAAACTTCATAATACCGATAGCCGGAATCCTTGCTGACAAATCCAGGCTTTAGAAGACCAATTTGATCGTAATAGCGAAGCGTTTTTGTAGACACCCTGCTGATTTTGGAGAATTCTCCGATTGTAAGCATATGAATAATCACCACCCGAAGGTATTTGAACATGTTCTGCTTAGAGTATACGGGTTCCAGCAAGGGCAAAGTCAAGCAAAATTATTTACAACAATACATTTTAAAGCAAGAGGGGGGATAAACGTGGCGATAAAGCTGCAGCTGATTACAGAGCTGGCGGAAAGCACGGCGCACCGAATTGCGAAAAATCCCGCCAACTGGACTTCCTTTTTGAAGACGGCGGCCTGGAACTACAAATACCCGTTCCAGGACCAAGTTTTGATTTACGCTCAGCGTCTAGACGCGACCGCCTGCGCTCCGATTGAAGTATGGAATGAGAAGTTGGGCCGATGGGTAAACAAGGGTGCCAAAGGCATCGCCCTTATCGACGACAGCGGGGGAAGGTTGAGTCTGCGCCATGTGTTTGATGTGTCGGATACCAACAGCCGCTACAACCACCCTGTCGTACTTTGGGAGATGAAGGACGGATATGCGGGGGCTGTTACAGAAAGGCTAGAAAACACCTTTGGTGGGCTAGAGGAAAAGCTTGAGTTGGCGGCCGCCTTAATTTCTGCCGCTCGCAACGCTGTGGAGGACAATTTCCCGGATTATCTCTCTGAACTGGTGGAATGTCGGGAGAACAGCTTTCTGGAGGAACTTGACGGCCAGAATGTGGAAGTCATCTTCAAAGAAGTGCTGATAAGCTCCGTAGCCTATATGCTCTTAATCCGCTGCGGCTGCGATGCCGGCAAATATTGGAGTTTTGAGGACGTCCAAAGTGTTTCGAACTTCAATACTCTGGATACCGTTTCCTGTTTGGGGGCCGCCACCAGCGACATTTCCGAAATGATCCTGCGGGAAATCGGAGCAACGGTCAGGGAGTTGCAAAAGGCAGAGGAAAATCCAAACCGCACCTTTGCTAAAAATCAGGAAGCGGGACACAATGAAAGTGAAAAGCAAAATATAAGTTTTGAAAGGGGTGGCGAAGATGGAACTGACCTACACGCTGCAGGGCGATTACCTGATTCCCGACCTGACGCTGCCGGAGAAAGCGGCGCACATCGGCAAGTATGGGATGTTGCGCAAGACATATCTGAAAAACCACAGGAAAGGAATATACGCGAGCTTGATGCTGGCGGGCAAACTGAACGGCCACCTGGCGGAGACCGACCGGACGGCGAAGGAGAGGATCGAACGGATCATGGAAAAGATGCTGACAGAGAGTCCTCCGTTGGACAAAGCAGCAAACCCGCTGAGCTGGACGGGGCACCTGAACAGCCTGCGGCATTCGGCGGAGGAAACAGTACTGGCGGAGATCGTTTACAGCTAAGCATTTTCCCGACGGTTGAACAGCAAATTGAAACCATAGAACAGGCGGAGGACGAAAAATCCTTCGCTTTTTCTATTTCCCAGGAAGAAATCGACCATGCTCTATGCCGGGGTACGGGTTTCCAAAACGGTAAATACCGTGTTTATCTCCACTATAGGGAGCAGCATACCGCAAAAGAAACCATTGGTTTTTTGAAACGAGAGTACGGAATCGGCGGCGGTACTCATATTTTTACGGATGGAACCTGTGGCAACCACTGGCATGACGGCAAAGGGATCTCCTTAAGCAAAAGCGGCAGCTTAATAACAAATCCGGAATTAAGACTGTCTTGGAACCAGGTTGCCAAACGGCTTGGAGAATTGATTGCCGCCGGCCGCTATTTGAACGGCAAGGAAAGAGAATACCTGGAAATAGAATACCTCCCAATTTATGAGCAGCAGGTGGAGGAACGCCGCCGGCAGCTTGCCGAGCAGGCTTATGCCCGGGAAATCCTGAACCGGGAACCGGCTCCTTTACAAGAAGAGAAACTCCTATTAAGTGAGAATACTCGTTATGCCTTTTCTCCCGGCGACACGGTGTATCTGGGTGCAGACGAATACGAGATTTTTTCTTTAGAAGGCGGAAAGGTGATGTTGCGGGACACAAGCTTTCCGTTGTTCAGCAGAGAACTGGCACGGGATGACTTGGAGAATATGCTGCGGGAAAACCCGTTGAATGACCATCTACTTGTTATCGGGGAAGAACCGGTGCAAATTATCGAAGAACAAAGCGGCCAAAAAAATACGGAAGAAATGTTTCCCCGCGACTTGTACCAAGCATACTTGCCCGGAATCGTCAATCGGATACGAACCGGTGAGAGCTATCCCTACCTGCGGGATCGGGACATTGATCCGGAAAGCGCCGAACAGGAGCTGAAGGAGGCTATCAACCGTATTGTTCTTTCCATGAGGGGAGAGCATCCGGCTTTTTTCGAAGCTTATGCAACCCTACCGCGGTTCAAAGAATGGCTGGACGAGGACGTATTCCAACGAACCTATGAAGATTTTCTGACGGAAGAAAGGGATAGTGTTACCCTTCATGCTGATGACCCTGACGCACCCGCATGGGTACGGGCAACCGGAGACATCACCATCACTCGCGAAGGCGGTACCGTCACTATTGACAGCGGCGGCGATGGTGATAGAAACTATGTAGAATTTGACCTGGAGCTGCCGGGCGAACAGGAAGAAAAACCGGCCGAAAAAGAAATGGCCATAGGCATGAAGCTTGTCATTGAGGACAGGCGTTTTGAAATCGAGGCAATTAACCAGGAAGCCGAAACGGTCAGCTTGCGGGACATTACTTTTCAGCAGAGTACGGATTTTCCCATTTTCCGCAGGGAAAGCATCACTTTTGTGCGCGGCATTTTGGCGCAGGTTAAAGAACCCGTACAGCAACAGACACAGCACGGTAAAATATCGAAAGTCAGTAATAATATTCAGCCGGAAACATCAAAACAGCCCCGTGTCAATTTCCGTATCACCAGCGACAATTTGGGAGTGGGAGGACAGAAAACAAAATACGGCTGGAATTTCGCCGCCATCCGTCTGCTCAATCAACTGGAAGAGCAAAGCCGTCTGGCCACACCGGAAGAAAAAGAGACTTTATCAAAGTACGTTGGATGGGGCAGTCTGCCGCAGGTGTTTGACGGGCAGAACAGCCAATGGGCGAAGGAATATGCGGAATTGAAGGAACTGCTTACAGAAGACGAGTATACATCTGCCCGGGCATCCACCTTAAACGCCCATTATACATCCCCAATCGTCATCAAGGCCATCTATGACTGTTTGGCTAATATGGGCTTTAAGACCGGCAACATATTGGAACCAGCCTGCGGAATCGGCAACTTTTTTGGGCTTGTACCGGAGAGTATGAAGAATTCCAAGCTGTATGGCGTGGAACTGGACAGCATCACGGGCAGGGTTGCCAAGCAGCTGTATCAAAACGCCAGCATCGCGGTGCAGGGTTATGAGGAAACCAGCCTGCCCGACAGCTTTTTCGACGTGGCTGTCGGCAATGTGCCCTTTGGCAGCTATGGCGTGGCGGACAAAAAGTACGACAAGCACAAGTTTTACATCCATGACTATTTTTTCGCCAAAACGCTGGACAAGGTGCGGCCCGGCGGCATTATCGCCTTTATAACATCCAAGGGCACGATGGACAAGCAGAATCCCGAAGTCCGTAAGTACATCGCCCAGCGGGCCGAGCTGCTGGGAGCCGTCCGGTTGCCCAACAACGCATTTCTGGCTAACGCCGGTACGGAGGTCACAGCTGACATCCTGTTCCTGCAAAAGCGCGACCGGGTAATCGACATCGAGCCGGATTGGGTGCATCTTTCCACTACTGAGGGCGGTATTCCCGTCAACCGCTACTTTGCCGACAATCCAGACATGGTGTTGGGTACAATGGACTATGATGAGCGGATGTACGGCAACAAAAGCGAAACCACCTGCATTCCCTATGAGGACGCCGACGTAGGCGAGCTGCTGCGTGAGGCGCTGGAAAACATCCACGCTGAAATTACGGAATACGAGCTGGACGAATTAGCCGACGACGCAGACGCTTCCATTCCGGCAGATCCCAATGTGCGCAACTTCAGCTATTGCCTGGTGGGCGGTGCAATCTACTACCGGGAAAACAGCCGCATGAACCGGGTGGAAACTTCCGTCACAGCGGAGGGCCGTATCAAAGGCATGATTGCCATCCGTGATTGTGTGCGGGATTTAATCGAATACCAGACCGAAGATTATGGTGACGAAACAATCCAGGAACAGCAGCGCAAGTTAAATAATTTATACGATGCTTTTGTCGCCAAGTACGGACTTTTGAACAGTAGGGGCAACAGCATGGCTTTTTCCGATGACAGCTCCTACTGCCTGCTTTGTTCCCTGGAAATTCTGGACGAGAACGGCGAGCTGGAGCGCAAGGCGGATATGTTCACTAAGCGCACCATCCGGCAGCGTACGAATGTTGCCCATGTGGACACTGCTGCCGAGGCCTTGGCCATCTCCATCGCGGAAAAAGCGCGTGTAGACTTGGAGTTAATGCAGAGCCTGACCGGGCTTTCGGAAGAACGCCTTGCCGACGATCTTCAGGGCGTGATTTTCCGCGACTTCGGCAAAGTGGTGCCTGAAAACGTCCCCAGCGCTTTCTTTCAGGTGGATTCTTTTCCCTATGTAACGGCGGACGAATACCTATCCGGCAACGTTCGTGAAAAGCTTAAACAGGTACGGGAACTCGCCACAATCCTGTCGCCTGAACAAGGGGAAAAGCTAGCTTCCAACATTAAAGCTCTGGAGGCGGTGCAGCCGAAGGATCTGAGCGCTTCCGAAATCGACGTGCGTCTGGGTGCGACCTGGCTTCCTCCGGAAGTGGTCAAAGACTTCATCTTTGAACTTCTGGAAACACCCTATATGTACAGGCGGTATATCGACGTTTTCTATTCCTCCTATACCGCCAATTGGAACGTCAAGGGCAAAAACGACGACCGCAGCGACAACATTAAGGCAAACGTGACCTACGGCACGAAGCGCATCAATGCATACAAAATTGTTGAGGAAACTCTGAACCTCCGGGATGTACGCATATTTGATACCGTTTGCGAGGACGGTGTGGAGAGGCGTGTGCTGAACAAAAAGGAAACTGCTATTGCCCAGCAGAAGCAGGAGGCCATCAAGGAAGCTTTCCAAAACTGGATATGGAAAGACCCTGAGCGTCGGGAAGTTTTGACCAGGATTTACAACGACCGCTTCAACTCCATCCGGCCCCGCGAATATGACGGCAGCCATATCCGGTTTACCGGCATGAATCCGGAAATTAGTCTGCGCAAGCATCAGGTGGACGCGGTGGCGCACATCCTGTATGGCGGCAACACCCTGCTGGCCCACTGCGTGGGTGCAGGCAAGACTTACGAGATGACGGCGGCGGCGATGGAAAGTAAGCATTTGGGCCTTTGCAATAAAAGCCTGTTTGTCGTTCCCAACCACCTGACCGAGCAGTGGGCTGGGGAGTTTTTGCAACTCTATCCTTCTGCCAATATCTTGGTGGCCACCAAAAAGGACTTTGAAACCCAGACCCGCAAAAAATTTTGCGCGAGAATAGCCACCGGCGACTACGACGCCGTCATTATCGGGCACAGCCAGTTTGAGAAAATTCCCATCTCCCAGGAACGTCAAAAGCGGCAGTTGGAGGAACAGATGATGGAGATCACTAGCGGCATCCAGGAACTCAAAGAGGAACGGGGCGAGCGTTATGCCATCAAGCAGCTGGAGAAAACAAGGAAAACGCTGAAGCTAAAGCTGGATAAATTAAACGACACCAGCCGTAAGGATGATGTGGTCACCTTTGAGGAGTTGGGAGTTGACCGGCTGTTTGTGGACGAGGCGGACTTTTACAAAAACTTGTTTTTGTATACCAAGATGAGGAACGTTGCAGGCCTGTCCCAGACCGAGGCGCAGAAGTCTTCAGACCTGTTTGCCAAGTGCCGCTATCTGGATGAGCTGACCGAAGGGCGCGGCGTGATCTTTGCAACAGGTACACCCATTTCCAACTCTATCACCGAAATGTATACCATGCAGCGGTACCTGCAATATGAAGTGCTGCGTCAAAACGGACTCCAGCATTTCGACTGCTGGGCCTCCACTTTCGGGGAAACCGTAACGGCTATCGAGCTTGCACCGGAGGGTACCGGCTACAGGGCCAAAACGAGGTTCGCCCGTTTCTACAACCTGCCGGAACTCATGAACATGTTCAAGGAGGTTGCGGACATCAAGACAGCGGACATGCTCAACCTCCCCGTGCCGAAAGCCAACTACCGCAATGTCGCGGTGAAGCCGAGTGAATTCCAGCAGGACATGGTTGCCGAGCTGGCCGAGCGCGCTGAAAGGGTGCGCAACCGGATGGTAGAACCGAATGAAGACAACATGCTGAAAATAACCAACGATGGGCGCAAGCTGGCCCTTGATCAGCGGTTGGCCAACCCCATGCTTCCTGACTATGAGGACAGCAAGGTAAACGCCTGTGTGGAAAATATATTTCGCTTCTGGCAGGAAAACCGTGATAAGAAGCTGACCCAGCTTGTGTTCTGCGACCTGTCCACACCCAAAGGCGACGGGAATTTCAACGTGTACGAGGACGTGCGGCAAAAGCTTACCGCACGCGGCGTCACCGCCGAGGAGGTTGCTTTTATTCACGACGCCAACACGGAAACCAAGAAAAAAGAGCTATTTGTCAAGGTGCGCAAGGGACAGGTGCGAATCCTGCTAGGCTCTACTTTTAAAATGGGAGCCGGAACCAACGTGCAGGATAAGTTGATTGCCCTTCATGACCTGGACTGCCCGTGGCGGCCGCGGGATTTGGAGCAGCGTTCTGGACGTATAGTTAGGCAGGGCAATAAAAATGGTGAGGTCCATATTTTCCGATATGTCACGGAGAACACCTTTGACGCCTATCTGTATCAGATTTTGGAGAACAAACAGCGGTTTATCAGTCAGATTATGACTTCCAAGTCCCCTGTGCGAAGCGCGGAGGACATAGACGAAACGGCGCTTTCCTACGCCGAAGTTAAGGCACTGGCGACGGGCAATCCCTATATTAAAGAAAAGATGGACCTGGATATTCAGGTGTCCAAATTAAAGCTCTTGAAGGCCAATCATTTAAGCCAGCGCTACGCTTTGGAGGACCGGATGTTCAAGCACTACCCGCAGCAGATCAGATTCACCGAGGAAAGGATTGGCGGTTATGAAAAGGATATTGCCTTGTATAAACGGCATAGGATTTCCGCGATTTCCGCGCCTGATGAGGGCAGCGCAGATGACGCTAAATTTGCGGGCATGACCATCAAAGGCGCCCGCTATGCCGAAAAGGCCGAGGCGGGTACGGCAATCCTGGAAGCCTGCAAGCAGATGACTTTGCCGGAACCGCAGGAAATTGGCAGCTACATGGGATTTCCGATGCTGGTTTCCTTTGACGGATTTAGCAAGCAGTACCAGGTTACCCTGCGGGGAGCTCTGAGCCATCCGGTGACACTGGGCACGGATATTTACGGAAATATTGCAAGAATCAACAATGCTTTGGCCGAAATACCAAAAAAGCTTGAATACTGCCAGGAGCAATTAAAAACACTCCGTCAGCAGGTGGAAACAGCCAAAGAGCAGATTGAGATCCCGTTTGAGAAGGAACAGGAGCTGCAAACAAAGTCCGCCCGGCTGGCGGAGCTGAATATTTTGCTCAACATGGATAAACGGGAAAACGAGGTGCTGGACGACGAGCCGGATGAAGAGCCTGTGTTTCAGGAAAAGAAAGTCGTCGTTGGCTACGAAAGATGAGGTGAAAAAATATGCCATATGTAACACCGGAGCAGATCGAGCGGGCCAAGCAAATGGACCTGCTGACTTATCTGCAATATTACGAGCCGCAGGAACTGGTACATTTTTCCGGAAATGTTTATAGGACACGGAGCCATGACAGCCTGAAGATCAGCAACGGAAAATGGTGCTGGTGGTCCCGTGGCATCGGCGGGCGTTCCGCTCTGGATTACCTGGTTAAAGTACGGGGACTGTCCCTGCCCGAGGCGGTGGTACAAATAGGCGGACAGACAGCTGCACTGCTGCCTGTGCCGTCTAAAGAACCGGCATCCGCCGGGCCGAGAAAACTACTCCTACCGGAGAAAAACGAAAACAATGACAGAGTTATAGTCTACCTGGCAGGACGCGGTATTAAGAGGGATATTATCGACTACTGCATCCAAACCAAACGTTTGTATGAAAGCCGTTGTTACCACAATGCGGTATTTGTTGGGTTTGACAGTCAAGGTGTTCCCCGCTACGCGTCGCTCCGGGGCACATCGCGCAGACGGTTTATGGGTGAAGCGAACGGGAGTGATAAGCGCCTTTCCTTTTCCATCCCGGCAAGGGATAATAGCAGCAAGCTTCATCTGTTTGAAAGCGCTGTTGACTTGATGTCTTATTGCACTTTGGAGTTGCTTTCCGGCAGAGAATGGCGTCAAGATTTTTGTCTGTCTCTTGCCGGTATTTATAAGCCAAAACAGGACATTAGTGAAAGCACTCTGCCAGCCGCTTTAACGCAATTCTTGAAAGATTTCCCACAGATCAGTGAAATTGCTTTGCACTTGGATAACGACGCAGCTGGACGGTTGGCGGCAAAAACCATTCAAACTATCCTACCGTCTCATTACATTGTTTTCGACGAGCCGCCGGAACGAGGGAAAGATTATAATGAGTATTTGAGAAGCACCTTGAAGATACGACGGATACAAGAACGGGAATAAGCTGGATTATTGCTGTTACCACTTTAAATTATTTAAAAATTTCTTTACAAATGAAGAATAACTTGCTATTTTTAAAGAAATAATATATTTAAAATTTGATTAGAAATCTTTAAAAATAAAGAAGATATCGCACGATTTAAAGAGGGTGATTGATATGGTCGGCTATACGGAGCTTGCAAAAATGAATACATTTACTTTGGATGATGTATGCAATCTTGTAGGCAATAAAAAAACGGCTTCTTCTCTTGTGTTGAGGCTTTCTAAAAATAGGTTAGTGAAAAAAATCAGAAACAATCTTTATACTTGCGTTAATGTAGCTGACGGACAGGTAATAGCTTCCAAGTATCATATCGCCTGTGCAATCAATGAAAACGCTTATCTATCACACCATTCCGCTTTTGAATATATGGGGATATCCAATCAGGTGTTTTACGAAATATATGTAGCATCTTCGAAAAGGTTTACCGATTTCGAATTCGAAGGTATTACTTATAAACATGTTCCTTCACAATTTGATTCGGGAGTAATCTTTCCCAAAAACACAAAGGGAATCCAGATTACTTCGCTAGAACGTACTGTAGTGGAGAGTATAAAGGATTTTGAAAAAATAGGAGGACTGGAAGAACTTCTGAATTGTATCGCTTCTATCCCTTATTTGGATGAGAATCAATTGATCCATTTTTTGTCTGCTTATGACCTGCAGTTTTTATATCAGAAAACAGGATTTATCCTGGAGCATTATAAAGATCAGCTGCATCTTTCCGGTGAATTTATTGATTACTGTAAAAGCAAAATCGGAAAAAGCACCAGATATTTAACGAAAGAAAGCACCAAGTATAATAGTCAATGGAAATTGGTTGTTCCCGACGGCATGTTTCAAATGGTAGAGCAGGGAGGAATGCCCCTTGTCTAACTATGACAAAAACTATATCGCTCAAAGAGCGTCCAACTTTGGATTTATCCGGGATACCTTGGAAAAGGTATATCGCTTGGCGGATGTCTTAGAATATATCAACAGTGATCCGATATTGAAGGGCAAATTAGCGTTAAAAGGCGGAACCGCAATCAATTTGACCATATTCAATCTACCAAGATTGTCTGTGGATATTGACCTTGATTATTTAAGCAATGACAGTAAAGAAGAAATGCTCCAAAACAGGATGGTGATAAACACTGCTCTCGCTAAATTTATGAAGCTTAACGGTTACCAGCTCAGTCCCAAAACTAAAACACCGCACAGTCTCGATTCTTGGATTTATGAGTATGCTAATTGCGGCGGCAACAAAGATACTATTAAGATAGAGATCAACTATTCTTTAAGGTCGCATGTTTTTCCGGCTCAAGAAATGAAAATCATTACAGAACACTTTGAAAGTGAATATACTTTGAATTGCCTTCATGCTCTTGAGATTTTCGGCAGCAAGATTAATGCCCTTATAAGCAGAGCTGCGGCTCGGGATTTATATGATGTTTACAATATGATTAAATTTAGGCTATTTGATGAAAGTGAAGAACAGCTTCTCAGAAAATGTGTGGTGTTCTACGCTGCAATATCAGCCAGGGAAATAAATACAAACTTTGATACAGGGGCTATTGATGGCATTACCCAATATAAAATCAGGACTGATTTGTTGCCGGTGTTGACCAAACATGATCGATTCGACTTGGATTCAGCTAAAAAAGCCACAAAGAAATATATATCAGAGTTAATGGTATTGCCACCTCAGGAACAGGAATTCTTAGAGCGATTCCAAGCAAAAGAGTATAAACCGGAACTGCTGTTTGATGAGGACGATATTATTAATCGCATTAAATTACATCCAATGGCATTGTGGAAGATCAGAGAACGAGACTGAATACCACAAATATTTAAATGAGGCCAGCGATGCTTGGGATAAGCTAGTTAAAATGGGTATCAGCCAAGAGCAGAAAGACATAATTGAGAATATTGAACGGGCTTCCGCCTGTATAAGGTCTATCAATCTGAAATCTCCTATGAGAAGGGTTTCAGTGATACCATTAAGCTTATTATTGAATCAATTGTATCGTCATAGCTGATTAGTGATGGAGCGATTTGTGTGTGGGGATATAATAATGATAAACATTAATAACGGTAACGTGAATTGACATATACGATAATTGGAGAACACCACTTGACAAAATATAAATATATAGTAAAATAGTAGAAAGGAAATAATTTTTTGGGGGTTCTATAATGGGACAACGAAATGATTTAGATAGACTTTCGGAACAGGTAATTCAAAAAGTTTATCAATGTCTCTTTCAAGCTGTTGGGGAAGATTATCAGGAAGCAGAAAGTCATCTCGAATTAGAAACTCATATTTCAAGACCCTTTATGATATGGGATTTTATCAATCGAAATCTTATTAAAAGCTTTTCTGAAACTAATGTATTATACTCAACTAAAAAGCGAGGCATGTGGGAAGTTTTACTCCTCTATGATAAGCAGAGTAAAATGTTATTATCCTTTATGAAAGACACACGATTTAAAGATATTCGAAAAGCAAAGCGAGGACGTCAACCCCAATATATTCGAGCTCTGCTTTTACTTAATAAAAGCCTACAGGCTACAGTTAAACAGCAAAAGTTATTCTACATAACTGAATCGGAGTGTGATAATGATCAACTAAAAGCTCTATTGGATTCCCTTTGTGCCAATTTTATGGAGCCTGTTATTAGTGAGATAAAACATCATGCTCTGATTGTTTTTTCCTCAAACTATGATCAATTAACGTCTTTGAATGCATATATGTTGGATTCAGATCTAGATATTGTTTCTGAGAAAGATATGTTAAATGTGGCTAAACCTATAATGTCTAATGAAGTTGATAAAGTGTCAAAGGACGATGCTAAACATAAGCAGCCGAAGCTTACAGGAAAAGCAAATCATCGGTTAAAGCAAAAGGAATTAGTGGCCTTGAAATCTATGCAAAAGGATAAACAAGAATAATTTAACTTTGTCCTCAGAAAGAGAGTGAACCATTATGAAACAGTTTAATGGGAACAGACTAAAAAATGCCCGATTATATAGAGGTTTGACGGTTGAAGAACTGGCCGAAAAGATTGAGGTAAGCAAACAAACTGTATCGCAATATGAAAATGATAAGATTGTTCCAACATTTGAAAAAATACTCTCTCTATCAGGGGAGCTACAATTCCCTTATGAGTATTTTATTCAATCGGATTCTTTCAAAGTAAAATCCGGATCGACGTATTTTAGGTCATTACTGAAAACTAATAAAAAATATAGAATAGAACAATCTGTTAAAATGGAGCATTTGGCAGTTATTTATTCCTTTTTAAAGGACTATGTTGAGTTCCCGAAATTGAACTTACCGAAAAATGAAAAATATGCGTCTCCTACCGAAGCTGGACGGATACTACGTGAATTTTGGGGATTAGGAGAAGAACCTATATCGGATATGATCCGAGTTCTTGAAGAAAACGGTGTTATTGCAACTATGTTTCGAACATCAACAGATGATATTGATGCGTTTAGTCAGCTTATTGAAGTTGACGGGCAAGATATATTTCTTGTTGCATTGTCCAAAAATAAAGATACTGCAGTAAGAACACACTTTGATGTTGCACATGAATTAGGACATATTATGCTTCACGAATGGAGTGAGGATGTAGAATCGTTAACACGAGAGCAATTTAAGGAAAGAGAAAAGGAAGCAAATGAATTTGCAGCGGCTTTTTTACTTCCAGAAACGCCCTTTAGACGTGATGTATCAGTATATTCTAATAACTTAGAATACTATATTCAACTGAAAAAGAAGTGGAAAGTATCTACTGCCGCCATGTTATATAGGAGTTGTGATCTAGGGCTAATCACACAAAACCAGTATCAGTATATGATTAGAATTATGCAAAAGAAAAATTGGCGTAAGAATGAGCCTTTTGACAATATTCTTAAAACGGCAAAACCATCTTTGCTAAGTGATGCTATAGAGGTTCTTTTAGTGAACAATGTATTTACTCCGTCTGAGTTTATGAAGGAGCTTTCCAAGGAGGGTTTAGCTATGAACAGTAGAGAGGTTGAGATGTTGCTTGATTTACCACAAGATATGTTGAAGCCACGACAAGCTGGCATGGGTAAAATTGTTTCTCTGAAAGCTGATTTAAGTGGCATAGATAGCTAGAATAGGATAGGCATAGTTTAACTTGTAGAGATAATGAAAAAAACTTAATATATAAGCCTATACAGTATTTAAAAGACAAAAAGCAAGGGGACTGGTATATGAGCGTCAGTTTCCTTGCTTTTTATCTAAAAAAATTTATTTCACCCATTTTATGAATATTCCAATTGCAGAAAAATACGATATCACAGAGGAAGGTAGAATTCTATTTCGTTTCGGCAGGTAATATTTGAAACACCATAAACACCATAACTGTGATGGAAACACAAGACTGCTGTCTTATGTTTCAGCAAGCACTGAATTTGGTCTCCCAAATTCGCTTGTTAGGGGGATGCCCCCTAAAACCCCAAAAAAGTACCGGGCTCACAGGTATTCCTATTCCGTCTTGCGCCCGCTTTCATGTGCCCATGCACTGAATCATGAATGAAGGTACATCAAAGCGTTCGCGGGGACCGGGCCGTCGTACGCTGAGTGGGTGACACTCTCTGTACCACGGCCTTTTGGATTACTTGAAGAATGCTTATTAAAAGGCGTCGCCATTGGCTCCGCCTTTGTGTTTTTTATAAGAACATTTAATACGAAAGGGAGGAAAATGAATGATCAATTATGATACTGTTGAGCGTTGGCGTGATGAATACTACTTAAAATTGCGGGACTGCAAGAAGGCAATGATGACTAACAATGCTTTATCTCACGCTTACAACTGTCAAAAACTCAAGGAATTTATGGAACAGCTTATCGGGGCGCACGGATTGGAACGTGTGTCCCTTTTGCTGTCCAACACTATAAGGGAAGTTCCGTGGGATGAGCGCTACTCCAAAGAGGTCAAAGCCTGGGCAAACCACTATCCGGAAATTCAGCCGGCACCTGCTGAACAGAAAGAACCTATGCGAGTTTTTGCTTTAAACCTATATGAACATCCGGTTATTTTGAACCAGGCTGCAAGGATTGCCATGCAAAAAGAAAAAGACCTTCCCCATCCCAAGCAAAAGGAGCGGGAACGATGAGAAGACGCAACATCCGTGTCCAAGTCTGGCTTAACCGGGAAGAAAGGGAGAAACTACAAGCCAGTGCCAAAAAATCCGGTCTTTTCGGAGAAAACTACTTGCGCACCCTCATAAACGGCTTTGTGCCCAAAGAGCTTCCTCCGGCAGATTATCATGTCATGGTGAGGGAGCTTCACGCCATCGGCAATAACCTAAACCAGATTGCAGCTAAGGCCAATGCCACGGGACATATTGACAGGGCGATTTTTCAGGATGAAGCCAACCGGCTCCGCCAGGCCGTGCTGGACATCCGGGCGGCGGTTACGTCGCCGCAAAAGCTGGAGTAAATCATGGCTACCACAGCAATATGGGATGTCAAAGACCGGTTAGACCGAGTAATAAACTATGCCTCTAACCCCGACAAGACTGAAAATCTAGACTTTTCAAGCCGGAATTTGCAGGGTTTGCAGAATGTATTGGAATATGCAGCGCGGGAGGACAAAACAGAAATGCAGTATTATGTTACCGGTATCAATTGCGATCCATCTGCCGCCCATAAGCAAATGATCCAGACTAAGCTGCAGTTTCAGAAAAAGGACGGCATTCTTGCCTTCCACGGCTACCAATCCTTTGCACCAAGGGAAGCAACTCCCGAAACAGCCCATGCTATCGGCCTTAAGCTGGCGCAGGAGCTTTGGGGCGGGCGTTTTGAGGTTGTCGTTTCCACCCATTTGGACAAACACCATCTGCATAACCATTTTGTTCTTAACTCCGTTTCTTTTGTTGACGGCAAACGCTATTACGATAACAAAGCCACTTATGCTCAACTGCGCAAGGCCTCCGACCGGTTGTGCAAAGAATACTCTCTGTCCGTTATTGAAAACCCGCAGGAGGACAGGTCGAAACATTATGCCGAATGGAAAGCCGGGCAGGAAGGCAAGCCAACCTGGCGGGGACTTATCCGCGAGGATGTGGACAAGGTAATTTTCGCATCCATGACGTTCACGCAGTTTATTGCTACTCTCCGAAAACAGGGTTATGAAGTTAAAACAGGCGTCAAATATATTGCTGTTCGCCCGCAGGGCAAGGAACGGTTTGTCCGGCTGAAGACTCTTGGGGAAAATTATAGTGAGGATGCCATCAAGCAACGGATACTTCAGAACCGTTCTCCGAAGCGGCAGGAAGTTTTGCCGGAGCCCAGACGAAAACGCATTATCACCGGTAGAAGTACTGATCGGAAAAAGACCAGAAAACTCAAGGGCTTGCAAGCCTTATATTTTCACTACCTCTATAAGATGGGCATATTGCCAAAACACACCGCGTCCAGGAAACAGACGCATTTTTTATTGCGCGAGGATATCAGGCATTTGCAGGAACTAACAGCTCAAACCAAGCTGCTCTGCAAGCACCGGATTGAAAACGCTGAGCAGCTTTTGAGCCATCAGTCCATGCTGGAGCAGGAAATGGCAGGCTTGGCAGCCGACCGCAAATCTCTTTACCACCTTCTGCGCCGCTGTAAAGATGGTACGCGGATTACCGAATACAAACAGCAGATTACCGGGTTTTCCAAGAAACTGTCCCTGCTCCGGAAGGAGCTGAAGCTTTGCACGGGAATCCTGTCCCGCTCCGAAGCGATGAAGGAGAAACTATCTCAGATAAGACATGAGAAAAATGAGAGAAGAAGGGAGGAAAAAGAGCATGAACAGCGGAGCCGAAGCGGCCGACCAAATGGTCAATATGAGCCTTAAAGGGATTGAGGTAATGGCCAAAATCTCGGGCGAGGGGGCGAAAAATCTTGCTACTTACCTTTATGCCGTCTTAAAAGACCAGAAAAAAACTAAAGGCAAAACCCGGCTGGAGGGGCTTTTGCGGAGCGGCAAAGAGCTGAAAGTCTTTGCAGTCAAAAACAAGGATTTGCAAAAGTTTTCCCAGGAAGCCAAGCGCTATGGCGTTTTGTACTGTGTACTAAGGGATAAAAAGAATCTGGACGGGATGTGCGACATCATGGTGCGGGCGGAAGACGCTTCCAAGATCAGCCGCATTGTGGAACGTTTTAAACTTGCCACCGTGGATACGGCAAGCATCAAGAGCGAAATCGAGAAAGCGAAAGCTATACGGGAGTCGCAGAAAGAGCCGGCTGTCAAAGTAACTCCCGCCGAAAAAAGTCCTGAAGATTCTATAATGGAGCGGATAGCTAAGCCCGCTCATATGGAAAAAGCCACTGAGCCGGTCGACAATCCAAACCCCACGACGGCGACGACGGAGAAATCCCGTCCGTCCGAGCCTATCTCCGCGCGCAGCGGGAAAACCGCCGAGGGTGCTGAGCATCAAAGAAAATCCGTCCGCGGAGAACTGCGGGAAATCAAGGACACTCAGAAGGAACAGGCGGAGCGGCTTAAGCGCAGGACGGTTAGAGAACAACCACAAGTTTTAAAGCAGAACGCCGGTCCTCAAAGGCAAGTTAAATTTCCAAAGTCAAAGACCCAAGAGAGGTAAGACTTAATTAAAATCTAAAACGTACTGCTGGTTAGAATCAAAAAAGATAGGAGGAAAGTGTCATGAAAGACGCGGAACGGGTGCTTACCATAGACATTTATGAGCAAGGCGTGATGGTCAATGCCTTAAACGAACTCAGAAACGACCTGATTCAAGAAGAACGACCGACCGACGCTGTGGACGAACTGCTGCTCAAAACCATTGACGCTCCGGCTAAAAAGCTGAAACGAAGGAAGCAAGATGAGGCGCGCTGAGACTGCAAAGAGCAACCTGGTACTCTTTGCGGTTTTTTTAATTCCCGTAGTATGGGCGGCCATGCTGACTGCTCCGGCCATGTCGGGCGGGTTTCTAGAAATTCTTGCTAAACTCACGGCGGCGCTGAATAATCCCTTTGACCTGGTCTGGGTGAAAGATACACCCAAGTGCATTTTTCTGTTCATAAGCGCCTATGCCCTCGGCATCGGGATTTACCTTTCCACCAAACGCAATTACCGACGGAGGGAGGAACACGGCAGCGCCCGATGGGGCGGCGCTGCCGCTGTCAATAAAAAATACCGGGATAAAGACCGGTTCCAAAATAAAATCCTGACCAAGGATGTCTGCATCGGCCTAAATGGCAGGAAGCACAAAAGGAATTTAAACGTGCTGGTAGTCGGAGGTTCCGGCTCCGGCAAGACCCGTTTTTACGCCAAGCCTAACGTGATGCAGGCCAACACCTCTTTTGTCGTGCTCGACCCCAAGGGCGAAATTCTACGGGATACGGGCAGCCTGCTGAAAGCCAAAGGCTATGAAATCAAGGTATTGGATTTAATCAACATGCAGCTTTCCCATTGCTACAACCCCTTTGCTTATCTGCAGGACGACAAGGATGTGCTCAAACTGGTGACCAACCTGATCCGCAATACCACACCCAAAGGCTCCAATACCAACGACCCTTTTTGGGAGCGTTCCGAAACCGCGCTCTTGGAAGCATTAACGCTGTACCTGCTGTACGAAGCGCCGCCGGAAGAACAGAATTTTCCGATGGTTATGGAATTAATCGCCGCAGCTGAAATCCGGGAGGATGACGAAACTTACCAAAGCCCGCTCGACGAGTTGTTTGAACGGCTGGAAATGCGCGAGCCGGAGCACCTGGCGGTCAAGCAGTACAACATCTTTAAGCTTGCGGCGGGGAAGACGGCCAAATCTATTTTGATCAGTCTGGGTGTTCGCTTAGAGAAGTTTAACCTTGCCTCTATTGCAGGTATCACTTCAACGGACGAGTTGGAGCTCCCGTTCATGGGAGAGTGCAAGACAGCGCTTTTTGCCGTCATACCCGATAATGATTCGTCATTTAATTTCATCGTCGGCATGCTCTATACCCAACTCTTCCAGCAGCTTTATTTTTTGGCTGACAACGTGTACGGCGGGCGGCTTCCCATCCATGTCCATTTTGTGATGGATGAATTCAGCAATGTTGCTTTACCGGACGAGTTTGACAAGCTGCTTTCCACCGTACGCTCCCGGGAGATCAGCGTATCCATTGTCCTGCAAAACCTGGCGCAGCTAAAAGCGCTGTTTAAAGACAGCTGGGAATCCATTGTCGGCAACTGCGACGAGTTTTTGTATTTAGGCGGCAACGAGCAATCGACTCATAAGTATGTTTCCGAGCTTTTAGGCAAGGAAACAATCGATGTCAACAGTTACGGACAGAGCCGGGGAAGGAACGGCAGCTATTCTACCAATTATCAATTATCGGGGCGAGAGCTTCTGACTCCCGATGAAGTGCGGATGCTGGATAACCGTTATGCTCTTCTGTTCATCCGAAGCGAACGGGCGGTACTTGATGACAAGTACGATATATTCAAACATCCCAATTTGAAGCTGACGGTTGATGGCGGCGGAGAACCGTATCGGCACGGAGGCGCGGAAAACGCTTTGGACTGGAGAGCCTTAAGCCTTAACGAAGAAAGCAATTACGAGCTTCTCTCCGGTGAAGAGCTGGAAGTTCTTTTGCAATCCTAAAAAATATATTGAAGGTGGTAACTTGTGAAAATGTCTAAAAAGGCAAAAAAGATCATTGCGATAAGTTGCTTGTTAGTGTTGATAACTGTTGCCGTTCCCGTAACTGCTTACGCAGCGGGCGATCCTTTGACAGTCGTCAACAACCTGTCTGATTTTATTTTCGGACTCATCCGTGCTATCGGGATGATTCTCTTAGGCTTCGCCATTGTGCAAATTGGTCTTTCCCTAAAATCCCACGACCCGTCCCAGCGGGCCAACGGCTTCCTGACGCTGGCGGGCGGTGTGGTTATTACCTTTGCCAAAGAGATCCTTATCCTGATTACAGGAGGATGATCGCAATGTTTAACAACTTCCCCATCAATGAAAAAATGCATATTCATTCACTAAACGGTGAGCTGCGGGAAGCTACCATTCTCAAGAGGCTTGGTGACAACGATTATCTTGCCAAATTTAACGGCATCAAGTGTCATGCAATCTTCAACCCGTTTGTCAATAAATTCTATGTTGATGACAAGTATGGCGTCATCAGGGATAAAATGTCTGGCAGGGATGAACCATGCCGATAGGGGAACATTAAGACAAGCCCGCCTATAAATGCGGGCTTGTCTTGGGAAGGCGGGAAGTATGCTCTCCCAAATAAAAATGATTTCTACAAAAACTATCATGCATGGCGCATTGCCGATAACGGCTGGACGTTCCCGAAGCGTCTTTCCTCATTCATCAGACAAAGTTTCGGCGAACGCCTTGTTTAGCTGAAGTGCTACTCTACGGAGCCCTTCTGATATTATAAAATTGAGAACAACTTTAAAGTTTCTTCATTAGTCAATTTTCTCGATCTGCTTATTGAAGAACTTGCAATTATCTCAAGAATAGATCCGTAATTGAATAAGATATCTTTCCCTGTGTCTTCTCCTAATCTCCTTATAGATACTATTAACTTAAATTCATATCCAAGCTTAGAGTCAACAACTGTTATTTCTTGAGTAACACGGTTATTATCTTTAATTAAAAGCTTAAGTTCTTGACCCTTGCTAAAGTTTTCTGCAAATATAGTAAGAACATTTATCTTCATGACCCAATCCAGCCCGATATCAACATACTCTTTATATCTTTTAGTAGCTTTATCATTAGCAACTATGGTCGCGTTTGCTAAAATAGACCATGCTTGATCTTTTGCAAAGCTAATTGAATCTATATATAGAACAAATGAATCATCAGGTGTAAGCAATCCCCAGTCCAGGCCCCAGTCTGTTAAGTATTGGGGGGTTCCTACTCGCCCCAGATTTGAATTAATCTCTTTAGATAAAGCAGAAATTAAAGCGTTAAGTCCTGTAGTAAAGTCATTCCGAAAATCTGCATAAAGTTTATCGCGTAGAAACAAAGGTATTTGACAATCCTCCGTTAAAATTGGAAGGATAACGACTCTTTTCTCCTCAAGTTCTCGTATTAGGCCTGCATTTATTTCTCGTTTGCACCAATCAGAGTCAACAGAATACTTAGATAATACTACACACAGAAATGATGCCTCTGTAAGTGCAGTCTGAATTTTATCAGTAAGTGAATCCCCTACATTTAATTCCCATCTGTCCATCCAAAAATAAATGTTTCTTTCTATTAAAGCATTCGCTAATTGATCAACAAAATCTGAATCCTTATGAGAATAACTTATAAATACTGACATTCCTTTACTCTCCTCATTGGCTTGTATAGTAGCATTTCGCTAACGTGGTGCCCGGATTCATGAAGTTCCCACGAAGTGGGAATTTGGGCATCTGCCGGAAATCTGGCAGATTGGCGACGTCGCGGGCGTTCCGACCCCAGATATGAGTCACCGTGGCCTCTGGGAAGCCGAGCTGTTATATTGTCGGCCCTTGAATCTAAATTATACGTCTAATCTATTCATGACATTTTGATAAACCTCAAAGATATCTTTACACTTTAATTCTTCATGATCACATTCATAGTGGTATATATAACTTGTATATTCCGGATTTTCAGTAAGGTAGGCAATTGTATCATTATATTCCAATATTACTTTTTCAATTTCTATTATTATTTGGGGGTCAGTAATACTATCGATAAAAGAAACACTGTATATCTTATTGTTAAACTTGAATGCATCTCCTAATCTCAAGTTGTTATCTAAGATAACTCCGAAACCCCATAAGAACGCCGCTTCCCGCCTATCAATAATTTCCAAGACATCATCATATATCTTAAATTCAAACGATTTATCATTTTCAGAGATATTATACTTCTCAATTAACAATTTAAAATCTCTTTGTAATATACCATTCCCAATTTTTTGATATAGCTCTGTCGCGATAGCTTTTTTCTCCAAACATGCCTTTTTAAGTTCTTCTAATTTTTTTGAGTTTTCCATAAAAATCACTCCCCTTTAAAAATTAAAATGTTCATTGTATGCACTAATAATTTTGTTATAATTACTCTCATTGGAAAAATATATAAATTCCGCACCTTGTCCATAGAAATTAATCTTCATATTAAGTTCTATCTCTAACAATCTGGCAAGTACTTCAGGAATTTGGTTTTTTAAAAAACTATAATCATCACTATAGATGCGGCCAGCTCTAATAAAAGAATTCTTTATTCTAGTCTTGAATTGTTGTATTTCTAATTGTAAATGTTTTATTTCTCTTTCCGAATAAGTCTTAGGTAAATAGAAATCCTCCTTTTTTCCTTTTCTGAAAAACTCCTCATTCTCACCATCAATAATGGCAGTAGCAATTAAATATTGATCATCCATTCCGAACCTCCAACAATCATCTAATGTATATCTGTTGCGCGCCAGGACGGCGCGGCGTTTGCGACCAATTTCATTTAACAACTAAGAATCGCACATACACTCGCATATACCCGTATTTATGGGAATAACAATAAGTAATTTTAACAGATTATTCCTTTAGTAGCATAATTCGCCTTATGACAAAAATAACCTTTTGTATTCTGTTTCTTTAAATATAATTTTTTTATACACAGCATTTTTAGGTTTACTTCCAATTATTCAACATACACATAGTATATTGCGATGTAAAAATAAAAGAAAAAAGGATTTAAGATATAAATTAATCATGTAACGGCATTACCTATGAAAAGAATAAGAGATTAAAGGGAACAGACAAATACAAAGCCTGTTCCCTATTTTTTTTGGAGGTGGTCAATCTTTGGAAAGCGGCAACTGGGTCATCGACAATCTCAATAACGCCCTGGCAACCTGGAATGCAAAGCTGGCGGAGATACTTCAAATTATCACTCAATCGCCAACGGAATTTAAAGGCGGCGGTATTTGGACTGTTATTGTCAATATTCACGGTGCGTTGCAGGCCGTCGGCATGGCATTGCTGGTTCTGTTTTTTGTCATCGGCGTAGTCAAAACCTGCGGAAGCTTAGCTGAAGTGAAAAAGCCGGAACATGCGCTCAAGCTGTTTATCCGGTTCGCCTTGGCCAAAGCGGTTGTAACCTACGGGCTGGACTTGATGATGTCACTATTCAGCATCGTTCAGGGGATTATTTCCACTATTATAAGCAGTGCCGGTTTCGGAACGGCCAACCAAAGCGTCCTGCCGGATACGATTGTCCAGGCTGTCGAGAATTGCGGTTTTTGGGAGAGCATTCCCTTATGGGCTGTTACGCTGCTCGGCGGCTTATTCATCACGGTGCTGTCCTTCATTATGATTCTAACCGTGTACGGCCGGTTTTTTAAAATTTATCTTTATACGGCCATCGCTCCCGTGCCGTTGGCTTCATTTGCCGGGGAGCCGAGCCAGAGCATCGGCGTATCCTTCTTGAAAGGCTATGCTGCCACCTGCCTGGAAGGGGCGATGATTGTCCTGGCCTGCATTATCTTTTCCGTCTTCGCAGCTTCTCCGCCGGTGGTGGATACCGGTGCCAGCGCAGTGACTATGGTATGGTCCTATGTCGGGGAACTCATTTTCAATATGCTGGTGCTGGTCGGCGCGGTGAAAATGGCTGATCGTGTGGTGCGGGAAATGATGGGATTATAAAAAGATATAGGAAATGAAAATCCGGTATTCTCATATATCCTTGAACTGAACATCCTCCCCATAAATGACAGGTACACCTGTCATTGGGTCAAGCAAATCCCCCTGTTCGTTAAACTGAATTTCGTCAAGCGGTATGCCCATCTCCCTTGCCCGCCGGATCTGCCACGCGACATCATCCTCAAAGTGTTTCTCGTTCCGTTTACACCGTATCGCCTTTACAAGCGACACAATCCAGCTTAATACGGTCAGGCCAAGCAGTGAGAAAAGAATGGTGTACGCTAAAGTCTTATGTTCTCCTGCCCACTTGTTCAGCACGGTGCCAAACAGCAACAAGCAGACAATAGGAATTGTCAGCCGGAGCTTGCCTGCTACCTTAAATATTAAAGAAAATATAAACAATCCTGCCGTAAGACAGAGGGATATAATTGCCACGATTGACATAATCGTCACTCCTTTCCTATGCTTATTATCCCGCATTCAGGAATAAAATGGAAGTTTATTGCGTTGATTCAAACAATCGGAGGTCTTAGCATGAAGAAGGAAAACTTAAACGAAAAGCTGGAAAAAGAAAAGGGAAAACTTCATAAGCTTGGAGAAGAAGCCATGAAAAAGGGCATTCCCATTAGAGAGGATGAGGCATTTATGAAGCAAAACCGCAAGGTTGACGAATTGGTATATAAGATCCAAAAAGAGAAAGAAAAACTTAAGAAAAACCAAAAGGAAAGGTAAGAATCCGAACGGCGCTTAGTTATTAAGGGCTTTTTTTATTGGAGGCGATTAAATTTGGAAGTCAAAATCAACCGGGAAATCCGGGATTACACGGAAAGCTTGTTTTTTGGACTGTCCATGCGGCAGTTTATTTTTTCCCTCCTGGCTGTTGGCGTTGCCGTCGGCATCTACTTCGGCCTGCGAAATGTCATAGGCACGGAAACTGTAAGCTGGGTATGCATTTTAGGCGCGTTCCCTTTTGCAGCCATGGGGTTCATCCGCTATCATGGCATGACGGCGGAACAGTTTTTATGGGCGTACCTCAAATCAGAGTTTCTCCTGCCTAAAAAACTGACTTTCCATCCAACAAACATGTATTACGAAGCGTTGAAACAAACCATGCAGAATAAGGAAAGTGAGGAATGGAAACGCCATGATTAAGACCCTGCAAAAAATGATGAAGCAGGATAAGGAGAAGTTTGTTATCCCCAAAGGCGTTCAGCAGGTCATTCCCATCAAGGCTGTCTGGCCGGACGGAATTTTCAAGGTGGGCAACAAGTTTTCCAAATCCTTTCGTTTTACGGATATCAATTACGCAGTAGCCTCCAAAGAAGACAAGGAAGCGATGTTCCTGTCCTATTCTGAGCTGCTCAATTCCTTGGACAGTGGAGCGACTACCAAAATCACCATCAACAACCGCCGCTTGAACAAAACGGACTTTGAAAGCTCAATTCTAATTCCGCTTAGGGAGGACGCGCTGGACGAATACCGGGCGGAATACAACCGGATGCTTTTGGACAAGGCCACTGGTGTGAGCAATATCGTCCAGGATAAGTATGTAACTGTTTCTGTGCTGAAAAAGAATATCGAGGAAGCACGGAACTATTTTTCCCGCATCGGTGCGGATCTGATCACCCATTTTTCCCACCTGGGTTCCAAGTGTGCGGAGTTGGACGCTGTTGACCGCCTGCGCATCCTACATGATTTTTTCCGTGCCGGCGAGGAAACGGATTTCCGGTTCGACCTGTCCGAGACCATGCGAAAAGGACACGACTTCAAGGACTATATCTGTCCCGATACCTTCGAATTTGAAAAAGACCATTTCCGCATGGGAAACAAGTTCGGGCGCGTCATTTTCTTAAGGGAATACGCCAGTTACATCAAAGACAGCATGGTGTCCGAGCTCTGCGACTTGAACCGCAGTATGATGCTCTCTTTGGATATTATCCCCATCCCCACGGATGAAGCGGTTCGTGAAGTGGAAAACAGGCTGCTCGGGGTGGAAACCAACATAACCAACTGGCAGCGGCGGCAAAACCAGAACAATAACTTTTCTGCCGTTGTACCCTACGACATGGAGCAGCAGCGCAAAGAGAGTAAGGAATTCCTGGACGACCTGACCACCCGCGACCAGCGGATGATGTTTGCAGTTCTCACCATGGTACATGTTGCGGACAGCAAGGAGCAGTTGGACAGCGACACCGAGACTCTCTTAACTACGGTGCGGAAGCATCTCTGCCAGTTTTCCACCCTGACGTTTCAGCAGATGGACGGGTTGAACACGGCGTTGCCTATCGGATTGAGAAAGATTGAGGCTATCCGGACGCTGACCACCGAAAGTACAGCGGTGTTTATTCCTTTCCGGGCTCAGGAGATTTCCCACAGCGGCGGAATTTACTACGGGCAGAATGTTATTTCCAAGAACATGATTATTGCCAACCGCAAATGTCTTCTCAATGGAAATTCCTTTATTTTAGGCGTCTCCGGTTCCGGCAAGAGCTTTACTGCCAAGCGGGAGATAGTCAACCAGATCCTGTCCAGTGATGATGACATTATCCTGATAGACCCGGAAAGGGAGTATTCGCTCTTGGTCAAAGCCATGGGCGGCGAGATCATCCATATTTCCGCAACCTCCCCCAATCATATCAATGCTATGGACATGAACCGGGATTACGGGGACGGGGCCAACCCTGTCATCCTGAAATCCGAATTTGTTCTTTCCTTATGCGAGCAGCTGATCGGCGGCCAAAACCTGGGGGCCAAGCAAAAGTCCCTGATTGACCGCTGCACCGCGAGTGTATACCGGAAGTACCTGCAAAGCAATTTCGAGGGAATAACGCCTACCTTGCAGGATTTTCATGCGGAGCTTATAAAGCAGGACGAATCGGAAGCGCAGGAAATTGCCCTGGCCATCGAACTGTTTACCAGCGGCAGTCTGAACACTTTCGCCAAGCCGACCAATGTGGACGTGAACAACCGCCTGATTTGCTACGACATCCTGGACTTAGGCAAACAGCTTTTGCCCATCGGCATGCTGGTGGTGCTGGACAGCATCCTGAACAGGATTACTCAGAACCGGGCCAAGGGGAAAAACACCTTTATTATCATTGATGAAATATACCTGTTGTTTCAGCATGAGTATTCCGCCAATTTTCTTTTCACCCTGTGGAAGCGCGTCCGGAAATACGGCGCGTTTTGCACGGGCATAACCCAGAATGTCGATGATCTGTTGCAGAGCCATACGGCCAAGACAATGCTGGCTAATAGCGAATTTATTGTCATGCTCAACCAGGCTTCGACCGACAGGATGGAACTGGCCAGGCTCTTGAATATTTCCGATCTTCAGCTCAGCTATATTACGAATGTGGACGCGGGAAACGGACTGATTAAGGTGGGTAGTTCCCTGGTACCCTTTGCAGATCAATTCCCCCGAAACACCAGGCTTTACCGCCTGATGACTACTAAACCGGGTGAACAGGTGGAAGTCCAGTAAATTAGTTTAATGCGAAAAGCCGTATAAGGGCAGCCTTTTCATTTATTGAGGAGGGAAGAACAATGGAAACTATCCGGCTGCGCTATCCCGAATATTGCCGGAGTCTGGAATATCCCCTAATGCAGCTTTCCGTAATGGAACGGTAAATCCTTCAGAAAGATGGGGACTAGCGGGGAAGACGGTGAGGGTTATGAAAGAAATAAGGACAAAATCGACTATTAAAGATATCAAGGTGTTAGATAAGGCCTCGGATGTATCCCGTAGGATGAAAAACGCCTATATCCGTACGAAGGAGCAGACTAGACAAAACGGGCATAACGAAGACGGCAACTATGTGAATGAGGCAGTGGGTAAAGTAAAAGACGGTTCGGAAACAGTTGGTCGAAAAACGGCAACTGCGGGAGATTACGGCAAAAACACAGTTTGGAGATTAAAGAAACATACCTTCAAAACCGGAGCCAGTGTTCCAAGAACAGAACAGAAATTTGTTCAAAAACCAGTTTTTCAACCGGCAGAAAAAGCAACGTTGACGGCTGAAAAAACTTACAGCCAAACAGGGCGCAGGATCAAGCAATTTGACGCAGCGAGCGGCAAAAGCGTAAAACAAGCGGCTAGAGACACGTTTAAAATGGTACAAGGAAGAGTCAAGACCGCTGAACGCAGTGCCAAAACTGCTATTAAGACCTCGCAATCAGCAGCTCAGACTGCCGTTAAAACCGCCCAATCTGCCAAAAAGATGGCGCAAGCAACGCGGGCCGTAGCGAGAGTAGCAGGTGTCTCGGCAAAAGCGGCGACAAAAACAATGGTGGCCACAATTAAAGCGATCATTGCAGCATTAAAGACCCTGATTGCTATGATTGCCGCAGGAGGCTGGGCGGCAGTTGTAGTTATCCTGCTGGTATGCCTTGTAGGGCTTATGTCAAGCTCGGTTTTCGGGGTTTTCTTTTCCAACGAAGACAGCGGCAAGAACACGCCGGTAATGTCGGAGGCCGTCAGTCGGCTGAACGGAGAATTCACGGCACAACTGGAACAGATAGAGAAGGAAAACCCGCATGATACGCTGGATTTGTCCAACAACGGCAACAGCACTATGGTCAGCAACTGGCGGGACGTCCTGGCAGTTTACGCGGTGAAAGTGGCTGCCGATCCGGAAAAAGGCATGGAAGTTGCCACCCTTGACGACACAAAATTGGGAATAATGCGGGACATCTTTTGGAATATGAATAAAATCGACTACTGGCTGGAAACGATTGAGCACACGGACGGGAAAACAACCAGTACCGAGACTGTTTTGCATATCTGTGTGACCGCAAAATTTTATTCGGACATGCTCGCCCAATATCATTTCAATCCGCAGCAAGTGGGGATGTTGAATGAGTTGATACAGGACAAATACCGAGAGCTATTTATGAAGCTTATCGGCAGCTATACGAATATTACTCTTTCTCCGCAGGAAATCGCTTCTATTTCACAAAACCTGCCGCCGGATTTAGATGAACAGCGCAGAAATACTGTTCTGGCAGCTTATTCCCTTATCGGCAAAGTAAGCTATTTTTGGGGCGGCAAATCCACAGTCATCGGCTGGGACAGCCGGTGGGGAACACTTACCAAGGTAACAGCTGAGGGAAGCCTAACCACCGGGGCAGTACGGCCTTACGGACTGGACTGCTCAGGATATGTGGCATGGGTATTCGTCAACGCGGAAAATAATAAAGATGCTGTAGATATAATAGGAAGCGGTACTTCAAGCCAGTATGCCGCCTGTACGCCAGTAAACTGGAGCAACGCACAGCCGGGGGATCTGGCGTTCTATCTCGACTTAAGCCATGTGGGTATAGTTGTTGGCAAGCAAAACGGAGATATGTTGATTGCCAATTGCAATGCCGGAGAGAACAATGTAGCGGTAACCAGTGTTTCCGGCGCAAGTTCATCAGGCTTCTATATGATTGGCAGACCTAAATTTTTTGAATAGCTGTCTCCTTATCTTGAAAGTAAAGGCGGGTGATTATCACGGATGGCCAATCAAGAAGTTCAGTCTGTTTTCTGGACAATATTTTGTCCGGCAGGATAAAAACAGAAATAGCTTTTCAGCCAATTTGGGACTTGCAGAAAATAAAGGTATTCGGTTTTGAAGCTTTAGCCAGATGGAAAAATCTTAAGCCGAATGAAGTCTTTTGGGAAGCTGCCCAAAATAATTTAGTGCTGGAATTGGAAACTTTGATTTTGACGGAAATATGCCGGATCGGAAAAAGTACAAAAGGAAAGACGTTTATAAACGTTCATCCAAGCTTGCCCGATCCTTATTTTTGGGAATGTTTAAAAGGTAAAAATGTAGTTTTAGAAATAACGGAATCGGATACAATCTGCTTTACGGCTTTAAATGTCTTAAGAGATTTAGGTTTTATTTTGGCGTTAGATGATTTTGGTACCGGTTCGGCAACATTAGAATCTTTGTGTCTTGTCGAGCCTGAATATATTAAGCTTGATAAAAGCCTCATCCAATCAAAGAATATTTTAAGCCGGGATAGCCTGATAACGGCTTTTGTCGGACATGCCACAAGAATGAATACCAAGGTGATAGTTGAAGGCATAGAAAACCGTGAGCAATTGCAGGCTGCAAGGATAAACGGTTCTCACTACGGACAAGGTTATTTCCTCGGAAAACCTGAAATTATTTGTTGAAGGTGATAATAAATTAAGGAGTGGTTTTTTTGAGAAGAGTATTATTTATTTTAGGTTTGGTTATCGCTTTAGGGAGCGGCATAGGCCTTTATTTTTATATGGATTATGCAAAAGGTTTGATTTCTGTGGTTTATGCCGCCACAAATATTACTGAAGATACCGTTATAAGCGCACAACAATTGAAAGTTAAAAATGTTCCAAGGGAAAGTGTGCCTTCAGGAGTTGCAGCAAGTATCAACCAGGTAGTAAATAAGTCTCTTAATTGGCCTTTAAAAGAAGGCGATCCGGTGCGGTTGGATAAGATAGAACAAAACACGAAGGCGGAGGTTGAGAATTCGCGATTAATTGCCTTCAAAACAGATTACAACGGATCCATTGCCGGTCTCGCCAAATACGGACAAACCGTCGATCTTGTTTTAACTCTTGACCCGAAACAAACAGGCAATTTATCGCTTTCAGGATATATTGTCACAGGTTTATTTATTGAAGCGACTGCTGATTCATCGGGAAAGATATTATCTTCTGCAGATATCCCGAATTTAAATAGATCAGCATCTGTTGTGAGTTTATCAGGCAGTGAGCAAACAACCGGTATCCCAACAGAAATAATAGCAAAGGTTACGTCTAAACAGTTTTTAGTAATAAAACAAGCCGAAACAATGGGAACTATTTCGTTGGGGCAGCGCGATAAGAATGCTATGGATCTATACAACATAAACAATGTTATCGAAAATTCACAGATGAATATTGGTAAAGATTTTATTGTTTCATTGCTTCAGCTTCAAAAGTAAATGTTATTGGAGGAAATCTTATGGCTGATGAAAATAAAGCGGTTAATGAGCAGGTGAAGAAAATAGTCGCGTTGTGGAGTGTGTGCAGTGTTGGAAAGTCGACACTTGCTTGCAATCTTGCCCGAAAACTGGCAAAGGAAACAAACTTAAAAATTGGGTTGTTGGATTTTTCGTTAATAACGCCCTGTCTCCACTTTTTTTTAGATCTGGAAGATAAAGAAAGCTCGATTGAATATATCCTTAAGTCTTGGCAGGATAAATATTCTTATCACGAGTTACTTAAGGAAAACGCCCACATAAATAAGAACCTTCCAAATTTATTATGTTGGACAGGATTAATAAAAAAACCTGAATTGATAGATAAACTTGGGGATATTCAAGCTCGTACAATAATCTCTGAGTTGTCCGGTCTTGTAGATATTCTCTTTATTGATGTACAAAGCGATACGCTGATTATTCCTACAGACGTATCGCTTAAAACAGCAACAGATGTTTTGGTTATTGTTGACCAGAACAGAAACACAATTGAAAACACCGCTAAATGGCTTAACAATTTGCATGCCCGAAATATGGAAATAAGCAAATTCAAACTGATCATTAACCAATATTCAAATAAGGCACTGTACACAAAAAATAAAATTGAGAGCAATCTTGCGTTGCCGTTGCTCGGAACAATTCCGGGTGTTTCCAAGGTAATTTATGATAACGCGACTGTTTCGTTGATGCCATTGTTAAAATGCGGTAAATTTGATAAATCAATTGAAAACATTCTGTTGCAGCTTCATTTATATAAAGCCGTAAAAAAACGTCGTATATTTTTTTGATGCGGAATTCGAATTGGGGGATATTTAAATGAGAATCAGTTCAGCTAAAGCTGTTGAACAAAAAGCATATGACACAGACAGCAGAAATCAACTAGATAAAACAACAAGTATTATCCAGTCAGTATTGACTGAAAATCACCAAAAATTGCTTAATGATGCTATTTACGGGGTAGGTGAATGTCAAAAACAAATCCGCAATGTAATAAAAGATATCATTCGGCATGAGAAACTGGATGTACCCGATATGAGTATCGATGAAATTGCCTGGGGCGTATATAAATTCATTATTGGGTATGATGTTATCCATGACCTTCTTCTTGATACGGAGATAACAGAAATATGCGTAAATGGTCCGTATCAAATTACTTATAAAAAGAATGGAATCAGGTATTTCGCAAAGGATATTAAGTTTACAGATCTGTCCCACCTTGAAAAAATAACAGAACGCATATTGCTCACCTGCCACTCAGAAGCCAACGAGGGCAGCCCTATGGTGGATAATGCTTGGCTTCCGGATCGAAGCAGGGTTGTAATCAATAAAAGCTCAATCGTCCCCAGCCATGGAATTACCTTAAATATCCGGAGATTCAGGGATAAAAACTTTTCCTTGGAAGAACTTGAAAAGATCGGGACGTTAAAAAAGGCTGAGAGGAGCAAATCACGCAACTCTCTTAATAAAGAGTATGAAGAGATCATAAGTATTCTGAGCGAAGAACATTCTTACCGGCAGCTTGATTTTATTCGGGATGTGGTAAGAGCGGGAGCTACTATCATAGTCAGCGGCGGGACTCACACCGGAAAAACAACTTTGATCCGTACCTTGGCCTCGATTTTCCAAGATCTTATTCCGGATGAAAACGGTCCTGGCGATCCCGAAAGCGGTTTGCGGATAATAACTATCGAAAACGGACCGGAGCTGCAGCTGGTTAAATACTACCCCGGCCTTGAGGTTGTTGAAATGCTGGAACGCGACACAAAATACAATCCTATAGGGGTAGAGGATATCTACCCGCAGGTTATGAGAATGGACCCGGATGTGATTTTGGTTGGCGAGATCCGTTTTCCGGTCGAGGCAATGTATACTTTGCGGGCCATGCGCTCCGGCCATGCAAATACAATGGCTTCAATTCATACCTATGATGCTGAATCATGCTGTCAGGAATTACGAACCAAGGTTCAAGCTATCTCCAATGTCAGTGACAAGGTAATTAACACTGAAATCGTCACGGCAGTAGATATTATTATCCAGTTAGGGATAGTGGATAGAAAAATTGAAATCACCCAAGTAGCTGAATTGGATTTGGATCCGGAGTGCAATATTGTCATTAAAGATATTTTTAAAAGAGACAGCGACGGGAAAATGATCTTTAACCCCATAAGCAAAAAACTTGCTTATCGTCTTATTGCCAAGGGCAGAAAAAATGCTGGTGATGTTAAGAGGTGGTTGGTATGACGCTTGTTCTTTGTTATGGAATAAGCATCGGGCTTTTATTGTCTGTAATTGTATGGTTTCTCGGGAAAAAAGAAAAGAAGCAAATATCAGGTTTCATAAATAAAAGAATAAACTATTTGCATGACAAAGTGAAAAATAACAATAGGATAAGTAATTTTGCAAGATATTACAATCAAAGAATCTATATTACAAATTTGAAGTTGAGCTTAAAAGCTCTTCTTTTTATTAGTATAGGGTTTTGTTTTATTGCTTTTTTCCTGTCAATAGTGATCCTTTCTGAAAAAATTCCGAATCCAATCTATCAGAATCCGGGGGCTGTAATCGTAAGCCATAATATTTTCGGGATTGTTATTTTTATGATTGTCGGCTTCATGATCCCGTGGGTATTGTTAAATTTAATCTATCACAGTATGCGAAGAATGCTGAATAAACAAGCCTTGAACACTTTCAATCTTATATTAAACAATTATATTGTGCGTAATAATCTTGAAGCTGCAACCTGGGATTCAATTGCTGCCATGCCTTCTCAAATGCGCTCTTTGTTTAGCCGAATCCAGTCCCGGGTCAATAATGGGGAAGAATTCGACACGGTTATATATAAAATATCGATACTTCTAAAACTGCAGTCTTTCAGGGATTTTTACAACGTTATCGTTTCTTCGAGAATGGCCGGGGGCAACACGGAAGATCTTTTATACAGGCTTTCAGACAAAATCAGATCAAGAAAAAACAGGGCCCAATCAATTAAAGAGGATCTTAATCCGCTAATCTCTAAAGCTGTGGCTTTTACGCTGGTAATGATTCTTACGTATTTCGGCGTAAGTCTTGTTTGGCCGGATTCAATCGCCCTGGTAAAACAATCCTCAATAGGACATCTTTATATCAATGCCATAATAATCTCCATTTTAATTGAGGCTGCTCTGTTACTGAAATTCTTATCAATGGAGGATTAAGTAAATATGAATATACTATTGATCTGTTCTATAGGAATTTCAATGGGTTTATTGCTACTTTCTGCGGCGTTTTTTATTAAGACAAACCTCAAGGAGTTTAAGAGGATAAATTCTCTGCGCACTACTGTGCTTTCATATAGACAAGCCCAAGATACTGCTTTGAAAAAACTTCGCAAAAAGACGGCAAATTATATCACGAAATTATTAAGCAAAAAGCCGGGGCATAATCGTTCGGATAACATGCTGGAAATACTCAAACAGCCTGGGAAACCAATGCCGATAGGATATGCGGAATATAAGACTTTTAAAAATGTATCCCCGTTCATATTTGCGCTCTTATTTGGCTTTGCAGGCTTTTCCACGAAAGATTTGCTGATGGCAATAGGGTTGATCTGTGCAGGCTTTTTTGTGGGGATAATAGCGCCTACGGCCATTCTTGCGTATTTTTATAACCAATACAAAAATGATCTTATCAATGAGCTGTCGGAAATTATGACCTATATTGTTGATTTAAGAAAAGCGGGGCAAACCATACCTGATTCTATTCGCGGGGCTTTATTTGCAACAAATAAATTACGGCCTCACTTAGAAAAACTCTTGCAAGAGATGTCAATAACAGGGCCAAAACCGGCACTCGCAAAATTGAGTAAAGAAACTGATATTGATGAATTGAAAAACTTAGCGGATATTTTAATGCAATCTATCACAATTGATAGTTCTAATATGGTTGCATATTTAGCAAGCCGGTCACGGGATATTGATTATATTGAAGGATTAAAAGAAGTAAGGCGGTATAAAAACAAAAAAATGCTTGTCGAAGCATTGACCGCAATTCCGTTTATTATGATCCCGATAATAATTCTTGTCCCGCTGCTATACCAGGCTAATCAAAGCCTTGGTCAAATAATGTAGGGAGGTGGCAATATGTGAAAAAAATTGTCTGCTATCTGACAACAGTATTGCGTGATGAAAGGGGGGATCTTGTTCAAAATATCGTCTTGCTGTTTGGCGGCATTCTAGCAACGATAGGCATTGCAGTGATTCTATATAATACAATAACATCCAAAATAGCAAATGACTCGGCCGGAATGAGCAAACTTAATTAAGAAGGGGGGTTATTTTTTTATGGGAAAAACTCTAAAAAACCTTTATCAGGATGAAGGCGGTGATTTAGTCCAAAACATCATCTGGATCTTCGGTGGTGTTCTGGCCACGGTGGCAGCCGTATCGGTGTTGTTTGTTACAATCCGGGGCAAATTGACGGATATGAATACCAGTATAACAAATATCACCACTCCATAATTAAAATATTCCTCACCGTGAGGAGGAAGGGAGAGGGCGGATAGTATATGTTCAGACGTATACTATCCGCTTAAAATTATGCTTAAATTACTAAAAAAACAAATGAAAAATCCTGATAATGAACGCGGATCTACCTTGATTGAATTCTTGATTGTCTTTGCCTTATGGATGGCGATATTCTTCACATTTATATCGATGTTTTTCCTTAATAACTTACAGGGTTCAATGGTTAATGCCGTGAATCTCGGGTTGGAAAGGGCTGCTATTGTTGGAGGAACTACGACAGAGGTCCGAAATCTAATTAAAGATCAACTGAAACACACCGGCGTCGATACTGGTTTATTTTCGATTACAGGGTCGGGCAGTGATACAAGCCGCGTTGCTTATGGACAATATATAACAATTTCCATAACAGGACCCCGAAAATTTACTGATTGGTCAAGCGGGAACCCGGTTTCCAAATCGGAGACGGTTACAGTAACCAAAACAATCATGAGTCAATATTTGCCTTAAATGAGGGTGTTTATGAAGAAGCTATATAAAATAATAAAAGACGACCGGGGTTCAACTTTAATTGAACTGCTGATTTTTTTGGGTATTTTTCTAGCCCTTATTGGCTGGGCGACGGATTACTACCACGCAATAAACATAAAACGAGGAATAACAGACAGTATAAAATTTGCCGCTTTAGCGGCCAGCCAGCAAACCGACCAGGCCAGATTAAACCAAGGTATTTTGGCTATAGACTCAACGCAAGCGGATGTTGTTTTTTTAGAGATGTTAAAGAAAAATTTATCTTTGGACAATAACCTCAATCCGCTACCGGGCTCGCCGGTGATTTATGTTAATAAAGCAACGCTTTATTATCAAACCTATAATTCTGATGTTTTGCCGGCAGTAAGCCCGATAGACAGTCACGCTATCACTGAGCCGTCCTATGTGGTTTATATTGAAGTCAGAGTAAGTCGCGGCTTAACACAAATCGTAAATTCAACTCCATATTGGACTATTAAAGTAGCCAAAGACGCTGCTTTAAAAATCTCACCATAATTTGAAATGTAAGGATGATGCAAGAAATGGTCAATGATTTAGCATTTTTGGTACCTTTAATGATGCTGTCAATTTGTGTTTTGACGGATTGGCGGAAGCGGAAAATATATAATTGGGTGACAATACCCGGTTTTGTTATTGGGATAATTTATATCATATACGCCAAAACATATTCAGTAAGTTATGGCTTTTCTTTTTTATTCCTTTTCTTAATTCTCTTATTCGTCTATTCCCACGGGGCGATGAGGGGAGGTGATGTTAAATTGCTGATGGCTCTCAGCCTGTTTTTAACACCCGGGGCCTTCTTCTTTAATTCAGCTCTCTTCATGTTTTCAGCTTTCTTTTATTTCTTTTTCCAAACTGTACGGGTTAAAGGCTTATCCCAAACTATTAATGATGTAAAAACAGATTCCCTTGTTTTGATAGCTATCGGAGAAAATAATAATTCCTTTGCAAATGGTGTAGAAAGCAGGTTTTTCCCCGGCGGCGGAGCCGCTTTGATCTCTTTATGCTATATAGTTACATCATTCTTGTTTTCGTATTAAAATTATTTCTAAGGGGATGTGGATATGGTGAAATGGGAATTGGATGTTTCGGATAACTTAAATCAAAGAACGGAAGGATTTAGTGCTTCGATAGGGATGAGCAGGGAAAGGTTTATCACGCTTGCCATATTGTCTCAGCTGGAGGAAATGGAGATGAATATGGACGAACGTCGCAAAACTGCTGACCCGTCGGAGAAAAAAACACTTTCCCAAACCTATATTAAAATAGGTGATGAGGATGTTCCGGTAGGTCCGAAAGGAGGATACGACCATGTTAAAGTTAAGAGTTAAAACATTTTCTATTCTGCTTCTTGTTTTGTCCTTGATTCTTTTTGGGTGCAGTTCCAAAAAGGCCGAGCCGGTACAAAATGTTCCGGTCCAGCAGGATACCCAGACTCAAAAAAATATTCAAAGCCCGGAAAAGGAGCTTGAGCCGATTAAAGAGGCTGAACCTGAGCAAGTTCCACAGCCGGAAGTCAAAAGCGAAACAAAAGCTGAGTCCAGTGCTGAGCCCAAAGTCCAGCCAAAGCCTGAGCCGGATCAGCCAAGCAAGCCGGAGCCGGAGCAGAAACCTCCCGCCAACTCCGGGTTATCTTTGTATAGCTTGGGGCATCAGGTTGATGTCCAAAACAATGTTACCAAAACAGACAAAGAGAAAGTCGTTTATGAAGCGGCCGCCAGGTGGCTGGTAGAGTTCAAATCTACCGATTATAAAAAGCTTGAGGCAATGTCGCAAATGCCGGGAAGCAGTTACACGACGGCAAATTTCCAAAATTCGTTGGACAACTTTTATCCGAATTTCAAATCGGAAAGCATCAAAAATAAGGATACCAGACAAGTGAAGTCTTTATGCCTTGACGATATAAGTTTTAGCCAAATCCCCCAGTTAAATAATCAAGAAGGGGCTTTCCTGAAGTTGACCATCGTAATTAATGCAGCGCAAAATGGGGGCAACTATTGGGTAAGCAAATATGAAGAAAGAATTATTTTGCTTCAGGCAAACGGGGTTTGGAAGGTTGATTCTGAAGAAAACACCCAGCTGAAGATGTAGGGGGGTATACCTATGAATTTAATAGCCAAAGATGAATTGTATCAGTTCCGTAAATTCAACAACAAATACGAAAGGGAGTTGCGCAGCTCAGTTTACCAGGAAATTATGCCCGCCATGAGTTCCGGGGAGATTCTGGACGTTATTGCCGGCAATAAAAGCATGATGTTCTCTATGTCTCTCAAGCAAATAAAAAGGCATAACGATTACTTTGAGGGGGATATCGACTTCAAAAAGATGGCTGCGGCGGAAAATATTACGTACCCCGATAAAACTACTTTGATCGTAAAAACGACGCATGCCTGCAACTTGCATTGCCCGTATTGTTACGACGTGATGTTTCGTAAGGATCTTAATGCGGAAGGCAACAAGATCACGCTGGAAGTGGTCACGCAGATTTTAAAAGTGTTCAAAGACGTGAATGTCGGCACCTGGATATGGCACGGCGGGGAGCCTTTGCTGATCGGGAAAGAATTCTATGAAGAGGCAAATGCCCTGATCAAGCAGCAATTCAAGAAAGCAAATATTTGCATGCAATCCAATTTGACGCTGATTGACGATGAGAACGCCGCTTTGTTAAGGAAGTGGAACATCCGGCCGGGGTTTAGTTTCGATGGCTTAACAAACCATTTGACCCGGAAAAATACCAATAGATTAATGCGGTCCATTGCCACAGCGGATAAAAACGAAGTCTTGGGCGGCGCAATCATGATCATTACGAAAGATAATATCCACCAAATGATTGACGAATATGAATACTTTAAGCGCTTAGGCCTGGGCTGCAAGATGAATCTCATCTTTGCGGCCCATAAAAATATGAATTCCTATACCCTGGACGGGAAAATGACTGCCGAGAAGATTTGCCAATTCTTTGACTATTGGATTTTAGATACTTATAGGCCTGCTGATTCTGATCTGTGCGAGAGATATTTAATGGCCACTTTGGATGCTGGCGGTTCGTGCGCTTTTACGGACTGCGCAGGGAAGGATTACTGGTTTTCAACTCAGCCCGACGGTACGATTTATCATTGCGGCCGGGACTGGCCGGAGAGCGCTTCCGTGTCCTTCGGGAATATTTTTGAGATGGAATCGGTTCAGGATATCTTAAATCATCCCAATCATAAAAGATGGCACGAGGGAACCCGGCGGATGCTGCAGCATTGCAGCGATTGTGATTATTTCTACAGCTGCCATAGCGGCTGCTACAATGACAACATCCAGTATGACTTGTCAATGAATAAACCGGAGCCTGATAATTGCTACACGCACCAGCACGTGATCAGCCATATCATAAGCCTTATTAATGAAATTGATTTTGACGATATGCCGAAATATAACCCGAGATTCTTAAACTTTTTATTCCGGCATCAATTCAGGAGCGCCAAGATGATGAAAAATATTTTAGAAGAATCTATTAAACGGATCGAAACTCCTGTTAATGCGGAAAATAAGCTAAAGGAGTTTCTCGTTATTTAAGAGAGGTTGATATTTATGATCAATATTTTTAAGAAAAAACAAAAATTCCAACCCCCAAACCAGCCAAAGGAACTGTACTTCTCAGTTCCTTTATTGTTTGACTATGGGTATATTCAGGAATTGACAAGGCTTAACAGCCAGGATAAGACGAAGTATAAGATCCGCTCTGTTTATAACAGTTTGCCTGTTACTTCCTATGCAAAATCAGGGCATGAACATGGCCGGTCAGTTAATTTGCAGGAAGATAGCGGTAGAATCCGGACCCTGGAAGATTTGAGGCCCTATATAAAAGAACTTTCAGAAAACGGGTTGGCGTTCATTTATCTGATGAATAATATCTCAACCATTTCCCTGTATGACTTTGAATCGAATATTCCCCAACTGAAGCAGTTTGTCGAGCATCTGGCGGATATTGGGGTGCGAAGCATTACGGTTGGAAGCCAGCTTCTCGCCGACTTCCTGAAAGATGAATTCAGCGGGTTGGCAGTAAACGCCTCAACGATGATGGATATTCGGTCAATCAACCAAGCGAAGTATGTCAGCGAGAATCTAGGGATCTCCAATATCATTCCTGCATCCGATCTTAATAAGGATTTTGCTTTTATTGAATCGTTTAAAAAGCTGCTGCCTGGTGTTGGCTTGGAATTGATGGCTGATGAGGGCTGCATATTTTGTTGTCCGACCAAGAATATTCACTATGCCTTGTTTGGCAAGCAGGAAAACATTCATAAATGTAGCCCGTTATTCCGGGAATTCCCTAAATTCATTTGCGATCAGATTACCTTTAAAAGTCCGGCAATTCAAATGGTGCTGAACCGGATTATTTACCCTTGGGAAATCCCTTGTTATGAGAAAATGGGGGTCAACAGCATCAAGCTTGTTGGCAGGGATCACCCCAAGCCGGAATTGGTCAATAAGATTAAGGCCTATATGCTTGGCGTTACCGATCCGGAATATGCATTGAATGAATTCTATAACACTTACAATTCGCGTTTTATGAACAACGTTTTCCATCCGTACGGGACGCTGAAGATGAAGGAAATATTTGAGTTTTTGCCGAAGCTCGATTATTTCATGGAAAATAAGCCGCAATGCGCCGCCAAGTGCGGGGCTATATGCAAGTATTGTTTTAGTAAAGCGGAACAGATTGAGAATTATGTTGCGGGGAAAGGGCAGGCAGATCCATTATCCTGTGCAGTAGGTGAATGACATGGCAAGAACCTTTTCTAGATTGAAAAAATTGCTGTTTGCCTTTCTTTCATTAAGCATCCTTCATACTTCAATAACCCAAGACCTGGTTCTTGACAACAATCATCCGGATCGGCCCAAAGCCAAGGAGGGCAAATACTCCAAGGCTTTGGGCCTTAAGTTTTCCTTGCAGCCCGAAAAGGCGTTCGCTTGGGTGGAATGGTCCTGGCCCAACTCTGGATGGAGCAATTATCAAAATTATGGCGCATATAGTGATGTCTACAACAATACTTATGGCAATTACGTAAATTGGAACGCAAATTACAATAATGCTGGTGTTTGGGAAAACCATTCGCAATGGGAAAATCATAGTGAAACATGGAGCCAATATTCGAATTGGACTGCTTATTCGAATTACAGTAACTACAGCAACTACAGTAATTATGGTGATTGGGGCGCATATAGCAATTATTCCAATTATAGCGATTGGAATAACTGGACACCGCCCCCGTCGGTTGTCGCAAGTGTACAGGCCGTTGCATTTCCAGACACCACAATTCAGATTACAGCAACAACAACCGGAACCACCACTTCCGTCACTGTGACGAATACTTTTAATTCAACAGTAATTGCCTTTACAAATACCGGCGGAAATACATGGGTGGGATATTTTAATATCCCTGCCAGGACAACTGTTCAGCCGATAACTTTTTATGTTACCGCCAGTAATAGTTACGGATCGAGCAATGCTGTTGCCGTCACAAACGTAAAACACTTTCAAAATGTAATTACCCGGTAAATTAAAGCATCATTGCTATTGTTCGGAATGTTCTAAAGATATTTTGTTTATAAGGAGTGTTACCATGAATATTATGTTAAATAATTACTGCAACTTAAATTGTTCATATTGCTTTGCAAATTGTAATCTGAAGAACAAGGTTGATATTTCTGATGATAATTATGGATATATAATCAATTTCTTTAAGAAGTCGGCGCATGTTGATTTAAGATTGCTCGGGGGGGAGCCGACACTGCATCCGAATTTTGAAAAATGGGTGAATCAAGGAACAGACGATCCATTTTTCCGGAGAATTCAGATTTTCACCAATGCCATTGCTTTGGAAAATGCATTGAGCCGCTCGATAGTGGATAATAAGGTTTCGTTTTTGATTAATTTGAATGGGCCCGATGTGATCGGTGAAAATCTATATAATAAGACAATAGACAATGTAGAAAACCTGGTATTTGAATATCGCAGAAGAAATATCGAACCTCAAGTTACGCTCGGCATTAATATCTTCGAGCCGAATTTTAAATATCAATATATTATTGAGCAAAGCAAAAGACTAAAATTAAAGACCATACGATATAGTATTACGGTTCCCTCGGATAATAAGCAGAATGGCAGTCTTGAACATTATGAAAGTTTTGTTCCTGGATTAGTTGACTTCTTAGATGATTGCCATAAAAATGGGATTTCTCCTCATGTTGATTGCAATAATCCACCCAAGTGTATTTTTACTAATGAGCAGCTTGTAAATTTCATTTACTCAGGTTTTGATCTTATCCATAAGGGAATATGTTCACCGGTTATGGATATACGGCCCGACTTGAGCGTCGCCCGATGTTTCGTTTTTGAAGATTATCTAAGGGTAAATATTAAAGATTTTAATACCGTTCGAGATGTCAACGATTTTTTTCTGCGTGAGATTGACAGTAAAAGATATAGCAGTCTAGCGTTTAAGCAATGCGCTGGATGCAGGTTCTGGGACGAAAAGAAATGTATCGGCGGTTGTTTAGGTTATAATATCGAGGGAAAATCATCTGCTTGCTGTGCAGGATAGGTTTCCTCACTGCCGCATAAATATTAACAATTATAATTATAAAATAAGGAAGTTGATTTATCTTTATCCTAAGCTCCAACAAAATGCAACTTAGAGCAAGTTACTCTGGATAGTGGAAATAATTTGTGTTGATGGTAAAATAAAGAAAAATGAATAAGGGTTTGAATCAACGCAGCGTAATTGTGAAAACAATGTCACCAATGCACTAATAGTCGCCTTGTCCATTTATGTTAATTTCAGGTTTCGCTGTTGTTTTATAGCAATGCCAGGAGGCCATAGCATGCTCACTTACTTATTAATGATTACTGGGGAAAAAGATAAAGAAAAATTTGAACTTATTTATGAAAAATACAGAAAGCTAATGTTTTATGTCGCCAATCAGATTTTGAACGATCCCTATATGGCGGAAGATGCTGTTCATCATACTTTTATCAAAATTATAGAAAACCTTGATAAAATCGAAGATGTCCATAGTCACAAAACCAAGAGCTATATTGTTACTATGGTGAAAAACCGCGCTATCAATTTGTATAACCAGCGTCAAAGACACACCATGATTCCCCTTGAAGAAATTAATTATAACTTGGCAGACGATATAACCAGCCATGAAGAACTGGATTACCTTACAAAAGCCATTATTCAATTGCCGGTTATTTATCAGGAAGTACTAAAGCTTAAATACGTTCAGGAATATTCAAACACGGAAATCGCTCAAATGCTGGATATCTCTGAAGTAACGATCAGAAAAAGATTGGAGCGAACCAAAAGAAAACTACAGGAAATTCTGGAAAAGGAGGACCATACAGATGAACTTTAAATTTAATGATGCGATGCTAAAAATTGCAGTTATTAAAGCTGATCTGTATGAACTAAATGCTTTGCCGTCCGATGACAATATAGACCATATGTTTTCACCGGAATTTGAAAGGAAAATGAAGGCGCTTATTCGTCAAAGCAAAAATAATAAATCAGTCAGCAGACGACATAGAAAGTTGGTCGCGATCCTTGTTGCCGCCATCATATTATTGTTTGGATCCGCAATGAGCGTATCGGCTGTACGGGAAACTGTCTTTAAGTTTATAACAGAGGTATATGAAAAATATACGCAGGTATCTTTTGAGAAAATGCAGTCTTCCCAGGCAACCAATGAAGAATTTACAGTCTATGCACCAAGTCAAATGCCCGCAGGGTTTGAGCTAATCAATGAGAATTTGAATGGCATCGTTTCGCTGGAATATGAAAAGGGAAATGACTATCTGAATTATGAGCAAAAAAAACTTGATAAGGTTTCCATGCAGATCAATACGGAAGGTATTGATCTGGAAGAACTGGAGTTTAACGGCTTGCCTGCTAAGTATTATTCCAATCAGGGAGTGCAAAACCTTATTTGGTATGATAATAATTATATGTATATGATATCCTCAACTTTAAACAAAGATATGGTCTTGGACATAGCTAAAAGTGTTGAACTTTATCAAAAGTAAAAAATTATGCTAAACCTTATTTATTTTTCCTTTCTGCTATGTAAGAAAGGTGTTCAAACGTGACTTTACTTGAACTTTTTTACCTGTCCAAAATATTTAAAAAAATATCCAAATAATGTCACAAAATCCTCCTTTGATTTGTTCTATTGTCATAGTAACAAAATAAAGGAGGATTTTTATGTTAACAAAAAAACTTGTATCGTTTGGAATCTGCATGTTGCTCCTGTTTTCGTTTTCAGCACCGCTGCTTGCGGCAAATGAAAGCCCTACGCTCACATCTCCAATAGGGGTGAGGTATGTCTACGTTAACAAGGCAAGCAGTACATTGTCGATTTCTTCTAATGGAACAGCCAGTATCAATGGTTATGTGCAAAAGACGCCTTCGGGCACGAGCATTCAACTTACATCAACTCTCCAGCGTTATTCAAGTGGATCATGGGCAACGGTAGCAAGTTGGTCAACAACTTCCGCATCATCCTCTGCTTCCATATCACAAACCTATACGGTTTACAGTGGTACGTACAGAGTGGCAACATCTTATTCAGTGAGCGGGCCAAGCGGCACGGAGTCGGGTACTGTTTACAGCACAACGGAGACTTATTAGGTTTTAATAAATTGTGGGGGTGATTCCGATGTTTTTCTGATTTATTAAGTGAAGATTGGTGAATGGTTATTATTAACGCTTGAGTTCAAGCAGGGTAGCCAATCAGAATGTTGTGCTACAGCAGACTTCTTATGCAGGGCCAAGTTTTGGCATAAGTTTAAGCTTATAGCTCTCCAATAATAATTATAAGGAGGATCGATTAAATGAAGTTCAATGTTTTAAAAAAAAGTATTGTCTCTTTTTTGGCTATTGGTGTTATTTTCTTACAAGTAGCAGCTCCAGTAAGCGCCGAAGTAGTTGTATCAGGAGCAAAATGGACAAATACAGTTACTGTAAGTGGTGTTAAATATTTAAATACTCCAGTAAACACAACATATTTAGCGACCAATTGGCAGACGCCAGGAAGTACAGCAGTAAGCAATTGGACCAATTATTCGGGCAGTTATGTGAAAGCCTCTGTTCAAAACAATTCGACTTCCAAAGTTGATTGTGCTTCTAAAGTAAGTGGGACTTGGTATAGTTGGGCTCCCGCCAATGCATATGCAATTACTAATATTCAAGATTCCTCCGGAGTTTGGGCGTATAATTTTAATACTGGGGCGTCAAACTCACTCGGAACAAGTTTTGTATATGCACAGATATATACCAATCCTATGTACGATAGTAATTCGGATTTAAGCCAAACAAGTAAAACTTATGTCTTAACACATGAAATAGGTCATACACAAAATCTAGGTCATACCCAAAGCCAAACAACTGCCTCGGTGATGCGTACAGGTTATGCATCTTACTCTTGGGCAAATTATGATAGACCTCAAGATTATGACCGAGCAGTTCTTGTTGCTCTTTATCAAACTTATCTCGGAAGATAATAATTAATTAAGGAGAGTTTATCTTATGAAAAGAAAAATAGCATGGGCAGTTCCCTTGGGGTTGGTTGCAGTATTATTTATTGCAGGGTTTGTCGGATACAATAAAACGTTGATATATAACAACAACCCTGATACAGCAAGTAAGATTATTGGCTCAGAAAGTATGATGATGAGCAGGCCGGAAGCAACAAAAATGGATGATTTGACGAAATACGCTGATTTAATCATTGTAGGAGAGGTCTTATCCGATGCGGTTGATAGTGAGATTGAATTTGATTTTCCAAATGAAGAATTAAAACAAAAGGCAATGGGAGAGTCAAGTGAGGTACCAAAAGTTGCTTTAGCGTGTTCTCAAATAAAAATCATAAAGACACTATACGGCGAATCTCAGCGTGACACAATTACATTGGCACAGGTCGGAAAAGCAGGTAACGATAACGGCGAAACAAAAGTCAAAAAAGGAGATAAAATGCTCTTAGTCCTTCAGCGGCATACTGATGATCCCAATAAATATTCATCAGTTGCAGTTGAAGATGGACTTTTTAAAATCTCCGAAGACAATAAAATTCTTTCACTATCAGATAATAGATTTACTTCGAGATACGATGATCGATCTTTAGATCTTTTGGTTAAAGATATGAATAAAGGAGCAAAGAAAAATAAGTAACTATAAGTGATTAGGGGCTGGTGCAGACGAAAAATTTATTCGTTTGTAATAGCCCCTTTTTGTTAGAAAATCAAGGGTTAGGAAGCCTGAGATGTCGGGATCTACTTATGGAAGATACTATGTAATACTGAAATGGGTGCCGCAATCTTGAAGAAAAATCAGTAACTAGGCACAACAGTAGGGTAGTCGTAATGTAAAAAAGTAAAACAGATGCAAGAATGCAATTGGTGGTAACATCATACACCCACTTACTTTGACCCGGATTCAGACGAAACTAATATAAATATATAGAAATAACCAAATTATGTCACAAAATCCTCCTTTGATTTGTTCTATTGTCATAGAAACAAAATAAAGGAGGATTTTTATGTTAACCAAAAAGCTTTTATCACTGGGAATCTGCATGCTAATCTTATTCTCATTCTCAACACCGCTACTTGCGGCGGAGGCGAACACATCATCCCCACTGGGGGTGAATTATGTTTACATTAACAAGGCAAGTAGTACACTGTCTATTTCTAATGGAACAGCCAGTATCAATGGTTATGTGCAAAAGACGCCTTCGGGCACGAGTATTCAACTTACATCAACTCTCCAGCGTTATTCAAGTGGATCATGGGCAACGGTAGCAAGTTGGTCAACAACTTCCGCATCGTCCTCGGCTTCCATATCACAAATCTATACGGTTTACAGTGGTACGTACAGAGTGGCAACATCCTATTCAGTGAGCGGGCCAAACGGTACGGAATCAGGCACGGTTTACAGTACAACGGAGACTTATTAAGGAAAAATTGTTATGCAGGGGGGTGAGTCCAGTGTTTTGTATATTTGTTAAATATAGACTGTAATATGCATAGCGTTGTCTGACAAATAAAAGGCCCTTGCATATCTCCCCTATCTTGAACCATCCAAACGATCATGATCGGTAGATATTTAAGAGCCCGTATCAAAATTATACAGGATTATAAAGCGAATGTAAATTTAAGATTAACTGCTATATAAAGGAGGAAGTATAAATATGTTAAAGAAAAGTGTTATTTCGGTTCTCTGCGCAACCCTATTATTAATCGGTATCCCAGGAAGTATTTTTGCTGCAAATGATGATTCTAACACGCCATTTCCGTCAACGAAGGTGGATCAGACTACTTATATGCCAGCAGATGTCGTAGCTGCACTCGATGCCACCAATACTGATTCAAATAAGTCCATTGCCCCAAATACTACTACGGGTGATCTTCTTACTGCCATAGTGTTGCCAAGATCAATGAATATCAATACTCCAAAAATTGATATGAAGAAAGTGCACGATACAAATCCTTTAGAAAAATTACAGAAAGAAAATCTTAAAAGTCACGGGTATAGTAACGAAGAAATCAAGGACATGGACGCAGGGGACTATAATGAAATAGAGAAAACATGGAGGATCTCTGAAAGCGACATATCTCTTTATAAGAGCTTTTTCCCTGAGCTTGAAAATGTTGATATCAGCAATTGGACCTATGGCGACTATTTGGCATACGATGAAGAAGCTGCTGCAAATGCAAATGTTTATGCCCCAACACCAGAACAGGCTACAGCTCTTGAGGCTAGAAATATCACTCTCAGTGATGCCAGAACGCTCTTGAAAGATTTCTACTCTTATGATGGTATTTTAGAACAAAGTGATGAAACTTTGAAAGAATATATCGAGGCTTACTATCAGTTCACTGTCGACAACATTTATGCACTTGCTGATATTAGCGAGAAAAAGAATTCAATAAAAAATACCCAGTCTATCAACACAGGTAAATTTACTGTTCAATATCAGGAAGAACCGGATCCTCTTCTGCAAGGAAACACATATCGATATGTTAGTTTTCCCGGAGGGTATGGGTACGATTGGTTCCATGAAGATGCCGGGACTCATGTGAGCCAGACGGTTCGTGATAACCAAAAAGCAGCTGTTGTAAAGGGATATAACAGGCTATACGGAGTATCAGGAACCACTTATACCTGTGGCAACTTATGGGGAACATGGTCCAAGAGCCAAGCAGGTGCGCATGAAGGAATCGACTATAATCGCGGTACAAATCCTACAATCTATACGATGGCTACAGGGTCTGTCTATTACTACTATAACAATGGCTCTACTAGAAGCCAAGTATGTGTAACTGATGCATCATATACGTATACCTATCTTCACATGGCAACAATAAATATTAAAAACAATGGTGTGGTAACTGGACCGACCTATCCATCTGGTGTTAACGTGACAGCAGGGAGCAGTTCTCTGGGAACCCAGGGGTCGGTAGGGAACTCCAGTGGAAACCATGTGCACTTTGAAGTTCATTCCGGCAGCACAATTGGCTTATTTGGAGAAAATGAGGATACACTATCCTGTCTTAATCCATATAACGCTATAAACCGATTCTAAAAAAGTTGTAAGTATTCTATTATACACCTTAAAATAATAAGTATTATCTGAATGATATTTAGGGGAGACCGGCATGAGCTTTTAGCTTGTTTCCCCTGTATCATTTCAATAAAAAAGAGAGGCTGGTGCAGTTATTGAGACGAGTGCTTATTCCATTTATACTCATTGCATTATTATTATACTCGGGTTGTAATAGCGCCCCTGCCACACAACAGGTTCCTCCTGATCAAACCGTTAATCAGGAGTCCCGAACATTCAGCAAAGGATTTACTTTGGAAAACCAAAGTGACCCCGAGTTAACGGATCGATCTTCAAACTACATTACCGAAGAATTTACCGGTATTCAGGGAGTAATTTGGAACCCTATACGTTTCCTGGATAATGATCGTTTCCTTTATTTGGCCACTAATATGGATAATACGGACCCGTGGATCTATTGCTATAACCTCAAAACTAAAAAAGCTGATAAACTATATCCATCCGAAGGCGGTTTCGGAAATTTGTTTATTCAGAATATTGATAGTTATTCTATGGTGGACAGCACTGCTCTGGTGTCAATTAAAAATAATCAGGTTAGCAATAAGGTTTTATTTGAGGACTGGAAACAGAAAAATCAACAATATAAAGCCTGTGATGCCATTGCCAATCCCCGTACCGGTAAAGTAGTTCTCGTGGACAATAATACAAAAAAGTGTACATTAACCGACTTGAATTTGGAAAAGGCAGTAGATTTGCCTTTTATGGGAGTGTATAGTGCTTGCTGGGCCGACGACAACAACATCATTTTTGGGGCCTTTGATAATTTTAAGGAGCGTCAGGGCAGTGCTGTCATTACATACAATATTCAGAACGAAGTGACAGCAAAAACCTATCTTGGGGATGACCAGGTTTTTGTTGGTCCCGGACGAGACTCCGATGATTATTGCGAGTTTGCGTACCAGGATGATTACCACGGCTCTCCGGGGGCTTTGGGGGTAATTGGCTATGCTCAAAATAAAATCATTTTTTTTGAATTTAAAAATATAGCAGATATGGACTTTCAATATCATTGGATCATTGCGGCAGCAACTGAGAAACCGATCGACTGGGAAGCGTGGGGGAGGACAACTGAGGGAACAGTACGCCTGTGCGTTTATGATGTGGCTACGAACGCCTATATTATTAGAGACAAGGCTTTACCCCGTCCGGCAGGAATGATCGTTTCACCGGATGGAAGGACAATCGTTTATAAAACCTTCGGGAAAGACTATATCAACCGGGAGAAATAATACTATCTTATATTTATTTATATATTCAGCTGGACAGTGATGATCTTGGGTCATCAAAGTCAGCAGCTCTTCTTTAGAATATGAACGATAAAGGGCAAACCTGTCCAAAGACAGGGACGCAAAGCCGTAGGGTCTAAGGTGCTTATCCGCACAATGACAGCCTGGCTGCCGAATGATTTAGAGCAATATATAAACCATGAATTTTATTAATGATTGTTCATACGCCATTGTAATTATTAAAACCTTCTGGAGATAAAAGGGAAATGATTAAAACAAAAAAATACAAGGTTTTATGTGGTATTCTCTTCCTGGTTATACTGGTAATCATCTTGGCGGCATGCGGGAATACTAATTCATTAAATGAAGGGGAAAATGTGATTTCTAAAGATAAAGATAATATTTCTTTAAAGATTAAAAATACAAAAAGCATCAGTATTCATGACATAGTCAGTAGCAGTAGCAACAGTATTGTCCATATCACAGACCCAGAAATCATCAATCAGATGGAGAGCTTATTCAACAAAGCCTCTTTTATCAAATGCACAGATAGCATACAAGCACCCCTCCTTTACATTAATTTTTCCAACGACAGTAGCTCAATCAGCTTTTTTGTTTACGCAAATGACATTGTAGATATTGACGGAACAAAATACAAATCGAAGGATATTACCTTCGATGCGATCAATATGTTTTATCTCAAGAAAAAATAGGGCTGCGCGCACATTTATAACATTTTCATACGACAAACATCAGTTTCAAGCTACTTACCGGGGCAATTCCCGGTTTTTCTTTTCTGTTTTCCGTAAGAGGCCGAGCATTTTTAGTATGCGACGGTTCATTTTTGCAGAGTTATATTGGTCCAAACAATTTAGAATTTCATGAGATAATTACAAAAAAATATCCAAATAATGTCACAAAATCCTCCTTTGATTTGTTCTATTGTCATAGTAACAAAATTAAAGGAGGATTTTTATGTTAACAAAAAAACTTGTATCGTTTGGAATCTGCATGTTGCTCCTGTTTTCGTTTTCAGCACCGCTGCTTGCGGCAAATGAAAGCCCTACGCTCACATCTCCAATAGGGGTGAGGTATGTCTACGTTAACAAGGCAAGCAGTACATTGTCGATTTCTTCTAATGGAACAGCCAGTATCAATGGTTATGTGCAAAAGACGCCTTCGGGCACGAGCATTCAACTTACATCAACTCTCCAGCGTTATTCAAGTGGATCATGGGCAACGGTAGCAAGTTGGTCAACAACTTCCGCATCATCCTCTGCTTCCATATCACAAACCTATACGGTTTACAGTGGTACGTACAGAGTGGCAACGTACTATGCAGTCAGTGGACCAGGCGGCACGGAGTCCGGCACTGTTTACAGTACAACGGAGAGTTATTAAGGTTTAGTTTGTATTAATTAGTAGGAAGCCCCCATATAGACGTTGGTAAAATATGAAATGGAGCTACTTCTTAAGTCAATACTCCTTTTGAAACTACAGGGAAAACTAATTTACTATATACACTATATTTTCTTAATAAATGTAAGGAGATATGATATCCATACATTTAAATACATGGATATCATACAAAGTATTTTAATTATGAAAGTAAATAAAAGATTTTCATGGGTTGCCATTAGTCTTGGAGTAGCATTTCTTGCTGTACTATTAATAGTAAATGTCAATACAGCATATTCGGACAGTAATAAATCTCAGGAAGAACTTGCATTTAAAGATAAGGCTGTAGAAATTATGAAAATAGATACCAATGTGGCCAAACCTGTGTATTTGCGAGAAGTATATGATGAAAGTATTGCTGAATTGAGTTCTGATATAAGATATAAATGCGTACATGCTCTTACTTCGTTATCGATGGACGGAACTCACAGAAATGGTGATTTCATGCCAGTATTCTTCATTGAAGGAAATGATAAAGTATCGATAGCAATTAAACACGACGACGGAACCCTAACCCTTGATGAATTTGATATATCGGGAAAAAATCCGGTTAAAACAAATCAAATAGTTAAGGAGCAGAATAATGATTGGTAGAAAGTTGAAAATTTCAATTTTAACATTGGCATTTACCCTATTATGTGCCAATGTTGCATTTGCCTTTAATTGGGGTTCGAGTGGTTGTTATTCTCGCCTCAGTAATCAAATTTATCAAGTATACGGTTATTCCGTTTAGTTATAATATAAGGAGTTTGAAGGTTCGGTTACGATATGTCGATATGGAGGCATTCTTTCTTTCAGTATTTGCCACGATTTATAATAGAAGGGTTTTTTGTCCTATGAAGAAAATAAAACTGATAATCATATACTTGTTAATCACGATTGGCTTTATTTTTAACGGAGAATTGTTCATTCTTTATCTGGATGGTTTTCAAGAATCCTATTACCAGTCAAGCTTTGATTTTGTTAACCGGGAAGCCGCTATAGAGGAAAAAGAAGTCATCCAGGATTTTAACGATGCGGGGAAGGCGTACGATGTCGATTTCTTCTTTGTGGACAGTACAATAATTTCGGCATACGCCAAAGAGATAACGATATTCGGCACGCCGAATGCCTTGAAAACCCTGCAAGCCAATGGTATTTTTGAAGGAAAGCATAACAGCCTTTTTATGGGAGAAACACAAGTTAGATATGCAGATTTCAATAATATTAAGACGATTGAAAAGTTCAAAGACTGTTATTACATAGGCGATCAATCCCAACAGGAAGCGATGCGCTTATTCAAAGCGAGCCTGGTAGGTAAATACGGAGGCGGACTCCCTAAATTGTTCAGTTCCGATAAAGAGACCTGGTTGAATCTATTGGCAGTTTGGTCTATTGTTTTTGGCTTGATCCTGCTGCTGACGATTTATGAAATCATCAGCCTGAAGAAGGAGATCATGGTGCGGATAACCCTTGGGGAGGATGTCAGAGCCGTTTTCGGCAGAAATGCATTGGCTGATATCGGTATCCTGGTTAGCGCGTTCATTAGCGTGCCGTTCATATTAAGCCTATTATCCAATTCCAATGTACTTTTTAAGATTCAAGCCCTGGCCTTGGTCTTTCTGGTGTTCATGCTTGCCAATACCCTGATCAATGCAGCCGTTTTGCGCGTTAACTTTAAAAAAGATATCGCCGCCAGACGCTCCGGCGGCGGACTACTTACAGCCAACTATATCCTGAAAACCATAACCACCATACTGACCATCATTGTCCTATCCAGTAATTTCGCCATACTGACGCAAGGATATCTGATGTATAAGCAAGGCGACTTCTTCTCCGAACATAAGGATTATAGTTACTATCAATTGAATTACAGGGTGAATAATCACCTAGGCAAAACAATATCAGATACCGAGACGATGAATCAAGAATTCTATAAACGATTTCAAAACTATTCCTTGCAATACAACGATTTAACAGCTAATTTCAGCAGCCCGTACCCTGTTATCTTAATCAATAGAAACGCCTTTGAAGAAATATCAAGAGTAAGCAATGCTTTGACAGCGACGGTCGAAAGCACCGACGACGATTATTATATTCTGATCCCGTCCGGTATATCGGAGGATTCTCAGGAATGTTTTATTGCGAAAGAAATGATCACCGCTTTTTTTGGAGAAAAAATTCTTTCAAGCGTTAAAACCAAAGTATATGACGGCAACATGAGTTTTGTGGGCATTCATAATCAGCCGAACAAGTACGTAAGCCGACCAATGGCGAACCCAATCATAATTTTCAATAATACGCTTCAACAAATTGATGAATATCAAGCAGGTAACGATATGTACTATGCCTATGATACGATGTACAATATCCCCGAACAGGACCTCAATCAGTTCATCGCGGAGTATCAGCTGTCAGATCAAATCAGGGTCAAATCCAATGCCCTGGATGTCTATGAACACAATTGGGCGATTATCTTACGCAATGTGAAATTAGTCGTTATTTTATCGATCTTCTTGCTGGCGCTTGAAATCGCGCTGATCAGTTTTATTATCAAACTTGAGTATCAGTTCAACGCTATGGAACTGGCGCTGAAAAAAGTACTTGGATACTCGCTTTTTGCCAGGAATATCCGGTTGATACGCCTCACTTTAGTCGTTTTTCTGCTGAGCGTAATGCTGGCGTTTTTGCTTAGAGGACTTTTGGGGATTGCCGAGGGGGCTGATCTCATCTGGGGAGGACTCATTTTGCTGGCGCTTGAGTCAGTATTTATCGCTAAGAAGGCAGGTACGATGGAAAAAGCCAATGTACCGGCAATTCTAAAAGGAAGGGTATTATGATTGAAGGAATTAATCTCACCAAAAAATTTGATGGGCTGACTCTATTTCAAGACTATAATTTTCTGATCGAAGACAAGGAATTCGTATGTTTTTTTGGCGCCAGCGGAACGGGGAAGACCACATTATTAAACATGATTGGTTTAATAGAGCCGATTGACGCCGGAAGTTTGAGAATTAACGGAATAGAGTACACTACGAATAAGCAAAAACTGGCGTATTATCGCTCTGTCGTCGGTTTTCTATTTCAGAATTTTGCGCTGATCGAGAGTAAAACAGTTGAACAAAACCTTGAGTTGATCAGGCAGGGCAGCCGCACGAATTATACGATTGAAGACGTGCTGGAAAGAGTCGGGTTAGAAAGTAAACTGCATAGTAAGGTTTATACACTGTCCGGCGGAGAGCAGCAGCGCGTAGCGTTGGCTCGTTTATTTCTTAAAAAATGCGATATCATTTTAGCGGATGAACCAACAGGATCGCTGGACGCCAAAAACGCTCAAATCATTATGGATATTCTACTTTCGCTGAATGCCGAAGGTAAAACCGTCATTATCGTGACACATGATCAAAAAATTAAAGATAAGGCACGAAGGGTTATCGAACTATAAATTTTGATTTGAACGTATGCTAAGGCAACGTCATTTATAAGTCAATATGTTTCGGTTAATCTCCATTGCGTATTAGAGCAAACATGTTGCGTCTGTTTAAGACGTTGTGAATAGTGGGCCATTATTCAACCGATCATGCTGATATGAGATTTCAACATCACTGGATCATAGCGGCAGCAACTGAAAAACCTATTGATTGGGAAGAATGGGGAAGTACAACTGAAGAAACAGTATGCTTGTGCGTCTATGATGTTGCCACAAATTCCTATGTTGTTAGGGACAAGGATTTACCCCGTCCTGCCGGAATGATCATTTCGCCGGATAGCAAAACAATTGTATATAAAACCTTTAGGGGGAATTATATCAACCAGAAAAAATAAAACGTACAGCACAGTGCGCTGTTGCTTCATGTTATTTTGAATATGGAAACGAAAAGGGCAAACCTGCCTAAAGGCAGGGACGCAAAGCCGCGGATCTAAGGCATTTTTTGGTGCTATGACAGCCGGGTTGCCGTCGAGGCATATTGCTTAGCCCTTTTATGCGGCTATTTTTTTTGTTAGGACGATAAGGAAGAGTTTTAATTCTATTGCATTAGTATGACAATTTTTATTACAAGGTATAACTGAACTATGTAGTATGTACATGATGCAAATAGTTTTGCTTACAACAGAAAACAGTTAAAAAATCTTATTCGTAATATGCTGTTTCGTTTCCAGTAGAGTTTTCACCATAGCCGTCACAATTCTAAGGTCACGCTCATCACACAAACTAAGAAGCGGGATCAACTGTTCTCTTTCAGTATTCGTGCATTTATTTTCTGGGAAAAAGATCGTATCCGTAGATATCTTTAGTTCCCGAATGACTTGAAAAAGAATTTTATAGCTGGGTTTTTGATTCTCATTTTCAATGGACATAAGGTAGCGCGGCGTTATATGTATCCGTTCCGATAACTGGTCGCGTGTAAGGCCTTTTGCTTTGCGGGCAGTTTTAATAATCCCGCCCAGTCTGTCAAAATCATTGTGATTCATTAGTTCACCTCCAATATCAGTTTACAGTTCCTGTTTGAATGAAAAAACGAGTTACTGCATCTATTTATACAGGAACTAGCAGAACACATTTTATTAAGAGATCGCATTAATGGATTGGCAATAATTAAATATGTCAGGTGGACCCGCTAATAAAAAAAACGTGAGTTTGGCGGGGATATTTTCATGCTTAATTACCGGTACCCCTCTGAATTCGTGTTCAGCGGGGTGTTTTTTTATGCCAAAGCATTATGCGGCAAAAAGACCAGCCGCTATTTATAATTAGCGGCTTGGCGTGATGAAGCATACATCAGTATTTATGCTTGCTTCAAATTTTAATAATGAATTGTTAAAAAAAGTCTCCAATGCACAAGGGGAAAGTTTAGCCTTCATATAGAACTGTCAGAACCTAAAAATAAGAATCTGAAATTCATAAACGCTCATTTGGGCTGTATCCAATTGGGTGTTTTTTGCTGTAAAAGAGGTGTTTTTTCCGGTTGCCGCTCGCCTCCCTCTGTTTTGGTTTTCTACCTAAAAAACCGAAACGGAGGGTTATATTATGGCAAGAATCAATTTGCGGAATTACTATTCGGTTGATATACCTGATCTTTTTGTTGAAGTAACTGAGGAGGTTGCGGATTTACTCAGACAGTATAACCGAAAGGACCATGCAGATTATGAACGAAGGCGTATACACAAGGCGTATTATTCTCTTGATGCTGACGATGGTATTGAAAAAGATGTAGTCTTACTGGTCTTATCTCCGGAGGAAGTCTATGAAAGAAAACTGAGCAATCAAGAATTGTATGCCGCTATAAACAGGTTGCCAGAAAAGCAAGCAAAGCGCCTTTATGCTCATTTCTTTCTGGATATGAGCATAGCACAAATCGCCAGGATTGAAAGGGTTGGCAAAAGTAGAGTATCCCATTCGATAAATCAGGCGCTAAAAAATATAGAAAAGTTTTTAATAAGCAATTTGTAAAGGAGGAAACAAACGGCTGAAAATCTGTTGATACAGACTTGCGAGGACCTCACCGTAAGGCTTGAGAATACAAATCATGCTATTTCCGTTGGATCCGTTGATTTCCAACACTAATCATCGGCTGTTTCGCTCTTGTAATGTATATTTGTAATGGGCTACCATCTGCTGTGCTCGTTGTTACTCATTTTGGCTCGTTCACACGAAAGCCAGATGGGTTTCGGCCAGCTTAAGCGAGTATTTACAATGAGAGAAGGCCGACAGTTTAACGAACGGATTTTTGTTACGCTTATTTGTACAATCAAACCAAAAAATATTGGAGTTTGCATCAGGACATTGTTAGAATCAAGTTGTCCAATTTACTCGGAAAACATAAAATGAAGCAGAAGTCTTATCGGAGCTCGCCGGTATAAGACCGGTGACCATATGCAAGATACTAAATGGATTGAAATAAATCAGATTGATAAAATATGTGCAGTGTTTAAGCATAAAAGTTTTGACCGCTAATCCGCAAGGATGGCGGTTATATTTTGACCTTTTTAATTGTTATAAGATTTTGAGTTTTCTCTAGCATTAGACAGGATATGAGGAAGATAAGGAGAATTGTTACACAAATAGTCAATTTTGCCAGACAAAGATATAAAAATGACAAATATTCGGAGGTTCAATAAAAATGCTTACGCTGATTTATAATAAATCTGTGTGATATCGAATCTCTGAAATTATTAAGAAATACGACAAACGAGCTGCTGTGAAATAATGGATGTGAGCTTTGGGGGTGACTAAATTGTCGGAGCAACACACTTGCAGAATCGAATATCTTAAGAGATTAAAAGAATCATCTAGGGAAGCTGTAGAAAACACTGATTATTTTAGTGATTTTAATGAATATATGCACATTAAGAGACCAGTTGAAGATGAATTGCTAGAACTACTAAAAAAGCAATTCAATCAGAAAAACCGCAACTCATATTACTGTGGTGGTGTGGGTGATGGAAAGTCACATATAATCGCATATCTTAAAAATACTCATCCGGACTTACTAAACAAATTCAATATTCACAATGATGCTACAGAAAGCTTCCAACCAACCAAGACTTCGCTTGAAACATTAAATGAATTTTTAGATGATTTTTCGGATGAAAGAATTGATGTTGAAGGCAATTGGGTTAATGGAGAAGTAGGAGTACGGCATGAGGTTAGTAGAAAGTCGAGAAATAATGCCTATATTTTTGCTTTGATAGACAAAATACGTTAAATGAAGGTGATGGGATGTCTTATAAAAGATATAAAAGTGAAATAGCTTTATCAAAACCAGAAAAAGTGAATATAATGTCCGAATACATTGCTTATTATGAGCGCTTAATAAATGAACAAGGCCTCGATATTCTTAATGTCAAAATACCACGTGATGTATTTGCAAATATATTGGATGAAATAGGTGGCGTTTTAAACCAAATGGCAATCGAAATGGCTAGTGAAGATGGCCCGGTAAAGGAGTTTCTTGAAGCGAATCCATTGCCACCGCATATGAAGGAATTATTGCTAGATGATTTTCGGGTGTTTTCACTTCTTTTAAATGCGCTTAAACAATGGGTTTCCGCAGAATCACAATCAACAGATAGATACCTTCTTGGTGGCACCGCTCGGGCAACTTGCAGAGAGGCTGTGAATAAATGCATTGTTACAGGTGAAGAACTTGGTGAAAATCCTGAGCTGCATCATCCGCTTAGAGATGGCAGACCACCGATTTTGTTAAGTAAAAAAGGACATAACTTGGTCGAACAGAACAACCAGATAAATAGTTCTGCAAATTCTGATGATGATAGCGATAATGAGGTCTGGAATATCATAAAACAAATAAGAACTAAGAAAAGCCAGTCGTGGGCGCAGCTTAGGGAAGGTTGTAATGCGATATTAACCGGAAGTTACAATTGCCGACCGGGAGCTAAATCTTTTGCAAATGTTGTAATAAGGGATACCGGCTTATCAGCAAGTGATATTCTCGAAATGCTCGATAACAAGGGCTTATAAATGATTTACATATAAAGGAGTACAGCCATGGGACCGATTGAAAATAAAATTAATGATGACATGAAGAATATTTACTTTACTGCAAAAAGAGATATTGGCTACACTGCATCGCGTTTTATGCAATTAGTGTCTCAAAAGGGAGGCCTTCAGGCGGCTAAACAACTCATAGCAAAAGAGGGCGGCACATATGGCTTCGAAGTATTATGGGAAAATAAACGACTAGATTTATCTGTTGAAGCTCTTGTTTTAAAGTCTGAGTATGTAACTTTATTTTCTGACGAAGAACGGATGCTTTGTAGGGATAGACTTAAAAAATTCGGATACGATACGACGGCTATGTGATCAAATGAATATCAGAATTTCTGAATTGGCTTTCTGATGGCAATGAAATAAAGACAGGAAGCGAGTAAAGGAGGCGGTCTACTATGATGATTAGCCCGGAAGGCTACTATGAAGAGCATCTCAAGGGAAAAACTAAAGAAAAGATTATGACCGCCATGCGTGGTCTTAAACAAGAAATAGGTCACCTTAAAAATACGATGGAAAGCTCAGACTAGGGAAGTGTCCCTCCCTGAGGGGAAAGCCATCAGCGTACCCGATGTGGAGGGCCTGATCGAAAAGAAGTGGCGGAAGAAAGAAGAATTAATAAGCAACCTCAAATCGCTTGAGGATTTAGCGCACAAGCTGATAGACAGAGTCAACACTCTTTCAAATAAGCTGAAACATCGTGAAAAGGAAATCGCCAAATTAAAAAGCGATAAAGAGAACCTGGAGAAAAAAGTAGGAGACTTAGAGGAAGCGATATTTAAACTTTTTCGCTACATTCAGCTTGATTCAAGCGACCAAACAAAGGTGATTACCCAAAGAGCGTTGAAAGATATCTATACCAATCCGAATCCGATAGACTATTTCATGACGTTTGAATCCAACATTCAATCCTCGCAAAAAACGGATGAGCTGCCTGAAAAGAGTAAAGTTACCAGCCTGACGGATCTACTCCAGGCTAAGTTTAATATAACAGGCCCCATGGGCAGTGATAATGGTTCAAAATAACAGGAGGGTGATATCGTTGACCACTACATACTTCACGGGGTGCGGGATACCATCCTATGAAAAACGGGTGACTATTTCAATCGATTTTATGAGTATCTTCAGTCAAATATCCTCCTTAAAGCAGACTGGACATCATGGGATATTCCTCATCGGCAACGGTTCCACCCGTCATGGGGCTAAGCGCGTTATGCGGAAATGAGGAACGAATAATTGAACGGGGTCCAAATCGTGATCGAATATTATCTACGATCCTATCGAGTGAACTTTGCTTTTCGACGGCTTTCTGGAAGAGAGAAAGCTGGACAAAATCGTTCGTCGAAAGTTTAGATACTCTGACGCCTAAATGCCGAATCGGTTGCCCTTGCCACAATTCGTCGAATAGCTCACACACCGCCGCATGAATTGTATTCGTACAGTCTGTTGGGGTGTGTATTTTTTTTGATGGGAGCAGGAATAAAATTCATTTGTTCTTAAGGAAACAGAAATAACCTGAGCACAGTACTCAGCTTGCCGGAGCCTGGCTCCCACGGTTTCAGTTAACGAGAGCAATGCTAAATGAGCGGTCTCCCGATCGTCAATATCGAAAGCAATAGTCGATGAATTTCCAATGCCTTTTATGACAATACGTAGATTCTCACGTACCGGTGAGAGATCATATCCGTTGGCATAGTTCCAAACCAGCATTCCAGGGCTTTTGAGAAAAAGCTTTATATCCTTGGGATCACTGTTGGCTAAATCCCCTATGGTGTAGATAAGTCTGCTTTTGAATTTCTTAGCCGTAGCGCTGCCGATCATAAACAATTCTTCTATAGGGAGTGGCCACATTTTCGCAGGAATTTCATCCGGAAACAAGGTATGGACCATATCGGTTTTTTTTAGCTCACCGGCCATCTTGGCCAATAATTTATTCGACGAAACCCCTATGTTTACAGTAAACCCGAGTTCAGATCTAATACGATCCTTGATCAAATGAGCTGCCTTAACCGGGTCACCGAACAGCCCTATAGAATGAGTATAGTCCAAGAAATATTCGTCAATCGAGTATTGTTCGACCACTGAGGAATATTGCCTTAGTACATGGCCGAGTGCGGAACTGCATTGCATGAAAAGCTGATAATTGGGTGGGACAATAACAAGATCCGGGCATTTCACATGAGCTGAAAAAATACTCTCGCCCGTTTGGATTCCAAATTTTTTTGCCGGAATCGATTTTGTCAAAACAATTATATAGTGCTTTGTCAAGGTGTGCATTCCTCCGTTGTAAGAGTAGTAATTGTTTTAGCCACTTTTTTTTGAACTAACTGACGTATCAGAGGTCCGGTGGAGCGGTAAAGATGCCAACACTTTAAGGCTTAAAAATATCCTAATATTTGCTTGTAAATAGAAAATATGGACATTAACCCATTAATCCACTAAGGATTAATCCTGCTATTTATGTAATTTTAGATAGGTGAATTGTTTTTTGCATAAGCTGCAAGGAGGGACCTATTTGAAGAAATGGACTAAACTTAAAATTCTAATATTTACATTAATCCTGCTCGGAGGGGCTATTTATCTTACTTCTACCAAAGTGACTGTAGCAGAAGTACAGAATTATGTTTCGCCTTTGGTCCCTGGATATGGATTAAGTATTAATGGCAAAGTACTTGCTATTCTGCCAAACGAAGAAAATATCGATCAAGTTTTAGATAAGTATAAAAACTTACAAACGAAACCTACCGAAGGCTGGATAATCACTTCCAGTGACTTTGATGAGACAGTTGAAAAGGTGCTTACCAATGTTAAACCCTCTGAAATAAAGACTGTCGATGAAGTATATAATATTTTGGTCCAGGGACAACGATCTGCAATCAGCTACACAGTCGATGAAAACGACTCCATCTGGCTGATCGCTCAAAAAAACGGTATGTCTACTGGGGAAATCCTTGCTTCAAACCCGGGATTAACGGAAGAAACCTTTCTCCCAGCCGGGCAGGTTATAAAACTGAATAAAATAACTCCTTATCTTACCGTAGTTACCATAGGACAAATGGTAAGCAAAGAAGTGATCCCATTCGAAGTCGAATCCAAAACAAACAACCAGCTGGCCAAAGGAGTAAGAATCATCAAAGATCTTGGCGAAGATGGGGAAAAAGAGGTTACCTATTCCTACGTTGAAAAAAACGGGAAAATCATATCGCAGGAAAAAATCAAAGAAAATATCCTGGTAAAACCAGTGGTCCAGATAATAGAGCAGGGAACACAAGTAGTTAAAAATCAGGAATATGACCCTGAATCCATAGCGAATAACACATCGCACGGATCAGGATCAATCTCCGGATTGATCTGGCCCTTAAATGGCCCTATCACATCTTATTATGGCAATAGGCATGGAGAATTTCATAGCGGGATCGATATCGCCGGTGAAACCGGACAGCCTTTTAAGGCTGTAAACTCAGGAACAGTTATTTATGCCGGTTGGCACGATATCTACGGCAATATGATCTTAATCGACCACGGAGACGGAGTAGTAACCCGTTATGGGCATAGTATCAAACTATTAGTCACTAAAGGGCAAAAGGTAACCAAGGGTCAAATAATCGGATATGTCGGATCTACCGGAAGATCAACCGGTCCTCATCTTCATTTCGGAATCATGATTAACAGTAAAGCAGTAAATCCAATAAATTATCTTTCAACAAGCAAATGAGATTAATTAAATAATAAATATGAATTAACAATTAGGAGATCTTTAACAGAGATCTCCTTTAAATTTTGCCTAATGTTTAAATAATTTAGGTCCAAAAATGTCTTGGAAGTTTTAACATTATATAAAAGTCAAAGGTAATTATTGTAGAATCAAACAATATATGCTTGTTAAGCCAATTATTATTTAATTTATATTTATATATTCCTTAGATATAAATAATTTACCAATTAAATAAGAAATATTAACTCTATTTCCAAAAATATTATAAAGAAAAAACAATATTTTAAGCTATTTTTAATATGGCATCTAAATATAATTTTTTTTACATGGGAGGAAATGCATGAAAAGGCTTAGTTCAAAATTAATTTCAACATTACTAATCCTTACTCTTTTTTTCACAGGAATCCTGCCTCAAGCAGCATTTGCTGCTTCAGAGACTGAAGCACAAGTCCAGCAGAATGGTGCACAACCGGATTTTACCAGCAAAAAAGAAGTTCATCAATTGCTGGAACTCACAGAATTGAGAGACCAGCATACCAAGCACTACTTAAATGATGACGGCAGCAGGACAGCCGAAGTGTCCTTAGAACCGGTCCATTACAAAGATGCGAACGAGAAATGGCAAGACATTTCTAATAAGCTTGTTCCGTCAAACGAACAAGGTTTTTCGCTGCAAAACGAAGCTAATTCCTTTAAAACCAGGTTTGCGAATAATTCCAGAGCACCTTATCTTGTATCCATACAGAACAGACAGTTGTATTCCGTATCTTGGGGAATCGACAATCCCAATAATGTGAATTTGGTGAAAAAAGAGAATACGGTTACCTATCCTGAAGTGTATTCCGGAGTTGATCTTGAGTATACCCAACTGCCGGATGGGGTAAAAGAAGATATCATTTTAAAAGCACCGGGCACATCCAACTATTTCACATTTAACTTAAAGACAGGTGGACTTACCCCCAAGCTTCAAGATGACGGAAGTATTGGGCTTTTTACTGCCAGCAACGGCAAAACCCCTGGGGAAATAAAATTTTCAATACCCAAACCTTATATGATCGACAGCAATAGCGAAAAAAGCCTGGATGTAACTTTCCAGCTGAAAAGCACCGGGGAGGATACCTGCCAGCTTAATGTCATTGCTGATTACAATTGGCTAAGCGATCCAGCAAGATCCTACCCGGTAAAAATTGACCCGATAGTTACGGTATATGACGAAAGTGCTTCTGTGAACCAAGATACCTATATCCTTGAAAACTATGGTACCCAGGACTATAACAGCATTAATATGTATTCGGGCTATGATTCGACTAATCAAGGCCGTACCCGTTCTCTTGTTCAATTTAACCTGCCATCCATTCCAAGCGGATCAATCGTTACTGATGCCGTGTTTCGAACCTATAAAAACACAACTACGGCCTACGATGATGATTTTCTTGTGGCCCGTATTAAAAGCGGCTGGAGTGTTGGCAGCGTAACCTGGGCTAACAAATATAACGATATTGATTTGACCAATGAGAAAACCCCTACTGCAATTACCCATGTCCTTGGTAGTCATACTGGTTGGGTGGACTTCAATGTCTGGTCAATTGTCAAGGGTTGGTACGCAAGTGAGTTTTCCAATGCTGGTTTCATGCTAATGAACAATCAGGAAGGAAACCCTACTAGTCGTTTCTATACCAGCAATAACGGTTCCAATATTCCAGGATTGAAAATTACCTATATCACCGATCCCCTGGGATTGAATCCTTACTGGGGCTATGCTAACACGCCATGGGGTTCTGTGAATACGATGAGCGGTAATTTTCTTTCGTCATCAATGGATTATTCACTTCCGGGCAGAGGGATCCCTATTGCGGTAAGCCGGACCTATAACAGCCGGAGCAATTTAACCGGAATCTTCGGCAATAAATTGTTTTCCAATCTTGATATGCAGCTTCAATACGAAACCTGGGGCCGTGTCCTGGTGGATTCATCCGGAGCGGAACGGCCTTTCCTGTGGGCAAGCGATGGACAAACTTTTATCGCGCCGACCAACTACCCCATGCAGCTTTATAAAAACGGAGATGGAACATTTACTCTCCAGGAAGCCTATACCAATCCAGGAATTATCGACAAATCACAGTACACTTTAAAAGCTGAACTGCCAAGCGCCACCTTCAACAGCAGCGGAAAACTAATTCAATTAAAAGACGGCAAAGGCAATACCACTTCACTTACTTGGAATGCTTCCTCGGTTGTGATCACAGACCCATCAAACCGCCAAGTAACGATTAATCTTGACGCGAACGGCCGGGCCACAAGCATCCAGGAGCCTGGCGGCGCCCAAAAAGTCACTTACAGTTATGACGGCAGCGGCAACCTGACAAAGGTAACCTATAAAGATGCAGTTACAGGGGACAAGTCTGTAAGCTATGAATGGGATAATGGCGTCATTATTAAAGCGGTAGATAAAAACGGAACGCCAATTTATTTGCAATATAACAGCAGCAACCAAACGGTCAGCATCGGCGCAGTCAATATGCTGGGCAACCCCAGCTTTGAAGATTTAAACGGAGGCAATGATCCATATCTCTGGGACGAATATGTTGACCAGGATAACGGTTCCGTTACCCAGGATGCAACAAATCACTTCTATGACAATGACAGTGTCAAGATAGAAAGTGTTTTTAAAAGCGGAACCAGCGGAACGAGCTACCTATATGCCTACCAACAGGTAAAAGTTAAGCCTAACCAGCAATATACTTTTTCTTCTTTCATCAAGACCAGCGGCCTTAACGGCAGGGCATTCCTCAATGTCCGCCAGCTTGATGCAAATCAGAACCACATTTCATGGACTGATAATAGACCAGGTATTACAGGCACAAACGACTGGACGGACAGCAGACTTACTTTCACGACGTCCGGAACCACGCAATATGTTCAAGTCTATATGGAAATTGATCATGACGCTACCCACTTCGGAGGAATTGCTTATTTTGATGGTGCTCAGCTTGAAGAAGGAAACGCTCCGAGCGGTTCCAAATTCTTCGGCCATACCGATTTCTGGAATTATACCGAAAGCACTACCCAGACTACCTTAGTGACCTCCCCTTCGGGAGAACAGGTTAAATACCAGAACAACAAATGGGGCAACCCTATTCTTATCATGAACGATGTCAAGGACAAGCAAGCCAAGACCATCATGAGCTGGGACACCTCTGACCGCCTGCGTTCATTGATTACGCCCGAACATTCAAAAACTGGCGGTGACGGAAATGGATATACCTACACCTATGATATCGTCGGCAACATGACAAATGCCAAGGATCCTTTGGATCGCCAAACCAGCCATGATTACTACTATAACCATCTCCAGAAAACTACCCTTCCGGACAGCCAACAAGTTGCAACGACCTGGGACCCTGTCAACCTTACAGGAGTAACCAGTATTGACCAATCTCTAAATTCCAAGGCATATATCTATAATACCTACGGTAACCTGTTAGAAGAATCCAATACCATCGGAGTAGCGGATAACCGGATCTTAAACAACAACTTTGAAACCGGCTATGATTCGATTGCCGCTCCTACCTTTGCCCGTTCATCTTCGGCATATACTCTGGACGGCCTGCTGGTTGGGACCAATGAACCCCGCTATGCCACAGGAAAATTCGGACAGGCGCTGACCATTGAAAAAGCGACAACCAACCTGATCGATACCCAGGGCGGCGGGGCCAGCACGGACTGGACCAAATGGAACCACTGGGGAGCAAGATCGTATTGGTCCTCCGAAACCCAGACCGATGATCCCAATTACGGCAAGGTCTATGCCGGGGTCAACGCCAACAGCACGGAGACCTACCTTTATGATTACTATCCCTATTCCATAACTTCCGGTCAGTCATATACGGTCTCTATGTACCTAAAAGCGAGCCAAAACTGGACAGGCACGACCGCGGCCTATTTCACTAATTCAGACTGGAGCTTCTATCAAGGGACGAATCAAAATATTTCTCTGACAACCTCCTGGCAGAAATTTACCTGGACCATTACAGCCAGCCAGACTAAATCCGCGATCGGATTAGGCATTAAATTCGCTAACCTTCCTTCGGGTGTTACACTTCAGGCAGCCAGGCCCCAGCTGGAAAACTTGCCTTATGCGACTTCCTATGCCAACTCTTCCCGCAGCGGGGAAACACTTACCCTTCCTTCGGGACTGTTTTCGGCTTCCCAGGGTACCATTGAAGCCTGGGTCAAACCGTTACGGAATTATGACAGCTCCACCAGCAATAGTATCCAGATGATTACCGATGTCGCCGGTACAGGAAACAACGGCCTTCTGCTGGCAATCGACCAGTATGGGAAATTCTATACCCAGGCGGGGACGGGAAGCAGCGTCGTCAAAGCGATCTCCACCACCACAGCTCAAAAAGACACCTGGTACCATGTGGCCGGAAGATGGAACGCCAGTGGCCTTTCCATCTTTGTTAACGGAGTCAAGGAAACCACTACCCCCAGTGCTTTAAATATCAGCTTGTCTCAGACTCCGATGGTCGGCAGGCAGTCGAGTACGGATATTCGCTATCTCGACGGACTAATTGACGACTTAAGAATTTCCAATATCGCCAGAACGGATACGGCGATCCAGGATTCATATAATCTGATGAAGCCCACCGGCACTGACAGCAGCACCACGTACAAACTTAACTTCGACCAGAGCTTAAGAGCGGTCTACCAGCCGACTGGCTGGAGCAAATCCAGTCCGACCGGCAGGGTCAGCCAGGCTGAATATGACCCCACAGCGCCATATGGCGGCAGTAATGTCCTGCATATTAATCCTGGAACGGATGCAAGTGCTTACCAGTGGACGGATTATATCGCGCTTACGGGAGTAGACGACTTTATTGTGAGCGGAGATATTAAAGTCAATGGTTCAGGAACTGATGGCGTCCGTCTCCATGTTTACTGGTTTGACACCAGCTATACCGAAATAGCACAGGATCGCTGTTTTGTTATTAACCAGACTCAGGACTGGAAACGCTACAGCATGTCCCTTACCCCTCCAACCAATGCCGTCTATGCCAAAGTCATGGCCATTGCCTATACCGGCTTTGACGGTTACTTCGATAACATCCAGTTTGAAAAAAGTTCCCAGGCCAGAGACTATAACTCTTTAGAAAATTCCTCCTTCGAACGGGACATGACCAAATGGACCGCCTCCGATGGCAATTCCAGTATTACCACGGAAGACAAATATTCCGGGACCAAAAGCTTGAAGATCCAGCGTTCCACTACTACAGGAACTTCCTATGTAGAGTCCCAGACCGTCATCCCGGTGAGAAAGGGCCAGTCCTATAGCTTAAGCGGTCTCTTAAAGACCGACTTCGATAATCTGGGGACCGATGGCGGTGCCTGGGTGCATATCTACTATTACGATGAATCAGGTACTTCCCTTAACGACTTTGCCACCAAACTAATTACCAAAGACAGCGGCTGGACCAAGTACGTCTATGTAGTTAAGTCTACCCAGACTACTCAGAATGGCTTCTTCAAGGTTAGGCTGGAAATGAAGAATGCTTCCGGTAAAGTTTATTTTGATAATATTCGTTTTAGTAACGGTGTCCAAACTACTCGAAACGAATATGACGCAAACAACAATTATGTTACCAAAGCCATCAACCAGCTTGGTAAGGAAATAAACTATGTCAACGACAGCTACGGTCAAGCAACCCAGGTCACGACCCCTACGGGTGAAGTTACCCAATTTTCCTACGACGGACAGGAAAACCTGCGGACGGTTACGGACAACGCCGGAAATACGGCGACTTATACCCAGGACAGCAACGGCAATGTCACGGACGTAGAGATCAAGGAGAACGGGACAACAACGGTCTACAAGAATTCGTTCGAGTATGACGAATACGGCAATATGGTCAAAGAGATTGCCAAACCCAACTTGAGCCAATCGGCCAATGACAAAATCACCGAATACCTCTATGACGAATCCGGCAGGCTGACAGGTAAGGTTAATCCCGGAGACAGCGTAAATAACCCCAGCGTTACCCTTGGGTATAAATACTTCGGCCTGGACTTCCTGAAGATCCTGAACGGCCCCAAATACAAATTCGATTACAACCTGGAAGGCCAGGTAACCAAGGAAGAACTGTTAAACAACAGCGATACCAAGATCGGGGAATTCAGCTACACTTATGACGGTATGGACAGGCTCAGCACCTACACCGAAAAAGACGGAAGCGGTACTGAGGTCTCCAAAATCAGCCAGCCTACGGGACAGGACATGTATTCCCCAACGGACCAGCTGAACGGGTTTGATCTGACGGTTAAACAGCAAACATCAAATCCAATAACTTACCTGTTCACGTATCTAAGCAACAATCTTGTCAAAACCATTACAGCCGCAGGTAAACAGTTCAGTCTATACTTCGATGAAAGCGGTCGCTTCTCTTCTATCATAAATCCGAATAATACCAGTGATGAATTAAAGTACAACGATGCCGGTCAGGTCATCGAAAGCAAGACCAATAATATTAGCAAAAGCATTAACGGAAACAACACAACGACCACTGTCTCCACTAAATGGTCAAGCCTTTACACCTACGACAGCGACGGCAGGATAACGGCTATAACCGGTCAGGGTGCGGGAAGCCCGAGTGCGGCTTACACCTATAATAATGGCAGCGAAGAATTGAACCGTTTGACCCAAGCCCAAATCACTTATGACAGCAATAACTACACCTTCGACTACTCCTATGATTCGAGGGGCAATATTCTGAACATGGATCTGTTAATCAGTGGAACCATCCAGAATCAGACGTTCAGTTACAACGACGACAACCAGATCACCACTTCCGGCTTTGTCTATGACAACAGCGGCAACCTGACCAGTGCTGTCGTCAAGGGGGTAACGTATAATTACGTTTATGACAAAGCCAACAGGCTGATAGAGGTCAAAGATGGCAGTAATCAGACTATAGCAACTTACACGTACGATTCCCAAGGTCAAAGACTTACAAAAACAACCGGCGGCAGCACCATCACTTACCACTATGGGAACGGCGGGGTTTTGTACGAGACTAAGAGCGGAGATGCCAACAACATCCTGCATGCGCTATACGTCAAATCACCCAACGGCAAACCGCTGGCAGTAAGCATGAACTACAACATCACCAATCCCGGCTCCAACACCTGGTATTATTACCATTACAACGCTCACGGAGACGTAATTGCCGTAACGGACGGCAACGGAAATGTCTTCCGGGAATATGATTACGATCCTTATGGGAATATATTAAGTGTGAAGGATGGCAGCGGCCAGGCAGTAACTATTTCTGCCGACTCAGCCTTCAACCATGCTTACACTTATGCAGGCTACAGGTTCGATAAAGAAACCGGATTGTATTATCTCAACTCCAGGTACTACGAAGCAGGAATCGGCAGGTTTTTGACGAAGGACTATCTGATCAGTCTTAACAGATATAGCTATACAGGTGGAGATCCTGTCAATTTTGTTGATCCGTCCGGTTCTTGGTTTGAAACAGCGTTAGATATTGCCAGTATTGGGTGGAGTGCAACAGAATTTTGGAATGATTCAAGCTGGGCTAATGCAGGATATTTAGCTTGGGATATAGGAGCGGCATTCTTACCTTTTGTTCCGGGTTCGTATGTTGTCAAAGTTGGCAAGTTATTAAACAAAGCTGACGGAGTTGTCGATGTTGTTAAGTCGACGGGTAGAGTTGATAATGCTGTTGATGCGAGTAAAGGTGTTACAAAAGGTTCTACTGCAACCAAACCTCTTCAGGAACACCACTTCTTAAGTAATAAAAGCAAGAGCTATTCTCCTCAATTTCAAGAAATAACTAATAAATATCGATTAGATTTAAATGGCACATGGAATAAAGAACTATTACCACATCAAGGTAGGCATCCTAATGCATATCATGACTTTATGCTTGATAACATTAGAGGATTTGATAATATAGCAAATGGAGATAAAGTATTATTTCTAGACTTGTTCAATGGATTAAAACAAAATGTTATTAATAATCCTGAGATGCTATATAAAAGCTATTGGAGGAAATAAAAAGTGAGATATTACAAAATAATGTTTGATGATGAAAGAAGCAAAAAAGAAGATATTGTATGTACTTCAGAAGAAGATTTTCTAGAAAAATATGAAGTAAAACAATATGATTTAAATGAGGGAAAGTACTTTGATGATTGGAATAGTAATTTTACATTCTACTATAATTCTAAAGAAGGTACTAAACCTACAGATTTATTAGCTAATAATTTAGGATGGTTTTTAATATCACAAGATTTTCAAGATATATTAAAAAATATTGGAGTGTCAGAAGTACAGTTTTTGCCAGTTAAAATAGTTGAAAAGAATACTGGTAAAAAATTAGAGGGATTTTCAGTTCTTAATATTATTTCCCTGTCCGATGCCCTAGATTTAACTCATTCCACTTATACAGAAATTGAAGCCAGGGGACAAAAGTATTTAACAATAATAAAATATGCCTTAAGCAAAGAAAAATTAAATGGTTTCCATATTGTTAGGTTACAAAATAGTAAATTTGCATCTTTTGTATCCCAAGTAGTAAAAGAACAATTGGAAATTAACAAAATTACAGGATGTGATTTTTTAGAAGTTAAAATTATATAAAATCTCATAAGGTTTCTATAAACAGACAAGTTCCCCTGGAAACTGAAAAATCCAGGGGACTTTTTTCTTGTAATCTACTCTTCCAATTAGAATAGGGTATTATTTTTTTAGCTGGAGGGTACTGTCAATATTGCTGGTAAGTGGTGGAGATCCTGTAACCAGAATATTTACAGCCAGCTAGACCAGATCCTCGTTAGAAATACATCAAATTTGCCAACCTCCCTTCGGGCGTTACACTTCAGGCAGCCAGGCCCCAGCTGGAAAACTTGCCTTATGCGACTTCCTATGCCAACTCTTCCCGCAGCGGGGAAACACTTACCCTTCCTTCGGGATTGTTTTCGGCTTCCCAGGGTACCATTGAAGCCTGGGTCAAACCGTTACGGAATTATGACAGCTCCACCAGCAATAGTATCCAGATGATTACCGATGTCGCCGGTACAGGAAACAACGGCCTTCTGCTGGCAATCGACCAGTATGGGAAATTCTATACCCAGGCGGGGACGGGAAGCAGCGTCGTCAAAGCGATCTCCACCACCACAGCTCAAAAAGACACCTGGTACCATGTGGCCGGAAGGTGGAACGCCAGTGGCCTTTCCATCTTTGTCAACGGAGTCAAGGAAACCACTACCCCCGCTACGTTAAATATCAGCTTGTCTCAGACTCCGATGGTCGGCAGGCAGTCTACGGTGGATATCCGTTACCTGGACGGACTAATTGACGACTTAAGAATTTCCAATATCGCCAGAACGGATACGGCGATCCAGGATTCATATAATCTGATGAAGCCCACCGGCACTGACAGCAGCAGCACGTACAAACTTAACTTCGATCAGAGCTTAAGAGCGGTCTACCAGCCGACCGGCTGGAGCAAATCAAGTCCAAACGGCAGGGTCAACCAGGCTGAATATGATCCCACAGCGCCTTATGGCGGCAGCCATGTCCTGCATATTAATCCGGGAACAGATGCGAGTGCTTACCAGTGGACAGATTATATTGCGCTAACCGGAACAAGTGAAAATTTTATTGTGAGCGGGGACATTAAAGCAGAGGGTTCAGGCACGGATGGCGTCCGTCTCCATGTTTACTGGTTTGACTCAAGCTATACCGAAATAGCACAGGATCGCTGTTTCGTTATTAACCAGACTCAGGACTGGAAACGCTACAGCATGTCCCTTACCCCTCCAACCAATGCCGTCTATGCCAAAGTCATGGCCATTGCCTATACCGGCTTTGACGGTTACTTCGATAACATCCAGTTTGAAAAAAGTTCCCAGGCCAGAGACTATAACTCTTTAGAAAATTCCTCCTTCGAACGGGACATGACCAAATGGACCGCCTCCGATGGCAATTCCAGTATTACCACGGAAGACAAATATTCCGGGACCAAAAGCTTGAAGATCCAGCGTTCCACTACTACAGGAACTTCCTATGTAGAGTCCCAGACCGTCATCCCGGTGAGAAAGGGCCAGTCCTATAGCTTAAGCGGTCTCTTAAAGACCGACTTCGATAATCTGGGGACCGATGGCGGTGCCTGGGTGCATATCTACTATTACGATGAATCAGGTACTTCCCTTAACGACTTTGCCACCAAACTAATTACCAAAGACAGCGGCTGGACCAAGTACGTCTATGTAGTTAAGTCTACCCAGACTACTCAGAATGGCTTCTTCAAGGTTAGGCTGGAAATGAAGAATGCTTCCGGTAAAGTTTATTTTGATAATATTCGTTTTAGTAACGGTGTCCAAACTACTCGAAACGAATATGACGCAAACAACAATTATGTTACCAAAGCCATCAACCAGCTTGGTAAGGAAATAAACTATGTCAATGACAGTTACGGCCAGGCAACCCAGGTCACGACCCCTACGGGTGAAGTTACCCAATTCTCCTACGACGGTCAGGAAAACTTGCGGACAGTCACGGATAATGCCGGAAACACGGCGACTTATACCCAGGACAGCAACGGTAATGTCACGGACGTAGAGATCAAGGAGAACGGGACAACATCTGTCTACAAAAATTCGTTCGAGTATGACGAATACGGTAATATGGTCAAAGAGACAGTCAAACCCAACTTGAGCCAGCCGGCCAATGACGAAACGACCGAATATCTCTATGACGAGTCCGGCAGGCTGACGGGGAAAGTCAATCCCGGAGACAGTCCGACCAATTCCAGCGTAACGTTAGGCTATGAATATTCCGGTCTGGACATCCTGAAAATCCTGAACGGTCCAAAATATTCCTTTGATTACAACCTTGAAGGACAGGTAACCAAGGAAGAACTCTTTAACAGCAGCGATACTAAGATTGGTGAATTCAGCTACACTTATGACGGTATGGGCAGATTGGCTACGCTAACCGAAAAAGACGGAAGCGGTACTGAGGTCTCCAAAATAAGCCAGCCCACAGGACAAAGCATGTATTCCCAGACTGACCAGCTGAACGGGTTTGATCTTACGGTTAAACAGCAAACATCGAATCCGATCACCTACCTGTTCACTTATTTAAGCAACAATCTGGTCAAGACCATCACAGCCGCAGGCAAGCAATTTAATCTCTACTTCAACGAAGGCGGATTATTCCAATCCAGAGTAAACCCCAATAACACCGGTGACGAATACAAGTACAACGATGCCGGTCAGGTTATTGAGAGCAAGACTAACAACATTACTAAAAGTACGAATGGAAATAACACAACAACCGGTGTTTCCGCCAAATGGTCAAGCCTTTACACCTATGACAGTGACGGTAGGATTACGGCTATAACCGGTCAGGGTGCGGGAAGCCCGAGCGCCACTTACACTTACAATAACGGAACTGAAGAGCTCAACCGCCTGACCCAGGCCCAAATCACGTCTGGTTCCAATAATTACACCTTCGACTATTCCTATGATTCGAGGGGCAATATTCTGGACATGGATCTGTTAATCGGAGGCAGTGTCCAGAACCAAACCTTCACATATAACGACGATAACCAGATCACCACTTCCGGCTTTGTCTATGACAACAGCGGTAACCTTACCAGTGCTGTGGTCAAGGGAGTAACGTATAACTATGTCTACGACAAAGCCAACAGGCTAATCGAAGTCAAGGATGGCAGCAATCAGACAATAGCGACTTACACTTACGATTCCCAGGGACAGAGACTGACCAAAACGACAGGCGGCAGTACGATCACTTATCACTATGCGAACGGCGGAGTCTTGTACGAGACCAAGAGCGGCGATGCAGATAATATCCTGCATGCTCTGTATATTAACTCGCCGAGCGGCCGGCCGCTGGCGGTAAGCATGAACTACAATATTAATAATCCCGGATCCAACACCTGGTATTATTACCATTACAACGTTCACGGAGACGTAATTGCCGTAACGGACGGCAACGGAAATATATTCAGGGAATACGTTTACGATCCTTATGGGAATATATTAAGTGTAAAGGATGGAACGGGTAATTCAGTAAACATTTCAGCCGATTCAGCATTTAACCATACCTACACTTATGCAGGATACAGGTTCGATAAAGAAACCGGATTATATTATCTCAATGCCAGGTACTACGAGGCAGGAATCGGCAGGTTTTTGACGAAGGATAATGTGCTTGGGAACCCAGGTAACATTCAGACTTTAAACAGATATGCTTATTGTGGCGGAGATCCAGTAAACTGTGTTGACCCAAGCGGACAAGTATTCATGTTAATTACTGGAGGAATTGGAGCAGTAGCTGGCGGTATTATTGGTGGTATTGTAGCTTATAATAATGGTGGTGATTGGAAAAAAGGTGCATTGATAGGAGCGGCAGCCGGTGGATTAATTGGACTTGGCGCTGGAGCTGCAGCTGGAGTATTGTTAGCAGGAAGTGCAACGGCCTCGACGGGAGCAGTTATGGCCGGAGGGGGTGCACTCTTAGCAGGAGCTGTTGGTGGAACAACGGCAGCAGTTGCTCGGAATACGCAAAGAGTAGCATCAAATGTCGGAACTGTTTATGGCAAGCTTGGGACAGTAATTGAAAAAGCCCCAATAAATAAAATCAGCGGTATGGCATCAAGCCATCCGGTACAGCAAGCTATTAATAGAGGGGTATCACCAAACACTATAATAAATACAGTCCGAAATCCACAAGTAACACTTTCTCAATGGGGTGGAGAACGATTTGCGTATATATCCGAGAATGCTACAATAATAATGAATAAAAATGGACAACTGGTAACTGTATGGGCTAAAAGTGACTTTGGTCCATTAGTTATAAAAGCGTTAGCGGAGAGTAGATAGTATGAAAAACAAGTATTTTTGTCCAATCTTTCAAAGAGAAATTGATAACGGAAAATGTCTTGATATTAATTTCGAAATTGAAAAAATAAAAAAACCTGAAGAAATTATTTTGATTAAACGCATATTAGGTTTTAACGAAAGTAAAATAAAATGCATTTGCATGTCATGTAAAAACTATCCAATGTAAAATTATTATTTGTCAAGTTTTCTTAAATGAGAATTTAAATCATTTAAAATTTAGACTCTATTTTTCTGATCAAAGGCAGGTAAAATCGGTCACAATTAAAGAGAGAGTTGATTCTCCTCGGGAGGACCGACTCTCTTCCTTTTTCAATCAAGGAACCTGTCCCTTTGATTGTGATTGCACTTTGATTACAGCGTTTGAAAAAGGAGTACAAGCTCTAAACAATCCACTTTTAAGGACGGAGGTTTCTTTTAAAAATGCCTTAGAGGTTGCAAGAGGAACTCGTGGCTCTGTTCGATTAGACGTGCTAGAATATAATGCAAACAACACTTTAAAAGCAGTTTATGATTTCAAGACTGGCAGTGCAAATCTGTCGGCACAAAGAATTTCACAAATACAATCACACTTACCTGATATAGTTCCAGTTTTTATGATTAAATAATGGAGAGTGGAAAATGAATCAGGAATTAATTAACAAAAAGAACGTCTATGGACTAATTAAAAAAGCCTTCACAGATTTTGCTAAAGAAAATGGTTTTACCTTTCTTAAAAATGGTATCCTTGTGAGAATACGGGGAGACATTCTTCATACCATCTACTTTGACTTAGGGCTTAGCGGATTGGCCTGTGACATTGCTATTCAGCCACTCTATGTCCCCTCTGAGAATATAGTATTAAGTTTTGGGAATCGAATTAGTAAATTTAAGGTAAACATGAGTGAACGATGGCCCTATGGAAAGACGGAACACCAATTAGAGCAGACCTTAAAAGAAATTAAGGAACTACTAGAAAAAAATGCCTTAAACTGGTTTCAAGAGACAGGAACTCCACGAGGGATTGTTGAATTCATTCAAGCCGGTTATGCGGATGATCAGTCCTTGATATTGGGGCTTCCAAAATTCGTCAAGAAACAATACCTTGCATTTAGTTATTTATATCAAAATGAACTTGAATTAGGAACACAGGAATTAAGGAACTTAGAACAAGTCTTGGTAGATGATAGTCGTCCATGGGCGGTCGGAATTAAAGAATTATCAAAAAATATGCGAGAGTTAATAATAAATTGTCCAGACTTAGTGGAAAAAACATTGAAACAATTTGTATTAAAAACGCGTCAAAATTTAAAGTTACAATCAATTTAGTACTATCAAGACACTTCATTTTTTGAATTCTGCATGAGTTTTTGGTGGTGGAAATCCGGCTAAATCATGAGGCAAAAGGGTCAAGACCAAAATTAGCTTGGCTCTTCTTTTTTTAACTAGACATACTCCCGGGGGTATAGTGAGAGCCTTTCTTTGCTGCAGATAGCCTCCCTAATAAATTCAAGAGATTTCAATATTTATTTCTTAAATCAAAGCAAACGAGTCCGGCACTCTTAACGGTGGGAACGCTCCTTAGTCCAATGACCAAACCCAAACCCAAAACCAAATACTGGACCAAGTACGTCTATGTCATTAAACCTACTGAGATTACCCAGGACGGCAACGGTAATGTGGAAGAGGTGGAAATCCAGGTAAACAGGACAACTTCTGTCTATAAAACACTTTGAATACGATAAATACGGCAATATGGTCAAAGAGACAGTCAAACCCAACTTGAGCCAGCCGGCCAATGACGAAACGACCGAATACGTCTATGACGAGTCCGGTAGGCTGACAGGGAAAGTAAACGCGGGAGACAGTATAAATAACCCTTGGGTATGAATACTCCGGCCTGGACTTCCTCAAAATCTTAAACGGCCCCAAATACACCTTTGAATACACATTGAAGGCCAGACCACCAAAGAAGAACTCTTTAACAGCAGTGATACCAAGACAGGTGAATACGACCCCGACTATGACGGTACGGGCAGATTGGCTACCTTCACCGAAAGAGACGGCAGCGGGACAGATGTATCCAAAATCAGCTAGCCTACAGGACAAAGCATGTATTCAGCAACCGACCAGCTCAACGGGTTCAACCTCACGGTTAAACAGCAAACATCAAATCCTATCACTTACTTGTTCACTTATCTAAGCAACAATCTTGTTAAGACCATCACTGCCGCAGGCAAACAATTCAGCCTATACTTTGACGAAGGCGGACAGTTTATTTCCAGAACAAACCCCAATAATACCGGGGACGAATTTAAGTACAATGATGCCGGGCAGGTTATTGAGAGCAAGACCAACAGTATTACACAAAGCAACAATGGAAGTCAAGGATGGCAGCAATCAGACAATAGCGACTTACACTTACGATTCCCAGGGACAGAGACTGACCAAAACAACAGGCGGCAGCACGATCACCTACCATTATGGGAACGGCAGCGTCTTGTACGAGACCAAGAGCGGCGACGCTGACAACATCCTGCATGCGTTGTATATCAACTCGCCAGGAGGAGAACCGCTGGCTGTAAGCATGAACTACAATATTACTAATCCCGGTTCCAACGCCTGGTACTACTATCATTACAATGTCCATGGGGATGTTGTGGCTGTAACCAGTGCAGACGGAAGTATAATGGTCTAAAAAATCTTGTCGAGTTTTCTTAGACCATTATAGGCACAGTTCGTAAATCCAGAGAGTCACCATGCTGGAGCCTATAAACAGCAGTCCATGACAGATATGCGGAGTTCGCGTCAATGTGCATGATAATGCGTTTACCTTCCAAGTTGATCACCCCTTTTAGGTCTAAAGTAGTTGTAGAATAGAGGACCTGAGACAATTATGCCTATATCTGATAGGCATAATTGTATGTAATGCCGAGTGCAGCTCAGATTAACCAAATGTGCCTATCCACTTTTTACATATAATTCATCAATTGAGTACTGCTCCACTTGAGGGGAGTATTCCCGGAGAATATCTCCAAAGGCCGTACTGCATTGCATATATAAAAGATAATTTGGCGGAACAATAATCAGTTTAGGGCACTTTGCCTTCGCTTCATAAACCGATTCCCCGGTTTTGATACCATACTTTTTGGCGGGAATCGACTTCGTCAAAATAATTCCGTGTCTGGTTTCAGGGTTGCCCCCGACAACAGAAGGTACAGTTCGTAAATCCAAAGGATCACCGTGTTGGAGTCGGTGGACGGCTTCCCAGGACAGATATGCTGAATTGACGTCGACGTGAAAAATGATACGCCTGCTCAAAAGAAGTCACCTCTATATTTTGAACAAAAACCATTTGCCGGTACTTGGCTCAAATTTCAATTCAAAGACTTTTAATAATCCGTTAATCGTACTCTGGCATTGAAACGTAATCATTTTATTGCCTGCGAGTTTATCCTCAGACCGAAAACAGACATGTTCCACTTTAATGATGGTAGGGGAGTCTTGTTCCTGAATTCTAAATTTTAACGGTGTAGACATTCCGTCAACTTTGAAGGATGCTATCACTTCAATCGGTTTCATAACAGTTTTCATGAAGATCCCACCTAAAACGTTATTCTCCAGAACGTATGTTCGTATTATAGATTATACATTTGACTTGAATTTAATACAACATTTTGGGATGGTAATATTAGTTAAAGAATTAATATTGTGTCTTACTGATGAGAAAATATATAAAAGTTGGAGAGCCGTGAGGAGACTTGTTATGTATATTTGAATTTAGACAGCTAAAATTCTAAAAAAGAAAGAAAGATATAAATCTAAATCTAAATCGAATTCAACATAAAAGGTTACATTGGATTCTAATTACTAAACTCACAAAGAGCTCAAGGACTTTTCTTATTATAATTGTGTAAATACAATACGTAATGATGTTGTGTCAATATTAAAAGCGAATTCAATATATAAATGCGCATTTAATATTGACACAACATCAAAAGAGAGCTATTATGTGGTTGTGCTTAAAAATTATTATATAGGAGGTATCTGAAAAAATGTTAAAAGTAAGCAGCCATGCATTTGAAAGGTTATCCCTGAGACTTAGCCTCGATTCTGTGAAAAATAATAAAGAAATAAAAAATATGATAGAAGAATCATATGAAGTTACTCTTGAAGTTGCATCGAAACTAGTAAACATAATTCATAACAAAAAAAGAACAAATATTATATTGCCTTTGATCCGATAAAAAACGATCCTATTATTATAATTGTTAGGGATAATGAAATAGTTACAATATTAACCAAAGACTTGGATTGGCTGATGCCTAAAGTAGGTATTCCGAAAAAAGTTTATAAAAATAAAAAGTGTTATTCAATTTATAATAATTACAACGGAGATAAGTTAATCTGCTAATAAAGTATATTCTGTTAATTTAGAAAGGAGTTAAAATGGATAAAAAATACAGTCAAAGAATTATTGCAACCCTTGATAATGAAACTACTGCAATTAAGAATTATTCTTGTTTGAGAAACTTAATGAAAATTGCAGCTAAAACTTTTAAAACAACTTTAGAAGAAATAATTACTTTTACTACGAGGGAACGTTATGATACATCGGCAAGTCTTAGATCTGGGACATTTAATAATTACTGTCGAACTGGAAAAGTAAGTGAATATGCATGTAATATATTTTATGATTTTTTTGGAGGAAAAATTGATTTAGAGGTGTTTTTAGGGAATAGAAAGATAACATATAATGACTGTATTACAATGTTATCGGTCATGTTTTACCATATTAATCATCCGCAAAATGATATTAAGGTCAATGTATTTTATGATTATTTTTTAAGTATAGAAGACTTTGAAAACAGCATAAGTCTAGCACTTGCATTTTATTTTACTTCGAGTGAGGACAGGTTAAAAGTTCTATTTTTGACTGTTGATAATGATGATGCTAGTAATATTTTTATTTTTGACGAGGAGATGGAATATATTCAGCGCGAGATTGCTGAATCTATTAAACCTAATATCATTCAAGGGGTTGCGTCAAGAACTCATGGAGATTCTCAAGATGATTCTATTTTTAATGATCCATATAAATTTCTGTCGTATATGGAAAATTTAACGTCAAAGGTTGATTTAAATTTATCCTTGTCTCAAGGACCGGAATACATAAGAAGAATTATTTCGGCAATTGATAAACAAAAAGAGTATTTTGGATATATTCTAAAGCTAATCGAATTATGAAACTAGTTTGGTTACTTGAGTATTCAGATAGGATGGATTTGTGTTACTCGCGCTTAATAATATGAAAAAAATAAAGTAGAAGAAGGAAATTATATGAACCAAGATTATGATTTATGCCACTGTGGAAATGAAAAAAAAGTATCTGAGAAAGAGTGTAATAGATGTAATGAAATTTTAAATGAATGGATCAATTTGACATTCAAAAAAGGAGTCAAGAATCTTCATCAAAGAGAAGCTAAATGTTGGAGTTGTAAAACTAAACTTTCAACTTTAACACATAAGAAATGTCCTGCATGTAACTGGATAAAATGTGCATGTGGGGCGTGTGGATGCAACATCCCTCAAACCACTCTCAATTAGAAATTTCATTGTGAAGCGTTTAATTTGCATACATTGAGTAAGTGCTTACAGAAGCACAGTCATCGGATATACCGGCGGATGAAGCAACTTTGTACCGGTTAAAGAAATGGTTTCATCATATCATAAGCCTTGGGTCGTAGGTTCGATCCCGACCAGCTCTATCAGAAACATAGACACCGCATCTGCGGTGTTTTTGCATTTCCAAAACACTATAGAATTGAACAAACTAATAGATTTTAAGTAGGAAGTAAAAGCCGGGTATCTCACCCCAATCATTAACCGCAAAAAATATTGAAAATTTCCCAAAAATATTTTTCGAAGGGGGGGTACAAACAGCAAAAAAATCTGCTGATTAATAGAGGGATGTATTCTACCCCCTCGGAGGTCTTTGGAAATTGAATATGTGTTATATCCGGTATTTTCCCCGTATGTCCTGTAAAAGGAAAGCCAGATTGCAGGTACGCCATGATCACCTTTCCGGTAATGCTCGGATTGCAAATAAAGGATCAATGTAATTAATGAGTTGATGAAGGTAAGGTGGAAGCGATTAATACCAGTGCAATAAATAAATGTTGGCAGCATTTATGGCCATGACACATACGGAGGGATTATGATACTTGCGTGCAGTCGAGGTTAAGTCCCAGAGTGCGCCCCGGTCACTGACGGGGAGGTGAAATTCCTATGAGACGGTCAACCGCCGTCTGCCGGATAAAACCAATGACCTTAATAAACCAAAACAGAATATGGCATAGGGTATGCCTGAATAAGCGTAAATACGTTATCAAAACACAGGCATACCCTAAGGCCTTATACCATTTGAGCAACGTGGGAGGCGCCTTATGTACAACGATAGCCAGTTGAAAATAACTATTGTGTCAAATAAACCATCTGATCAGGCACTCAAGAGTTTTCAGAGAAAACTATATCAACTCCTGACTAGCAAAGAGTTGAATAAAGCGATTAATCCAGTCTATGACAGCAAAACTGTCAAACTAAGTTAATCTAAATTTGGCACCTTTGATTCTGTTCTTGTTCTAATTGATAATATTCACAAAGGCATTTTTCTGGGAGGTGATCATATTGGATATTGAGAGCAAAAAATTCATTATTCGGTATGTAGCTATATATATCAGAAAATCACGTGCGGAAAACATGGAAGATCTGGAAAAACATCGCATGGTTCTTATCGATCTCTGCAAAAGAAACAATTTCAAATATGTTGAATACCTGGAGGTCGGAACATCCGACAGCATCGATATGCGTCCGAAGATTTGCAAGCTTCTGAACGAAGTTGAGGAAGGTGTGTACGATGCTGTATGTGTTGTTGAATATGACAGGCTTGGCCGGGGCGATCTCGGAGAACAAGACCGGATTAAAAAAGCGTTTCAAAAATCCAATACCTTCATTATTACTCCGGATAAAATCTTCGATTTAAACGATGATGTTGATGATACATACGCAGATTTTAAAGGCTTTTTTGCGCGTCAGGAATATAAAATGATAACGAAGAGGCTGCGCCAAGGCAAAAAAATCGGGGCAAGGCGAGGGCAATGGACAAACGGGATTCCCCCTTTTCCATATGTTTATCAAACTTATAAAAATAAAGTAAATAAAAAAGGGCTTGTTGTTGATGATGACAAGCTCTCTATATACCGTGATATGCTTGAGCAAGCGCTAAAAGGTATTGACCCTAAAAAAATTGCGGAAAATATTAACCAAAGGGGAATTTTAACGATCAAAGGCAATTATTGGAGTAATGTTACTATTCAAAGGCTTCTGGTTGATGAAACTCACCTGGGCAAAATTATAAGCAATAAGACGCAGGGGGATGCTCACAAAAATAAGCGGCCGAATGCAAAGCCATATAAAATCATTCCGCAATGTGATTGGGTTATCGTAGAAAATTGCCATGAGCCGGTTAAAACGCAGGAAGAGCATGATCGAATTTTGACGCTTATACATCAGCGAAATAGTGTTCCTGTTGCAGGACGTAAGCAAAAGCATGCATTAACCGGTTTAATTAAGTGTGCTAAGTGCGGACATAATCTTACTTTTAATATGACTGAAGAAAAAGTGTTTGTAAAGCCATGCTGGTTTATTGACGCCTTTGGGAAAAAATGCGGTAATAAGGGTATCTCAGTAGATATATTGGAAAAGTTCTCAATTGATGAGATAAAAAAATATAACGATAACTATCTTATATCGTTTGATTCAGAAGATGCCGAAAAGGCTGAGATTATGCAAGAATTAATTTTGGAAAAAGAAATTACGCTGCAAAAGCATAAAAGGGCTTTAGAGCTTGTTAATGACGCCTATGAGCTTGGCGATTATACCCGTCATGAATGGTTATTGCGTAAAGAGAAATGGCAAAAATCTATTGAGCAGCTTAAATCTGAGATATATGAACTGAAAAGGCAATATCGTTCTACAGACAAAATAACGAAAGAAGAACGGCAAAAAAAATTATCTGCTTTTTTAGACAGCATTACTGCTGTCACGGAAAATGCGCAGCGAAACGATCTGTATAGAACCATCATTAATGGTATTATTTATTTACGGGAAAGAGATACTATAGAGATAAAAATTGATTTCAAATAAGGGAGGTGATGCCCTATGTTGTCAGATAAAAAAATACCCAATAGATTGGTAAACGAAAAGTCGCCTTACCTGCTCCAGCACGCTAATAACCCGGTGGATTGGTACCCCTGGAGTGATGAAGCTTTTGCAAAAGCAAAAGCCGAGGATAAGCCGATTTTCCTTTCTATTGGGTATAGCTGACTTACATGATTTTATGTACATGTCATTGGTGTCATGTCATGGAACGGGAATCTTTTGAGGATGAAGAAGTCGCCGCAATACTGAACCGCAGTTATATTCCGATTAAGGTGGATCGCGAAGAAAGACCGGATATTGATCAGTTGTATATGACCTATTGTCAGATGATGACCGGAGCAGGCGGCTGGCCACTGACTGTGCTGATGACGCCGGATAAACAGCCTTTCTTTGCCGGAACGTATTTCCCGAAACACAGCCATTACGGACGTCCCGGCCTCATGGATATTCTGAGTCAGGTAGGTGAGCTGTGGCAGACAGAGAAAGATAAAGTCATCCAAACGGCAGCGGAACTTTACGAAACAGTTACCAGGCATTATCGTGGGGATAAAAACGCCACGTCTGCCGTGCCAAAGAACAAGCAGACCCTGCCATTTACAGAGAAAGAAAAAGACAGCGGTGATATAGCTGTCTGGGGTAAAAACGTACTGGACAAAGGATATGCACTGCAGGAAGACAAGTTTGATTCACGATACGGGGGATTCGGTAGTGCTCCGAAATTCCCGGCTCCCCATAACCTGGGTTTTTTATTGCGGTATTCAATGGAAGAGCCACAGAGCAAAGCACTGGTAATGGTTGAAAAAACATTGGACAGCATGGCTGACGGAGGGATCTTCGATCATATCGGGTTTGGCTTTGCACGCTATAGCACAGACCGTTACTGGCTGGTTCCCCATTTTGAAAAAATGCTTTATGACAACGCCGGTCTGGCCCTTGTGTATTTGGAAGCTTATCAGAAAACCAAAAAGGAAAAATACCGCCGGGTTGCACAAAATATATTTGGGTATGTTCTGCGCGATATGACTTCTCCGGAAGGAGGCTTTTATTGTGCAGAAGATGCAGACTCCGAGGGTGAAGAGGGCAAATACTATCTTTGGTCTAATGATGAAATCAGAAAAACGCTGCAGGAAGGGATCGAACTTCTTCAAAAAGCAAAAGATGCAAAAAATAAATTTGAACCTTTTCTAAATCAACCGGAAGAAATTGTGGAAATCTACTGTGATGCTTATGGAATTACGGAAGAAGGCAATTATGAAGGGAAAAACATTCCTTCACAAATCTTCAGTGGCAGAGACGATCTGGCTTTTCGCTGCAGTTTGACCGGAGATGAACTCGACGAATTGCTGAACCTCTGCAATGCTATTCTGTTTAAGGCGAGAGAAAAAAGGGCCCGTCCAGCAAAAGATGATAAGATCCTGGTTTCCTGGAACGGTTTGATGATCAGTGCTCTAGCCAAAGGAGTGCAGGTGCTCGCAGGCGATCTCTCCTGGAGAAGCGACAGAGTGAGCCTACTTCTGGCTGCAGAAAATGCCGCAGGCTTTATCATGGCCAGGATGTTTGATTCACGCGGCAGACTGCTCGCCCGGTACAGGAATGGTGAGGCAGGTATACCTGGTTATCTTGACGATTATGCTTTTCTGGTTGATGGGCTGCTGGAACTCTATATGGCGTGTGGAAAAACAGTATATCTGGAGCAGGCTATACATCTGCAGGAAGAACAGGAAAAACTATTCCGGGATGAAACAAACGGCGGATATTATTTTACCGGAAGAGATGCTGAAGAACTGCTATTCAGGCCCAAGGAGATCTATGACGGTGCGATGCCTTCCGGGAACTCGATGAGCGCCTGCAATCTAGTGAGGCTGTGGAGACTTACCGGCCTATCCAAATGGCAGGAACTGGCCGAAAGACAACTTAATTCGTTCCGAAACGCTGTTGAGGACTACCCTCCTGGATACACCGCTTTCCTTCAGGCAATCCAATACGCCTTAAGTCAGGGCGAGGAACTGGTATTGTCCGGATCGGCCGGTAATGAAGAATTAGAAAAAATGCAGGCCGTCATTTTTAAAGACTTTCATCCGCATGCTGTCGTGGCCTATAATGACGGTTCATTAGCGCAGGTGATCCCGAGAATGCAAGATTACCCTGTCAGTGAGACTCTTTGTGTTTATGTCTGCAGGGATTTTGCCTGCAGGGAGCCTGTAAATACCCCCGAAGAATTAGCAAAAATCTTGACGGAATAGTACTGCCTTGATGCGTCGTCGTACTTTATCTTTCCGATGCTTGTTACCTTTCCGTGTATCTATTTGTGAGTACGACAAAAGCATCAAGTTTCCGATGGACTCGCTCAAAGAGAAGACCGCCGGCAAACCACACCGGCGCAAAGCTCAGCGTAATAAGTCCGTTTATCGCCAGCGGATCCGTATACCGCCACGGATAGACCCCCAGAATTTTAAGCAGAAACAGACCGCTTGTATATTCTATCCCCCAGATTGCTGTGAGCCAAACGAGTCCCCTCAGCGGCCACCTCCACTCTGAAATCAAATCGTGCAAAGGTTCAAGAATAACAGCGGAACCATATATAAAGAACATCCAAAGGTTGGTAAAGCCCATCAGCCGGAAATCCCCGTGGACAAAAGAATCAAGTCCTGTCCAGATTATTTCGAGGCTCCAGCCCATCAGCCCGTAAAATAAATATCGTTTTAGCATGATCATAGTTTGTGACAGGGAGGGATATTTTACTTATTGTAAAATATCCCTTAATAATTAGTACCATGGTTAACCCTAATCTTAACTATTCTTAGATAAAAGTGAATAGTTCGGAAAGCGCACCGAATACGGGGACTCCTTCTTTGTGAATTAGTCCTGGGAAAGGATTCTCTTTTCCAGTGTGTTCGATTGCTTTTGTGATCACTTCAAGACTCATCGGGGCGATAGGTAAATTACGACAATCTTCGAGCGAGTAGAAACCGGCCTGGATTACCTCGACCGGATCATGTTTTAATTGACCGCCCAGACCGCGAAGAAAGAAGACAATATAAATATTGTGTTTCACGTTCGGGATATCTTCAGGGTAATCGCGGACTGCCAGAATGCTTACAGGCTTCGACAGGATGCCGGTTTCCTCGCGGACTTCCCTGACAACCGCTTGGGCAATTTTTTCATTCTGTTCTACATAGCCGCCGGGAATAGTCCATCTTCCTTTACCGGGGTTATGCGCTCTTTGGACGAGGAGTACTTTGTCGTCTTGAAGCAAAAGACCGCCTACGCCCAGGGAGTATTCCCCCCAGTGGATATAGTCACAGGCCGGGCAGCTTTGCCTCTTTTTGTCTTCAATTAGTTTATACTCCAGGGCGGCAGAACACACGGGACAAAACTTAAATTCCGGATAAAGAGACGGCATATGATTCCTTCTTTCTCTAATCAAAGTTATTAATCCTATTTTATCCTGAAAAAGAGAAGATGCAAATTTTATCTAAATTGGGAAATACGGCACGAAGGATAAATAATTTCTTTGTAGAACTACTAAATAATACTTTAATCGACTGAATTTTCAACCTGTGGGGGAAATATAAGAATGAAAAATGATAAGAAAAAAGAGATTTGGCTCGATCCTGAGGAACTCCGGCAGTTGTTGGAGGGAGGCTTGTATTGGAAAGATATAGAGCCCAAACTGTCCGAGGAAAATGCGGAAAGCATCAGAAGGCAGCTTAGTCTTGAAGATGAGGCTGATATTAATGACGGTGCTATTGACGAGTATGACCAGAACACCGGGGAATTTGACCAGACCAACGGAGAATATGGCCGGACGGCCGGGAAGTCTCCGGAAGAGGATCAAGCGGAAGCAGGGCCTGTTTTTGCCGGAGATTCGGATGAAGACAATGAGGAGATCAGAACGATTTTGCTTGGTGATCAAAATTCGGGGCAGGATGAACTGCAAAGACTGTTTATCTCCCAAGCGGCTTCCCTGGAAGATGACTTTAATGAAATGAAAAATCCGGCGGAAACAAGTCCGGACAGCTTCAGCCCGCTTGCTGATACTGAGGCAGCGGATGATTTGAATAAAGCTGATGAAGCCTACAACGCAGAAGATACCGCTATGAACCCGACAGATCTGGGTACTCTGGAGGAAACAGAAGTAGGGGCGGAAGAAAGAAGCCGCTTTTCTGATTTAAATAGTTATATCATGAACAGTAAAAATGACCCGAGTGCGGACGATGACGATGACTTAGATTTTGAGTTCGAACAGAAACGCGGCTTTGGTGGACTAAAGCTTGTTATTCTGGTTGTGATTGTTGCAGCGGTCACCTTCGGTTTGTGGTATTTCTTTATCAGCGATTGAGGACTTTTCGCTAAGTACAGCAATGTTGAATTTTTTATAGTCAGCGAGCAAAAAAACCTATCTTCGGATAGGTTTTTTTTAATAAAATAGTTTTCAAAATGATCAAAAAGGGTTAAAATAGTTACGAAGGTCAAAAAAGGTCATAAAGTCAGCAAAGGTCAACATTGAAATAAGGATGGATGACGATGAGTAATTTGGCGGACAGAATCGAGGAGTACCTCAAGAAGATTATAGAGCAGGCCGAAGTTGGGTATATTGTCCTGCAAAGAGGTTATCTTGCTGATTTCTTTTCATGTGCTCCTTCCCAGATTAACTATGTTCTTACAACGAGGTTTACTGCAGAACGCGGCTATCTTGTTGAAAGCAGAAGAGGCGGCGGCGGATATTTAAGGATTGTTAGGCTGGGACTTGATCCTGAGGGTAAATTCCAGAGACTCATGTCGGAACTCATTGGGGATGACCTTTCCCAGGATCGGGCTAACAATCTTGTGGACAGACTCAGAGAAGAAGAGCTGTTCACCAAAAGAGAAGCAATCCTGGTAAAAACGATTTTTTCCGACCGGCTTTTGGCTGGAGTGACGAATTTGCCTTCTACGCTTAGGGCCCGTATGATGAAAGAAATACTGGCGAATATGTGCCGGGACGATGTTAATGATTGATCGGGGGAATAGCAATGCTTTGTCAGAACTGTCAACAACGGGAGGCTGTGGTTCATCTGACCAAAATCATTAATGGACAGGCGGCGCAGCTTCATCTTTGCCAGGAATGTGCTCAGAAAGCGCCTGGTACCGGCTTCAATCTCTACCCTGGAATGGTATCGGATTTTTTACAGGCATTATTTGGGGTAAATCCGGCAGGACAGTATGATCAGACGATCGTAGACAGTCAGCCCGGAAAATGTCCCGGGTGCGGAAGAACTTTTTCCCAGATACAGCAAGCCGGGAAAATGGGCTGTAGCAAATGTTACGATGAATTTGAGCCCCAAATGGAAATGCTCCTGCGCCGGATCCATGGAAGAGGGATGCATGTCGGGAAAGTGCCGGTAAGACGAGGCGCTTCGTTCCGAAACAAACAGGAAATAGTCAAATCGAAAGAACAACTCTTGGAGCTAGTAAAAGCAGAAAAGTTTGAAGAGGCAGCTATATTAAGAGACCGGATTAAAGAAATGGAGAATACTGTCGGAGGTGAAAGCAAATGACTTATCGGGAACTGCTTGCCAAAGACAGCTTCTGGATGAAGGATACCCTGGACATTCCGATTGTACTGAGTTCCAGGATCAGACTGGCCAGAAATATCGCGGACAATCCTTTCCCTCACGTCATGTCCCATGATGATGCCGAAAAAATTGAAGCACAGATTTCCGGCGTCCTGGACGGTTTTACCGCTGAAGGGGAAAAGCTTGTTTATATTCCATTGAAAATGCTTATTCCGGTGGAGAAGAAGGTATTGATTGAAAAGCATCTGGTCAGCCCGGGTTTTAACGAGACTGAATATGCACGCGGTCTGGCCTTGTCCGAAAGCCATAAAATTGCAGTCATGGTCAATGAAGAAGATCACCTGAGAATTCAGGTGCTGATGCCGGGGAACAGCCTCAGGGAAGCTTGGCATCTTGCAGGATTGGTCGATGATCATCTGGAAGCGCATCTGGATATTGCTTATAAAGAAAAGCTTGGCTATTTGACGACTTGCCCCACCAATGTTGGAACCGGCCTGAGAGTATCCGTGATGGTTCACTTGCCAGCCCTGGTGCTGACCAATCAGGTCCAGCAGGTTCTGGGTGCCCTGACTTCGCTTGGGTTGGCAGTACGCGGTCTGTACGGTGAAGGCTCCAGGCCCTTCGGAAATATCTTTCAGATATCCAACCAGGTTACTTTAGGCAAGAGTGAAGAGGACACCTTAACGCATCTTGATGCGGTGACGCGGCAGCTGATGGAACGGGAAGTCCAGATGCGGGAAGTTATTCGCAAAGAATCTCCGCTTATCGTCGAAGACAAAGTATGGAGGGCCCGGGGGACTTTGGAAAATGTCAGGATCCTTGAAACGGAAGAGATCTATTCACTTCTATCGGAGGACCGGCTGGGCATTGATATGGGCATTTTATCTAGAGTTTCTGCAGGTTTCGTGTCTGTCTTGATTAACTCAATGCAGGGATGTCTGCAATATAATCTCAATAAGCAGCTGGATGCTTATCATATTAACGCAGAAAGAGCTAATTTTGTGCGTGGAATCTATCATCACAAAATGAGTGAGAATGTAAATTAAACGCCGATAGATTTGGAAAGGAAGGATCAAAATGTCAAGAAAATTTACGCAAAAGGCAGAAAAAGTATTTATGCTTGCTGAGGCGATTGCCAAACGCATGGGCCATAAGATTATAGGGACTGAGCATATTCTTTTGGCTTTGATTGAAGAAGGAGAAGGAGTTGCCGCGAAGGCGCTGACCGGGATTGGATTGGATCCTGACAAGGTAAGCGCAAAGATTACCCAGATCATTGGCGTAGGAACCCCTATCAGCGGAGAGGTCGGATTGTCTCCGCGAGTGAAGCGCGTGATTCAGCTTGCCACCGAAGAGGCTCAACGCCAGGGGGTCAATTATATCGGAACCGAGCACATTCTGCTTGGCATGATCATTGAGGGAGAAGGAATTGCTGCGAGAGTCCTGGCGGATCTTAAGATCAGCCCGGAAAAAATATGGGAGCAGGTTGTAGAGCTCCTGGGAGGAGAAACCGAAGGCACATCAATGCCCGGAAGTTCCGCCGCGAATAACAGCAAACCCGGACAGGCAGGTGGAACACCGACTTTAAACGAGTTCGGACGGGACTTGACGGTTATGGCCGCTGAAGGGAAGCTTGACCCCGTCGTCGGCCGGGGAAATGAGATTGAAAGAGTCATTCAGGTGCTGAGCCGCCGGACGAAGAATAACCCTGTATTGATTGGAGAACCCGGGGTCGGAAAAACGGCCATCGCCGAGGGTTTGGCCCAAAGGATTGTTAACAACCAAGTGCCGGAGATCCTTGTCGATAAACGGGTTGTAACACTCGATCTTTCTTCGATGGTAGCAGGGACAAAATATCGCGGTGAATTTGAAGAGAGAATGAAAAAAGTCATGGAAGAAATCCGGCTGGCGGGCAACGTGGTCGTCTTCATCGACGAACTCCATACCCTGATCGGAGCGGGGGCTGCCGAAGGAGCCATTGACGCAGCCAATATTCTGAAACCGGCTCTGGCCAGAGGAGAAATGCAATGTATCGGAGCAACGACACTCGATGAATACCGTAAGCATATTGAACGTGATCCAGCCTTGGAAAGACGTTTTCAACCGATTAAGGTAGGAGAGCCTACAGTTGAGGAAACCGTGGCCATTCTGAAGGGCTTAAGGGACAAGTATGAAGCCCATCACAGGGTGAAGATATCCGATGAGGCAATTGATATGGCAGCGCGCTTGTCCGACAGGTATATTTCCGACAGATTTTTGCCCGATAAAGCCATCGATTTAATTGATGAGGCTGCATCCAGAGTTCGCATTCACAGTTTTACGGCACCGTCGGATTTGAAAGAGCTGGAGGAAGAAATCGAAAATCTGAAGAAAGAAAAAGAAGCAGCCGTAAAAAGGCAGGAATTCGAAAAGGCTGCCGAAATCAGAGACGAAGAGCAAAAGAAACGCGAAAAGCTCAGCGAGATTCGTAAGAACTGGGAGGAAAGCCGAGAAAAGGACCGGATGGTCGTGGGGCCAGAGGATATCTCCAGAATCGTATCAAGTTGGACAGGAGTCCCACTGAATAAACTGGAAGAAGGAGAAAGCTTCAGACTCTTGAAATTGGAATCCCTTCTGCATGACAGCGTGATCGGACAGGACGAGGCAGTCACGGCTGTTGCCCGTTCGATCAGACGGGCCAGGGCGGGACTCAAAGACCCTAAGCGGCCCATTGGTTCGTTTATCTTCCTCGGACCGACAGGAGTCGGAAAAACCCAGCTGGCGAGGTCTTTGGCTGAATCTCTGTTTGGGGATGAAAATTCGTTGATCAGAGTTGATATGTCCGAATATATGGAAAAGCATGCCGTATCCAGGATGGTAGGTTCGCCTCCGGGATATGTCGGTCATGATGAAGGTGGTCAGCTTACGGAGGCGGTCCGCAGGAAACCATACAGCGTCATTCTGTTTGACGAAATAGAGAAGGCCCATCCTGAAGTGTTTAATATTCTGTTGCAGGTACTGGAAGACGGCAGGCTCACGGATTCTAAGGGAAGGCTTGTGGATTTCCGCAACTGCGTATTGATTATGACGTCCAACGTCGGAGCTTCTTTCCTCAAAAAAGAATCTCTGGGTTTTGTCTCCGGAAGAAACGAAGAAAGCGAATATAAATCCATGAGTTCCAGGATCATGGAGGAACTTAAGAAGACTTTTCGTCCGGAATTTTTGAACAGAGTGGATGAAATGGTGGTATTCCATCCGCTCAAGCAAGACGATCTTGTGAAGATTACCAAAATCCTGATCAAGGATGTCAGCAAACGACTAAAAGAGCAGGAACTTGAACTGGTCCTGGATGATGAGGTTCTGGAGCATCTGGCAGAAGAGGGTAATGATCCGACTTATGGGGCGCGTCCTTTACGGAGGGCTATCCAAAAAATGATTGAGGATCCTCTGTCTGAAAAGATTCTTGAAGGAACTTATAACGCAGGCGATATGATTAAGGTCGAACTTTCCGACAAAGAAGTCGTTTTTGTGAAACCCGCTGCCGTCAAGAAAAAGGGCGGAAAGAAACTGGAAAAGGTCTAAGGGGGAAGGGATTTTGGCAGGTCCGAAGACGAAGTTCTATTGCCGGGAATGCGGGCAGGAAAGCGCGAGATGGCTTGGAAGGTGTCCCGGATGCGGTGAATGGAATACACTGATTGAGGAGCGCGTAGAAAAATCCAAACCTACAGAACACAGAGGGATCGTTCAGGCGATCCCTCTGACTGAAATCCAAACGATGGAAGGGCAGAGACTTGATACCGGAAGTCCGGAACTTAACCGGGTTTTCGGGGGAGGGGTTGTCGAAGGGTCCTTTGTTCTATTAAGCGGGGAGCCCGGGATTGGCAAATCCACTTTGTTTCTGCAAATGGCAGAATATCTTTCCCGGAAGGAAAATGTGCTTTATGTGTCGGGAGAGGAATCTGCCCGGCAAATCAAACTCAGGGCTGACAGAATGGAGCTTTCTTCTTCCCGGGTACATATACTCGCCGATAATTCCCTGGAAGCAGTACGTTCGGAGGTGCTGAACAAAGGCTATAAAGTCGTTTTTATTGATTCGATCCAGACAATGCTGCTCGAAGACGTTCAGTCTGCACCCGGAAGCGTCAGCCAGGTAAGGGAAGGGGCTTCTTTTTTGCTGAAACTGGCCAAAGAAAATGAGATTACGGTTTTCCTGGCCGGCCATATTACAAAGGAGGGTGCGATTGCCGGACCCAGGGTTCTGGAGCACATGGTCGATACGGTCCTGTATTTTGAAGGAGATCAGCACCATATTTTCCGTCTGCTGCGGGCAGTTAAAAACCGTTTTGGTCCGGCCAACGAAATTGGGGTATTTGAGATGAGAGGCTGCGGTCTAGCTGATGTTACAAATCCCTCCATGTTTTTTATGGGCGATCATACACAGGTATCTGCTGGTTCCGGGGTGGCTGTCGTGATGGAAGGAACAAGGCCGCTCTTAGTGGAAGTCCAGGCTTTGGTAACATCGTCCATCTTTGCGCCGCCGAGAAGAACCGTAAACGGGATGGATTACCACCGCCTGCTGATGCTTCTGGCAGTCCTGGACAAACGAGCCGGGTACGCTTTTGGCACCCGGGATGTTTTTGTCAATATTGCCGGGGGTCTCGATGTGGATGAACCGGCAGCGGATCTTGCCGTTATTGCCTCTGTGATGTCGGGAATTAAAGATCAGCCGCTTGGAAATATGGCTTTAATCGGGGAACTCGGTTTGACCGGAGAAATTAGAGGGGTTTCTCATATTGAGCAGCGGATCAGAGAAGCGGAAAAATTTGGTTTCCAAAATTGCCTGGTACCAAAAGTCAATGCAGACAGTATCGGGAAGACCGATTGCCGAATCATTCCGGTTAAGAACATTGAGGAAGTACTGGATTTTCTTTTTTAGATGATTTTGATACCAAAATAAAAAAGGATGTCAAAAGACATCCGCGGCAGTCATTCCAAGGCATCACTGATTTGTAAACATTAGTAACTGATATACAAATATACAAAATGACAGAAAATATCTCCGCATCCTTTAATCTTCTTTTAAGCTCAGCTATCTAAAATTAAAAACAGTAAGTGTTTTGAGTCTGTTTTCTTCTTTTTCCAGGATTTCGTTTACAGACAAGCCCAGAATATTGGCAAGAGCTGAGATATAAAAAAGCTGATTTCCCAGTTCGGTTTCGACAACTTCACGGCAGTTGGAACAAAGGTTTCCTACCAGATGACTGTTCAGGAGAAACTTAAGATCTGATATGGTAGCGTTTTCCGGAATTGGGCTCTTGTAGGCATCCACTGAGACACAGCCGCAAGAAGTCACAGCCTTTGTTATAGCCCTGTTTACCCGGGAAGAAGCCTCTTGTCCTTTTGATAAAATATCCAAGATGCTTTGGTGTCGAATTAGCATAGCATCAACCGTTTCTTGAAAATCATTATTGATTGGACTCATAGAACATACACTTCCTTTCTGCCAATTTCATTATAGACAGCATCTGAAGCTGTTGTCAATTTCATCAAATCGGGAAATATTTCTTGAATTAAGATATATTGAAATAATTTGTCGTTTACTTTGAAAGAGAAATACAACCTGATATAATGATGAGATACAGGGGAAAATACCGCTAAACAATTTCATAGGGGACAGATCAGGGAAATTTCAGACTCCTGGTATAAACAAAATAGTTTTTAGCCAAAATATAGAAAAAGGGAGGTGAATTTGATGCTTAGCAAAATTGTTCGCGGCATCATTACGCTGCTGTTTGGTGCAGCAGGAATTTACGTAGATTACTTGATATTAAAGGTTGTTGATATTCGTCAACTTAGTCAGACATTAGGTTTCGAGATTCACTTATACTGGACTTATATTATTATTTTTATTGTGTTATCTGCTTTTGGTTTCTTTCTTGCCCCTGTATGCATGAAAGTTTTCATTGGCCTTGTCAAATGGCTGGAAAGCAGACTTATCCGCATGCCGATTCACGATTTGGTCGGAGGTTCACTTGGGGGTATTGTCGGTTTGCTGATTGCCCGTCTGGTTTGCATTACTTTTGTGGGTATTCCGTTTCTCGGTCCGATTCTGTCGGTCATCATCAGTTTGTTACTTGGCTACGTCGGCCTGATTATTGGGATCAATCGCAAGGATGATATTCTTGGATTTTTCAACTTTTTACCCAAGCTGAAAGGGGAACGTGCTGAAAAAGAAAAGAATAAGGATAAAGGACACGGGAAACAATCCGCTGCTGCAGGCTATAAAGTGCTTGATACCAGTGTGATTATTGACGGCAGAATTGCGGATATTGTCAAAACGAGCTTTTTAGATGGGGTTCTTCTGATTCCTGGTTTTGTTCTGGAAGAGCTCAGACATATTGCCGATTCTTCAGACGCCTTGAAAAGAAACCGGGGTCGGAGAGGACTTGATATCCTGAATCAGATTTCCAAGGAATCGATCATTAAGGTCGAGATCTACGAAGGTGATTTTGAAGACATCGCTGAAGTGGACAGTAAGCTTGTCAAACTGGCGAATATTCTGGACGCGCCGATATTGACCAATGATTATAACCTAAACAAAGTGGCCGAGCTTCAGGGGATAAAAGTCTTAAATATCAATGAATTGGCCAATGCTGTGAAACCAGTCGTCCTTCCGGGCGAAGAGATGTATATTCAGATAATGAAGGAAGGAAAAGAGGCTGGACAGGGCGTAGCTTATCTGGATGACGGAACGATGGTTGTCGTTGACGGAGGACGCAGGTACATTGGGCAACAGACCACCGTGCTGGTTACGACTGTTCTGCAAACTGCTGCAGGTAGGATGATCTTTGCTAAACCCAAAGGGATGCAGGAAAAATCATCTGAGGAGTTTTCCCATGAGTTTAATGCATTCGGCTGATATTGCGGCTATTGTACCTGCTGCTGGGCAGGGAAAAAGGATGGGGGGTCAAGGCAACAAGCTTCTGCTTGAACTTGCCGGGACCCCTATCCTTGTTTTTACTCTAAAAACACTGGAACTTTGTCCGCTAATTAAAGAGATCATTATTCCTGCGGCAAGGGCAGATATTTTGACAATTAAAAAGTTGGTGGCGAAATACAGTCTAAATAAGGTAACGGCAGTGGTTGAGGGAGGTGCTGAAAGGCAGGAATCCGTTTACCGGGCGCTTCAGTCCTTAAGTACTGAGGTGGACAGCGTGATCGTCCATGACGGTGCCAGACCTTTATTAACACTGGATAATCTGAACCGTTTTGTTGAAGAAACGGCGGACTTCGAAGCGGCCGTCATGGCTGTACCTTTGAAAGATACTGTGAAAAAGGTTGATGCTCAGGGCCGGGTTGTGGAAACACCCCCGCGGGAACAGCTTCGGGCGATTCAAACACCGCAGATTTTTAACCGGAACCTTTTAGAAAAAGTACACAAACTCGCCTTTGAACAGCAGTACCTGGCCACGGACGATGCTTCTCTATTTGAGTGGCAGGGCTTACCGGTCAGGGTTGTTGAAGGTAGTTACGAGAATATCAAAGTGACCACGCCTGAAGATATGCTTTGGGCGGAGTCCATCCTGTGCAGAAGAAGAGAGGTGCCTCAAATGAAGATAGGACTGGGCTACGATGTCCATGCACTGGTTGAGGGACGGATGTTGATTCTGGGCGGAGTAGAAATTCCCCATGACAAAGGACTTTTGGGGCATTCTGATGCGGATGTTCTGACGCATGCCGTAATGGATGCGATGCTCGGGGCTTGTGCGCTTGGTGATATCGGCAAACATTTTCCCGACAGCGATGCCCGGTACAAAGGCATTTCCAGTCTGGCATTGCTGGCTGAAGTTGTAAAGCTTGCGCAAGGTGAAGGCTACAGGCTTGGGAATCTGGATAGTGTGATTGTCGCTCAGAAACCGAAAGTATTGCCTTATATCGCGCAGATGAGAAAGAATCTGGCAGAGATTCTGAACGCAAGTCCGGACTGTATATCGATCAAAGCAACGACGACGGAATATCTGGGCTTCGAAGGCAGAGAAGAAGGAATCAGTTCCCAGGCAATCGTTTGTCTTTTGCCTGTATGACCTGATATAATATTAAACGCAATTATTCTTATATTTTTAATATCTTGTATTTTATTAATACCTGCTGAAGACAAGCAGTACGAAGTAGAAATGAGGTTATGTCGGTTATGACGGTGAAAGTAAGGTTTGCTCCAAGCCCGACCGGGCCCCTGCATATCGGAGGAGCCAGGTCAGCTCTTTTTAATTATTTGTTTGCAGCAGGCAGAGGCGGGACCTTCGTCTTTAGGATAGAGGATACCGACCTGGAACGGTCGAGCCGGGAATCAGAGCAGGATATCATGAAAGCGCTGCACTGGCTGGGGATCACCTGGGATGAGGGAATAGACGCCGGCGGAGATTCCGGCCCTTACAGGCAGACGGAAAGGCTCGATACATACCGTGAATACACGGATAAGCTTCTTCAGAACGGACATGCTTACCTGTGCTACTGTTCAGAAGAAGAACTGGAACAGGAGCGTCAGGAGCTGAGTTCCCGTGGGGAGACCCCGCGCTATCTCGGAAAATGCCGGACGCTGACCGCAGAACAGCGCCAGGTTTATGAAGCGGAAGGGAGGAAACCTGTTGTCCGCTTCCGAGTGCCGGAAGACCAGGATATCGTGATCAATGACCTGGTCAGAGGGAAAGTCATTTTTGAAAGTAATGGAATCGGGGATTATATCATTGTCAAATCAGATGGAATCCCCACATACAATTATGCCGTGGTCATCGACGATGTCCTGATGGGCATCACGCATGTCGTCAGAGGAGAAGAACATCTATCCAATACGCCGCGTCAGGTCTTAATTTATGAGGCCCTTGGAATGAAAGTACCGGATTTTGCCCATATCTCCTTGATTTTGAATACTGAAGGGCGGAAGATGAGCAAACGGGACGGGGATACTGCTGTCATGGATTATTTCCATAAAGGGTATTTGCCGGAGGCCGTCGTGAACTTTATCGCGCTTTTAGGCTGGTCGCCTTCCGGTGAGCAGGAATTTTTTACGATCGAAGAACTCAAGAAAGAATTTTCATTGGAAAAAGTATCAAAGAGCCCGGCAGTTTTTGATTTGAATAAACTGAACTACATTAATGCGCACTACCTGAAACAGACTGCTTCGGCAGACCTTGCCCGGTTGGTGCTGCCGTTTTTGAGAGAAAAAGGACTTTTTCCGAATGAGCTTTCTTTGGCTGAACAGCAGTGGGTGACCGGCTTTATTGACGCCGTCAAGGAAAAAATCAACTGCTTAAGCGAGGTTAAGTCCTATATTCATTATTTTATTGGAACAGAAATTGATGTGCTGACGGAGGAAGCTGAAGCGATTATGAAGGCAGATACCGTACCGGTAGTGCTGCAGCTTTTTGCAGCCAAGGTCCGGGAAGCTGCGCTGCTTGACGCACCGGCAGCCAAGAGCATATTAAAAGAGATCACCAAAGAACTTAACCTGAAAGGCAAGGATGTATTTATGCCGGTTAGGATTGCGCTTACGGGGCAGATGCATGGCCCTGACCTCGACCGGATCATGGAGCTGCTCGGCAAAGAAAATATTTACGGGCGATTGGAGAAAACGGCTGCTTATCCGAAGTAAGTACAAGGAGGAAATCGTGATGGCGATCAGACTGTATAATACACTCACGCGCCGCAAAGAGGAGTTTGTGCCGAGGGAACCGGGAAAGGCTTCAATGTACGCCTGCGGCCCCACGACGTATAATTATTTTCATTTGGGAAATGCCCGGATGCTGGTAGTATTCGATATGATCAGGCGCTACCTGATCCATAAAGGATTTGACGTTACGTATATCCAGAATTTTACCGACGTCGATGATAAGATTATTAAACGGGCGGCTGAAGAAGACTGTGACCCGATAGCGCTGGCCGGCAAATATATTAATGAGTACTTTACGGATGCCAAGGCTTTGAATATTCTTCCTGCCGATATCCACCCGAGAGCCACGGAACATATCCCGGAGATGATTGACATTATCCGCAGGTTGGAGGAAAAGGGCTTAGCCTATAATATTGACGGGGATGTCTATTTCGCTGTCGACAAATTCCCGGGATACGGCAAGCTGTCCGGCCGGACTCTTGAAGATATGCAGGCCGGAGCACGTGTAGAGGTGGACGATAAGAAGCATAACCCGATGGATTTTGCGCTATGGAAAAAAGCCAAAGCGGGAGAACCTTTCTGGGAGAGTCCCTGGGGTAAGGGAAGGCCCGGCTGGCATATTGAATGTTCAGCGATGTCCTTGAAATACCTCGGGCCTGGGTTTGATATTCATGGGGGCGGAGGCGACCTGGTTTTTCCGCATCATGAGAATGAAATTGCGCAGTCCGAAGGCTGTCTGGAGGGTCAGCAGTTTGCGCGGTACTGGATGCATAATGCGTTTATTACCATTAATCAGGAGAAAATGTCCAAATCGCTGGGGAACTTCTTTTTGGTCAGAGATGTTACAGGAAAATTCCCGGGAGATGTTATCCGTTTTTATCTGCTCGGAACACACTACCGCAGTCCGCTGGATTTTGATGATGAGAAGCTGGTCATGGCCTCTAAAGGACTGGACCGCCTGAAAAACAGCGTGCGTCTGGCCAAAGAGGCCTTGGGCAAAGCGCTGGGTAAAGAGGGTATGACGTTCGGTATCATTGCTGCGAACCGAGACCAGAAGGCGGATAATGAAATGGCTGAGGCCAGTCTGGAGGCCAGGAATGCTTTCGAACAGGCTATGGACGATGATTTTAATTCGGCCCAGGCTTATGCAGCCTTATTCGAGCTGGCCAAAGGAATCAATACGTACCTTGCCAAAGTTTCTATAAAGACTGAATCTCTGGCTGAAGCAGCACAGACTTTGATAGAGCTGGCTGGGATACTTGGATTTGATCTGGAAGCCGAGGCTGAAGTTTTACAGGGGGATTCCGGAAAACTGGCCCAGGTTATGGAGCTTGTGATGGAGATCAGAGCCAATGCCCGTAAGAACAAGGACTGGACGACTGCGGATCTCATCAGGGACAGGATTAAAGAAATCGGGATTGTGATTGAAGATACCCCTGAGGGTGCCCGCTGGTATTTGAAATAGTTAAGGGATGATAACATTTGCCTAAGCAAAACGAACCTAAACAGGATAACGGCATGCCGGATATTTGGTCGGTACAAATCAATAAACGGTGGCAGGATATTAATATCCTGCTGCTTGCCTATATAGGTGACGCCGTTTACGAATTATGGGTACGCAAGCATCTTCTGGAGCAGGACATTGCCAAGGTACAACTCATGCATAAGCGGGCTATTTTCTATGTACAGGCCAAAACGCAAGCAGGTATTCTGAGGCATCTCATGAACGAACTGGATGAAACGGAAACAGAGGTTGTTCTGAGGGGTCGGAATGCGAAGGGCCACTATCCGCGTAGTGTTGATGTTGTCACCTACAGGCATTCTACAGCCTTCGAAGCGCTTATCGGTTACTGGCATATTACTGGCCAAAATACTCGGATGGGCGCGGTTCTAAACAACATAGACGGGATTCTTGAGACAATGGCGATAGAAAATAGCAAGAAAACAGAAAGAGGTACTTTACCCGAAGAAACCGGAAAACGGGGGGGAGTCGGAACATGAAGATCACAAACTTTGAACATACCGGACTGGACCGAGTCGCAGCCTGGATTAAACGGAATCATTTAAGCGGGATATCCGCCACGGAACTAAAGAAAGTTCTGAAAACGGTCAATATATTCTTTGTTGCAGAAGGTATCAACCGGGTTCAGAGCATGCTGCTCTGTGAGCTGAAAGCATCCTATGTACAACAAAGTCAAAGATACGTGGCGCTTGATCAGGACGCGTTTGCTTTTCCCGACCTGCCGCCAGAAGATTACCACAGAGCCTTGGAGCTCGGGCAGCAAGCATTGGATCTGTATACCAGAATGTGTGCACTGAAGGAAGGCGGGTTTAAAGGGAGACCTAAGCCTGAGCATTACCTTTACGCGATTCCGATTGAAGATGCCCGCTATATACTGCCGCTCGCGGCAAAGACGAATCTATCCGTTTCGATGTCCGGGGACAAACTGTGGGAGTTCTTTCTTTTATTCAATGACAGGAAATATGAAGGGATATTCGAGACCCTGAAAAATGAGCTGGAAGCCTTCCTTCCGGCTGAATTACGCGCGCTGTTCCCCGATGACTATGACAGTACGGCAGAATTAACAATCATTGAGGACTTCTATCGGACAGATTTGGCGAGAATTAATTCCGAAGATGACCTCATCTTATTATCCAGTTGTCAGGATCCGGACATTAAGGCTGGTCTAGGCGCTCTGACCAGCACCCAAAGCAGGGCGTCTTCCGAGGTTTTGCTGTCCTGGGGGGAGGAAGCTCCAGTTAAGGCGAAAGAAATTGTCCAGAGAGTGCTTGGTTACGGTCATGAAAGTATTGCCGAACAGGTCCGGACCACTTTTGGGATGATGTGTTCCTTGGTGACGTATCACCAGCAGGTCCGTCATCGTCTGCCGGAAATGTTCCGGGAAGACTTCAGTAACCTTTTCAGCGACACAGAAAGACCGGTAATCGTTCCGGATAGCATTCGCAATTCTCCGTTTTTGGAGGAGTTCTTAAATCTGACGGAAGCCTATCGGACATTTTCCAGGGAGATTTATCAAAAATTGGGGCTGGGCAAAGCTATGCCGTTTATCCTGAACTGCCAGCTTTTAAAAATGATTATGTCCACAAATGCGAGGATAGACAATCAGATGCTCTCGGAAAGGACCTGCCTGAACGCCCAGTGGGAAATCAGAAAGCTCGCAGTCAAGAAACTGAAGATCCTCAGAGAATTATCCGGTGTACTCTATGAAAAAGCACTGCCGCCCTGTCTGGTCAGCAAATGCCATGAAGGGAAGATGACCTGCGGCAAACAGCAGGAAGTAAGAGATCTGTTCTATTTCAGGCAAAAGTAACGGCTGCGCACTACATGCAGCATTTTATTATCTTCAGAGGATTTGCCGCGTTGTTCTGAAAATTTTTTAGGGGGCTAATGAATGAAAGCAATCGTTTCGGTAGATCAAAACTGGGGTATTGGCTATAAAGGAGACCTGCTGCTGAAAATTCCGGAAGATATGAAGTTTTTTAAGCAGATGACTGTTGGCAAGGTCGTGGTCATGGGCAGAGGAACCTATGAATCATTGCCGGGAAAAGAGCCCTTAAAGGGCAGAACGAATATTATCCTGAGCACAAACAAGGATTTTCAGGATGAAAGATTTATTATCTGTCATTCTCTGGAGGACCTGCTTCAGGAGCTGAAAAAATACCCTTCGGACGATATCTGTGTGATTGGCGGAGAATCACTTTTTCAGCTGCTCATGCCCTATCTGAATGAACTGTATGTAACAAAAATCAGGCACACATTCCCTGCGGATAAGCATCTTAGGAATGTCGATGAAGATGACAACTGGAAAGTCGAGTCTGAAGGTGAATTGCAAACTTATAATGACATTCAGTACAGTGTTGTAAAATATATAAGAAAGTGAACGTCGTAATATACAAATTTTAAAGGTTAGTATGCTTACAATAAACTTTCGGAAGGGGAAACCGGCATTGGAAGAAAATATTGTGTGCGGGCGCAACGCTGTGACCGAACTGATCAAATCCGGGAATCCGGTGAATAAAGTGCTGATCAAAAATGAAAAGGGGCAGGGAAGAAATTCGGACATACTGCATCTACTTAAAGCGCGCGGCATACCGTACCAATTTGTGGAGAATACTGTCCTGGACAAATATACTGCCGGAGAAAAGCATCAGGGAGTGGTGGCATTTGCTGCTGCCAAAGAATATGCAGAACCATCCGATATTTTGGAGATAGCAAGGCAAAGAGGGGAAGATCCATTTATCCTTGTTCTGGATGAGATCGAGGATCCGCATAATTTAGGGGCTCTTCTTCGAACTGCCGATGCAGCGGGTGTTCATGGGGTGATCATTCCCAAAAGAAGAAGTGCCGCACTCACGCCAGCTGTCGGCAGAACGTCGGCCGGAGCTGTGGAATATGTGCCTGTGGCCAGAGTAAGCAACCTTGTCCAGACACTTAAATATCTCAAAGAAGAGGGCTGCTGGGTATCCGGTGCGGAAGCAGGCGGCAAAGATATCTATCAGGCGGAACTGAAAGGGCCAAGGGTCGTCGTCATTGGCGGAGAGGATAAGGGACTCGGGAGACTGATCCGGGAAACCTGCGATGAAATTATATCCTTGCCAATGTATGGCAGAATTTCATCTTTGAATGCCAGCGTAGCCGGATCCATTATCATGTATGAGGTCCGGAGACAGAGAAATCAGACTTAATCTGCCATATCCCGCCAATCTTCATCTTGACGCTATTTGTGCATTTCAGGTATAATTGTTTTGTTATAAGCATATAATGGAGGCTTCAGCGTTACCTTCGTGAATCGGTTTCGGGAGGGATGGACTTGACTTACAGTATCCAGACAGAGATTCCAGAAGAATTCGAGGCTAATGAATACATAGCGGATGAGGAACTAGTTGAGTTAGCAAAGATCGGTGACGCAGAAGCTCAGGAGTACTTAATCAATAAGTACAAGAATTTTGTCAGGGCAAAAGCCAGATCGTATTTCTTGATCGGCGCGGATAGGGAAGATATCATTCAAGAAGGCATGATTGGACTGTATAAAGCAATTCGTGACTTCCGTGGGGACAAGCTCTCCTCTTTCAGAGCATTTGCCGAGTTATGCATAACTCGGCAGATCATTACAGCAATCAAGACGGCTACCAGACAAAAGCATATTCCGCTCAATTCGTACGTATCACTGAACAAACCTATTTACGATGAGGATTCCGACAGGACGCTCTTGGATGTTATTTCTGGAAATAAGATCACGGATCCCGAGGAACTAATCATCAGCAGGGAAGAATTTGACGATATTGAAGAAAAAATGGGCGAGATTTTAAGTTCGCTCGAATGGGAAGTGCTGATGTCCTATCTTGAAGGCAAATCTTATCAGGAGATTGCCGTTGATCTCGACAGGCATGTCAAATCCATTGACAATGCACTGCAGCGGGTCAAGCGAAAGTTGGAAAGGTATCTGGAGCACAGAGGGGCCTAAAATTCCATACAATATGAATAGAATCACACACTCTGTTTTGTAAATTATTCCAGAAAAAAAACACTTTTTTTTGTTGACAAGTGGCCGTAATCTTTGATACAATACGTTGGTGTCCAATGCCGATGTAGCTCAATTGGTAGAGCAGCTGATTTGTAATCAGCAGGTTGCGGGTTCGAGTCCCATCGTCGGCTCCAATTGAAATGGGTAGGTGGCCGAGTGGTTAAAGGCGGCAGACTGTAAATCTGTTCCGAAAGGTACGGTGGTTCGAATCCATCCCTGCCCACCATTCTATAATTGGAGATATCGAGCTGGAACTTTATTTAACATCGCGGGGTGGAGCAGTGGTAGCTCGTCGGGCTCATAACCCGAAGGTCGTCGGTTCAAATCCGGCCCCCGCAACCAAAGAAAATTAAAGCCTTAGACAAATGTCTAAGGCTTTTGTATTGTATCCTAGTGATTCCTACAAACTGAATTTTTAAACCACAAAAACCCATTTTCTTGTTCCTCCTTTATTTATTCATCAGACTTACATAGGCACTCAGTTCAATATCATCAATCAGGAAATTTACGACAATCGATTTTGGCACGGGTAGGGTCGCCTCACCGTTCTCGCTGATCATAAGGGTCGGAGGCGAGATATCCAGATCAGTGATACCAATTTTTGTGAACTGCGTGCACGTATTAGCACAGACCATATTTCCCATTTCAGAAATTGCGCTTCTGGCCATAGCATCCAGTTCAGCCACCGGCATACCCATCATCATTTTAGAGGCAAACTTTTTGGCAGCTTCAATATCCATCCCGAATAGGATCGCGCCTTTCACTGTTCCGAAAAGTGAGATATTCAGAAGAATACCGTTGTACTGAAAGGCCGCTTCTATTTTGGATACCTTGCGCCGTTCGACCGACTGGAAGCCGAGCTGCGGCAGAACTTCTGTAAAAGCAGTCAGAAGAGGATTAATGATACTTACATCCATATACTCGACCCCTTCTTAAAACCAACACCTAGGAAAATATTCCCGAAGTTGGTTCCTGCCGTCACGGCATCCATTTTAAGATTCGGACTCATAATTTCGGTCCCGGTACCGTAAAACAGACTGGGTGGAGAAACGCTCAGACTATAAGTTTTATCGGACTTATTCAGCATCGAGCAGGCAACTCCGGCAATAATATTGGCCAATTCGGCAACCATGGACAATACCTCTTCACGGTTTCTATGAGCGCGTTTCAGGAGCATCTCAACAATTCTTTCCGCTGTCTCCATCGACATATCTAAGATCATAGATCCGGAGTGGCGGCCGATCAGCCCGATAACAGCTGTAATTCCCTGGGATAAGTAATGGTCTCCAAAATTTTCGTATGAAGCAAAAGAAACGGGTGATTTGGTCATCCGGGCAATATTCTGGGTTAGAGATTCCTTAAAGGTTTCCAGACCATAGGCAAGCAGATGGTCATAATGAATATCCGGTGCCATAACGTTGTTGATCATCTGGACCAGGTAGTCGCTGTCAACAGGTTTTTGAATGTATCCGGAAATCCCGATGCGGCGCGCTTCAACTTCCGATTCTTCATCTTTCATCGAGCTGACAAGAATAATCTTTGCATTGGGGTCTTTTACAAAAAGGGCACGGCTGCACTCAAATCCGTCCATATCCGGCATAACAATATCCATCGTTACGACATCGGGTCTGCACCGTTCATATGTTTCGATTAAGCTGTCGTAGGAATCGGCTTCCCCGACGACTTCCAAGCCGCTGTCGCGAAGTATTTCCACAATGAGTGTTCTTGAAAACAGAGAGTCGTCAACGACCATTACTTTTATTGCACTCACTTTTTCGGATTACCCCCATTCAATGCCAGTACTAAGGTACTAGTCAATATGCACTCTAAATTATAGCAAGTAATTTTTGGGATTGCTATCATTGATATGGGGTTATCAATAAATAGAACAAATTTAACCGGTCTAATTCAAAAACAAAGCCAGGCTGTTGCCTGGCTGCTATTTTTTGGATCTATTCATACTCTCTTTTTTTATCCAGGGCTTCGTCCCGGATTTCCGCCCTCATTCCGTTTAGCGCATCACGCCTCCGTTCGTTCTTCTCTTTCAGATCTTTCTTACTTTTAGGATCATCAGTTTTCGCAATCATTTCATCAGCAAGCTCCATATTCTGGATCGTGTGATTAATATTTTTTTGGATTCTGTCGGCATTATCCCTGCGGTCATCCGGATTGTGTTTCATTAATACTGTTCCTCCTTTGGTCTGCACTTAAAAAAATTTGTTGCAAGTATATTGTTTGAGGAGTGAACAAGTCTTATACCATAAAATTTTAAAGCAGTTTCTTTACATTGTATAAAGATCTTAAAACCAGCCAGTTCTGGGGAAAATATCTTCCGATCGTCCAGTAGCTTATGCCCCCGATCCGAAATTCTTTGGCCAGGGTCAGTTTGGCATAGATGCTTCGGGCATCTTCAAACCATACTTCGTGCTTTTTGCTGGCATCGTCGTAGTAGGTAAAATACGGAGACTGCGCTGTTGAATCATAATGGATTGCTATCTTTTCAGTTCTGGCCAGATCTACCGCCCCGCTGTTGGAGACTGTTCTGGCGGCAGTACCGGAAACGTATGGAAGGGTCCAGTCATAGCCATAATTGGGGATACCCATAAAGATTTTCTGTCTCGGAATAGCCGACACCGCATAGGTCAATACTTTGCGCACTTCATTTACAGGAGCGACTGCTTTGGGTGGGCTGTAGGTGTAGCCCCATTCATAGGTCATTAGGATGACGTGGTTGGCCAGAGCCCCGTGAACAGGATAGTCATGGGCTTCGTATAGCAGACCTTTTTGATCGGCAGTCAGCTTAGGAGCGAGAGCTGTCGTCACAGGATAGCCTAAAGGGCGGAGCGTATTAACGATCCTTCGGAGAAAGTTGTTATAGTTTTCCCGGTCGGATGGATAGATATATTCAAAATCAATATCGAGGCCGTAATAGTTTTTTTCTCTCAGCGTTCTGATAACCTGACTGATTAAAGTATTCTGAGCAGTCTGGTTCGTCAGGATGGATCTGGCCAGCGTACTGTTGAAGCTTCCGCCCTGCTGGATATTCGTAATGACCATTAGTGGAGCTGTCTGGGCTTCTCTTGCTGCCTGAATCAGCGGTTCATCCGGAATCGTATTCAGGGTGCCGTCCGCGTTGACCTGATAACTGAAGATACTAAGATATGTAAGATGGCGAAGGCTTTTTCGGAGAATGTCTCTGTTAATATTCGGAAAGGCATACCCGTTCACTTCTATCGTTCCATAGCTGGCAGCTGCTGCCGGAATCGCAATAGTCTGACCGGCATAGATACGGCTCGGATCTGTTATCCGTGGATTGGCGGCGAGTAAAGCATTCACCGTTACTCCGTGTTTTTGGGCAATCAGATAAAGCGACTCACCGGCGGTAACCGTATGTGTCCCGCTACTTTCCAGAATGACCAGCGTCTGCCCGACAACCAGCTGATTTGGATTGGTCAGTTCATTATCCGCAATTATTTTCTGGGGTGAGACCCCGTATTTGCGGGCAATGGAATAGATGCTCTGTCCTGAGCTTACAACATGAATTTTCAAGAAACACACTTCCTTTTTCATACTGTATGCTTCAGAGAAAAAAGAAGTGTTTGGGTGCGGGTTTATTATTCGGGACAGGTTGTGTTATCATAAGACAATAAACACAAGGAATAAACCTTAAGGAGCTGTGGAATGAATATCGGAGCCAGGACGTTAAAGACAAGTCTCGCTGTGGCAGTCAGTGTTTATATCTGTATCCTTTTGGATATTGAGCCATCTTTGTTTGCTGCGACATCGGCAGTGGTTTGTATGCAGCAATCACTCGGAAGAAGTTTTCGAAATGCGCTCGAAGAAATTATGGTAAACATCATTGCAATTATTGTGGCTGTGGCGATCGGACTGGCCATACCGCTGCAGTTTCTGAGTATGGCACTTGCAACGATCGTTCTGATCATCATATTTACGACAGTGATTAAAGTGCCAAACCAGATCGTACTGGCGGTCATTTCAGCTATTTTTATCCTGGCTTCTCCACAGGAGCAGTTTTTGTCCCATGCCGTTTCAAGGTCGCTGGCCATCCTTATCGGACTGGTGACAGCCAATGTGATCAATTTGACGATCGTACCTCCGCGTTACCAAAAAGTGCTTGAGGATAAACTGATTGAACTAAATAATTTTGCTGTCCGGATGTTTGTCGATGCAGTGAACCGGTATCTATACCTGAACCTGGCTTCCGAAGAAGAAATGCATAAAAATAAAGCGGAATTCAACAGCTTGTTTCAGGAAGCTGAGAATTTGTATGATTTATACCGCAAAGAGTGGAACGTTTTGTGGTTCGGTAAAAACAAGAAAGATCCCAAGGCCCGTAAACCATTATATAAGGAATATTTAAATTACAGCCGGGGCCTCTGGCAAAGATCGCAGGATTTGCTTTTTCTTGCCGCAGAACGAAAAACCCGCCGGGAGGAAGCCAATGATCCGGCGGTGAGTGCTGAATTTGAACATGTTTTTGAAATGCTGCACAATGTGATGTTCAGTGCAACAAGCTACAATCTGCAGCTTCAGAAGAAGGTCAAGGGAGAAGAGGCAGCTCAGTTTCCCGAATTACGTGTCTGGAGCAAACTGCACGCTATTTTGAATGAATGGCAGGAGAATACACCCTCGACAAGCTTTTACTATCATGCACTGATTGAATTGTCTGTTGTTACCTACAGCATTCGCTGGTTTGCGAAGGAGTCCTCCCGGCTGCTGAATCTGGAGATGGAAATGAGTGTCTGAAGAAGACTAGATGCAGCTTGATTTGATAGTATTGTAGGGTTTACAGCTGCAGGCCAAACAGTTTTCTGCCGTTTTCCCAGAGAATTTTCTGGTTTTCCTCTTTCGTCAGGCCAAGAGATAGGAAACGCTCAAGTTCGGCTTCGGGAGACCACATCGGGTAATCCGTGCCAAACAGGACTTTGTCAACACCATGGGAGCGGATAATTTCAACGGCTGTTTCTTTTTCTGTTAACATCAGGGAACTGGACGTATCGATGTAGACATTTCGTTTGAACAGGCTGTGGTCAAAATCATCCCACATACTCCAGCCACCCAGATGGGCTGCAATCACCACCAAATTAGGAAATATTTTCAGAATGTGGGCAAGTCTGTGCGGATTGGAGTAATCCGTGCGCGTATCTCCGACATGAAAAAGGATCGGCAATTTGCTTTCTGCTGCCTCGTATATAGGAAACAAAGATGGATTATCAATGTTATATTCCTGAAAATCCGGGTGAAGCTTTAAACCTTTTAAACCGAGTGAAAGTACCCGCTCGATTTCCAGTTGAGGATTAGGAAATTCAGGATGCATGGTGCCGAAGCCGACGAACCGCGAATCGGTGCAAACACCGGCAATGAAATCGTTGATTGACTCGACTTGTTCTGTTCTCGTAGCGGTGGAGGAAATCAAAAAGCGGTTGATCCCGACGCCTGCGCCGGAAGCGATCAGATCGGAGGCGGTTCCTTTTCCAGGCTCCATATCTTGAATAAGTTCGTCGTAGAAGGACAAGATGGAATTGACTGCCCTGGGAGCTACTTTTTGCGGAAAAATATGGGCATGGGCATCAAAAATGTTTGGATAATCTGGATTGGACATAAGACAGACCTCTAATTCTTTTTTATTTTCTAAGCACAGTTATGATATAATGAATAAATATCGACAATAATACAATCCTAATTCGTTCTGCCTATTTTGGCAAGAGAATTTCACAGTTTATTTGCGGCATACAAAGGAATCTTCCTTGACAAAGACTTTATTATTGTGTTAAATTATTCTGTGCGACTTGTAAAATATGCAGTTTAATGCCATTGCCGGGGGGGTGTTCCGAATGCGTGTTGCAATTACATTGGCTTGTACTGAGTGCAAAAACAGAAATTATCAGTCCAATAAGAATAAGAAAAATGACCCAGATCGTATAGAGATCAAAAAATATTGCAGAACTTGCAAAGCTCATACTGTTCATAAGGAAACAAAATAGTACGAACCGGAAGAATATTCCGTTAAGGATGTGAAAATATGGCAGTGGCAAAGAAAGCAGATACCACAGGTGCAAAAGGCGGCTTTCTTAATAGGTTTAAGAACCCCGGAAAACGGTTTGCTTTTTTTCGTGAGGTTGGGCTTGAGCTGAAAAAAGTACATTGGCCGACTCGTCAGACGTTGCTGACGTATACCGGTGTCGTGCTTGTTTCTGTGGCAATTGTTGCTTTGTTGATTTGGATTGTAGACAGTGGCTTGACTTACGCAATGACCAACTTGCTTGGTATTTAACAATTCATTTGACAATTGGATGAATCTTTCTTAGGAGGCTTTCGGTTAATGACGAAGAACTGGTATGTTATTCACACTTATTCCGGATATGAGAACAAGGTGAAAACAAATCTGGAAAAACGCGTGGAATCCATGAATATGGAGGATAAAATTTTTCGCGTTTTAGTTCCTATGGAAGACGAGATCGAAATAAAGAACGGCAAGAAAAAAATCTCCAAACGCAAGGTGTTTCCAGGTTACGTTTTAGTGGAGATGGACATGACTGACGACTCTTGGTATGTGGTCCGCAATACACCTGGGGTGACCGGGTTTGTAGGAAGCGGCAGCAAACCGATTCCGCTTCTGGATCCAGAGGTCGCTGTTATTTTACGCCAAATGGGACTCGAGAAAATCCGCACCAAGATTGACGTTGTTGTCGGGCAGTCTGTCCGGGTCATTTCCGGTCCGTTCAAAGACTTTATTGGTGTTGTGAAAGAGGTCCTCGAAGAAAAGCAAAAAGTCAGGGTCTCGGTTTCCATGTTTGGGAGAGAGACGCCGGTCGAACTCGAGTTTGGGCAAGTGGAAAAGCTTGACTAAATAGATATTCCACAGCAAGGAGGTGTAATTATGGCAAAGAAAGTTATTGGGCTGGTAAAATTGGCAATCACCGCAGGTAAGGCAAATCCGGCACCTCCGGTTGGTCCTGCTTTGGGTCAGCACGGTGTTAATATCATGGGCTTCTGCAAAGAATACAATGAAAGAACGAAGGATCAGGCTGGACTGATCATTCCTGCAGAGATTACGATTTATGAAGACCGTTCCTTTACTTTTGTTCTGAAGACTCCGCCGGCATCCGTATTGCTTAAGAAGGCAGCCAACATTCCGTCTGGTTCCGCTGTTCCGAACAAGCAAAAGGTTGCGAAAGTGACCAAAGATCAGGTTAGGGAAATTGCTGAACAAAAGATGAAAGACTTAAATGCAGCAAGCATTGAAGCTGCAATGCGTATGGTCGAAGGTACTGCGCGCAGTATGGGAATCGATATTGTTTGATTCCGTTGAACAATGTGGGAGGGTTTGGCCCGAAGACCACAAGGAGGTTAAAGAAAGATGCCAAAAAGAGGTAAGAAATACCTTGATGCTTTAAAAGCATTTGATAATCAGGCTGTGTTTGAGCCGGCCGAAGCAATTGGTGTTGTAAAAACCAATGCCAAAGCAAAATTTGATGAGACAGTTGAAGTTGCTTTCAAATTAGGAATCGATACCCGCCATGCTGATCAGCAGATCCGCGGAGCGGTTGTTCTTCCACATGGAACAGGCAAAACTTTAAGTGTACTTGTTTTTGCCAAGGGAGACAAAGCCAAGGAAGCCGAAGCTGCCGGCGCTGATTTTGTCGGAGCTGAAGAAATGGTTGAGAAAATTCAACAAGGTTGGTTTGGTTTTGACGTTGCTGTAGCGACACCGGATATGATGGGTACTGTCGGTAAGCTGGGTAAGCTTTTGGGACCTAAGGGCCTCATGCCGAACCCGAAGACCGGAACTGTATCGTTTGATGTCGAAAGAGCAGTTAAAGAGATTAAAGCCGGTAAAGTGGAATACAGGGCTGATAAAGCCGGTATTATCCATGTACCGATCGGCAAGGTTTCTTTTGATCAGGATAAGCTGATGGACAACTACAAAACCATTGCCGAAGTTGTCACAAAAGCAAAACCTGCAGCTGCCAAAGGACAGTATGTCCGTAGCGTAACGGTATCTTCCACCATGGGACCAGGAGTGAAAATCAATCCTTTGAAAATTGTCTAAAGACTTTTTAAGGGCTGAGATATACCCGACTAGACTGAAAAAAATTAATAAATTTTCCGCTGTAGAAAGCAGGCGCTTTATTGAGCTTAATATCCTGCCGAGGTGGAGACAAGATCGTCTTTTGAAGACATGAAAGACATTAATAATCTTGCCTCTGCGCCCAGCAGAGGCTTGTTTATTGACAGCCATGGATGGCAACGAAACGCATACGACAGTATGCGTTCGGAAGGAGGTGTGTGTATGCCAAATTTTGAAGAGAAGCAAAAAGTTGTTGAAGATATCAAACAGAAGTTTGAAGGTGCAAACGGAGTGATTCTGGCAGACTACAGAGGTCTGACGGTATCGCAGGTGACCAATTTGAGAGTAGAACTGCGCCAGGCTGGTATTGAATATCGCGTATTGAAAAATACAATGGTTCGCCGGGCTGCAGATGAAATCGGGATTACCGGTTTGGCTGAATTTCTGGAAGGTCCTACTGCTTTAGCCTTTTCTACAGATCCTGTTGCTCCTGCGAAGATTCTCAGTGAATTCAGCAAGAAAAACAAGAGCCTGACCATTAAGGCCGGGGTTCTTGACGGCAAGGTCATTAACGCTGAAAAAGTAAAAGATCTCGCAAATCTTCCGTCCAGAGAAGTTCTTCTTTCCCAGGTACTTGCTGGAATGCAAGGCCCGCTTCAAGGAATGGTCAATGTTCTGCAAGGGCCTATCCGCAAATTTGGTTATGCTTTGGAAGAAGTTCGTAAACTTAAAGAAGCCCAGGCATAGTCGAGGCATGGGATTCGATGCCCGAGGCCCGATACATGCGCGGACTCTGGGACTATCCAACATCTGACACGAAGATTTGGACGGTACCGGATGTTAACAGATCTAATGACTGGTCAAAACAAAAATAAAAAATATGTGAATTATTTTAAGGAGGATATTCTAATGTCCAAAACTGCTGAAATTTTAGAAGCCGTAAAAGGTATGACTGTTCTTGAGCTTGCTGAGCTCGTTAAAGCTTTCGAAGAAGAGTTTGGTGTAAGCGCTGCTGCTCCCGCAGCTGTTATGGCTGCCCCGGCAGCTGGTGCTGCTGCTCCTGTTGCTGAAGAGCAAACAGAATTTGATGTTATCCTGACCAGCGCTGGTGCTGCAAAGATCAACGTCATCAAAGTTGTCCGTGAAATCACTGGCCTGGGCTTAAAAGAAGCTAAAGATCTTGTTGACGGCGCACCGAAACCTGTCAAAGAAAAAATTGACCAAAGAAGAAGCTGAAGCCATCAAAGCTAAACTTGTTGAAGCTGGTGCCGGCGTAGACGTAAAATAATCTGAAACAAAAATGTACCGCAGACTGAACCGGCCATGCTTAAGCCGGTTCAGTTTTTATTTGACGCCGGGTGCTCGCGGATGTCAAATGTGTTCTGAACCAGACTAATGGAATGTAGAAACAGGCAAAAAATATCTAAATGCCTTTAACTTTTTGGAATTTAATATATAATAATAGATATTTAACCTATAATGCCAGAAAAATGTTGCAGGAATGATGATTAGTAAATAAAATATACTTGACAAATATCGGTATACTTGTTAGGATTAATAACTGTCACTGTGATCTTAAGCTAAGACAAACCAATAAAGTTGGGAGATAATAGTGTGGATGTATTGCATCTCATGTGAGGCAGCTCCATAAACATTGAAGCGAGGTTTTTTCCCAAAAGCCTTGCTTTTGGTTGTTTATGCCTATCTGCTCTTTGCTTTTTGGTGTTTGGATAGTAATGGATATTTGTATTAAGGTATTCGCAAACAATTATAATTATTTCTTGATTATCTAGTTTTCTGTTGGAACGATCAGGAAAAAACACTGGAAGGGTGAAACGGCATGGTGAATCCTATCAAAGTTGGAACAAGAGAACGGGCAAGTTATGCGAGGCTTCGGGAAGTTCTGGATATGCCCAACTTAATCGAAATTCAACAGAATTCCTACGAGTGGTTTCTGAAGGAAGGGCTGCGCGAAATGTTTCGCGACATTTCCCCAATTCAGGATTTTACCGGAAATCTGGTTTTGGAATTCATAGACTACAGCCTCGGCGATCCAAAATATGAGGTCGAGGAATGTAAAGAACGTGATGTTACGTTTGCAGCGCCTCTCAGAGTCAAAGTACGCCTTATTAATAAGGAAACAGGAGAGGTTAAAGAGCAGGAAGTATTCATGGGGGACTTTCCCCTGATGACCGATAAAGGCACCTTCATTATTAATGGTGCGGAACGTGTTATTGTCAGTCAGTTGGTAAGATCACCCGGCGTTTATTATTCTGAAACAATCGACACCAGCGGTAAAAAGCTTTACGGCGCAACGATTATTCCGAACCGCGGTGCCTGGCTGGAATTTGAGACAGATATTAATGATAATATTTTTGTCCGGGTTGACAGAACCCGTAAACTACCGGCTACTGTACTGATCAGAGCCCTAGGCTATTCAACCAATGGCCGGATTCTCGAAGCGTTCGCTGACAATGAGAACGTTAAAATTACGCTGGAAAGAGACAATACGGAATCAACAGAAGAAGCGCTGGTTGAGATTTATAAACGTCTTCGTCCTGGAGAACCGCCTACGGTGGAGAGTGCCCGCAGTCTTCTGGAATCCTTGTTCTTTGATCCTAGAAGATATGATCTGGCAAAAGTAGGTCGTTATAAGCTGAATAACAAACTGGGTTTGGATATTCCCAAAAACATACGGCATTTGACACCTGAGGACATCATCGCATCGATTTCTCGGATGCTTAAAATAATCAATGGTGAAGGACATATTGATGATATTGATCATCTTGGTAACAGACGTTTGCGTTCGGTTGGCGAGCTTCTTCAGAATCAGTTTAGAATCGGTCTCTCCCGTATGGAGAGAGTGGTAAGAGAAAGAATGACGATTCAGGACATTGAGGGAATTACGCCTCAGGTACTGATCAATATACGTCCAGTCGTGGCCGCGATTAAAGAGTTTTTTGGCAGCAGCCAGTTGTCGCAGTTTATGGACCAGACCAATCCGCTGGCCGAGCTCACGCATAAACGCCGTCTCAGCGCGCTGGGACCTGGCGGTTTAAGCAGAGAGAGAGCCGGATTTGAAGTGCGTGACGTGCATCATTCCCACTATGGCCGGATGTGCCCGATTGAAACGCCTGAAGGTCCAAACATTGGTTTGATTGGTTCACTCAGCACATATGGCCGCATTAATGAGTATGGCTTTATTGAGGCACCTTACCGCAAAGTAGAAAATGGCAAAGTGACGGATGAGATCCATTACTTAACAGCTGATGAAGAGGAAAAATATATTATTGCCCAGGCCAATGCCGCGGTTGGTGAAAATGGGGAGTTTTTAAGCGAAAAGATCGAAGCGCGCCACGGTGAAGATTTCGTCCTGGTTCCGCCGGTAAACATTCAGTATATGGACGTATCGCCGAAGCAGATGGTATCGATTGCCACCGCCTTGATTCCATTCCTCGAGCATGACGATGCTAACCGTGCTCTGATGGGTTCCAACATGCAGCGCCAGGCTGTGCCTCTACTCAAAACAGATGCGCCGTATATTGGCACCGGCATGGAGTATAAGGCTGCTGTTGATTCCGGTGTTTGTCTGGTTTCTCCAAAAGAAGGAACTGCTTTACGGGTTACTTCCGATGAGATCATCATTCAAAACAATGATGGTACAACAACCCGGAATAGACTTTTGAAATACACGCGCAGCAACCAGGGAACCTGTATCAATCAGAAACCGATTGTTGTCAAAGGCCAGAGAATCGATGCTGGTCAGGTAATTGCCGACGGCCCGTCAACAGATAACGGTGAACTTGCCCTCGGGCGAAACGTTCTGGTAGCGTTTATGCCCTGGGAAGGATACAACTATGAGGATGCTATTCTGATCAGCGAGAAGCTGGTTAAAGAAGATTATTTTACGTCCATTCATATTGAGGAATACGAAGCAGATGCCCGGGATACCAAACTTGGGCCTGAAGAGATTACCAGAGATATTCCAAACGTCGGAGAAGATGTTTTGAAAGATCTTGACGAACGTGGTATTATCCGGATCGGTGCCGAAGTGCGCCCTGGAGATATCTTAGTGGGCAAGGTTACTCCGAAAGGGGAAACGGAGCTTACGGCTGAAGAACGCCTGCTAAGAGCAATCTTTGGTGAGAAAGCCAGAGAAGTCAGGGATACTTCTTTACGTGTTCCGCATGGCGAGGCCGGAAAAGTTGTTGATGTTAAAGTATTTAAGCGTGAGAACGGCGATGAACTGGCCCCTGGGGTCAACCAACTCGTAAGAGTCTATATTGCCCAGAAACGTAAGATATCCGTCGGCGATAAAATGGCAGGAAGACACGGAAACAAAGGGGTTATTTCCAGAATTATGCGCCAGGAGGATATGCCCTTTATGCCGGACGGCACGCCGATTGAAATCGTTCTGAACCCGCTCGGTGTTCCATCCCGTATGAATATCGGACAGGTTCTGGAAACCCATCTTGGTTGGGCGGCGAAAGCACTGGGCATGTATATTGCCACACCGGTTTTTGACGGAGCCAGAGAAGATGATGTCTTTGATACCTTGAGAAAGGCCGGACTTCCCGGACATGGAAAATCCGTTCTTTATGACGGCCGTACCGGTGAGCCTTTTGATAATGAAGTTACTGTTGGCTACATGTATATGCTGAAACTTCACCATCTTGTTGATGACAAGATCCATGCCCGTTCTACAGGGCCGTACTCGCTGGTCACCCAGCAGCCGCTCGGCGGGAAAGCGCAGTTCGGTGGTCAGCGCTTCGGTGAGATGGAAGTTTGGGCACTTGAAGCTTATGGCGCATCGTTTACGCTGCAGGAGATACTTACCGTTAAGTCCGATGATGTGGTAGGTAGGGTCAAGACCTACGAAGCAATTGTCAAAGGTGAGAATATTCCTGAGCCGGGTGTGCCAGAATCGTTTAAGGTACTCATCAAGGAATTGCAGAGCCTTGGACTTGATGTTTCCGTACTTTCGGAAGAAGATCAGGAAATTGAAATTAAGGATCTGGATGATGATGTCACAGAAGTTGCCCATGAACTGGGAATGGATGATCAGTATTCCGTGATTGATGCCAATGACGAAAGCGGCATTGGCTATGATAATGAAGATGAGACTCTTGATGAAGATTTGGATGGCGATTTGAATGACAAAACTGAAGATTTCCCTGTCCTGAGTGTTCCCGAGTCTGACCTTGGTAATGATCTTGTTAATGATCTGGACAATGATTTCAGCGACAACATGGATGATGATTTTGATCCGGATTACAAGTAAAGTGTGCGTTTAGATCGAGAAAGCTTGATGGGCGAAAGGAGAGAATACCGTGCTTGATGTGAATAATTTTGAGAGGATGCGTATCGGGTTGGCTTCTCCGGAGATGATCCGCAAATGGTCCTATGGGGAAGTAAAAAAACCTGAAACCATTAATTACCGCACCTTAAAGCCCGAAAGAGAAGGCCTTTTCTGTGAAAAAATATTTGGCCCTACCCGTGACTGGGAGTGCCACTGCGGTAAATATAAGAGAGTCCGTTATAAAGGCATTATTTGTGACCGATGCGGTGTTGAAGTAACGAGGTCTAAAGTCCGCCGCGAGAGAATGGGACATATTGAGCTGGCTGCGCCGGTTTCCCATATCTGGTACTTCAAAGGGATTCCGAGCAGAATGGGGCTTCTGCTGGACATGTCACCACGTTCCCTGGAAAAAGTTCTATATTTTGTCGCGTATATCGTTGTTGATCCAAAGGATACCTCCCTGATGAAAAAACAGCTTCTTACCGAGACAGAATACCGGGAGGCCAGGGAAAAATACGGCAGTGGCTTCAAGGCGGAGATGGGTGCTGAGGCCATCAAGGCGTTATTAACCGAGATTGATCTGGATAAACTGAACGAAGAACTTCGCACCGAGCTTAAGGAAGTGTCCGGTCAGCGGAAAATCAGGGCGATCAGACGTCTGGAAGTTGTCGAAGCATTTAAACAGTCCGGAAACAGTCCGGAATGGATGGTTCTTGATGCGATCCCGGTTATTCCACCAGAACTGCGGCCGATGGTTCAGCTGGATGGCGGAAGGTTTGCAACCTCCGACCTGAATGATCTGTACCGCAGGGTTATTAATAGAAATAACAGGCTGAAAAAGCTTCTTGACCTTGGCGCTCCTGATATTATTGTCCGGAACGAAAAAAGAATGCTTCAAGAAGCTGTTGACGCACTGATTGACAATGGCCGTCGCGGACGGCCGGTTACCGGACCCGGCAACAGGCCGCTAAAATCGTTGAGTGATATGCTGAAAGGCAAGCAGGGAAGATTCCGTCAGAACCTTTTAGGAAAACGTGTTGACTATTCCGGCCGTTCTGTTATCGTTGTAGGGCCGACACTGAAGCTTTCCCAGTGCGGGTTGCCGAAAGAGATGGCGATTGAGCTGTTTAAGCCTTTCGTGATGAAAAACTTAGTTAATGAGGGTTATGCCCATAATATTAAAAGCGCCAAGCGAATGGTGGAAAGGGTAAGACCGGAAGTATGGGATGTCCTGGAAAAAGTCATTGCTGAGCATCCAGTGCTCCTGAACCGTGCCCCAACGCTGCACAGACTTGGAATTCAGGCTTTTGAGCCTATCCTTGTCGAAGGTAAGGCTCTGCAGATTCACCCGCTCGTTTGTACGGCTTACAATGCCGACTTCGATGGGGACCAGATGGCGGTTCACGTGCCGCTTTCCGCTGAGGCCCAGTCTGAAGCTCGGCTGCTGATGCTGTCTGCGCACAATATCCTGAACCCGAAAGACGGACGCCCGGTAGCTTCACCAACCAAAGATATGGTTCTGGGCTGCTACTATCTGACAATGGAAAGACCTGGAGCCCTTGGTGAAGGCAAGATCTTCAAGGATCTGGATGAAGCGGTTCTGGCGTACAATTCCAAAGCTGTCCATCTTCAAGCCTTGATCAAGGTGCGCAAGGATGGAAAACTTCTGGAGACAACGACAGGAAGACTCATTTTCAATACCGTTATTCCTGAAGAAGCCGGTTATATAAACGAAATGGTCACTAAGAAGTCTTTAGATAAAATTGTTGCCAAGACTTACCGTTTTTGCGGTTACGAGAAGACAGCCTTATTGCTGGACGGAATAAAAAATCTAGGCTTTAAGTTTTCGACACGAGCCGGAGTCACGGTCGGTATTGACGATATCCAGGTTCCCGAAGTCAAGAGAACGATTCTGGCCGAGGCGGATATTGCTGTTGCCAAGACCGAACAGCAGTACCGACGCGGTCTCATTACCGATGAAGAGCGCAAGATCCTTGTTATCGAAATCTGGACTAAAGCCAATGATTCCGTAACGAAAGCTTTGATGGAATCACTGGATAAGTTTAATCCGGTTTATATGATGGCCAATTCCGGAGCGCGTGGTAATATTCAGCAGCTGCGTCAGCTGGCAGGGATGCGCGGACTGATGGCAGACCCGTCAGGCCGAACGATTGAACTGCCTATTAAAGCCAACTTCCGTGAAGGCCTGACTGTGTTGGAGTACTTTATCTCTTCGCACGGTGCGCGTAAAGGTTTGGCTGACACCGCACTCAGAACTGCCGACTCCGGGTATCTGACCCGCAGACTCGTCGATGTATCCCAGGATGTCATTGTCCGGGAGGATGATTGCGGCTCCGATAAAGGCATTATGGTCGAAGACATCAAGGAAGGCAGTGAAATGATCGAGAAACTGGAAGAACGTCTGGTAGGACGGTTCCTGGTAAGAGAGATCCGTCATCCTGAAACAGGCGAACTGCTGGCTTCTCCCGATTACGAAATCAGTGAAGAACAAGCTAAAGCGATTGCTGATGTTTATGACAAAGTTGAGATAAGGTCCGTGCTGAACTGTAAGACCCGTTACGGCGTTTGCAAGAAATGCTACGGCAGAAACCTTGCCACCGGACGTCAGGTTGAAATCGGCGAAGCAGTCGGCATTATCGCTGCCCAATCTATCGGTGAACCTGGAACCCAGCTTACGATGCGTACTTTCCACACCGGTGGTGTTGCCGGAGACGACATTACTCAGGGTCTGCCGAGGGTAGAGGAACTGTTTGAAGCACGCAAGCCCAAAGGCCAGGCGATTATCTCCGAAATCAGTGGCACAATTACGATTAGAGAAGTCAAAGGCCGCAGAGAAGTGGAAGTCACGAGCGAAACCGGGGAACAAGGAATCTATACCATACCGTTTGGTTCCCGCCTCAAAGTCAAGAATGGCCAGGTCATTTCCCCATGTGACGAATTGACCGAAGGCAGCATTAATCCTCATGATACGCTGAAGATCAAGGGAATAATCGGTGTACAGGTCTATCTGCTCGGAGAAGTGCAGCGGGTATACCGTCTGCAGGGCGTTGATATCAATGACAAGCATATCGAGGTGATGGTCCGGCAGATGCTCAGAAAAGTTAAGATAGAAGAAGCCGGAGACACCAGCCTTCTACCCGGTGGACTGATCGATATCTTCGAGTTTGAGGAGGAAAACGCGAAAGTCTTGCAGGAAGGCGGAGAACCTGCTGAATGCCGTCCGGTTCTGCTCGGAATTACCAAGGCTTCTCTCGCTACCGATTCCTTCCTCTCGGCAGCATCTTTCCAGGAGACAACCAGAGTACTCACGGAAGCTGCTATTAAAGGAAAAGTCGATCCGCTGATTGGCCTGAAAGAGAATGTCATCATCGGAAAACTAATCCCTGCTGGTACCGGGATGTCCAAATACCGCACCCTGAAGGTCACAGACAGCGGGGCCCTTCAGTCCAGGACTGAAGTCTAGAGCAATTGTGTTCTTGACATGGAAATAGGCTACTGCTAAAATAGTATAGTCTGATTTTAGAATAGGGGAGGAGAGCATTTTAAAATGCTTGATGAATCTATAAAAAAAACGCAAAGAGTTGTGGTTGGTTTTAAACAAACCAGCCGGGCGCTGGAGAAAGGCGAAGTCGGCAGTATTTATCTTGCCAAGGATGCAGATCAAAAGCTTCTTCGCCCGATCCTGGAGATGTGTGCTGTCAGACAAATTGAAATCAAGGAAGTTCCTACGATGACTGAATTGGGTAAAGCCTGTGGTATTAAAGTAGGTGCTGCAGTCGCAGCCATTCTGAATGACTAGGGTTCCTATAAACAGCTTTCTTGGTTGCCAAAAACCATCTGATTTTTGTAGAATAATTATTACAGGAAGGAGGTGCAGTTATGCCGACAATTCATCAGCTTATCCGCAAAGGGAGAGAAAAGGTTATTGCAAAATCGACCGCTCCTGCTCTGCAATGGGGACATAATTCACTGAAACGCAAGGATTTTCCTTCGGGTGGTTCTCCGCAAAAGAGAGGGGTATGTACGAGAGTGTATACCACAACACCTAAAAAACCGAATTCTGCTCTGAGAAAGGTAGCCCGTGTCCGCCTGACCAATGGCATTGAAATAACCACGTATATTCCTGGAATCGGCCATAACCTTCAGGAACACTCCGTAGTTCTGGTTCGTGGAGGCCGTGTTAAGGATCTTCCGGGCGTACGTTATCATATCGTTCGTGGGGCATTGGATACAACCGGTGTTCAAAACCGAAGTCAGGCTCGTTCCAAGTATGGGGCCAAGAGACCTAAGAAAAAATAATGTATAAGTATCGTAGCCTAAAATATGTTATATTTTGGCTGCACTCTAATTTTATTGCAGTGTTTTTAGAAAGGAGGAATACAGTTGCCCAGAAAAGGTTATATTGCGAAAAGAGAGATCCTGCCGGATCCAATCTATAAGAATAAGACCGTCACAAAATTTATCAACCAGATTATGCTTGATGGCAAAAAAGGTGTTGCTGAATCGAATTGCTATAATGCCTTTCAGATTATTCAAGATAAGACCGGTAAAGATCCGATCGAAGTATTTGAGACAGCATTAAAAAATGTTATGCCTGTATTAGAAGTCAAAGCACGCAGAGTCGGTGGCGCCAACTATCAGGTGCCGATCGAAGTACGTGTGGACCGTCGTCTGACCCTAGGCCTGCGCTGGCTGGTTGAGTATGCCCGTAAAAGGGGAGAAAAAACCATGCAGGAAAAACTGGCCGGAGAGCTAATGGATGCTGCCAACAATACTGGCGGTTCTTATAAGAAAAAAGAAGATACCCATAAAATGGCCGAAGCAAACAAGGCTTTTGCCCATTATCGCTGGTAATCACAATGATTAGCTTGGGGTTACTTTAGAGTTTATTTATCTGGATAGAGAGGCTGATAATAAGTGGCAAGGCAAGTTCCCTTGGAGAAAACTCGGAATATCGGCATCATGGCGCATATTGATGCTGGAAAGACCACAACCACAGAGCGCATCTTATTTTACACTGGCCGTGTTCATAAAATCGGTGAAGTGCATGATGGTGCTGCCACGATGGATTGGATGGTTCAGGAGCAGGAGCGTGGGATTACCATTACTTCTGCAGCTACCACCTGTCAATGGAAAGGGCACAATGTTAATATCATTGACACACCCGGGCACGTTGATTTTACTGTTGAGGTTGAGCGCTCTCTGCGCGTGCTGGACGGCGCTGTAGCAGTGTTCTGTTCAGTTGGCGGGGTTGAGCCTCAGTCGGAAACAGTTTGGCGCCAGGCCGACAAATACGGTGTACCTCGTATCGCTTATATAAATAAGATGGACAGAGTCGGTGCGGATTTTTTCCGTGGAGTTTCCATGATTGTTGACCGCCTGGGATCAAATCCTGTTCCTATTCAGCTTCCGATTGGAACTGAAGACAAATTTAGCGGGATTGTGGATTTGGTTACCATGAAAGCAACAATATACACAGATGACCTCGGCACAGCAAGCGATGTTTCCGATATTCCTGCAGACCTGATGGAATTGGCGCAGGAATACCGTGAAAAATTGCTGGAAGCTGTCTCAGATGTCGATGAAGAATTGATGATGAAATATCTGGAGGGCGCAGAGATTTCCGAACAGGAAATCAAGCAGGCGATCCGCAAAGGCACAATTAACTTAAAATTCATTCCGGTTTTATGCGGATCATCCTTCAAGAACAAAGGGGTTCAGCCTTTGCTTGATGCTGTCGTCGATTATATGCCGTCGCCTCTTGATGTGCCGGCTATCCAGGGTGTCAATCCGGATACCGGTGAGGAAGACGTGCGTCATTCCGATGATAACGCACCTTTTTCAGCATTGGCATTTAAAATTATGTCGGATCCTTATGTTGGAAAATTGACCTTCTTCCGCGTTTATTCCGGAACGCTCAGTGCGGGTTCCTATATCACGAACTCGACCAAGGGCAAGAAGGAAAGAATTGGCCGTATTCTTCGGATGCACGCCAATCACCGCGAAGATGTCGATGAAGTCCGCGCTGGGGATATCGCTGCAGCTGTCGGCATCAAAGATGTCAGCACAGGGGATACGTTATGCGATGAAAAGAACCGCGTTATTCTCGAATCGATGGTATTCCCCGAACCAGTTATTCATATTGCAATTGAACCTAAAACAAAGGCTGACCAGGAAAAGCTTGGCGGATCACTCGCAAAGCTTGCTGAAGAAGATCCTACCTTTAAGATGCGTACGGATGAAGAAACCGGACAAACCATTATTTCAGGGATGGGAGAACTTCACCTGGAAATCATTGTTGACAGACTGATGAGAGAGTTTAAAGTTGACTGTAATGTGGGTCGTCCACAGGTAGCCTATAAGGAAACGATCCGCAAGCATGTCAAAGCAGAAGGAAAATATGTTCGGCAGTCTGGTGGACGTGGACAGTATGGTCACTGCTGGGTTGAATTCGAACCGCTAGAACAGGGCACTGGCTTTGTATTTGAAAGCAAGATTGTCGGTGGCGTTATTCCTAAAGAATATATATCGCCGATCGGTGCTGGTATAGAAGAAGCCCTTCAAAATGGTATCTTGGCCGGGTATCCGGTTCTGGATATCAAGGCGACCGTCGTTGACGGATCCTACCATGATGTCGACTCCTCTGAAATGGCCTTCAAAATTGCCGGTTCAATGGCTTTCAAAGCAGCGGCTGCCAAAGCAGACCCCGCAATTCTGGAGCCAATGATGAAGGTGGAAGTCACCGTGCCGGAAGAATATATGGGCGATGTCATCGGAGATTTGAACTCGCGCCGAGGCAGAATCGAAGGTATGGAAGCTCGTTCGGGTGCCCAGATTATTCGTGGTTATGTGCCGCTTTCGGAGATGTTCGGTTATGCGACAGAGCTCCGTTCCCGTACTCAGGGCAGGGGCGTATATTCAATGCAGTTTGATCACTATGAGGAAGTGCCCAAAAATATTGCCGAAGGTATTATTGCCAAGCGGCAGGGGGCTTAATATAGAAATTAACTGCAAAAAAATAACATTTTAAATTTATTTAAGGAGTGAAACTTAAATGGGTAAACAAAAATTTGACCGTTCCAAGCCGCACGTTAACGTAGGTACAATTGGCCACGTTGACCATGGTAAAACGACAACGACTGCTGCGATTACATTTGTTTTGTCCAAGGTCGGCGGTGCTGTTGCAACTGCATTTGATCAGATCGACAAAGCGCCTGAAGAGCGTGAACGCGGAATTACGATTTCTACCGCTCATGTTGAGTATGAAACGGCAAACCGTCACTATGCTCACGTTGACTGCCCGGGCCATGCTGACTATGTTAAAAACATGATCACCGGTGCTGCTCAGATGGACGGTGCCATCCTGGTTGTATCCGCTGCTGACGGCCCGATGCCTCAGACGCGTGAACACATCCTTCTTGCCCGTCAGGTAGGTGTGCCTTACATCGTTGTATGGCTGAACAAAGTTGACATGGTTGATGATCCTGAACTTCTCGAACTGGTTGAAATGGAAGTTCGTGAGCTGTTAAGTGAATATGAATTTCCCGGTGATGATATTCCTGTTATTCCCGGTTCCGGACTCAAAGCTCTGGAGTGCGGATGCGGACAGAGAGACTGCGAATGGTGCGGCAAAATCTGGAATCTGATGGATGCTGTTGACAGCTATATTCCTCAACCGGAACGTGCTGTAGACAAACCATTCCTGATGCCTGTAGAAGATGTCTTCACGATCACTGGTCGTGGTACTGTTGCTACCGGCCGTGTAGAGCGTGGTGTCCTTAAAGTCGGCGATGAAATTGAAATCGTTGGTCTTTCTGAAAAACCGCGTAAGAGTGTTTGCACAGGCGTTGAAATGTTCCGAAAACTGCTCGATCAGGCTCAGGCCGGTGACAATATCGGCGCTCTGCTGCGTGGTGTCGAGCGTAAAGACATTGAGCGCGGACAGGTTCTGGCTAAACCAGGAAGTATTAAACCGCATACGAAGTTTAGCGGTGAAGTTTACATTCTGAGTAAAGAAGAAGGCGGACGTCATACGCCGTTCTTCAACAACTATCGTCCTCAGTTCTACTTCAGAACAACCGACGTTACTGGTGTAATCAAACTCCCAGAAGGCACAGAAATGATTATGCCTGGTGACCGTGTATCCATCGAGTGCGAATTGATCACCCCCATTGCTATGGAAGAGGGACTCCGCTTCGCTATCCGTGAAGGCGGACGTACTGTTGGGTCCGGCGTTGTAGCCAAAGTTGTCGAATAATTAGCTGCTGATATTAAGGGAAGCTGCCAGAAATTGTCTGCACAGCTTCCCTGATGCTCTCTACGCAAAAGGTTGCTGTCTTCGGTGACTCCGCCGTAAGGCAGGGAATTTTTGCGCCAATAGTCCTGTTTAACAGGCGATATATTTAGGAGGTAAAGAAATGAACCAAAAGATTAGAATTCGGCTGAAGGCCTTTGACCACAAAACGCTTGATCAGTCGGCAGAAAGAATTGTTGATACCGCGAAAAGAACCGGTGCGAGCGTCAATGGGCCAATACCCCTTCCGACCGAAAAGAGTATTTACACTATTTTACGTTCTCCGCATGTCAACAAGGATTCCCGTGAACAGTTTGAAATGAGAACACACAAGAGATTGATCGATATTATTGATCCTACCTCGAAAACAGTGGATGCACTGATGAGACTGGATCTGCCTTCCGGTGTAGATATCGAAATTAAATTATAATTAGAGTCTGGCGTTTTTTTAGAATATGTGGTAGAATAGATATGTTTGTGACACGAAACACCCGGAGGTGTGGAACACCTTTGGGGTAAGTGTTGCTAAACGCATATAATATATTAATTGATTACACTCTCGTGCCCCGTTTCAGACGGTGCACTTCAAAGTGTACAGGAGGTGGCGTCGTGTCTAGAGGAATTCTGGGTAAAAAAGTGGGTATGACCCAAATTTTTGCAGAAGACGGAAAAGTGATTCCGGTGACTGTTGTTCAGGCCGGTCCTTGTTATGTCCTGCAGAAAAAAACTGAAGCTTCAGACGGTTATAATGCAATTCAGGTTGGTTTTGATGAGAAAAGAGAAAATCTTGCAACTAAACCTGAAAAAGGTCATTTCAAAAAATCCGGTGTCAAATTCATGCGCTTCATCAAGGAATTCAGAACTGCTGAGGCAGATTCCTTCGAAGTTGGTCAGGAAATCAAAGCAGATATCTTCGCAGCCGGTGACAAAGTTGATGTAGTCGGAACTTCCAAAGGTAAGGGCTTTGCTGGTATGCATAAGCGTCATGGAGCCCGCCGCGGACCCATGGGTCATGGATCAAAATATCATCACCGTACAGGTTCCATGGGCGCGAAAGGGCCAGCTCGTGTTTTCAAGGGAAGAAATTTACCTGGACGGATGGGTGGAGAAAGAGTTACGGTTCAAAACCTTGAAGTTGTAAGGGTTGATACTGATAAAAACTACATCCTTATTCGAGGATGCGTACCTGGTGCTAAAAAAAGCCTGCTGATACTGAAAGAATCGGTTAAAGCGAAATAATCCGTAAGGAAAGGAGGATAAAGCAATGCCTAAGGTACAGGTTGTAAATATGCAAGGATCTCCGGTTGGAGAAATGGAATTAAATGAAACGATATTTGGAATAGAGCCCAATACCCATGTTATGCATTCCGCTGTTGTAGCCCAGCTGGCCAACGCCAGAGTCGGCACCCATTCTACATTAGGTCGGAGCGAAGTCAGAGGCGGCGGTCGCAAGCCTTGGAAACAAAAAGGAACAGGTCGGGCCAGAGCCGGCACGATCCGTTCACCGCTCTGGAGAGGCGGCGGCATCGTATTTGGACCAAAACCGAGAGACTATAGTAAAAAGCTTCCTAAGAAAGTGAAGAGACTGGCTCTGTGCTCTGCGCTTTCCAGCAAAGTGATTGACAACAGCCTGATCGTGGTTGATCAAATCAGCTTTGAGCAGCCAAAAACCAAAGAAATGGTTAAACTTTTGGAAGCTCTGAAAATTGATAAAAAAGCGCTTCTCGTTGTCGAGAACAATGACGATAATAACGTTCTGGTCTCTGCGCGCAACATTCAGGGAGTGCTTACCTCAAGAGCAGATGCCTTAAATGTTATAGATCTTTTGAAATATGATTTTGTGGTATTTACCAAGGCGGCTGTGATGAGGACTGAGGAGGTGCTGAGCAATGCGTGATGCTCGTGACGTACTGATTCGACCGGTCATTTCTGAAAAATCGGTCGGATTGGTAGAGGAAAACAAATACTCCTTCTGGGTTAGCACTGCAGCTAATAAGATTGAAATCAAATCAGCTGTAGAGAAAATGTTCAAAGTTAAAGTTGATGACGTTCGCACCATGAAGGTTAAAGGAAAAGAAAAACGTCAGGGCCGTTATTCGGGCATGACACCTACCAGGAAGAAAGCTATCGTAACCCTGAAGGCCGGCGACAAAATTGAAGGATTTGCAGGTCTGTAGTTTTAAGGCAAAGGAGGTAGAAAAAAATGCCAATTAGATCGTACAAACCAACATCTCCGGGACGCAGACAGATGACTGTACTGAATTTCGATGAGATTACCAGGAATGAGCCTGAACGTTCCCTTATCGCCCCCCTGCGCAAGAAGGCTGGAAGGAATAATACAGGACGTTTGACAGTCCGTCACCAAGGCGGCGGTCATAAGAGACGTTATCGTCTGATAGATTTTAAAAGAATCAAAGATGGCGTTCCTGCCAAAGTTGCTAGCATTGAATATGATCCGAACCGTTCTGCTAACATCGCTCTTCTGAACTATGCTGACGGCTTTAAAAGTTACATTATTGCTCCCAATGGACTTAAGGTGGGCCAGGAAATTGTAAGCGGCGAACAGGCCGATATTAAAGCCGGCAATACGTTAAAGCTTAAGAATATTCCGGTCGGAACACTGATTCATAATATTGAGATGAAACCCGGCAAAGGCGGCCAGTTAGTCCGTTCAGCCGGTGGATCAGCTCAGTTGATGGCCAAAGAAGGCAGTTATGCAACACTCAGACTCCCGTCGGGAGAAATGAGAATGATCCACATCGAGTGCCGGGCCACGATTGGCCAGGTCGGGAACTTGGATTATGAAAACGTGACGATCGGTAAAGCCGGAAGATCCCGTTGGCTTGGGATTCGTCCGACAGTCCGTGGTTCAGTCATGAACCCGTGTGATCACCCCCACGGCGGTGGTGAAGGACGTAACCCGATTGGACGTAATCCTGTCACTCCTTGGGGTAAACCCGCCCTTGGCGCCAAGACCAGGAAAAAGAAGAACCAAAGCAATAAGTTCATTGTCAAGCGTAGAGATAAGAAGTAAGCGAAAGGAGACCTCATAATGGGCAGATCTCTAAAAAAGGGACCTTATGTCAGCGCTCGTTTGTTAGAACGGGTGGAAGATATGAATAAAAACGGCGAGAAGAGAGTATTGAAGACTTGGTCCAGACGATCCACCATTTTCCCGCAGATGATTGGTCATACGATTGCCGTCCATGACGGACGCAAGCATGTACCTGTTTATATTACAGAAGATATGGTTGGGCATAAACTTGGTGAATTTGCACTGACCCGGACTTTCAAAGGACATGCCGGAAGTGAAAAATCGAGCGGCTTACGCTAGTTGAGAGGAGGTAAAGAAAAATGGAAACAAAAGCAGTTGCTAAATTTATCCGTATCTCTCCTCGCAAGGTGCGCCTGGTTGTAGATCTGATTCGCGGTAAGAAAGTTGAAGAAGCGATGGCGATCTTGAAATTTACGCCGAATATATCTGCTGAACCGGTTGGCAAGGTGCTGAAGTCAGCAGTAGCAAACGCGGAACACAACCTGGAAATGAGTCCGGATGATCTGTATGTTACCAAAGTATTCGTTGATCAAGGACCAACCTTAAAGCGTATCATGCCTCGGGCGCAGGGAAGAGCTGACAGGATCCGCAAACGGACCAGTCACATTACCGTTGTCGTCGGGGATAAGAAGGAGGAATAGGCAAAGCATGGGTCAAAAAGTTAACCCCAAAGGTCTTCGTATTGGCATTATCCGTTCGTGGGAAGGCCGCTGGTATGCTGATAAGAACTACAGGGAGCTCCTCCACGAAGACTTAAAAATCCGTAAATTTGTAACCAACAAACTCCAACAAGCAGGAGTTCCTAAAGTTGAAATAGAGCGCGCTGCAAACCGGGTCAAAGTATCTGTTCATGCCGCAAAACCCGGGATCGTAATTGGCCGCGGTGGCGCTGAAGTCGAGAACCTGCGCAAGGCATTAGAAACAATGACCGGCAAACAGGTTGCAGTTAATATTGTTGAAATTAAAAAGCCTGAACTGGATGCCAAGCTGGTGGCTGACAGTGTCGCTCAGCAACTTGAAAAACGTATTTCTTTCCGGAGGGCGATGAAACAGACCGTAGGTCGCACCATGCGTGCAGGCGCTCAAGGGATCAAGATTTCATGCAGCGGACGTCTGGGTGGAGCTGAAATTGCCCGTACAGAATGGTATAACGAGGGAAAAGTCCCCCTTCATACGCTGCGCGCAGACATTGACTACGGATTTTCCGAAGCCAATACAACGTATGGCAAAATCGGCGTAAAAGTATGGATTTACCGTGGAGAAGTTCTTCCGACCAAGAAGTCCGTTCAGGAGGAAGGAGGATTATAAAATGTTAGTACCAACCAGAGTAAAGCATCGTAAACAACATCGTCCGAGCCTTAAAGGAAAGGCTCAGAGAGGTACTAAAGTAGTTTACGGTGAATATGGACTTATGGCGCTCGAGAATGCCTGGGTTACCAACCGGCAGATTGAGGCAGCTCGTATTGCAATGACCCGTTACATTAAGCGTGGCGGTAAAGTATGGATAAATATCTTTCCTGACAGGCCGATAACTGCAAAACCGGCTGAGACCAGAATGGGTAGTGGTAAAGGTACTCCGGAATACTGGATTGCTGTTATCAAACCCAACAGAGTCATGTTTGAACTGGCCGGTGTTTCTGAGGAAGTTGCCCGTGAAGCGTTAAGGCTCGCAGCTCATAAACTTCCGATTAAATGCAAGTTTGTCCGCAAAGAGGATCAGGCTGAAGAACAGGTTGGAGGTGGCGCAGATGGCGAAGAATAAGAATTTCCCTGATATGACCGATGAAGAGCTCCTGAAACAGATTGACGGGCTCAAAACGGAATTATTCAATTTGCGTTTCCAATTAGCTACCGGACAACTTGATAACCCGATGCGGATCAAAGAGGTCCGTAAAGGGATCGCGAGAGGCAAAACCATTCTCCGTGAGCGCGAGCTCAAACGTGCTTAAGGTAGGAAAGGAGGCAAAAACATTGGAAAGAACAATGCGCAAAACGCAATATGGCAAAGTTGTCAGCGATAAAATGGATAAAACGATTGTTGTTGCAATTGAAACCAGAAAAAAACATCCAATCTATCATAAAACAGTAAAGGTTACCAAAAAATATAAGGCGCATGATGAGAATAACGAGGCTAGACTAGGGGATACCGTCCTGATTATGGAGACCAGACCGTTAAGCAAAGAAAAGAACTGGAGACTGGTCAAAGTTGTTGAAAAAGCGGTTATTCTCTAAGCCAAGGAAATATCAAGCAGCTAAGAAAGGAGGTTCCGCCCAATGATTCAGGCTGAATCAACCCTTAAAGTGGGAGATAATACCGGAGCAAAAAAACTTTTATGTATCCGTGTGTTGGGTGGTTCTAAACGTCGTTACGCATCAATTGGTGATATCATCGTTGCTGCGGTTAAAGAAGCAACACCAGGCGGCGTTGTCAAAAAAGGTGATGTTGTCAAAGCTGTTGTTGTCCGTACTACCAAAGAAATTAAAAGACCAGACGGTTCATATATTCGATTCTCCGAAAATGCAGCAGTTATTATCAAAGATGACAAGAGTCCGAAAGGAACGCGTATTTTTGGACCTGTTGCCCGTGAACTCAGAGAAAAAGATTACATGAAAATCGTTTCGCTGGCACCGGAAGTACTATAGAAAAAACCGGACGGAGGTGAATAAATAATGTCCGCCGAAAGAACAAAAGTAAACGTCAGAAAAGGCGATATGGTCATGGTGATAACCGGCAAGGACGCCGGAAAAAAAGGCAAGGTTCTTGAAGTTCTAACCCAGAAGGGCAGAGTTGTGGTCGAGAAGGTCAACGTTGTAAAGAAACATCAGAAACCGACCAAAGATATGCCCCAAGGTGGAATTGTCGATAAAGAAGCTCCGATTCACAGCTCCAATGTGATGCTGTTTTGCACAGAATGTAATTCTGTCACCAGGAAGAGTGTTAAGATTACTGGAGAAGGTAAAGTGAGAGTCTGCAAGAATTGCGGACACAATTTGCCGGAAGAAAATAAGAAGTAATTCTGGAAGGGAGGTACTCTGGTGGCTCGCTTAAGAGATTATTATAAAAATGAGATAACCCCGGCTCTGCAGAAAAAATTTGATTATAAGAATATCATGCAAACACCGCGTTTGGAAAAAGTGGTTATCAATATAGGTTTGGGAGAAGCGATTCAAAATCCGAAAGCCATAGATTCCGCTGTAGATGATCTCATGACGATTACGGGTCAGAAACCGGTCGTAACACGGGCGAAGAAGTCGATCGCAGCATTTAAGCTTCGTGCAGGCATGCCGATTGGCGTGAAGGTTACTTTAAGAGGTGACCGGATGTATGAGTTTGTTGACAGGCTGCTGAACGTAGCGCTTCCTCGTGTCAGAGATTTTCAGGGAGTATCCGCCAAGGCATTTGACGGCAGAGGCAATTATACCCTCGGCATTAAAGAGCAGCTCATTTTCCCGGAAATTAATTTTGACAAAATTGATAAAATTAGAGGTATGGATATCGTCTTTGTAACAACGGCCAATACGGATGAAGAAGCAAAAGAGCTGCTTAAAGCATTCAGAATGCCGTTTAAGGACTAGATATGAAGGAGGCTTAAGATATGGCCAAGACGTCGATGATTGTTCGTCACCAACCAAAATATTCTGTACGTGTGCATAACCGCTGCAAAATATGTGGCCGCCCGCATGCTTATATGAGGAAATTTGGAATATGCAGGATATGCTTCAGAGAACTGGCTTATAAAGGCGAACTGCCTGGTGTAACGAAGGCTAGTTGGTAAGCATTATTGGAGAAAGGGGGAAATAAAAGTGTCAACAACATCAGATCCTATTGCCGATTTCCTGACACGGATCCGGAATGCCGGGATGGTTTACCACGATAAAGTAGAAATTCCTGCTTCAAGTATCAAGAAGGCTCTGGCCGAACTGCTGAAACAGGAAGGCTTTATCAAGGATTATGAATATATTGATGACAATAAACAGGGGGTCTTGAGATTATACCTCAAGTACGGCCCTAACCGGGAAAGAGTCATTACCGGTTTGAAACGTATCAGTCGTCCCGGTTTAAGAGTTTATGCAAAAAAAGACCAGATTCCTAAGGTTTTAGGAGGTTTGGGCGTTGCTGTGATATCTACCTCCAAAGGCATCATGCCTGACAGACAAGCACGCAGTGAAGGTTTGGGTGGAGAAGTTATCTGCTATATTTGGTAAAGGATGGAGGTGTAGAATATGTCTCGAATTGGTAGAAAAGCAATCACCATTCCAGGCGGGGTGGAAGTTAAACAAGAAGGTCAGGTCGTTACCGTTAAAGGCCCCAAAGGAACGCTTACCAGAGAATTCCGGCCTGAAATCGGTATTCAAGTAGAAGAAAATACAATCAGCGTTACCCGTCCCAACGACGAACCTTTCTACCGTTCGCTTCACGGACTGACCCGCACCCTTCTTGCCAATATGGTGGAAGGTGTATCGAACGGGTTTAGCAAGAATTTGGACCTTGTCGGAGTAGGCTATCGTGCTGCTCTTTCAGGTAAAAAACTTGTGCTTACTGTCGGCAAATCTCATCCGGTTGAAATGGAACCCTATGAAGGGATTGAAATCGAAGTTCCTGCACCGAACAAGGTGATCATTAAAGGAATCGATAAGGAACAAGTCGGTAATTTTGCTGCAGATGTTCGTAAGCAACGTGAACCGGAACCGTATAAAGGTAAAGGGATTAAATACGAAAAAGAAGTCATCCGCCGCAAGGAAGGTAAAACCGGCGGTAAGAAATAAGGTAAGGGCAAAATCTCTTGCCGCGTAGAAAGGATGAAAAAGCTTGATTAAAAAGAGTGACCGCAGAAAAATTTTGAAACATAAGCATAAAAGTGTCCGTAAAAGAATCCAGGGCACAGCTGAAAGACCGCGTATGGCAGTATTTAGAAGCTTAAACCATATTTATGCCCAGGTTATCAACGATGACCTTGGAATCACCCTGGCTGCAGCTTCTTCTCTCGATGCTGAGTTTAAAGCAGCAGAGCTGTCCGGAGGAAACGTTGAGGGAGCTAAAAAAGTTGGCGAACTCATTGCGAAAAAAGTGCTGGATAAAGGAATCACCAAAGTGGTCTATGACCGCGGCGGCAGCCTATATCACGGTAGAGTTGCAGCTCTGGCCGAAGCCGCTAGAGAAGCAGGACTTGACTTCTAATCTTTAGAAAAGGAGGGAAAATCATTGTCAAATATCGATCCTAGTAAACTGGAGCTCACCGAGAAAATTGTACACATTGCCCGTGTTGCTAAAGTTGTCAAAGGCGGAAGACGTTTCAGCTTCAGTGCTCTGGTTGTCGTCGGCGACGGCAATGGTATTGTCGGCGCAGGACTCGGAAAAGCAACCGAAGTTCCGGAGGCTATTCGTAAAGGCGTAGAAGATGCTAAAAAGAATCTGATTGCTGTACCTTTAAAAGGAACATCGATCCCGCATCCGATTCTCGGCCAATTTGGTGCCGGCGAGGTTCTGCTGAAACCCGCTGCCAAAGGTACTGGAGTTATTGCCGGTGGTCCGGTGCGTGCTGTACTCGAAGTAGCAGGGGTTAAAGATATACTCACAAAATCACTGGGATCTTCCAATGCTCATAACGTTGTCAATGCAACGATGGCTGGCCTCAAGGCGCTGAAGCGCGACGTCGACGTTGCCAAAGCCCGCGGCAAGGCAGTGGAAGAAATACTCTAAAATAATGTATCGCAGCACCAAGTAAGGAGGTGTCCATATTGAAACTCCATGAACTCAAACCTGCAGAAGGTTCGACAAAATCACGTAAACGTGTTGGAAGAGGCAATGGCTCAGGACTTGGAAATACAGCCGGCCGTGGCAGCAAGGGTCAGAAAGCCCGTTCCGGCGGCGGTGTCCGTCCCGGATTCGAAGGTGGCCAAATGCCCATTACCCGCAGACTCCCGAAACGCGGTTTTACAAATAATTTTAGAAAAGAATATGAGGTCATCAATGTATCCGATCTTGAAGAAAGATTTGAAAATGGTGAAGAAGTTACCATTGAAGCTTTATTTGAGACTGGACTCATCAATAAAGTCAAGGATGGTGTCAAAGTACTCGGAGACGGGGAATTGACCAAATCATTAACCGTAAAAGTTCATAAGGTAAGCAAAACAGCAGCAGAGAAGATTACTGCTGCCGGAGGAAAAGTAGAGGTGGAATAAATTGATACTTGAAACCCTGAAGGATGCCTGGAAAGTTCCGAGCATTAGAAAGAAAATAGGGTTCACCTTGCTTATGCTTCTGATCTTTAGGATTGGGTCTCACATCCCGATTCCGTTTATGGATCGTGAAGTGCTTCAAAACATGATGGGCAGTGGAGGATTGTTTGATTTCTTCAACACATTCTCTGGTGGCTCCCTGAAACGCTTCTCTGTATTCTCATTAAGTATCATGCCCTATATCACTGCCTCGATCATTATTCAGCTCTTAACGGTCGTCATTCCTTATTTGGAAAGACTATCAAAAGAGGGCGATCAGGGCAGAAAAAAGATTGTTCAGTATACCTGCTATGGTACGGTTGTACTTGGCTTCATCAACGGTTTTGGACTGACCATCGGCTTAAGAGGTGCGCTTACGATTCCTCAAGAGTCGCTTAGGATTCTAATTTACATTATGATTGCAATCGTACTGACCGCAGGTACAGCTTTTCTGATGTGGCTGGGCGAACAGATCACCGAAAAAGGCATTGGCAATGGCATCTCACTCATTATCTTTGCCGGTATTGTTGCTGGGATTCCAGATGCAATCAAGTACTTGGTTGGGCTGCTGCAGGTTGGCGAAATCGGTTGGATATCAATCGTAGGCTTAGTGGTTATTGCAGCGCTGATTATTGCCGCTGTTGTATTTATCCAGGAGGGCCAAAGAAGAATTCCGGTTCAATATGCCAAAAGAGTCGTCGGCCGCAAGCAATACGGTGGACAGAGCTCTCATATTCCATTAAAAGTTAATCAGGCGGGCGTCATTCCGATTATTTTCGGTATTTCCTTAATGGCCTTTCCGGCAACCATTGCGACCTGGCTCCCACAGGACTCAGCCTTCGCTCTTTTTGCCCAGAAATGGCTGCAAATGAACGGCTCAGCCTATTCAATACCGTACTTGATCATGTATGCATTGCTCATTATTTTCTTTACCTATTTCTATACAGGAATTACCTTTAATCCTGTAGATGTCGCGGATAATCTTAAAAAGTACGGCGGTTTTATTCCCGGAATTCGTCCGGGTCGTCCGACTTCAGATTATTTGTTTAAAATCCTGAGCAGAGTGACTTTGGCAGGTGGGATATTCCTGGCACTAATTGCTGTTCTCCCCAGTCTGATCATGGGATTCACCGGAATAGATAACATCTATTTAGGTGGAACATCCCTGCTGATTGTGGTCAGCGTTGCTCTTGATACGATGAAACAGATGGAGAATCAGCTGATGCAGCGTCACTATCAAGGATTTTTAAAGTAGGAGGCTATCGAGATGAGAATGATACTCATGGGTCCTCCTGGAGCAGGAAAAGGAACACAAGCCGATTTGCTCATTGAGCATTATCATATACCCCACATTTCAACTGGGGACATGTTCAGAGCCGCAATCAAGGAACAGACTGCCCTGGGAATGAAGGCCAAAGAATACATGGATGCCGGCGGCCTTGTCCCGGATGAAGTAACGATTGGGATTGTAGCCGACAGATTGGCTCAGGCTGATTGTCAAAATGGTTTCCTTCTGGACGGGTTTCCCCGTACGGCTGCCCAGGCGGATGCATTGGCGAAAATCTTAAGCGACATGAAAATTGCCCTGGATGGAGTTATCAACATTGAACTGGGCGAAGCAGATCTCTTGGAACGGCTCACCGGAAGAAGAGTCTGCAAACAGTGCGGTGCAACCTTCCATACTGTCTTCAACGCTCCTAAACAACAGGACGTTTGTGACAAGTGCGGTGGTGCACTCTACCAGAGAAGCGATGACACACTTGAAACAGCACAAAATCGGCTGAAGGTATATAATACACAGACTGAACCCCTGATTGCATATTATAACAACCAAGGCTTGCTCAAGAGAATTCAAGGGGATAAAGAAATTAAGCAGGTTTTCAGCAATGTTCTCAGCGTGTTGGAGTAAGAAGCCATGATTGAACTGAAGAGTAAGGAACAGCTTGGCCGCATGCGGAAAGCTGGCCGGATCGTGGCAGAAACTCTGGAACTGATGCGGGAAATGGTTGCCCCGGGAGTAACTACGGAACAACTGGACAGAGCAGCGGAAGATTACATTGGCAAATGCAATGCGATTCCTGCCTTCAAAGGGTATAACGGCTTCCCCGCAACACTATGTACTTCGATTAATGAAGAAGTGGTGCATGGGATCCCGGGTTTAAGGGCCCTGAAAACTGGAGATATTATCAGTATTGATTGCGGGGCAATCATTGACGGATACGTCGGTGATTCTGCGATCACACTGCCGGTAGGAGAAATCAGCAGGGAACTTCAGAATCTGCTGGCAGTGACTGAAGAATCTCTCAGGTGTGGAATTGCCCAGGCGCTGAAAGGTAATCGGCTGTTTGATATATCCTACGCTATTCAGACGTATGTAGAAGAGAATACAATGTCGGTCGTTCGGGACTATGTAGGTCACGGAATCGGCAGAAAAATGCATGAAGAACCTCAAGTACCCAATTTTGGCAAACCCGGCAGGGGGCCGAGACTCGAGGTAGGAATGGTCCTGGCGATAGAACCAATGGTCAACTTAGGAGGCTATCAGGTTGAGACTCTTGAGAACCAGTGGACTGTAGTAACGAAAGATCGCCGAGCATCGGCGCATTTTGAACACACAGTGGCCATCACTGAAAATGGCCCGGAAATACTAACTCGAATTGAAGGCTGAAGACCGGTAAATAAATGTCAAAGGAGGGATAGGCGCAAATGTCAAAAGAAGATGTGATTGAGGTCGAAGGCAAAGTACTGGAACCATTGCCGAACGCAATGTTTACGGTAGAATTAAACAATGGTCATAAGGTACTGGCGCATGTCTCCGGCAAGATTCGGATGCATTTTATCAGAATTTTGCCTGGAGATCGGGTCACGGTGGAGCTTTCTCCCTATGACTTGACCAGAGGAAGAATTGTGTACAGATTTAAGTAAGGACAAGGGAGGAATCACAGGTGAAAGTAAGACCTTCTGTGAAACCGATTTGTGAAAAGTGTAAAATTATTAGACGGCACGGAAAAGTAATGGTTATTTGCGAAAATCCGAAACATAAGCAACGCCAGGGCTAAATCGAGGATGAAGTTCGAGGTTCGAAGGTCGATGATTAAGCATCAAAGATCTAGCAGACAATACCGGACAACGAACTTAGAATATCGATTAGCAATATGTGCGGGTTGTCGCCTTTGGACCGGATTAACACTAACAAAGTCGGACGCTAAATATGAAAATCAAGTAACTGGAACTAATTATCGAACATGGGGGTGTGAAATTTAGATGGCACGTATCGCAGGGGTGGATATACCTCGGGACAAACGTGTTGAGGTTGCACTTACCTACATCTATGGTATCGGCAATTCTCAATCCAAAAAAATCCTGACAAAAACACAGATTAACCCTGACACCAGGGTCAAAGATCTTACAGACGACGAAGTCGCCAAGATCAGGGAAACAATTGATAAAGAATACAAGGTCGAAGGCGATCTGCGTCGGGAAGTGTCCCTTAACATTAAAAGACTGATGGAAATCGGCAGTTATCGTGGCCTTCGCCATCGTCGTGGACTACCTGTGCGCGGACAGCGGACCAAAACCAATGCCCGTACACGCAAAGGTCCCGCAAGAGCAATTGGCGGAAAGAAGAAAAAGTAAAGGGGGGCATTGAAGCATGGCTCGTAAAGTTGTTCGTACCAGAAAAAGAGAACGTAAAAATGTTGAAAGCGGCATAGCACATATTAAGTCGACTTTTAATAATACGATTGTCACCATAACAGACACGACCGGAAACGCACTTTCCTGGTCCAGTTCCGGTTCTTTGGGTTTCAAAGGATCACGTAAAAGCACACCTTTTGCTGCGCAGATGGCTGCAGAGACAGCTGCCAAAGCAGCAATGGAGCATGGGCTCAAAATTGTTGAATGTTTTGTCAAAGGTCCAGGATCAGGCCGTGAAGCCGCAATCAGAGCATTGCAGGCGGCAGGTCTGGAAGTGAACCTTATTCGGGACGTAACTCCGGTACCGCATAACGGATGTCGGCCGCCCAAACGCAGAAGAGTATAGGGGGTGTAAAACATGGCTAAATATACAGAATCAGTATGTCGTCTGTGCCGGCGTGAGGGTCAGAAGTTATTCCTGAAGGGGGATCGCTGCTATACCAATAAATGTGCTGTGGACCGTCGGGCGTATGCTCCGGGCATGCACGGACAGGCTAGAGGCAAAAAACCGACTGAGTACGGCATTCAGCTCAGAGAAAAGCAGAAAGTCCGGAGGATCTACGGCGTTCTTGAGAAACAGTTCCGTGGATATTTCGACAAAGCTGCCCGTCAAAAAGGTATGACCGGGGAAAATCTTCTCCGTTTATTGGAACGCCGTTTGGATAATGTTGTTTTCAGACTTGGCTTTGCTTCATCCAGACCCGAAGCACGTCAGCTTGTGACACATGGTCATATCACAATCAATGGCAAACGCGTCGATATTGCATCTTATCTCGTCAGCACTGGCGAAGCAATTTCGATTAAAGAAAGCAGCAAAGACAACAATAGAATCAAGGAAATGGCCGAATCCTTAAAGGATCGTGCTGTTCCTGCATGGTTAAGCCTGGATATCAACAGCATCACAGGGACTGTAATCAACATGCCAACCCGTGAAGATATTCAGATTCCGATTGAAGAACATCTTATCGTAGAGAAATATTCTCGTTAAACTTTTCCGGGAAAGAAGGGGTGCATTCCGATGCTTGAAATCGAAAAGCCCAATATTGAATGTGTTGAGAGATCTGAAGATAATACCTATGCCAAATTCATTATTGAACCCTTAGAGAGAGGCTATGGCATTACCTTGGGGAATTCCCTGCGTCGTATCCTGCTTTCTTCTCTACCCGGGTCCGCGGTTACTTCAGTAAAAATAGAAGGCGTACTACACGAATTCTCAACCATTCCAGGAGTCTTGGAAGACGTAACTGAGATCATTCTCAATATTAAATCCCTCGCTCTCAAAGGCCATACGGATGAACCGCGCGTTCTGCGTTTGGAATGTGAAGGGGAACGGGTTGTTACCGCAAGAGACATTATCACCGGTCCCGATATTGAGATTCTCAATCCAGATTTGAAGATCGCCACGTTGGATAAAGACGGACGTCTCTTCATGGAAATGAACGTCGAACGTTCCCGCGGCTATGTCTCAGCTGAGAAGAATAAAAAAGCAGATCAGGTAATCGGCGTTATTCCTGTCGATTCCATTTTTACCCCAATTTATAAAGTCAACTATGCTGTAGAAGATACCCGGGTCGGTATGATGACTGACTTTGACAAGCTTACCCTGGAAGTATGGTCTAACGGCAGTATTACCCCGAAAGAGGCAACGAGTCTCGCAGCCAAGATTTTGAGCGAACATTTGAGGCTCTTTATCGGACTGAACGATAATCTGGGTAATGTTGAAATCATGGTGGAAAAAGAAGAAGAGGCCAAAGATAAGATTCTGGAAATGACCATTGAAGAACTGGATCTTTCCGTAAGATCTTATAATTGCCTGAAACGCGCCGGCATAAACAGCGTTGAAGAACTGACACAAAGAACTGAAGAAGATATGATTAAAGTACGCAATCTTGGGCGCAAATCTCTGGAAGAAGTCGAACACAAGCTCAGAGAACTTGAGCTGGGATTCCGTACTCCGGAAGATTAAACCTAAAGGGGGGATCACAGTTGGCATACCGTAAGCTTGGAGTTAACATGAGCCGCAGAAGGGCTATGTTAAGAAATATTGTAACTTCCTTGCTGAAGCATGGAAAGATTGAGACAACAGAAGCAAGAGCAAAAGAACTGAATTCCCTGGCAGAGAAAATGATTACCCTAGGCAAAAGGGGTGACCTGGCTGCCAGACGTCAGGCGATGGAATTTTTGCTGGATGAGACGGTAGTAAAAGAGCTTTTTGATACAATAGCTCCGAAATATGCCGATAGGCAGGGTGGCTACACCAGAATCATGAAAAACGGCTATCGTCGTGGAGATGCTGCCGAAATGGTTTTAGTTGAGCTTGTGGACTAAGATGAAGGCCTAATTTCGAAGTTCGAAGTTCGAGGTTCGGTGTTCGATCGCAGATAACGGAAACCGGATACCAGGAATTGATTGATACCGGGTAACGAAACCAAATAAGCTATCGATAACCATTAATCACACACATGAATCGTACCTCTGAACATTGACACATGTTCAGCTTCGAACTTCCTGTTGGCTCTTTTGAAAACAAGCATACCGTCCAGTTCAATATTATAAGATTGCTGGAGAAAAAAATGCGCAACATCCTTCTGCGATTAGCCTATGATGGTACAAACTACCACGGATTCCAGCGCCAGCCAGAGGAACATGGACAAACTATCCAGGGAGAACTGGAAAAGGTCTGGAAGAAGCTTTTTGCCGAAGAAATAAAAATCACAACAGCGGGCAGGACGGATACTGGTGTACACGCTGCCGGCCAAGTGGTTAATTTCTGCTCAGAAGCGCGTATTCCGCAGGAGAAGATTCCTAAGGCCATGAACAGTATTCTGCCGTATGATATCAGAATACGTGAGGCCAGGGATATGCCTGAAGATTTTAGTGCCAGGAAAAGCGCCAAGTGGAAGAGATACGATTACAGAATCGATAACGGACGAATTCCTGACGTATTCAGAAGACTGTATTCTCTCCATGAGCCGTTGCAGCTGAATGTCAGCGCCATGCAAATGGCTGCTTCCCAGCTTGAAGGGAAACATGACTTCAGTGCATTTGCCGCTGCTGGGTCTTCGGCTAAAAGTTTTGTCCGGACACTGTACCGCTGCAAAGTATGTTGGCTGGATGAACAAATCGTTGTTACCTGTATTGGTGACGGGTTTCTATATAACATGGTAAGAATTATTGCCGGTACCTTGATGGATGCGGGTAAAGGCCGAACACAGCCGGAAGAAATCCCTGAAGTACTAGCGTCCAGGGATCGAACCAAAGCAGGTGAAACTGCTCCGGCCAGAGGACTCACCTTGACCTATGTCAATTATGACGCATCCAGTCCCGGTGAAATCTTTCCGGAACTTTAAGAAACAGGAAACCATAGGTTGACGAAAGACGTTATTTTAGTTAAACTTTTTAAGTAGTCTTTTACCGAACGTGAATGAGCCCTTCACGTCCGGTGATGATATAACGAACTCAAAAATCGTACATGAGAACATGATGGACGCGATTAAAAATGGAGGGAACCAACATGACCACCACGCAATTTGCGAAAGCCCATGAGGTGGACCGTAAATGGTTAGTCATTGACGCAGCCGGTGTTTCTTTGGGAAGAGTGGCAGCTGAAGCCGCCCGCTTGCTCAGAGGAAAACATAAGCCGATATTTACCCCGAACGTTGACACAGGTGATTTTGTCATTATCGTCAATGCAGATAAAACATTGATTACCGGCAATAAACTGGATAAGAAAATGTATCGCTGGCACACCGGTTATCCAGGCGGACTGAAAGAAATGACCTACCGAGTGCTGATGAGCAAAGCCCCCGAAAAAGCTATGGAACATGCTGTAAAAGGAATGCTTCCTCACAACAAACTTGGTGCACAGATGTATAAGAAACTTAAAGTATACTCGGGACCGGAACATCCGCATCAGGCCCAAAAAGCAGAAGTATGGAATATGAAATAGTTGGAAGGAGGTAAAAGCATGTCAGCACAGCTTCAGTATCAAGGCACAGGCAGAAGGAAAAATGCAGTTGCCCGGGTCAGACTTCTGGCCGGTAACGGAAAATATACGATTAACGACAGAGACCTAAGTGAATACTTCGGCAAGAAAACTTTAGAGATGATTGTTCAGCAGCCCTTAGAAGTTACTGAAACTTTAGGGAAATACGATTTAATTGCCAGAGTTCACGGCGGCGGTACAACCGGCCAGGCCGGTGCCCTCAGAATGGGTATTGCCAGAGCTTTGCTTAAAGCAGATGAAAGTCTTCGTCCGGCTTTAAAACGCGCAGGTTTTCTTACCCGTGACCCGCGTATGAAAGAGCGCCGCAAATACGGACTCAAAAAGGCCCGCAAAGCGCCTCAATTCTCGAAACGTTAATATCCAAGAAACAGCGAATCCCTCAACTAAAGGTTGGGGGATTTTTCTCTTTTTCTCATTTTTTACCTTTCTATACTTTATTAATTGAATAAAAAAATTGCTGATATCATTTTGACCATAAAAATGCGGGTATTATGTTGAAAACAGGTGAAGTAATTGGCAAAACAAAATCACTGCATGCAGACAGGCAAACCTTATCCGATCAAAGGTCGCTGAAATCATTCCCTTTTGAATAATTCACTGCCCTTCACCATAGATATAGGTGAGAGGGGGAAAACCATGGCCAAACACCTGAATTATTCACGGATCAGTGGACTGATGCACGGACAGATAATGCCAAGACCAAAGATTATACTGGCATCAAGCATTCTCATTCTTCTGGCCGTAACCGGTATTTTTCTCAGCCAGAAAACAGCAGTGCATACCGCCAAGGATGTTCCCGGATGGAGCTGGATACTTGGCGGAGTAACCATTTCGATCGATGCCGGTCATGGCGGGGTTGACCCTGGGGCTGTTGGTGTCAATAAAACCCTGGAGAAGGATGTGAATCTGCAAGTTTCTAAAAGGCTGCAGGTACTTTTCACCCAGGCCGGAAGCAAAGTTGTGATGCTAAGGGAGCAGGACCGGGATTTTGGGACTTCTTTAAGCTTGCTTCAACGCAAAAGAGAGGACTTGGCCTACCGGATTCAGACCGCTATGGAATCCCAGGCTAAAATATATCTGAGTATTCATGCCAATAGTTTTTCCGATCAAAGACAGCATGGCCCGCAAGTGTTTTATCATCCGGAATCCGATGGAGGAAAACTGCTGGCTGAAAGTATCCAGCAAAGTTTGAATAAAGTCGGAACAAAAGAACGGGAAGCAAAGGCAAACCAAAGCTATTTTATCCTCAAGAATACGGATATGGTGGCCGTGACAATTGAAGTCGGGTTCCTGTCCAATCCGGAGGAAGAAAAGAAATTAAACGAAAGTGCTTATCAGCAGCAGCTGGCCATGGCTATTTTCGAAGGAGTGGGCAATTATCTGGCCAAGGAACAGCCGGTGGCGGCAGCCGATTAATTTTGAAATTACCATCCTAGTAATAAATAAAGGAAGATACGCAATTAATCCCGAATATATCAGATAATCCCGAATATATCAGATAATCGCTTTGGAAGCTGCAACGCACCTGACCTTTCAAAGACTCGTGCTTAATTCCATTTCAAATTAATTTCAAAGAGTAAAAAAGAGTAAAAAACTAAAAAGAAGAATTGTCCATTTTGCCCAGAAGCATTGTTTATAAATTGTTTAGATTCTGTTTACAGATATTCAAGATATTGGGAGTAAAATAAGATCAGGAAGCTTTCCAATATTTGAAAAGGAGTAAGTGAAGATGAGAATATCTAAAAAAGCGGCGCTGCCGTTAGTCTTTACTGTCGGGATTCTGTTGTTTGCGACGACTGCACTGGCGGACATTGTCAGCAAGAGCGGCTATGATACGCTTAAGGACGGCTTGAAGCAAAGCGCCGCGAGCTGTTCAGAGAAATTTAACAACTTTACCCTGGATTATTCATTTGCCATAAAGTATAACGGTGAAATCATCAGTTCCCAGAACGATGTCAAAAAGTTTGACCGGCTGAATGGTGCGACCGAAGACAGCTCCCACAGTCTGAGTCAAGACGGAAAAGTTTCCGATTCTTATTACTATACGGATAAGAATACCTGGATCAATGGCACGGATATCGGCACCAGCAATGAAGCTTATTACTATACCGAATATACCCAGGAGCGCGAAACGGATGTATTTGACAATCCTTTTAAACAGGATGAAGCGGAAGATGTTGAGAAGATTGTGGATGCGGTTGTCGGCAGTTTGAAGGACCATGTGGTTGTTCAGGAAAATGCCGATGGCAGCAAAGGGCTTTCGGGTTCCCTGTCTGAAGTACAGATTCCGGCTTTAGTCAACGCGGTGGCTTCCCTTCAGGTCAAACAGGCTTTTTCGGGACAAAACAGCTATCGTGCCAGAATCCCTGTACTAACGCAGGATATCTATGTGAAACAAATTGAAGGGTCGGCCACAGTTAATTCGGACGGTCTCTTGGATTATATTCTGGCGACAGTGATATTATCCGGAAAGGACGCACAGGAACAGGTCCATGAAATTACGATGGAAACGCTTGTAAAATTGACGGATATCAACGAAACGGTTGTTCAGAAGCCGGATCTTAGCGGCAAAGAAGTTCAGAGAACAACAGAAAGAAACAGTGCCGGACCTCAGATCTCCAATCCTGAAAAATTTATCGGGACATTTAAAAACGATATTATCATTGAGCAAGACGGTAAATTTATCAAGATTGGCGAGCGCATTCTGCAAATCGCCCATGTTGAGAGCGCAAATATTGCCGGAAAATATTCCGAGGAATACAGAGAAGGCTTTGAAACGTATGCTCAGAATGCCTTGGCCTTTACGTTTGACGCCACAACTTCCAATCAGGCAAAATCGGATGCCATGTTTGAATTCAGAGATAATGATGGATCGAACCGGTCCGGAAGTATCTATCTGGATGAAGCAAATGCCAAGGTGTATTTCAACTTGAACATGTCTAATGGGTCTTACGATTCCGTCTTCTCGCCTGTCCTGGAATGAACAGATGCTGTTAGATGACAGATAACGAATAACAAGTAACAAAACGAATAACAAATAGCAAATAGCAAATAGCTTAAAATTGGAGCTGCCGGGGTATCCCGGCAGGCTCCTTGCAGTGCGCAATGGGGGCAATTAAATGGAAAAAGTGATTGAAATATGCAGCCTGACCAAACTGTATAAAAATGGCCGGGGCATTGACGATATTAACCTGGAAATTAATCAGGGGGATATTTTTGGTTTTCTTGGGCCAAACGGTGCAGGAAAAACAACGGCAATGAAGATCATGACCGGATTAATCCGGCCGGACCGCGGTGACGTCAGGATTTTCGGGCATAGTATTACCGAATCGTACGAGAAGGCCATGGCGGAAGTTGGCTGTATTATTGAAATTGCTGACTCTTATCCGTTTTTGACCGCTTATGAGAACTTAAGGCAGCGTGCCCGGTATTATCAGGGAGTCGATGACTGCAGAATTGATGAGGTTCTGGAGCTTACCGGTATGATCAAATACAAACAGGAAAAACCTAGGAAGTTTTCCCTGGGCATGAAGCAGCGTTTGGGTTTAGCTGCAGCTATTCTGGCCAGGCCCAAAGTTTTGATCCTGGATGAGCCATTGAACGGACTCGATGTCGAGGGGATGATCGATGTCCGTAATCTCATTAAGCAGATGGCTGAACAGGAAGGAACCACCTTTTTTATTTCAAGCCATCTGATCCATGATGTCGAACTTACCTGCAGCAGGATCGGGGTCATCGTCAATGGAAAGATGCTCAATGTGGACAGCACGGAAGAGATTCTGCAAAATTACGCCACGTTGGAGAATTACTTTGTCAGTGAGGTGGAACGCAATGGCCGCGTATAAAGCTGCTTTGATCAATGAAATTGAAAAGCTGTACAAAAAGAAAAAAGCCCTGGTTGCGCTGATTATTTCACTGGTTGTGATTGTACTGGGGCAGCTGGCTGTCGTTGGTGTCAGAAGCGGCTTTGGCGTAAGAGGCGCCGGCAGCGTAGAATTTCCCGTACTGGTTTTGTCGGTCGTCGTCAATACGATTCTGCCGCTGTTTACAGCGCTCATTGCCATTGACTGTTTTTCCGGGGAGTTCTCCCATAACCTGATGCGCGTCACGCTGACCAGGCCGGTCAGCAGGCTAAAAATCTATACGGCCAAAGTCACAGCTATTGCAGTCTTTATTCTGGCCAACCTGCTGATCTTAATGGTCTTCTCCATGCTTGCCGGTTTTCTGTTTAATGCCAATTCCGCTACGATTACCGCTGTAGCGAGAACCGTGCTCGTTTATGTGATCAGCCTGTTTCCGCTGTTTACATTGGCCCTAGGGATTGTGTTTTTGGCCAATATTCTAAAGAGCGGCACGTCGGTATTTTTTGTTGCAATTATTGTCTTTCTGGCCATCAAGGCTTTTGGTATTTTCTTTTCTGAGTACGCAAGCCTGTTGATTACCACACAGCTCGACTGGTACAATTTGTGGCTGGCCAATTCTTTGCCGCTGGCGAAGATTGGCCGGGAGTTTTGTCTGATGCTTGGCTACGCATTGATGTTTTTTGCAGCGGGGTTTTATTTGTTTGATAAAAAAGAGTTCTAGATTTCAGAATTTGCTTAAAATGATGCTAAATGACTGAATAAGAGGACCGGCAATGAATCTTAAGAAGCGTTTAATTGCAGCAAATGCAGCTACCGTGGCGATTCCGGTACTGATTACAGCACTGGTCGCCATAGCGTATCTGTTTATATACAGCAAACTATATGGCAATATATATTCCTGGGAAAGCTACCAGCGGGCCTCTAAGATTGAAGCAGCACTGATGGATACAGAAAGACTGATCCAGCAGGAGAGCCCCGACGCGATTGCTGATGAAAAGTTTCAGCGGCTGTTGCGCCAGAAAATAGCCGAAATCGGAGGCGAACTGATCATCCTGAAGGATGATAGCGTGATCTATACCTCGCTGGATGCACCGGGAATTGGCAAGATTGAGCTGGCTAAGGCCCTGGAAGCAGGGCAAAACAAGCCTGGCAAGGAAACCATTGTGATCAGCAGTCAGTCCTTTACGGTTCAAATTATTGAGCAGGATCCCGCAGATGCCGCCGGAGGAACCGTGCTGCTGCTCGTTCCGCCGGATCAGGAAGCTAACGGCCTGATTCAATTTCTCATTGTGATCGGCCTGACGTTTCTTTGCACTTTTATTGCTACGAACATCCTGATCTCCTATCAGTTTTCGCGGGCGGTTTTGCAGCCCCTAAATCACCTGCAGCATGCTGCAGATGAGATTCGGACCGGCAACCTGGACTGCCAGATTGCCGAAGAAGGTGACCGGGAGATTGAAGCATTGTGCCGGGACCTCGAGCTTATGCGCCTTAAGCTCAAGGAATCGATCCATACCCAGCTGAAATATGAAGACAACAGAAAAATGCTGATATCCAGCATATCCCATGATTTAAAGACTCCCGTTACGTCGATTAAGGGTTATGTTGAAGGCATTTTGGATGGCGTCGCAAATACCCCGGAAAAAACGGAGAAATATTTAAAAACCATCTATGTAAAGGCTGAGCAGGTTGATAAGATGATTGATGATTTGCTGCTCTACGCCAAACTTGATCTAAACCAGATTCCGTTTAATTTTGAAAGGACCGATGTTCAGGAATTTATTAGAAGCTGTTTGCTGGAAAGTGAACCTGAACTCGAAAACAATAGAATACACACGGAAATGTTCAGTGACCTGACCCAAAAGCGCTGCGTTTTTCTTGATCGGGAACGAATGAAAAGAATTGTAATGAACATTCTGGATAACTCCCGTAAGTATATGGACAAAGATGAGGCAGTGATAAGGGTTCTGCTCAGGGAGACTCCTTCCAGTATTATTATGGAGTTTCAGGACAATGGGTGTGGAGTCAGTGAAAAGGATCTGCCGTATATTTTTGACCGGTTTTACCGTTCCGATCAGGCCAGAACAGGGATTGAGGGAAGCGGCCTCGGACTTGCGATTGCCCAACAGGTTGTCGAGGGGCATCAGGGGATTATCTGGGCAATGTCCCACGGCAAGGAAGGAATGAGTATTCTGATTTCACTGGCCTATCTTAAAGACTAGTACCACGTCAACTCTAAATCTACATGAAGAACACCATCCAAAACGAGGACTGTTATGAAAAAAATTCTGATTATTGAAGATGATCTGAATATTGCGGAACTGCAACAAGATTACCTGGAAGTGGAAGGTTTTGCAGCCGACATTTGTGCGGATGGTTCTGCCGGTCTGAAGCAGTTCCAGGAAAACGGCTATGATCTTCTAATCCTTGATATCATGCTTCCGGGTCTGGATGGTCTGGAGATTCTGCGCAGTCTAAGAGATGAAAAAGAGGTCCCTGTGATTTTGGTATCTGCTAAAAAAGAGGAAATCGACAAAATCAAAGGCTTTAATCTCGGAGCGGATGATTATATCACGAAACCCTTCAGCCCCGGTGAACTTGTCGCCAGGGTCAAAGCTCATCTGCAGAATTATGAAAAACTGAAGAAGAAATTCAGCGAAAAGCAGATAAGCAACAACGCTGTTGTGATCCGTGGACTCAGGATCGAGAAAGAAGCCCGCAGGGTCTATATCCATAACCGGGAAGCAAATCTCGCCCAGAAAGAATTTGAGCTGCTTTTATATCTGGCCAAGCATCCCAACCGGGTATTCGGCAGAGACGAATTATTCGAAAAGGTCTGGGGACTTGAGGCACTCGGTGATTCCGCTACGGTCACGGTTCATATCGCCCGGCTGCGCGATAAAATTGAAAGCGACCCTTCCAACCCGCAATATATCGAAACGGTATGGGGAGCGGGCTATCGGTTCAGGGTTTAATAAGAACATCAGAAATGAACCCATTACGCAGCAAAGGAAGAAGATCATTTTGAAAAGAAAACAATCTAAAATCGCAATTGCCACGGTAGTTATATTATTTATTGTTGCCGGGTTAATGAGCTTTCTGGGCGGATCTGAAGTAGTCAGTGTGTTTTCTCGGTACAATTCTAATCAGGACCAGACAACCCCGCAAGATAACCAGACTTCTTATCATAACCAACAGAATGGAACGGCTGAAAACAGCGGTGGGAATAACCAGGGTACAGAAAACAATCAGAATGCTGAAGTACAACAGCAGGAATCCGCGAATAGACAGCAGGAAACGGCCAACTCTCAGGAAACACAGCAAAGCCACTACCGGATTGATGTTGATGTGACCGAACAAATTGTCCGGATCTATTATCGGGACTCTGAAATCAAACAATTTACAGCGTCGACAGGCGTCAATAATTTGACTCCGCTGGGGGATTTTGAAATTCAAAACCGTGGCGAATGGTTTTTCTCGGAAAAATACCAGCAGGGCGCCAAATACTGGGTCTCTTTCAAAGACTGGGGTGTATACCTTTTCCATTCCGTCCCGATGGATGAACAGAAAAAAATGATTGCCGAAGAAGCGACTAAACTTGGCACACCGGCTTCTCATGGCTGTATCAGGCTCGAAGTGGAAAACGCCAAATGGATTTATGACAACATTCCGCAGGAACGAAGGTGCATATTCATTAATGTTATTAATGATGCCTAAAGACGTGTTGTAAGGTCTCATGAAAAATACTTTTCGCATAACGGAGAGTATTTTTTTTTGGAAAAAGACGGAATGTATAGTAAGATAAACTTTAGAGAACTTGATCAGAATAATTTAAAAGAAGTATTGGAGAAAAGTAAAAATAAATGGCTTAAGTATTGAATAATTATTCGTCCGTGTGTATAATTATTAAATAGACTAAACGCTGCATTACCGTTACAGGAGGGATATAGATGATTAAAGTTGGAATTCTTGGAGCAACCGGCTATACAGGGCAGGAACTGCTTCGTTTATTAAATAACCATCCAGAGGTCACGCTGGCGCATTTGGGCTCTTCTACATCTGCGGGAAAGCGTATTTCAGATATTTGCCCTCACCTTCAGGAAAGTCTGGAGAATGTGCTGGAGACAGAGGAGCTACCTGATGTCGACGTGGTGTTTATGGCGCTTCCGCATGGCATAGCAGCGGCTAGAGCTAGGGAATTGATGGAACACGGCATAAAAATCGTGGATCTTGGAGCCGACTTCAGACTTAAAGACGCCCAGGAGTATGAAAATTGGTATAAGGTTAAGCATGCTGATCCGGCTTTACTGCCAAAGGCTGTTTACGGACTGCCTGAACTATACAGAAATGAAATTGCGGGGAAAGCCCTTGTGGCGAATCCGGGCTGTTATCCCACAGCATCCCAGCTAGCGCTGGTACCGCTACTCCGGGCAGGGCTGCTTGATCCGAACAGTATCATCATCGATGCCAAGTCGGGGGTCTCAGGAGCAGGCCGCGGGATTGTTCAGAACCTTCATTATTCCGAAGTGAATGAGAATTTTAAAGCTTACGGTGTTGGTGTGCATCGCCACACACCGGAGATCGAGCAGCAGTTAAGCGGTGCGGCGGATGCGAAAGTCGTGATTAGTTTTACCCCACATCTCGTACCAATGACCCGAGGCATACTGGCTACCATCTATGCCGGTGTCAAGAGCGGAATAACGGAGCAGGAACTGCGGGATTGCTGGCAGCAAGATTACGAGAAGGAACCGTTTATTCATGTGATGCCGGAAAGAGAGTGGCCCCAGACGAAATATACGAATGGGAGCAACCACGCATTCCTTCAGCTAAGATATGACCAGCGGACCGGCAGGGTCGTCCTGGTTTCCGTTATTGACAATTTGGTCAAAGGAGCATCCGGCCAAGCCATCCAGAATATGAACATCCTGTTTGATCTGCCGGAAACGACTGGGCTTCAAACCACCGCGCTCTGGCCATAGGGAGACAAATGGACGTTTTTTTGTCCCCAAACATACAGACACAGAAACGATCTAAGGAGGAATAGAAATGATGGATAAATTGTATCCCTGGAAAGAAATAAATGGCGGGATTTCCGCGCCGCTTGGATTTTATGCCTGCGGGGTCAAAGCAGGAATCAAATATAAAGACAAATACGATCTGGCGCTGATCTTATCTGAAACCCCGGCCAGTGCGGCAGGGACGTTCACGCGCAATGTCGTGAAGGCCCACCCGCTGGTACTCACCGAGAAACATCTTGCAGACGGCAAAGCGCAGGCTGTTATTGTCAACAGTGGTAATGCCAATGCCTGTATGGGCGAGATTGGTGACAACGCTGCCTCGGAGATGGCCAAGGTGACCGCAGAAGAGCTCGCTCTTGCTCCGGAAGATATCCTGGTATCGTCCACAGGGGTAATCGGACAGGAACTGCCGCTGGCTAAAGTCATCGCAGGAATCAGGACGGCCGCAAAGGAAGTTCAGGCACTTAAGGGAAAAGTCTCCGAAAGTGAAAAAACCGAATACGCCCACCAGGCGGCGTCGGCTATAATGACCACAGACATGGTTTGCAAAGAACTTGCTTTGGAACTGCAGTGCGCCCAGGGCACTATAAAACTTGGTATCATGGCCAAAGGCTCGGGCATGATCCATCCTAATATGGGAACGATGCTTTGTTTTATCACGACGGATGCGCAGGTTGCACAGGATAAGCTGAAAGGACTGCTGAAGGCGGCAACGGATGAAAGCTTTAATATGGTAACCGTGGATGGCGACACCAGTACGAACGATATGGTCGTGATCTTGGCCAACGGATTATCGGGAGTTGCGCCGGAAGGTCAGGAATGGGAGAATTTTTCTGCCATGGTCCGGGAAGCCTGCTGTACGATGGCCAAAGCGATTGCAAGAGACGGCGAAGGGGCCAGCAAGTTCCTGGAAGTGAAAGTTGCAGGGGCCGCATCATTGGAAGCAGCTAGAATGATTGCCCGCAGTGTCTGTTCCTCTAATTTGGTGAAATCGGCTATGTATGGCGAAGATGCCAACTGGGGAAGGATCCTGGCTGCAGCGGGATACTCCGGAGCCAGCTTTGATCCGAATAAAGCGGATATCTACCTGAACGGACTGCAGGTCGCTGCACACGGACAGGGCCTGCCATTTTCCGAGACGGAAGCTTCGGTTTTGCTGAAGAATACAGATATTAAGGTCGACGTCGTTCTGGGTGACGGAAAAGAACAGGCTGTGGCCTGGGGTTGTGATCTTACACATAAGTATATTGACATCAACGCTGATTACCGGACGTAATAATGTCAGCGTAATTGAGTGACTATTAAATATAAGTGTTAGTTACTGGTAATTATCTGTTTAAAACACTTGAGTCTTTTGAGACACCTTATGAAGAGGAGTAAAGGAGGCGCATCAAAATGGAAGATTTCAGTGTGAAGATCAGCAATCTGGATAAGGCCAATATTCTGATCGAAGCCTTGCCGTATATTCAAAAGTTCTCCGGGTCTACCGTTGTGATCAAATACGGCGGGCATGCCATGATTGATCAGGAGCTTAAAGAAAAAGTCATGCTCGATATCCTGCTGCTGCATACGGTTGGTATCCGTCCGGTTATTGTTCACGGCGGAGGACCGGAAATCAATACGATGCTGAAACGTGTCGGTAAAGAAAGCACGTTTGTGCGGGGCTTAAGGGTTACGGATAAAGAGACCATGGAAATTGCAGCGATGGTCCTGGTCGGAAAGCTGAACACGGAGATTGTTTCGATGCTAAACAGCTTTGGAGGAAAGGCAGTAGGGCTGAACGGCCAGGATGCTAAACTGCTCGTCGCCGAGAAGAAACCGATGCAATTGGCAAATGAACAAGGATTGGTCGAGGAAATCGATCTTGGGTATGTCGGTGAGATCAAGAGGGTTACGCCGGGGATCATTACCAGCCTTTTGGATCAGGGATATATTCCGATTATTTCACCGCTGGCCGGTGGAGATGATGGGGAAAGCTATAATGTAAATGCCGATACGGCTGCCGGAACCATCGCCGGATCCTTAAAAGCTGACAAATTCCTGCTTTTGACCGATGTTAAGGGGATTATGAAAGATATCAATGATCCGGAGTCTCTTATTTCCGTTATCCCGAAGGAAGATGTACCGGCAATGATGACGGAAGGGATCTTTAAAGGCGGAATGATACCGAAAGTAGAATGTGCAGTAAACGCGCTGGAACAGGGAACAGGTACCGTTCATATCCTGGACGGCAGACAGCCGCATGCGATTTTGCTGGAGTTGTTTACTGACGGCGGGATCGGGACGATGATTAAATAAACGGAGAATATTCAATAAATTGTATTATAGAGAAGAAAGGTCGATAGTCGATATGAATATAGAGCTGAATACGGAACAAATGATCGCGATGGGCAAAGAAAATGTCATGAATACGTATGGCCGTTTGCCAATGGCGTTAGTCAAAGGATCCGGATCGCTGGTCTGGGACAGTGACGGCAAGCAATATCTGGACTTTGTCGCAGGTCTGGCTGTAACCTCACTGGGGCATGCCAATCCGGAGATCGTGGAAATCATCTGCGAACAGGCCGGAGAGATCCTGCATACCTCAAATCTGTACTGGATCCCTGGGCAGGTCAAACTCGCGAAGCTGCTAACGGACAATTCGTTTGCGAATAAAGTATTCTTCTGCAACAGCGGAGCGGAGGCCAATGAAGCTGCCATCAAACTGGCGAGGAAGTATGCCAAGGAACATTTTGGGGCTGAGAAAATTCAGATCGTATCCCTGAAGAATTCGTTCCATGGCAGGACGCTAGCAACGATAACAGCCACAGGCCAGGCCAAGTACCAGAAGGGATATGAGCCGCTGCCGGAAGGATTCTCCTATACCACGATGAATGATTTGAGTGAACTGGAAGGCGTCATCAATGAGGAGACTGCGGCTGTAATGATCGAACCTGTGCAAGGGGAAGGCGGTGTGCACCCTGTTTCACGTGAGTTTCTGCAAAAAGCCAGAGAATTATGCGACAAGTATGGGGCGCTGCTGATCTTTGACGAAGTCCAGTGTGGGCTGGGCAGGACCGGGAAACTGTTTGCCTACGAGTGGTCCGGCGTAAAGCCGGATATCCTGACGCTGGCCAAAGCGCTGGGCAACGGTGTGCCAATTGGCGCGATGCTAGCAACAGACAACGCAGCAGCTTCTTTCCAGCCGGGAGACCATGCTTCGACTTTCGGAGGCAACCACCTGGTTTCGGCTGTCGGCTGCAAAGTAATGGAGATCATGACTCGGGAAGATTTTCTGACCGGGATTGAGAACAAGGGGTATTATTTCCAGGATAAGCTGCAGAAGTTAGCTGAAAAATTTGATTTGCCCGGTAAGGTCAGGGGACTCGGGCTGATGGTCGGCCTGCCTGTTGAAGAAAACGGCCCCGAGATTGTCAACAACTGCTGTGCAAACGGATTGCTAATTAACTGCGTCGGCGGCAAGACCCTGCGTTTCCTACCGCCGCTTACAGTCACATTTGACGAAATTGACAAGGCAATGGAGATTCTGGAGCAGGCCTTTCAAAGGAGCTTTAACGTAAAGTAAGAACAGATAAGATAATAATAACCAACAGATTAAAATGAATAAAAAGGGAGGGCGTAGCCAAACTCTATCAGAGTGCCGTTACGCCCCCCTTTTATGATTTTCAGATATCAGCGTAGAACACTAGCGTGAAATAGCTGGTTGTCTGAGTCATATCGTTTTGCAGGAGTATACCGGAATTTGTGTTGCCCAAAACGTGAAAAGCCCGGATTCCTTGTTTCTCAGCAAGACGGAAAGATGCAGTGAGCGATGCGGGGGAATCCAGGTAATCATTGCCCAGCCTGAAGAGGGCAGGATAATTAAATTCCTGCATATATTTCAAGGTTTCGCGGTCTTTGCCTTGGGCCTCGACCCGGGTCAGATAATGCGAAAAGTCAACCGACGAGATCAGAACCGTATGTTCATTCAGACAGGGCTCTAGTCCGGCAAGCAGCGTATTGACTTCCTGAAGGGTTACATCATGATGCAGAATGAGCGGTACAATCTTTGCTTTGGGAAGATAATGCTTAAGAAGCGGTGCCAGGGATCCAATGGAATGTTCCAAAGAGAGGGTTTCCTCATCTCTGCTTGCTAGGTTGTTTTTAAGCAGAAGGTTGACGGTCGGCTGATCCGTTTCGACAAGGCCTTCAGGAGTCTCCCAGTTAGCCAGGCCTGTAATGATTCGGTTCCCTTTGTTAAGATGGTTTGGGCCCACCAGGATGATTAGGCCTGGCTCCTGCGCGGCAAGTATTTGCATCAGATTGTTAATTAGGCGGGCGGCTGTCAGATGATGAGGCATCACGGCACTTACGATTCTTTTATCGGCCGTTGATGGTACAGCAAGCTGGTCCGCCAGGATAGCATTTAATTCCTCCCGGGTGATAAAACCGGGATGGGAGGAAACGGATATCCCGCCGTCTTCGCCGGAGGATTTTTCCGTTAGGCTTGTTCCGCCGCATCCGGACAGGAGTAAGAAAGAAAAGCATAATAATAGTAGGACAGTCATGCTTAAGAAGGTTTTACATAAAACGAAGCAGCGATTATTCGTAATAGGTCATGCCCCCATTTTTATTTGATCACAATCCTGGATTGGCTGCCGCTTGTATAAACGATACTGTTCTTAATGTTGCTCAAAACGGGTGCTTCACAGTTAAATTCACCAGGTGAGATGACTCGTGCCAGATACGTAATCGCGCCTTTGTCCTTGCCGACGTGGAAGACCAACTTTTGTCCATTAACCTCTGTCGGATAATCCCAGTGATTTTTGGCAGTCGGGTCTTCATTGTAATTTTCGGGACGAGGGATAAGAGCAAGACCAGCAGGAAGTACATCCACAATTTCATAAAGCCCCTGGGGTGCTTTATCGCCGATGTTATAGCTTAACACGACCTGGACGAGGTCCTGGCGATGGAAGGTATTTGTCTCCGTACTACCGGTGCGATAGGTGCGGCTGATCTTAAGATCTGTATTTTCTGATCCTTCTCCGGCTTGAACCGGAACACTGTAGTAGCTTATTATGCCAACCTTGCCTTTAATCCTGGTAAATGATATTTTCGTCAAATCCTTAGGAAGAATGGTCAGTTTAAAGAAGTCCATATTTTTTAAGGTTTTGGTCTCTTTTTTCCCGTTTAGTTCATAGGTAAAGCTTACCGGCGAAGAGGCCATATACTGAAGATTGTAGCGGAGTATCTCCAGCTGCTCGAGCGTATTCAAGATATCTTTGCCGGGATTCTCAAGCAGGTACTGGTAAAGCTTGTTTTTCTCCGGCTGGTCCAGGCGCGCTGCCAGAAGTGCCATCCGGGTTGTAGCCAGAATCATATCATCCTGATCGCTTCCTACGTTGATTCGCAGCACAGAACCGAGGTCCTGCTGATAAGTGCTGAGCAGTTCCTGATAAACCTGTTTGGCGTAGGCTCCATCCCCGGTTTCCAACAGAGCCAGAGCCAGGTTGATTTTTTCTTCCGCAGACAGATCTTCCTTCTGCATATAGTTGTCAATTTGCAGAAGAACAGGCTCTCCCAGGGAAGCAAGTCCGAGAAGAATCATACTTTCATCGTCTGCTGCAGGTGTCTGACTTCCCTGATTCCCTTGATCTTCCTCTTTTCCTGATTCTCCTGCGTCTTCAGCTTCCAGAATTCTGTAAAAATAGCGGATTAAGGCCTGATCATCAAAGACACCTGGGGCAGCGGAGGCGACCATTGCGGACAAGGCCGGATCACTTTCTCCATAAGAAAGAATGCTGATTCCACCGTCGGACCGCTGGTAAAGGAGCAGAGAATCCCGATCCTCCCTATCTTCAACCAGAGGGATATTAGATTCGGGACTGTCGGAGAAATACTTTTCCAAAAGCCTGGCGGCTTCCTGGGCGGCAAGCTTTTGCTCGAGGCGGCTTCCATTATTCCAGATAAGCTGGTAAAGCCCCCGGAGGTATTGGCTCTTCTCAGAATCACTGAAGATTACTGTCGTTGGTTCTTCAGAAGAACCTTTGAATCCCTGGCCTTCCGTTAAAAGATTTTGGTCCGATATAATCCTTTGCTGAAACGATTTTACTGCGGTAAATTCCTTGGCCAGCGTGTCGGTAAGGCCATTCTGACTGCCGGATACGGTCAGCCGGTAAGTACCTGCTTCGAGGGTCGGAAGTTTCCAATCTGTAGCAGAAAATGCGGCATCGCTTTGACGCCACGTCTGCTCCTTCCCACTGGGACTGGTTAGTTTCACGGTATAAGAAACATTTTGGCTGCTTCTGAGTTTTTCTCCATAAGAACGTGTAAGGACAATCGGAGAGTCTCCTATGAGATAATTGCTGTTTAATGTCACTTCGACAAAGAACGGCAAACGTACCGGAAGCTGCGAGGTGCCACTGCCAGCATGAAGATTCTGAGTAAAAGCCTGATAGGTAACCCGCCAGGATGTCAGATTGTCCGGCAGGGTAAAGTCCGTTGAGGCATTCCCGCCACTGTCGGTTTGCAGCGTGGTGAAGAGTACGGTATCCCGAAAATCACTGCGTTCCGAACCGCCCTCCCCTCCGGACTCAGCAAAACCATAGAAACCAGGGTGATAATGGGACTTTCTGGTTATCAGTGTCAGATACTGATTATCGCCATAGAGGCTGTTCAAAAGATCTACACGCTGGTTTTGCAGGCTGAATAAGGCTTCATCGACAAGATTAAGATTAATCTGAGCCCTTTTAACCGGGGCATTGTTGCTGTCGGTCACCTTAAGGCTTAAGTGAACTTTATCGCCGGGCCGATATTCAGTCTTATCCGATTGTACCGCGACATTCAGTTTTTTTGTTTGGCATGCAAATGGTATCATGACGCTGCTCGCTTCATAGTAGCTGTTCCCGTCGAAGTAGACCCCGCCTACGGTAACATTCGGAATATATAAATCGGTAAACAAAAAGCTGTACTTAGGGGTAGTGCTTACCTGATAGGCATCAATGACTTTTTGACCGTGGTAGAATAAAATATTTCTTCCGGCAGGATTTAAAACTTGGCTATTGACCATCATGGACACCTGAACTTGGTCCCCAGGATTATAACCGTGAATACCAGGTGTTCCCTGCAGGAAGTAATAAGCGTTATCCGGCTGAGGATCCTGTTTGCTGATAGATAATTGTCTTGTAAAGGATCGGCCGTCACTGTCGTGTGCTGTAAGATAGAGATTGTAGGATTCCTTCGGATCAACTTGACCTGTATATTTCAGCGTTCCGTCAGCATCTGTCGTTAGTGTAAACTCACTGACCAGTTTTGTGGCATAGTCATAATTATAAGATTTGACTACTTTTTTACTGATGAAATCATAGTACTGACCTGTTTCGGTTCTTGTAACGACTTCCTGGTAGAGCTTAGCTTTCACCGGGGCATTGGCAACCGGCCCCTGAAGATAGTTCTCTTCAGAAGCAAATTCTCCATTGTTTAGCTTGGTTAAATCAACAGATGACAATTTGGCGGAGAGGGTATAGGTATCTTTCTGGCGGACTGCTTGGCCGTTGATGTAGACTTTGCTTTTAAAGACAAGCAATTCAGCGTAATTGTAGATTTCACCTGCTTCCGGAAGGGTGGCGTTGGCCGCACATGTCTGGAAATCGTAGTCCGTATAATTCTCTGCGTGAGCCTTGCCGGTATAGGAAAGTACCGCCGTTCCTTTTGCATCGGTGGTCAGGTCACCTTCCTGATCAGACAAAAAGTAATGCAAAGACAGATTTGGGACAGGCGTGCTTTCAAAGAAGGAGGCCGAGAACTGAAAATTCACCTTCTCTCCAGCGAAGATGGCTTTCTTATCTTGAGTCAATGTTACTTGATAGGCCGGTTTTTGGTAGTTTTCTACGGAAAAGCTTCGTGAGAGCAGCTGAACATCGCCAGATTTAACCTGCAGTTCATAGTAACCGGGTTTTAGAACGGGAAGTTTGATTTGACCCTGAAAACAATCATCTTTTACTGCGGTCTCCTGGGTCAGGACCGGAGAAATCTCACCCCCCGGGTAGTAGGCGCCGTCATAACCATACACTTCAATCGTGAGATCACGAAGCGATTCAATCTGACTGCCCTGCGCACTGTTCCCGGACCGCGGTGCAGCGATTCCCCAAAAGTTCACCGTATCCCCAGGCTTATAAAGTCCTCGGTCCAAATAGAGATACTTCCAGTAATCCGACGGATTGATCTGGTCGGTATTACTTTCTTCATACCAAGCCTCTATAGGGACAAGGATTTCTTTGCCTCCCTGCCGGATCCAGGCATAGTTTCTCTGCTCGCCGGACAGCTTTTGCTTGATCAGAACCGTACCGGATTTATCCGTACTGGCGGTAATCTTCTTATTTTCAAGACTGACAGTGGCTTCAGCAACGGATGTTTTGGTCTGCAGGTCATTAACCCAAAAGAGGCTTTCATCCTGTCCCTGGGCAAGATAGACGGCAAGATCAGTTACCTGGAACCAGACTTGCCTGACGGATTCGTCTGCCTGGAATTCTGCGGAATAGTACCCTGCTTCCAGGGTTTCTGGTAGCATGATGTATTGATTATAAGGGTCTGTCTTCAGAAATTTGGTGTCATATTCAGCCAGTATGTAGGCTGACGGTAATTTTTCGAGATAATGGTTCAAAGTATAGTACGACCAATCAGGCAGCACATCCCGTTTCGCCAGAGAGGCTTGAAAGATTTGGTGATCCGGATAGCGGTAAAGGTTGATATGAAGCGGAGGTGTGTCTATAATTTGGCCTCCCGAATACGTATTGTTGGTGAAATATACGGAAAATGCAGGCTGCTCACTGGTACTGAATTCGGTCAGACTTGTGTTCAGATCAAACGTAAAAGGAGGATTGTTCTGTTCAACCGTCCCGGTCTCAAAGCTGAAACGATAGTCTTCGAACAGGGTTTCCGTCGTACCGGGGAGTACAAAGCCTTTTTTGAGCGTGACCGTATAGACGGTGGCCGGTTGCAGTGCTTCCGGCGTAAATACCAGCGTTTTTTTGTGCTTTTCGAAAGCCCCCTTCAACTCGGGTGAGATACTGAAATAATCCTTCAGGCTGCTAATTTCATAGTTGTCGGAAGAGAAAGTCAATTCGATTCCCGTGTCTACCGGAACAGAGGTGCTTTTATCTCCAGGAAGGGAACGAAGCACCTGAAAGGCTGATTTGGTCTGGAAGGCCCAGCTAAGGTTTTCCTTTCCCGATGCTTCCGGATCAAAGGCCAAACGATAAATCGTATTCGGTGCTAATTTTTCCTTGGGAATAATTTTATAGCTCTTGCCGTTATTCTGTTTATCCAAGGTGTAGGAAAATTCCGGACGAAGCTTGAGTGATGCTTTCACCATTTTTTCAGTCAGGCTTTCTTTACTGGTCAGTAAAAAAGTTGTCGTAGTATCAATCCCGAGCTGATCCAAGTCAACCGCAGTAATAGCGATATCCGAGGCCAAAATTGTTGTGTCATTTAGACGAAAAAAGTCAAATCCGTAGAAAATGCTGATAGCCATTACAAGAACTAAGGCGATGCCGATTGACTTTTTCCAACTCATCAAGTTCCTGAAATTCTTTGCCATAAATTAACCATCCTTTCGACACAATACGATGGTATTGTCAGTTTAATATTATATTTAGAAGCATCTGATAACAGATTAGCGTGTTTAACAACATATTAGACGTAATTAATCGATAATTCTATACATCTGACAAATATCCTTTTTATGGATGAAGCACTTTGTTCACGGATTTGCAGCTGCGTGTGCCGCTGCACGCCATACTATGTTTATGCAAAAACACTCTTTTTTAGACCACACTGGTTTAGATTTGAGAAAAAAGAATTTTGGTTGTAGACTATTAAAGAGAATAGGTCAAAAGGGTTGGAACGATTCTGGAAAAACAGATTGGGATTAGACCGGAGGAAGAAACGTGGATTATTCGGATAAAGTTATTGAACATTTTATGTGCCCGCAAAATGTGGGCAGCATGCCTGATGCAGATGCCGAGGGAATCTTTGGAGATGTGACCTGCGGAGATTCGCTGACGATCTATCTGAAAGTAAAGGATGGTATCCTGACGGATATCAGTTATCTGGTGTTTGGCTGTGCCGCGGCGGTGGCAGCAAGCAGCATGTTTACGGTTTTAGTGAAAGGGAAAAGTATTGAGGAGGCTTTAAACATAGGCGGCAGAGATGTTTTCGACGCGCTGGATGGCCTGCCGGCAAGTAAAGTTCATTGTTCCGTGCTGGGTCCCCAGGCCCTGAAAAAAGCTATCGAAGATTATGAATCCAAAAGAAAAGATCAGAGCTAAAAGTGTCGAAAATCTTGCCAAAATGGCAGAAATATGATGAAATTTTTGATTATTTACGATATGATAATAAATAGTTTCAATAATAATGCCTGCAATCATGATGTCTGCAACATATACAGAACGCCATAGGTGAAAGGATTTGAAAGTATGAAGCTGTCCCAGCGCATTCTGGGCATGAAGCCGTCTGCTACGTTGGCTGTTGACGCCAAAGCCAAAGAATTAAAGAGCCAGGGAAAGAATGTTATTTCGTTTGGATCCGGGGAACCAGATTTCGTGTCCCCACCGTCCGCTTTCAAGTATGCGGCGGAAGCGATGGAAAAAGGGAAAACTCATTACACATCAACACCTGGGGTTCCTGAACTTCGTCAAGAAATTTGTGCTTATTACCAAAAGGAATTTGGTCTGAAGTTTGATCCGGGACAGGTAGTCGTTGGCCCGGGAGCCAAACCTTGCATATATGAAGCGCTGGCAGCGATCGTTGATCCAGGGGATGAGATTGTCCTGCTTGCGCCGGCTTGGGTAAGCTATATCGAACAGATCCATCTTGTAGATGGGAAACCGATGATCGTGGAAACAGAAGATAGTGGTTTTATACCAAGATTGGACCGCGTGGAAGCCGCAATTACGGACAGAACCATCGCACTTTTGCTGAACTCCCCATCCAATCCGACAGGGGTCCTATTTGACGAGAAGACCGTTAGAGGCCTGGCTGAGATCGCCCAGAAGCATGATCTCTGGCTGATCTGGGATGAGATTTATGAGAAGCTGGTTTACGGTCAGAACAAACATGTTAATCCGCTGCAGCTTATGCCGGAGCTGGCTTCCCGGACAATTATCATTAACGGGGTGAGCAAAGCCTATGCGATGACAGGCTGGCGGATCGGTTATTCGATTGCCCCACTCGAGTTATCTTCCAAGATCAATTCGTTTCAAAGTCATCTTACCTCCAATGCCTGCTCCATTGCCCAATGGGCCGCAGTCGGGGCGATGCGGGAAAGCAGGGAAGATGTGCTGAGAATGAAGGCAGCTTTTAGTGACAGACGGGACCTGATCTGCGGACTTTTGCGTAAAATGCCGCATATCTCCTTTCCGGAACCTGAAGGTGCCTTTTATGTTTTTGTAAACATTAAGAACTGTATCGGCATGTCCTTTGAAGGACAGAAGATCAAGGATGATATCGGATTCTGCAATATGCTGTTGGATTCCGAACTGGTTGCCGTCGTACCCGGCAGTGCCTTCCTGGCGCCGGGGTATTTACGGATTTCTTATGCAAGTTCTCCGGAACAGATAACGGAGGGTATGAGAAGACTGCATTGTTTTCTGGATAAGCTGAAATAGTGAGGTTTGTTGTAAAATCCTAAGTTTACAAAAAGATACTGCCAATAGTATAAAACTATCAGCAGTATCTTTTTAGATTTAAAGTTACGCTTGAAGCACTTTATGCCTATTCGGCATGCGGAATAGCCAGGAAGCTGGATGCGGCATTGATTTGGCCGAATTCCTTAAACATTTGTTCCTTGAGTCGCGGGAAAACCGCCTTAATCTCCTCGGACAGGTCCATGCCCCATTCAAGACTCTTCGGCTGAACACCGTAGATCAGGGTTTGGGGAGTATTTCCCAGAATGTCTGCCAGTGCGAGAACTTCCAGAATGCCCACCTGATGAAACGATACTTGGTACTTCTCCGGGAAAACCCGGATATCTTCTGGACAGAACCGGAAGACACTGCCGGGCTCTGTCTGGGCATTGATTGCATCCACAATGATCAGGAAATCGGTTTCCTTGATCAGATGGACCAGTTCCAGACCGGCTGTTCCGCCTTCTAACAGCTCGACGTTGTCAGGAAGTTCTTCAGGCTTAAATTCATTTAAAAACTGAACGCCTAAGCCTTCGTCACTTAGTAAAACGTTCCCTACGCCCATCAGCATAATTTTTGGTGGAGTCATACGTGAAGTCCTTTCCTAAAAAGTTTCGTAAAGTAAAGCTAGTAATACGATGATACTAGCTTTACTTTCAATATTATACTCAATATGATGGAATTGAATCTTTCAGCCTGTAAATATCAGCTTTTTATGACCGATTGATTTGCTTTGTTAGCGCCACCCTTTTCTTTCTTACCGGTTTTACCGAAGAACATCAGAAAAAACTCATCCTTAGCTTCAGTAAAGACAAGGTAAACATGAACAAGGATGATCGCAATAAACAACCACATCACAACATAGTGGATCCCTCTGACTGCAGCCAGGCTGCCAAGTGCTTGAGCAGCTCCTGAGAACTTCAACGGCAGATATAGAATGATCCCGGTGATGGCCTGAAAGACAGCCAGGACTGGTAATGCAATATAGGCACATTTCTGCAGTCCATTGTATTTGTTGGTCTTTGGATGTTCCTTACTGATAAACAGATAATATTTAATCTGGGGGATAAAAGTCTTCAGATCTAGTTTGTTCAGGAAAAACTCCTTATAATCTTTATTTTTCCCGAAAAAGGAGACATAGAAACGTACAATCCCATTGATCACCAGAATGTACATGAAGATAAAGTGGAGATTTCTGGCGACATTCATATTGGCTCCCTGGAAAGGAGCATGGATGATAAAACCGGTCGAGATCAGGACCGCAAAGGTGATTAAGTTTATCCAGTGAGAGATTCGCTGGGTAAACGGATGATCAGATGCTTTAGCCATTTTTCGTTCCCTCTCTTTCCTTAGAAGCCGATATTGTATTTCTTGATTTCGTTGCTTTGCGGATCGATTAGGTGAATTGCACAAGCCAGACATGGGTCGTAGGAACGGATGACACGGACGACATTGATCGGATTGTCCGGATCTGGTACCGGTACCCCAATCATGGATTTGTCAACCGGGCCTAAAACGCCGTTTCCATCTGTCGGTGAAAAGTTCCAAGTCGAGGGGACGACCATTTGGTAATTTGCTGTTTTATGGTCTTCAACTTTAATCCAGTGGCCAAGCGATCCGCGGGCAACTTCAATCAAGCCTGCGCCCTGACCGCTTGCGGGGATTTCCCAATGATCGGTATCATGGATCTTAAAGTTCGGCTTGCCCATTTCGGCAATGAGGGAATCGACCCATTCGAGCATTTTCTTAGCCATAAGAATGGTTTCCACCGCCCGGGCGGCATGACGGGCGACAGCGCCGGGTTTGATGTTATATTTCGTAATAACGTCCATAAGCACTTTCGGCTGCATGACGAGCATACGGGCGAGCGGTCCGACTTCCATCGGTTTGCCTTCATAGCGCGGTGCTTTGACATAGGTATAGGCGTCCTTCTTATCCAAGTCAATAACTGTGTCTTCCTCATAAGGAGTTCTGCCTTTGTCGCTCTTGTACCAGGCATGCGTGATATCTTCCGTGATTTTGTCGATGCTGAACGGATGAACGGTCGCCAGGTTATTGTCGAGAATGATACCCGATGTAAATAACAAGTCTTTTCCTTCTGCATCTCCGGCAAAGCCACCATAAGACATGTAATTGCCATGACTACCGCCAACGCCGGCCTGAGCCAAAGGCAGAAGCGGCCCGGTCCCGAAGGTCAGGACATCCTGGAGGTAGACATTTTCAACGAAGGCGATCTGCTCCATCAGCATGGAACGGTATTGGAAGACTTGCTCCAAAGTAGGCAGTATCGTGACGCCGCCGACTACGATCGAGGATTGGTGTGGTTGTTTGCCGGCGAATATCGCAGACATTTTCTTGGCTTTTGCTTGCATTTCCAAGGCTTTCAGGTAGTGCGCAACAGCCATCGTAACGAGTTCAGGATCGCTGACACAATATTGATCAGGATTGTAACGTGGCGTCAGAGGCGCTGTATCGTTAGCTGCAACCAGTTTCAAAATTTTGTCCTTAACGCCGTTTAAACCAGCGTCATTGCCTTTGTACTGGGCAATCGCCATGACATCCAGATAGTCCAAGGCAGATAGATGATAAAAATGGAGCGGGTGGTTATGCAAGAGCGTTGCGCCGTAAATCAGATTGCGAATAAGACGGCCGCCATAGGGGACTTCGGCACCAAAAGCAGCGTCCAAAGCCAGCGCGGAAGCTAAACCATGTACTGTCGAGCAGACGCCGCAGGCACGTTCCGTAACATAACTGGCATCTCTGGGATCACGACCGATAACCAAGTTTTCAAGGCCCCTGTACATGGTGCCTATGACACGGGAGTTAGAGACGACACCATTTTCGATCTCTACTTCTATTTTCAAGTGGCCTTCAATACGGGTAATGGGATCAATGACAATTTTCTGTGCAGACATTCCTTACTCCTCCTTATGTCCGTGGTCTTTTTTGCCTAAACGGCCGGTTGCTGCCGTAGCTGCAAGATGAACGGCAAGGCCTGCTACGGCAACGCCTCCGATAATCTTGCCGGTAGCATCGGCATTAATTTGGCCGATGCCGGGAAGTTCAAAGCCTTCTTGTTTGTCATAAAGAGGACTGAAGGTTTTAAAGAATCCTGCCTCTGAACAACCGGAACATGGTGAACCGGCGTTGATACAGAAGTTGGTATTGTCGTTGTACCAAACCTGTGCGCAGTCGGTATACGTCTTCGGGCCTTTGCAGCCTTTCAGGAGCAGACAATAGTCTTTTTGGGTGGGGTCATTCCAGTCTTTCAGATAGTTGCCGGCTTCAAACTGGCCGCGGCGCGGGCAGTTGTCATGAAGCAGCTTACCGTAGAAAACGACCGGGCGGGCCTGATCATCCAAGGGTGGAACCGTGCCATAGGTCAGGTAGTAAACAATCGTTCCGAGCATGGTGGCCGGTTTGACCGGACAGCATGGAAGATTGATGACAGGGGTTGAAATGTTGTTTTGTTTCAACAGTTCACGGACGCCGACAGCGTCAACCTCACAGGCTCCGGGAATTCCGGCGCCATCGGTTGCGCAGCTGCCGACAGCAATAATGGCTTTAGCTTTCTTGGAAGCTTCCAGGACGGTTTCCCGGAAAGGTTTGCCGCCCACCATGCAATACCTGTCTTCCTTTGAGGGAATAGCTCCTTCGACAACGAGCACAAAGTTTTCTTTCAGGGCCTCCTGATAAGCTTCCTCGGCCTTATAGCCGGAAGCCGCCATAATGGTCTCATGATAACGGATCGAAAGCATATCCAGGACCACTTCAGCCGCTGACGGGTTCAGTGTTGCCAAAAGTGACTCAGAACAGCCTGTGCATTCCATTCCATGAAGCCATACGACCGGCGGTTTGTCCAAGGCAGTCTCAACAGCCTGAGTGACCTTGGGAGATACTGCAGCAGGGAGACCCAAAGCTGCCGTAGTCGCAGTCATCAGTTTCAAAAAGCTGCGCCGGGATACTCCTCTTGCTGCCAGAGCATCAAATGTGTTCATTCTGCAATTCCTCCTCCACATGTCCAAAAAAATTAAAATTCTTACTTAATATAAAATAGGATAAAAATTATAAATATTTAGGGAAACACTGATTAAATCGCCCCCCGGACAAAAAAATGGTAAAATTAAAGAAAACAGTAACAGGTGGTAAAAATGGGGCAACAAACCTTTTCGGATATAGAATACTCAAACCGACGGAAGAAAACGAAACGAGAAGAATTTCTTGAAATAATGAACGAGATCATCCCCTGGGACGAATGGGTGGCGCTTATACAGCCGCACTATTTTGACGGTAAGCGCGGTCGTCCACCGCTCGGGATTGAAAAAATGCTGAGAATGTATCTGCTGCAGATATGGTTTAGCCTTTCTGACGAAGGTGTAGAGGATGCCATTTACGACAGTTACGCCATGCGAAAATTTATGGGAATAGACTTCATACATGAGCAGGCGCCGGATGCGACCACCCTGCTCAAATTCCGTCATTTGATTGAGGAAAGCGGCTTAGGGAAGGCATTCTTTGAGGCGATCAACCGTTGTTTGGAACAGTGCGGACATATCATGAAAGGTGGAACCATTGTTGACGCCACACTGATCAGCGCGCCATCCTCAACGAAGAACGCAAGCGGTAGCCGCGATCCGGAGATGCACCAAACAAAGAAGGGTAATCAGTGGTATTTCGGCATGAAATGCCATATCGGTGTGGACGCAGGGACCGGTTATATTCATGGTATAGCGGCAACAGGCGCAAATGTGCATGACATAGCCGAAGCGTCAAAGCTAATGAGGCCGGAAGACGAGGTTTTCTACGGTGACGCCGGATATTTGGGACTAAATAAACGACCGGAAATCACAGAGGACCCTCACAAATCACAAATTGATTACCGTATCGCTGAGCGTCCCGGAAAGAAACGCAGCATGGACAATGGCCCTGCACGGGATTTTTATTGCCATATAGAGTTTCGGAAAGCGTCTGTCCGAGCCAAAGTGGAGCACGCCTTTCATATCATTAAGAACATATTTGGCTTCAAAAAGGTTTGTTATAGAGGAATTGCCAAGAATCTGAATAGACTGTATATGCTGGCCGCCAGCGCAAACCTGCTGATGTGCGCCCGAAGCGGCGGCTGGCGAAGCCAATGCGCGTAATCCGGGGATAAGTACGCCTTTTTTCGAGAATTACTCGGAAAAGGCAGCTGAAATCGGCGGCGATAGGGCCGCTAACTTGGGATTATCCCACTTTATTATTTATTGGGATGATAAAAAACGTTATTAATCAGTGGTTCCTTAGATAATACATTTTCGTAAAAATATATTATTGCAGTGAGCAATATACCGAAAAAAATCATCCAAATATATATAAAGTTTATCTATTTTCCAAATTAATAAATGCAAGAAGCGTGCCAAAACATAAAACAGCTGAAAAAACTTGCAAATAAGCCAACACGAAAAGTCATAGCCAGATCAAAATTATTAAAATAGACAAAATATTTATCTTTCTGATACGGATTGTATCATCTAAAGAGACATAAGACCTTGCAAAAATACAACTTAAGGTCAATGCAATCAGTAAAGATGTTCCTGCAACTTAAATTCCGGGTAATTCAACGTGCCGTTATTCATTCCATAAATACCATAAAACATGATGCAGATGACGATGATGATCCAAACAATTGTTTTCATCATGGAGTTCTTGTTAATCAATAAACTGACACCGGCACCAATCAATAGCAGAGGCCAGAGCTTCCTGAGTGATAGGAAAAAAGTCCCGATGATCGAAAACGAAAAAACGTCAAGATTACTAAGCAGCCAGATTACACCGACCAGAATGATCACCGCACCCAGGGTAATATTTTTTTTCATTGATGATCTCTCCTCGCAAACAATACGTAAACGCCAACGGCAATCAAACCTATGGGTAGCAGGATGTCAATGTCGAACCAGTCGAAGAGTCTGTCTGACAAAAATACAGCACCAACAATGATCAGCGCAATGCCAAATACTTTAAGGCTTTTGTCCTTATTGATGGCCTGATTATGATCATTGTTTGGGATATCTGCCGAGTCGGCATAGTTCTGAGAACTGCCAAATGAGCCAAAAGGTTTTTGAGGAATCACTACCCAGCAGACGAGATAGGCAAGAATTCCAATCCCAGCAAAAAATGCGAGCAGCCAGATAATCCGTACAATCGTAGGATCTATTTCAAAATATTCCGCAATTCCAGAGCAGACCCCTGCAATCACTTTGTTTTGAGACCGATAGATTTGTTTACCCATGACCCATCCCCCTTAATCCAATTCAAAAGGAACTTCCTTGATGATTTAGCTTTTTCACGGAATCGAAAAGTCATTTTTTCATAAATCTATGGATTCTCATCATTTATATTCCAGCGGTTCTATTTTGAGAGCTCCATCTGTTCTGGGTAATAATATTCCATTGTGATTTCATAAGACTATATTAACACGAAGGACAGAATGTGGGTAGAAAAATTTATATTATTTTTCTAATAACTTCAGACGGTAAGGTAGACAATGAATAATAACCCCCTCAGATGGAAAAATAATTCTGCTGAATTTGTTTGAGGGGGAATGTAATCTGGATTCGCATCATCACAGAATTACTGACAAAGAAAAGAATAACCTTCATGTTGGGATAGACGGGTCTTTGACACTTGCATAAATATTAAAATCTTTGAAAGCCTTGAAAACAGGGCTTTTTTTGTTAGAAAATCGTCAAATTATTGCTATTTAGTATTGAGCAATTTGTGGTAATGTGTTATAATATAAGGGTATGGAGGTGTTTGTTATGAAACTTACGCTATCTAAATCTAAAAATGCCACATCGCTTTTATGTTACGAAATCAATTTACGTGAATGGTGTACATACTTCAAAAATGGTCGAAAAACTGGGAACACTTGCTGAACTGGAAAAGAAACTAAACGGTGAAGATCCTATCGAATGGGCAAAAAAGTATATTGCAGATCTGAACCAAAAAGAAAAAGAGGAACAGCGGGATGTCTTAGTCAAATATTCTCCTTCCAAAATCATTGCTAGAGATGAACAGCGTTTCTTTAACGGCGGCTACCTTTTCCTTCAGAAAATATATCACGAGCTCGGGTTACATCGGATCTGCAAAGAACTCTCCACCAAATATAAATTTTCTTTTGATCTTAATTCAATTTTGTCCAGGCTGCTTTATGCCAGGATTATTTTCCCTGCCTCTAAGCTGGCAACCCTTGAGCTGTCCAAAAAATTTATTGAACAGCCCAATTTCGAGCTTCAACACATCTACAGGGCGCTTGAAATCATTGCTAAAGAAATTGATTTTATCCAGTCTTCCCTTTACAATAACAGTCTGAAAATTTCCAAACGCAATACCGGTGTGCTTTATTATGACTGTACGAATTATTCTTTGAAATTGAGGAGGAAGAAGGCCTTAAGCAGTATGGGGCATCAAAAGAACACCGCCCAAATCCCATTGTCCAGATGGGGCTGTTTATGGACGGTGACGGTATTCCCATCGCTATTGATCTTTTTAATGGCAATACTAATGAGCAGCTGACGCTAAGACCTTTGGAGAAAAAAATCCTGGCTGATTTTAAACTTTCCAAGTTTATCGTCTGTACGGATGCCGGTCTCGCTTCTCAAAAGAACCGGGAATTCAATAACGAAGGCGAACGGGCTTTCATTACCACCCAATCAATAAAAACTGAAGAAACACCTCATGGAATGGGCACTGGATTCTACCGGTTGGAAACTTTTCGGTGAACGTAAAAGCTATGATATTACAGAACTTGATGAGAATACGGATAAAGATAAAGTTTTTTATAAAGAGCGCTGGATCAAAGAAAACGATCTGGAGCAGAAGCTTATTGTGACCTTTTCTTTGAAATACCGAAATTATCAAGCGAAAAATCCGTGATTCCCAAATAGAACGTGCCCGAAAAACAATGGCTTCAAACCCGGGGAAGTTAAAGAAATGCAATGCTAATGATTATAAAAGATTTATTGAAAAAGATACTGTACGGATGACGGTGAGGTAGCAGATAATGAATTGTACAGTATTAACACTGACCTGGTTGCCAAAGAAGAGCTGTTTGACGGTTTCTATGCCGTCTGTACTAACCTTGAAGACGAAGCAGCGGCAATCATCAAAGTGAACCAAAGGCGTTGGGAGATTGAAGAGTGTTTCCGAATTATGAAAAGCGAATTCAAAGCCCGACCAGCATACTTAAGCCGTGATGATCGAATAAAAGCACATTTCACCACGTGTTTTATGTCTTTGATCCTCTACCGTTTTCTTGAAAAGAAGCTTGAAGAAAAATATACCTGTAGCGAGATTATTCAAGGATTAAAGGATATGAATTTCTTTGAAGTTAAAGGTGAAGGTTATATTCCGACCTATACCAGAACCGATTTTACAGATGCTTTACACAATATCTTTGGTTTCCGTACCGACTATCAGATCGTCAGTACCAGTCAGATGAAAAAAATTCTCAAAAGTACAAAGTCATAAAAACATTACTCACTTTTTTAAAAATGTAAAAGCCCGGATTTCCCTTGTTTGCAAGGGGTTCCAGGCTTTTTTGCTCTTTAAAGTGTCAAAGATGAGACTATATTAACACGAAGGACAGAATGTGGGTAGAAAAATTTATATTATTTTTCTAATAACTTCAGACGGTAAGGTAGACAATGAATAATAACCCCCTCAGATGGAAAAATAATTCTGCTGAATTTGTTTGAGGGGGAATGTAATCTGGATTCGCATCATCACAGAATTACTGACAAAGAAAAGAATAACCTTCATGTTGGGATAGACATAGGTTCCACCACTGTTAAAATTGCTGTCTTAAATAAGGAAGGCGTTCTGTTGTTCAGCCGGTATACCCGGCATTATTCGAATATCTGGAGCACGTTGCAAAGGCTGGTGGATGAAGCCGGTCAGAAATATGCGGCATTTTCGCTGACGGTAGCAATTACAGGTTCAGGCGGACTGGCTGTGGCTGAACATCTGGACATTTCATTTATTCAGGAGGTCATTGCCGGAAGCAAAGCAGTGGATCGTTATCTGCCAGGAACGGATGTTGTCATTGAGCTTGGCGGAGAAGATGCCAAGATAACCTTTTTTGACAAGGGGTTTGATCAGCGGATGAACGGGATCTGTGCGGGAGGAACCGGTGCTTTTATTGATCAAATGGCTGTCCTGTTAAAGACGGATGCGGCTGGTCTGGATGCGCTGGCTGCCCATAGCCGGGTCATCTATCCGATTGCCGCCCGATGTGGGGTTTTTGCCAAAACCGATATTCAACCTCTCTTAAATGAAGGAGTCCGCAAGGAGGACATTGCAGCTTCGATCTTTCAGGCGGTTGTAAATCAGACCATTGGAGGGCTTGCCTGCGGACATAAAATTAAAGGGAAAGTTGGCTTCCTCGGAGGACCACTTCACTTCCTACCGCAGCTGCGAGTTCGGTTTCAGGAAACGTTGGGGCTGAAGGATGAAGATATGATTGTGCCGGGAAATTCCGAAGTTTATGTAGCTATCGGAGCGGCCCTCGCCTCTGCTCAGGATAAAGATATTACATTTGAACAGCTTGGTCAAAAATTGAGAACAGACAAAAAAAAGCTTCAGTATGAAACAGCCAGACTTGATCCACTTTTTGCAGATGAAGAGGAATACCGCGCGTTTGTAAGGCGGCATGCCCAAAATATTGTCAGCACAAATCAGCTGGAGATGTACCAGGGCCAATGTTTTTTAGGTCTGGATGTAGGATCTACCACGACAAAAGCTGTTTTGATCGATCCGCAAGGCACCCTTCTTTATTCCGCCTATACTAATAATGAAGGCAACCCTTTGGCTTCAGCAGTCAATATTCTGAAAGAACTATACAACAGGCTCCCGGAAAACACAAAAATTGCTTATTCTGCCGTGACTGGCTACGGAGAAAAACTGACTCAGGCAGCTCTTTTTTTTGATATGGGGGAAGTTGAGACCATCGCTCATTACACAGCCGCCAATCATTTCCTGCCTGGAGTCAACCTGATTCTGGACATCGGCGGACAGGATATGAAATGCCTGAAAGTAAAAAACGGTGTGATTGAAAATATTATGTTAAACGAGGCCTGTTCATCCGGCTGCGGTTCTTTTATTGAAACATTTGCGAGGTCACTGGAAATGAATGTGGCGGATTTTGCCCGCAAAGGACTTTTGGCTCAAAATCCTGCCGATTTAGGATCGAGATGTACGGTTTTCATGAATTCCAAAGTAAAACAGGCCCAAAAAGAAGGAATGACCGTCGCGGATATTTCGGCAGGATTATCCTACTCCGTGATCAAAAACGCGCTCTATAAAGTAATTAAGTTAAAAAGCTCTGAGGAATTTGGTGAAAAGGTTATTGTCCAGGGAGGGACTTTCTTGAATGATGCTGTGGTTCGCAGCCTGGAACGGACCATTGGCCGAGAAGTCGTCCGTCCGGACATTGCCGGCCTCATGGGTGCCTTTGGTGCGGCCCTCTTGGCCAGGAACGCCTGGCGGGAGGGAGTGGCTACGTCGCTGCTTTCCCCAGATCAAATTAATAACTTTTCGGTGGAAGTCAGCGCAGCCCGCTGCGAAAACTGTCAGAACCACTGTTTACTTACGGTCAACTGTTTCGGTGACGGGCGTAGGCACATTACAGGAAACCGCTGTGAAAAAGGATCAGAACGCGATCAGACAGATGAAATTCCGAATCTCTATGCCTATAAACTAAACAGGATCTTTCATTATACGCCACTGGCCAAAGAAAAAGCAGTCAGAGGAACCATCGGGATCCCAAGGGTTTTAAATATGTTCGAGAATTATCCTTTTTGGTTTACTTTTTTCACCCGTCTTGGTTTCCGGGTCGAGCTGTCGCCGGTTTCCACCCGAAAGGTTTATGAGGCGGGCATGGAGACAATTTCTTCCGATACCGTTTGTTATCCTGCCAAACTTGTTCACGGTCATATCGTGTCATTGATTAAACAAGGCGTGAAGTTCATATTTTATCCCTGCATACCGAAGGAGAGAAAAGAAATAGCCGGGGCGGACAACTGCTTTAATTGCCCGGTGATCAACGCTTATCCGGAAGTGATCAAAGCCAACATGGACGAGTTGAAGCAAAGCGGTGTCCAATTCTGGAATCCTTTTCTGCCGTATGAAGATAAAAAAAAGCTTAGTAAGAGATTGTATGAAGAACTGAAACATTCAGGCATTACCCTTGCAGAAATCATCCAGGCCGTCGACGCAGCCTGGAATGAAGATCTGAATTTCAAACGGGATATCCGCAAAAAAGGAGAAGAGGTCTTGCAATGGCTTGCAGAAACAGGAAATCGCGGGATTGTCCTTTCCGGCAGGCCTTACCATCTGGATCAGGAAGTTAACCACGGCATACCTAAAGTCATCACGGCCCTCGGAATGGCAGTGCTTACAGAGGATTCGGTAGCCCATCTCGGAAAAGTCACCAGGCCACTTCGGGTTCTGGACCAGTGGATGTATCATTCCCGACTTTACGAAGCAGCAGATTTTGTTGCCGGAAGACCGGAGCTAGAGCTTGTCCAGTTAAACTCATTCGGCTGTGGGCCGGATTCGATTGCTGCGGAACAAGCCCAGGAAATTTTACATAAAGCCGGTAAAATCTATACCATGATTAAAATAGATGAGGTCAGTAATTTGGGTGCAGTCAGAATAAGGCTTCGCTCGCTTAAAGCTGCGATGGATGCCAGAATAAAACATGACCATCTGATAGAGGACCCGGCAAAGGGGCCAAATGCCGTTCAGAGACCAATATTTACCAAGGAAATGCGTAAAACACATACCATTCTTGCTCCACAGATGGCGCCGATCCATTTTGAATTTGCCCAGGAGGTCGCCCGTTCGGAGGGGTACCATTTTGAAGTACTGGCTATAGTTGAAAAAGAAGATATTGAAGAAGGCTTGAAATATGTTAACAATGATTCCTGTTACCCTTCGGTCATTATTATCGGGCAGCTGTTAAGGGCATTGAAATCCGGAAGATACGATCTGAACAACACCTCAGTCATTATAACCCAGACGGGGGGGCCCTGCAGGGCCAGCAATTATTTGGGGCTATTAAAGAAAGCGCTTCAGGTCTCGGGACTGGAACACATTCCGATACTCTCGCTCAATGTCGCAGGCTTGGAGAAAAACCCCGGATTTAAGTTGACGGTCTCCATGGCGGTCAAAGCAATCATGGCCATGCTTTACGGAGACCTGCTGATGAAGGTTTTCTACCGGGTAAGGCCTTATGAAACAAATGCGGGAACAGCGGATCAGCTTCTGAGAAAGTGGATAGATATCTGCAAGATCAATGTTGCCAATGGAGACTGCAGCTTATTTCGTGAAAACCTGAAGGGCATTGTTCGGGATTTTGAAAATATTGAGATTGTTCAGCAGAGAAAACCCCGGGTTGGATTGGTCGGGGAGATCCTCGTAAAATTTCACCCTGCGGCGAATAACAACATGGCCGAGTTTATTGAAAAAGAGGGCGCAGAAATGGTAGTTCCGGGACTGATGGAGTTTTTACTTTACTGCTGCTATGGGAAGGAATTTAACTATAGATATCTTGCCGGTAAGCGATCTTCCAGAGTCATCGGAAATCTGCTGGTCAAGTATATGGAAAGCTATCGTGAAGATTTAAGGGCTGCCTTAAAGAATAGTAAAAGATTCGATATCCCGCCAACGATTCAGGAGATGGCGGAAAGTGTCAAACCATTCCTTTCCCTGGGCAACCAAACCGGAGAGGGTTGGCTGCTGACTGCGGAAATGGTGGAGCTGATCAAAAGTGGCGCCAACAATATTATCTGCATGCAGCCGTTTGCCTGTCTGCCGAATCATATTACCGGCAAAGGAATGATCAAGACCCTGAAAGAGCAGTATCCCCAGACCAATATTGTTGCCGTGGATTATGATCCCGGAGCCAGTGAAGTGAACCAGATCAATCGGATTAAGCTGATGCTGGAGAGAGCTTTTGGCTGAATCTTTCGGTCTATTCTACCCATTGTTTTAAGTGCCTGTTTTTTATAAATTTAAGTATCTTATCCTTGGCTCTTGTGCTAAGATAATGTGGGAAGATTTGACCAGGTTATGATAAAGGAGGAAGTAAAGACTGTGTCAAAAAAAGAAAACGACTTTTTTGTACTTATGAAGGAAAACGCGCAGCTTATTTGCGAAAGCTCGCTGGTATTAAAAGAAGCAGTTAAGGATCCCACCACTTTCCCGGTCAAGATGAAGGAACTCATTGATTTGGAACACCGTGCCGATGATATTACCAACAAGATCATTGACAACCTGAATAAGACACTGGTGACGCCAATGGACAGGGAAGACCTCTACTCATTGGCGACAAACATGGATGATATCATTGATTTTATTCAAGGCGCCTTGGAACGGATGATCATGTATAAAGCGACGCCGCCCCACTCCGGGGTTGAAGAGCTGATTCGGGTTCTAGATGACTGTATTCATATTATTAAAATATCTGTGGACAACCTTCCCAGTATTCGCACCAAATTAAAGCTTATTCTTGAAAACACAGAAAAAATCCATAAACTGGAAAGCGAGGGAGATCGTTTATACCGGAGTGAAGTAGGCAAGCTGTTCGAAAATGAAAGCAATCCGATTGAAATCATTAAATGGAAAGAAATACTGGAACATCTGGAAGACGCCACGGACCGTTGTGAAGATCTCGCGCTTGTAATAAAAGGGGTCGTATTAAAATATGTCTAGTCTGCATATTGCATTATTCGTTGTCGTACTATTTGCGTTGGCATTTGATTTTATCAACGGATTTCATGATACTGCCAATGCCATAGCCACTTCGGTTTCGACAAGAGCGCTTACGCCAAGAACCGCAATCATTATGGCCGCGGTACTTAATTTTATCGGCGCGATGTACAGTACAGGGGTTGCCAAGACCATTGCAAAGGACATTGTCGATGCGAACAGTGTTACTTCCGAAGTGATGATCGCCGCACTGATCGGAGCGATTTTCTGGAATCTTTTGACATGGTATTTTGGTATTCCGAGCAGTTCTTCCCACGCGATTATTGGGGGAATCCTCGGAGCCGGGATCGCGGCAGCGGGACTCGGTGTTGTCCAGGGGGCCGGCATCAAGAAAATTATCTTGGCGCTGCTGTGCTCGCCGCTCGTCGGCATGGGACTCGGTTATCTGATCATGACCATTCTATATTACCTGTTCCGCAATAAAGCGCCGATGAAAACGAACAATATCTTCCGGAGGCTGCAGATGGTTTCAGCCGCACTACTTGCGTTTAACCACGGTTCTAATGACGCACAGAAATCCATGGGTATTATCACGCTGGCGCTTGTCGCCATGGGGGTACAGTCGACGATGGATGTTCCGCTCTGGGTAAAGCTCCTGTGTGGAATAGCCATTGCTTGCGGTACAGCAGTGGGCGGCTGGAGAATCATTCATACCCTCGGTGCCAAAATCTTTAAAATTGAGCCGATCAACGGATTTGCCGCAGATTTGTCATCCTCGATCGTTATCTGGGTAGCGACGGCGTTTCCGGGTCTCCATCTGCCGGTCAGTACCACGCACGTGGTATCCGGTTCCATTATGGGAGTAGGCGCTGCCAAACGTATTTCGGCCGTGCGCTGGGGCGTTGCGCAGCAGATGCTGATTGCCTGGTGTCTGACGATTCCTTCCACGGCAATCGTCGCAGCTCTGTCTTATCATCTGATTACACTCGTGGAGAGAATTCTCTAATCTAATATTCTAACGTAAGATACTGGAATTCTGCATCTTATATCGGATAAATACCAACTGATGCTATAGATGCTTTTATACAATCAGGTAAGCAGATCGTAGATTCAGTCTTCTTTTTTAATCCTCAGGAGGGTAAGGGTTACCCGTCTGGGGATAGCTTCTTTTTCATCAGGGATATTGAATAATTATGCATGATGAGGTATAATAATGCAATATTGCGTATTATTGAGATAAAGGAGAATAATGATGGTTCAATTAAACAAAGGCAAGTTTAAAGGCAGAGATTTTATTACACTGAATGCTTTCACAGCAGAAGAAATCTCATATATGGTTGACGTCGCCATGGAATTGAAGGCTGACAGAAATGCCGGAATTCCCCACCCTGTCCTGCAGGGGAAGGTTTTGGCGATGATCTTTACCAAATCTTCGACGAGAACCAGAGTGGCATTTGAGGCCGGTATTTATCAGCTCGGCGGCTCCGGAATGTTTCTGAGCGCCCGCGATATCCAGCTGGGACGCGGTGAACCGATCCAGGATACAGCAAGGGTCTTGTCCAGGATGGTCGACGGCATTATGATCAGAACGTTCAGCCATCAGGAGGTTCTTGATCTTGCCGAGCATTCCTCTGTGCCGGTCATCAATGGCTTGAGCGATTTTCTGCATCCGACACAGATTCTGGCCGACCTTTTGACCATTAAAGAAACAAAAGGCAAGATTCAGGGATTGAAATTAACCTATATCGGTGACAGCAATAATGTGGCAAATTCCCTGCTGCTTGGCGGCAGCAAGATGGGCATGAACATCGTGATTGCTTCACCTCAGGGATACCAGCCGGTTCCGGAAATTATGGATCTGGCTTGGAAGAATGCATCTCTCAGCAGAAGTACGGTGCAGATCGTCGAAGATCCTGTGGCGGCTGCCAGGGGAGCGGATATTCTTTATACCGATGTTTGGGCCAGTATGGGACAGGAAGAACAAAGCGAAATCAGGAAGAAAATTTTTGCGCCGTATCAGATCAATGACGAAGTGCTTGGGGCAGCTCATCCTGAAGCGATCGTCATGCACTGTTTGCCTGCCCACCGCGGAGAAGAGATCACCGACAAAGTGATCGAAGGTCCTCAATCCGTGGTATTTCAGGAGGCTGAAAACCGGCTTCACGCCCATAAAGCGATTATGGCGCTGGTCATGTAATAAATATAAAATAAAGGAGAAAGCGTATGGCTAAAGTAGTGCTTGCCTATTCAGGCGGACTGGATACATCCATCATTATTCCATGGCTGAAAGAAAACTATGGTTATGAGGTTGTCGCGATGGCGGCAGATTTGGGACAGGGAGAGGAACTGGAACCTCTTCATGAGAAGGCTGCTAAAACCGGAGCCACCAAATTATATATTGAAGATTTGAGAGAAGAATTCATTACGGATTTCATTTACCCGACGCTTCAGGCAGGAGCCGTGTATGAAGGCAAATATCTTCTCGGAACATCCTTTGCTCGTCCGCTTATTGCCAGAAGGCTTGTGGAGATTGCTGAAAAAGAAGGCGCAGTCGCTGTTGCGCATGGCGCGACAGGGAAAGGCAACGATCAGGTTCGCTTTGAACTGGCTGTCAAAGCGCTGAATCCTGATCTGAAAATTATTGCTCCGTGGAGAGAGTGGGACATCAAATCGCGGGATGATGCGATTGATTATGCCAAAGAACGCGGAATCCCTGTCCCGGTTACCAAGGACAGACCGTACAGCATGGACCGTAACTTGTGGCATTTAAGCCATGAAGGCGGTGACCTCGAAGATCCCTGGAATGAACCGAAGGATGATCTTTATCTACTCGGGGTTTCCCCGATGCAGGCGCCGGACCAGGCCGCGTATGTGCTGATCGATTTAGAGAAGGGCATACCAGTAGCTGTCGATGGGGAGAAACTTGCACCGATTCAGCTGATCGAGAAATTGAATGCCCTGGGCGGCAAGAATGGAATCGGGATTGTCGACATGGTGGAAAACAGGCTTGTCGGGATGAAGTCGCGCGGGGTATATGAGACTCCCGGCGGGACAATTCTCTATGCCGCGCATCAGGCGCTGGAACTGTTGACCCTTGACCGTCAGACCCTGCATTATAAGGAACAAATTGCGCTGAAATATGCTGAGATGGTCTACGATGGTGTCTGGTATTCACCGCTGAGAGAAGCACTCGATGCGTTTGTAAAAGTTACACAGAAAAATGTTACCGGAACCGTCAGGATGAGACTATATAAAGGAAACTGTACACCGGTAGGGATAAAATCCCCTTATTCGCTGTATAATGAAGAATTTGCAACGTTTGGCGAAGATGCTGTCTACAACCAGAAAGACGCAGAAGGTTTTATTAATCTGTTTGGACTGCCTCTTAAAGTCCGCGCTTTAATGGAGAGAAAATCAGGCTTACGTTAATCATGATGCGCAACGGTGCGCGAGCATGGATTTGCGGGCATGAACACAAGGATGTCAATTGTCTAAGCACATTGCGCATTCTTGTGTTCTGTCATATTGTTGCGTTATACTATACTTAATTTTGATTCGGAAGGAGTTAAACCAATGAAACTTTGGGGAGGACGTTTTGAGAAAGACACCGATTCCCTGGTCGAAGATTTCCACTCATCGATCTCATTCGACCGGCGCCTTTATAAATTTGATATTATGGGAAGCATTGCTCATGCCGGAATGCTCGGCAGGATAGGTATCCTGTCAGCCGAAGAAACGGAGAAAATAATAGGGGGACTGGAATGCATTCTGGCGGATATTCAGGCGGGAAGGGTTGAATTTGAAGTCGGAGCCGAAGACATCCATATGAACGTTGAGAAACTACTTACGGAAAGAATCGGTGATGCCGGTAAAAAGCTCCATACCGGACGCAGCCGGAATGATCAGGTTGCGCTGGATTTTCGGCTATTCTTAAGAGAAGAAATCGACAACACCAAAGATCTCCTCACTGCGCTGCTGGAAACCCTGCTTGACTTGAGTTCCGAACATCTTAAGACTTGGATGCCCGGATATACCCATCTGCAAAAGGCCCAGCCGATAACCCTGAGCCATCATCTTATGGCCTATGTCCAAATGTTTTTGCGCGATCTGGGACGACTCGGAGATACTCGCAAGAGACTGAACCTCTCCCCGCTCGGATCGGGCGCGCTGGCGGGTACGACCTTTGCTTTGCGTCGGGAAGAAGTAGCTGCTGAACTGAATTTTGACGGCGTCACGCTTAACAGTTTAGACGGCGTTAGCGACAGAGATTTTGCTTTGGAATTTCTGGCAGCTGCATCTATCATGATGATGCATCTGAGCAGGCTGTGTGAAGAACTGATTATCTGGTCGAGCGGTGAATTTTCTTTCGTTTCGATTGATGATGCCTATGCCACCGGATCGAGTATTATGCCGCAGAAGAAAAATCCTGATGTCGCAGAACTCGTCAGAGGGAAAACTGGCAGGGTGTATGGGGATCTCATAACACTGCTCACCGTTATGAAAGGACTTCCCCTGGCTTATAACAAAGACATGCAGGAAGACAAGGAATGTGTGTTTGATGCTGTGGACACCATCCAAAAATCGTTGCTGGTCATCCGGCCGATGCTGGCTACAATGAAAGTGAATGCCGATATTATGGCAAGGGAAGCTAAGAAGGGCTTTACCAATGCCACAGATTTGGCTGATTATCTGGCCAAAAAGAATGTTCCTTTCCGCGAAGCCCATGCAATTGTGGGCAGGCTGGTACTGGAATGTTCCCGCAGGGGCTGTTCGTTGGAGGATCTGACGCTGGAAGAACTGAAAACAGTATCCGAATTCTTCGAGGAAGATCTTTATGAGGCTATTTCTCTTCAAACCTGCGTTCAGAAGAGGAGCGTTACCGGGGGTCCTGCACCGGAGACCGTTCAGACAGCGATACAGTTTAGTAAAGAAACTCTGGATCAACTTAGGTGGTAAAAAACAATTAAGAAAACAATCAAGTGTAAATTTAGCACGAATAATGGTACATTTTACTGCCTTCAGAGTATTAATCAAGAAATTTTAAGAATATGTTAAGAATATGTAATTAGAATGTAAAAAATGTGAAAATAACAAATAGCCGGCGATGCTGAAATGACGGTACATAGCAAAGAATGCTGACAGAATCCAACGGTCATCTTAAAATTTTGTGGATAAAAATGTGGATATTGTGGATTAAGTTAAAAGAATGGATTCTAAAAAAATATAAAATTTAAATTTTATGTCTAAACTTTTGATAAATATTTGAATGATCATAAAACTATTGTGAAATAAAAAAGGAGGCCGTACCGGTGTGGAGTACTGAAGAAATACTGGAACGCCAAAAGCAGGTTGTGGAATGGCTGCGGGGAAAAAACACTGAGGCAAAGACCAAAGGTTTGGTCTGCGGAATTTCCGGCGGTGTAGATTCTGCGGTGGTGGCAGCTTTATGCAAAAAAGCATTTCCTGATTACTGCCTTGGTGTGATCATGCCATGCCAATCAAATCCTGCGGATCGCGAGGATGCCTATTTGATTGCAGAGACCCTTGGGATGGAAGTGATCGAGATTGATCTCGGGGAAGCACATGCAGCCATTTATGACCAGATGAAGACCGCTTTAAAAGCTAATCAGACGCCTCTGAATATTCAGCAAGCAGGACAAGGGAACCTTAAAGCACGGCTCCGTATGTCTACGCTGTATACGGTAGCCAATATTAGGGAGTATCTGGTTGTCGGGACAGACAATGCCCCTGAGAGCTATACAGGATATTTTACGAAATATGGGGATGGCGGCGTGGACCTTCTGCCGATCAGCTCACTTACCAAGACGGAAGTAAGAGCCTGGGCAAGGGCACTGGGCCTGCCGGAAAAAATAGCTTCCAGAACACCGACTGCTGGTCTTTGGCAGGGACAGACCGATGAGGGAGAGATGGGTTTTTCCTATGATCTTATCGATAAATATCTTTTGGGAGAAAAGATTCCTGACGATGTTGTCGCCAAAATCGAAAGACTGCATAAAATGAGTGAGCATAAACGGCAATTGCCCCCAACCATCGAATTAGAAAAACCGGAGAGGCTGGATTAGATGAAACTACGGATCGGATTAGATATAGACGGCGTCGTCGCGGACAGTTTTCCTGTGTTCACAGAAGAACTCAACAGGCAATACGGCAAAAATATTATGGAAATTGACAATTACGATATGTCGAAAATCTACGACGTCGACTGGAATGAACTAGACACCTTTTTTGACAAAAATATGGAAGTTCTCTTCTCAACACCGGAGCCGGTCAAAGGGTCGGTTGAGAGCATTGTTTCCTTAACAGAAGCAGGGCATGAAATCATTTATGTGACAGCCAGAAAGCCGGGAGCTGAGGAACTAATCACAAAAAAATGGCTTGAAGAAAAACAAATCCCCCCGGGTGAAAAGATATTCACAGGGGGGCTCAGCAAGACCATTGCGGTCAAGGAACACGGTATTGATGTGTTCGTCGATGACTTTATTTCCAATTCAGTGGAGATCGTTTCCATGGGCATTCCGGTGCTACTGATGGATGCGCCTTATAACCGCGGAAATCTTCCGGAAGGTGTCATCCGCTGTTATGACTGGAATGACGTTGTATGTCATATTGAGCAATTCAGCAGGAACGGTATTAACCGGTAGAAGAATATTTTTTTACTTAACGCGCGTGCTATATCTATACAAGTTTACGAATAATAAGATCAAATCTTGAAGAACAGGTATTCCTCGTAAGTGAGATGCTGTTCATAGAGTTTCGTGGCCAGGTCTTGTCCGATATAGCGCAGATGCCAAGGTTCGTAGGTATATTCCGTCAGGTATTCTTTGCCCTTCGGGTAGCGGATGATAAAGCCGAAACGATGAGCATTATCTTTCAGCCAGACATATTCGTCCGTATCTCCAAATGTCTCTTCCAGACCGAAGTTAACGCTCTGGCAGGATACATCCATTGCCAGACCGGTTTGGTGTTCACTTTCACCGGGTCTCGCACTGATTTGGTTGGCTTTTTCCTCGGTTCCGTACCGCCGGGTAAAACTCGCAAATAAATCCTGCTGCGTTTGATAGGAGCGGTAGCCTGATACACCATAAAAAATTACACCATTTTCTTTTGCAGCAGAAAATAATTCCTCGAGCTTCGCGGCAGCTTCCTGACGCAGCATTCTTTTCTCAGCTTTTTCCTTAAAAGTAAAAGGAATGTTGACTTCAACCAGATCCGGTGGAACATAATCGGAGGGAAGCTGATTTTGTTTATTCACTAAAACAGCGATGCTGACAACATCGTGATAATTTATCGCTTCCTTACTCGCAGCGCCGATTCTTAGCATAAAGGTATCAACCAGAACGTTTTCTGCAGATGTTTGCGAACCCTGAGAATCAGGGGAAGCATCAGGAATGCTCATTTGAATACAACCGCTTATGAAAAAAATCCCAAATAGAATGACAAGTAAAGAAAAAATCAACTTATTTTTCATCGTTTCTCCTGTATGAATCGTCGAAGTTACTCAGCGGTCAGGAAACAGCGCTCAAGAGACCAAGTTTTGCCCTACTTTGTAAATATCGCCCGCTCCGAGCGTAATAACGAGGTCGCCTTCTTCAAGGGTTTGGTCAAGATAAGAACTGATTTCGTCAAGCGTTGGAAAATAACGGGTGGTAATTCCTTTTTCTTTCATCAAGTCGGCAAGTTTTGCTGAAGAGATCGGGTTGACCCCGGCTTTTTTTTCGCGCGCCGAGGAAAAAATTTCTGCCAGCAAAACCTCATCGGCATCCTGAAAGGCCTGAGAAAACTCATAAAAAAGTTTTTCAGTCCGGCTGAAGGTATGAGGCTGAAATACTGCCCGGATTCTTCTGTCGGGGTAGGAAAGCCTTGCTCCATCCAGGGTCGTTTGGATTTCTGTCGGGTGATGGGCATAATCGTCAACAATAACTGCCCCGTGTTTTGTGCCAAGACGTTCGAATCTTCTTTTGGTACCATTAAAGCCGCTCAGCGCCTGAAGCACGGTATCCATCGATATTCCGAGCCTGGAAGTCAGGGCTATGGCAGCTAGGGCATCCAGAATGTTATGTTTTCCTGAAACAGTCAAATGCAGCTTACCTATATTTTTTTTATTCATCATTACATCAAAACAGCTTCCGTCATTATCGAAAACAACGTTTGCAGCGCTGACATCAGCATCGGCCGAGAAACCAAAAGTTGTAACCGTTGCTTTGGTCTTAATCCTATCTATATTCGGATCGTCATGCCAGATAATCAGATTGCCCTCAGCAGGCAGCTTGCAGGCGAGTTCGGAAAAAGCGCAGACCACATCATCCAAATCCTTAAAATAATCGGGATGATCCAGTTCCATGTTGGTAATAATCAGGTGCTCGGGAGAGTAATTTAAGAAGTGCCTCCGGTATTCGCAGGATTCGGCTAAAAAGAGTTCTCCCTGGCCGGCATGGGCGTTGCCGCCAATACAGGGCACGTCGCTGCCTACGACAATCGTAGGGTCCAAACCTGCATCAAGCAGGATTTTTCCAGCCATGGCAGTTGTCGTAGTCTTGCCGTGAGTCCCGGTTACACAGACTCCTTTTTTCTTGGACATCAGTTTGCTCAGAAATTGAGGGTAAGTCAGTACCGGTATGTTAAGCTCTTTGGCCCGGCTAATCTCCGGGTGACTGTCGCAGTAAGCGGCAGAGGTGACAACCAAATCAGCGCCGACAACATTCTCTGGGTCAAAGTTCAGGACCTCAATGCCTGCCTTCTCTAATACAACGTCTGTAAAAAATCTTTGCGGTACATCGGATCCGGTAATCACGGCATCTTCTATCAACGGTGTAATCTGGGCAAGGGCACTCATCCCGGTTCCTTTTATGCCAACAAAATGAATATGTAATTGCAATGTGCATCTTTCCTTCCGGTATTCTATTCCTATTACATTATACCCAAATATCTTGAAAAAGGTATCTGTCAATACGTAAATCAAAGATATTCTTCCCGAAAACAGTTAACATGAGAATTAGAGCTGTTCAGCCTTCCAACAATGCCATTAACCTCAAATCGGTAGGGAAAAGCCGCATTTAATATTATAATACAAATACGACTAAAATATAAGATTTATACGCATTTTACAGCTTAGTTTATAACTGCAATGTTCTGTCACAAGAAGGGAGGAAAAACGCAATGTCCGGATATGCAGCACTACCTGATTTTGAAATCTTAAATGGCCGGGAGCTTGACGGTCTTATCGTTAATGATAAATTTGTAAGTTATTACCAAGTAGAGTCTGCTCTTTATAATTATCCCAAAGTGTTCGAAGCAGGTGTCATCGTTAACAGCCAGAATGGTGAAAGCGTGATCCTCAAAGTATATCTTGCGCTCGAAGATTCTTTTTCGGCGAAGGAAGAAAGAGAACAGTACTGCTTGAAGGTAGAACAGTATATTAGAAACAGTTTTTCATTTAAAATGCCCATCCGGGTATTGATTCGAGAAAAACTGCCGATGACCAGATCTGGAAAAATCCTGCGCTCTGTTCTTCGTGATTATTAAGATAAAATGTTTATAATTGAATCAAATTTAAACTAAAAAAGGACCTTCTTGTATTGAAGGTCAAAAAATGAAAATCAAGAGTAGAATTAATGAGACTAAATGAGTAAAACGAAGACAATATAATAATAATCATAAAATACACAAAAATCAATAAAAAATATAACCATATTATCCATCTTAAACCATAATTCCCACGGAATTATGGTTTAATTTATAACTGGGTAAAATTAATATTTCAACTTTAAATAAAACAATCGAGAATCAACAAATCAAAATCAACCTGCGAATATTATTGCCTGAAGCTGCAAAAGATAGTACTGGAAAAAGGGAAATACCGTAAGGTAAATAACCTTTTTCGAAGGCTATCCGCCCTGTAGCGGAAACAGATACCCGGTCAGTTAAGCTACCGGGTATCTTCATGATCGCCATGTACGGCCTAATGCCGCAGTGTCATGGATAACAAGGAGCAGCAATCTTATGCCTGATTATTATTGACGTGGATTTTGCCGCGGGAGAAAGAGAAGAAAATACCAACAGCACAAAGGCAGGCTGAGATCAGAAAAGCAAGGTGAATACTCTGTGTAAACTGCGGATAGTATTCAGGCGTAATCTGGTTTTTGCCGACAAATATGGAAATCAGCAGCGTAGCTGTAGCCATACTCAGCATCTGGCCCAGAATCCTCATCACAGATACTGAGGCGGAGGCAACCCCGTAATAATGATTATCTACGGAACTCATGACTGCATTGGTATTCGGAGAAGAGAATAAGGCAAATCCAAGACCCAGCACCATCAAAGCAGCTATGATCAGGAACAGAGAAGTATGCGGGCCGATAAAGGAAAGCAAAAACAAGCCTGCGGCGGTTCCGGCCATGCCCCAAGAAGCAATTCTGGCGGGTTCTTTTTCATCGGATAGGCGTCCGGCCATAGGGGAAATTAAGGACTGGATAATAGGCTGGATAATCAGGATGATTCCGGCATGCTCTGAAGACATGCCCTGGACGTACTGCAGATATAGACTCAGAAGAAAAGTTACGGAGTAGGAACCAGCATAATTGATTAATGCTGCTACGTTGGAAAAGGCAAAAACCCGGTTATTCTGAAAAAGCCTGATTTCTAACACAGGATTTGGGATCTTGAGCTGGCGTTTCACAAAGAAAACAAAACAAACAATGCTGAAGAGGATCAGGATAATCCCGAGAATATCCGGTAAAATGCTCGAACCATAGATAAGCGCAATCAGGGTAACGGCGAAAATCAGACTGCCTGGAATATCCAGTTTATCATTTTTGGCATCGGCCCAATCGCTCTTGACATATGTAATCGTTAAGACCGTGATCAGGACCCCCAAAGGAACCAATACCAAAAAAATGCTTCTCCAACCCCAATGCTCGGTTAAGAATCCGCCTAGAAAAGGTCCGACAGCAAGTCCTACATATATGGCTGAAACATTAAAGCCTAGGGCTTTGCCGCGTTCTTGCGGGGGAAAGGCCGAGGTGATCAGCGCCATTCCCGCAGTTGCGATCATCGATGCACTAATTCCCTGCAGGACTCTCATCACGATTAATAATTCAATATTTGGGACAAAACCTGAGATTAACGTAAATGCAGTAAATGAAATTATCCCCCATTTATAAAGCCTGGTCCGGCCAAGGATGTCGGCGAGTTTGCCGATAGGAAGAAGAAACACAGCCGAAGACAACAAGAAAGATGTCGCAATCCAGCTTAAAACGACAGCATCTGCTGCAAATTCCTTTTGAATTGCAGGCAGCGCGATGTTGATAGATGAAATCATAAACGGAGTCAGAAAAGAACCTGCGGTTGCTATAAACAAAAGGGTGCGCTTAACCATTTTGCTGTCATCTCGGGCGTGGTCATGATGGACGTTCATAAATACTCCTTTTTAGTTGGTTTTTGATCCCTTATTCTTTTTATTAAAACAAAAACATACCCTAAAAGAACAAGTCATAGGTTATTATAAATGATTGTTTATGAGTCGTAAATTAACGTTTTGATGTATAAATTTTACATTTTATTGACATCCTATTAATGATTAACTTTTAAGGAGGTTGCCCATGAATATTTGGCAGAAGATTGCCCTTGCAATTATTATCATCGGGGCCATAAACTGGGGAACGATTGGTTTTTTTCAATTTGATCTTGTCAATGCCCTCCTCGGAGGGATCAGTCCGCTCCCTCCAAGAATCGTCTATGCACTGGTCGGACTCAGCGGCCTGTACTGCATCACGCTCTTATTCGTACCGAATCGCGAATATGAGAGAGAAGGACGGATCCAGCATAATCCTTAACGAGTCGGCAAAATTACTCAATAAGTCCAACAAGAAAAAGGAACCGAGTATATCTCGGTTCCTTTTTCTTGTAGAGCTTTAGCCTGCGTTTACAATGGCGACAGGACATAGGTGTACAGTCTTTTATTCAGCAGGTTGCCGGGCGGGGATTTTTTGGTATTTTTCCCTTGATTCTTTGTAATACCTGTTAAGTTTCCTAAGATTAACCGTCCACAGGTAAATGATATACGGTAAAAACAGCGTAAGCAGAATTGGAATTTCCGACATCAGAATAAAGTCAAAAAAACCGTGAAGCAGGATAGGAACATATAAGGATTTTCTGAGGTAAGCTCTTTCAAGATGAGGATGATTGGAGAACTTTGCCAGGGAAAGGTAGTATCCCATCGTCACACCAAGTAGCACGTGGGTCGGCACTGAGAATATTCCTCTGGAAAGGCCTACATACGGGTTGGCTGAAAAGTTTACAAGGACATACATGATGTTCTCGACTGTTGCGAAACCCAACGCGGCAAATACGGCATAGACAATCCCGTCCAGCTTTTCATTAAATGCCGGATTCCGATAGACTGTCCGCAGGACAACTGCCCTTTTGAAAAATTCTTCGGTCAGTCCGGCAACGACGAAGGCATTGAAAAAAGCTGCCGCTACCCCGGCAAAGATGTTCAGGGACGTCAGGAATTTTTCAAACAGCACGATCGGGATGACTGCCAGCGCACCCAGGATAAACACTTTTATAAGAAGATGCAAAGGCTCTTTATCGAAACGGTCGGTATAATAGACTGCCAGGCCCAGGGCAATTACAGGAGTAAGTGCAATTACCAATATTCGCAGATCGAATAGCAAAAGATCACATCCTTTTCTGTAAGTTTATCTCCTGTGAAGTACATCTTCAACAGCAAGCAGCTTGAATTATGTTAAGCTTTATTATTTGCAGCCGGAGCATCAAACATTCCTTATAAATTTTTTCATTTTTTCATTTTGGCGAGAGACGAATGGAGAGACGATTTTTTCATTTTTTCATTTGGTGAGCGGTCAAAGTAAATGCAACCTTTGACAGAGTAAATATAGTGGGGTTTCATTGAGTCTGTCAAAATACTGGGAATAACAGGTATAGTACCTGTTAAAAATAGCCGATTCAGATTATATGGAGCGAAAATCTGCCAGCCGAGTTCTAAAAAAGAGTATACTAATAAAAGGGGTACCCGGAAACCGTTTTTCGGACAGAGTAACCGCGTCCCCCTGATCAGGATCGGTATGGATGTGTTCTGCGGGTTAAATGATACTGAAATTATTTTTTCAAAAGCGACGGCTTCAGCAGGATTTCATTAGCAGGAATCCTGCTGATTCTCAGCTTTTTAAGGACATCATCGTATCCGTAGATGAAGTTAAACACATCCAACGGCGATTTGTCGCCCAGTTTCTCCCTGGAATAGGAGTTGATATGCGACATCATAAGGTCAATATCCCCTTGGCACAGGGCGTCAAACGATGTGCCTTTGGGCAATATTTTCCTAATGAACTCGTGGTTCAACTCCACGTTGGGCTTCTGGTATGATGCGAATGGGTCGCAGTAGTACAGCCGCGTCCTGCGGCGGCCCTGTGCATCATACTCCAAAGCTTTCGGGTTTGAAAACTCTGAACCGTTGTCAGCGAGGCAAACGGAAAGAAGGCGGCTGAACACCTCTCTGCTAAGAGTTTCGTCTAGGCAGTTGAAGACGTCGATAACGGACTGGGAGGTATTGCGTTCCCTGATGAAGGCCAGCATCAAGTCACAGGACTTGAACATCATCGTGAGCAGGACCTTTCCACCGACACGCCCGATAACTGAATCTATCTCAACGACCGGAGCGTCTGATGCTTCCGTAAAGGCCAGGAAGTCGGCGTAGGTGCGGCCAAGCCTGCAGGTGCTGTCGATTTTATGCTCCACCGTTTTGGTTTTTCTGGGCTTAAGGCGGCAGACCCGGGGCATGTCAATGTTTCTCGCCTTAAAGAGTCCGCCGGAAACATAGCGGTAGATGGATTTCTCACTGACGATAAGCCTGTCGGCATTGTGGACTGCGATGTGATGAACAGATTGCCCACGCTGGATGAGGGGACTGATCCATTCGTCAAGGTAGAGCAGTTCATCCTCGGTAATATTTGCACCGGAGCGGGATTCCACCAGCATCTCTCGGTATGCCTCATGAGCATTTCTGTGGAGGTAATACTTTTTCCGTAGGACACACTGGTAAGCTTCAAGACAACCGTTGCAGACATACGGTGGATCATAAAGCCTGTGGCAGCGTCGCTCCTCGAATTCCTCGCATACGGCATTGCAGTAATTACAGCGGGAACACTTTCTTGTGCAATTAGGCTTGTCGGAGCAGATCTGCATTTTTTGGCAGACATTGAGATTGGCGCAGCGGTTATGGATACGGTATGGCGCATATTTATTGCTTTCAATGGCGCGGGCGCGAATTTCACGGGAAATGGTGGATGCGCTTTTTTCAAGGGTGACGGCAATCCGCTTAAGAGATACGCCCTCTCGCAGTAGCTGCTCAATTTGTAGACGCTCCGAATCAGTGAGATGCTTGTTTTTTGCCATGGTAAATTCTCCTTTGACTCAAAGATTCCCGCAGAACACATCCTAAAGTTCTTGTCGGAATATTGCCAGACTAAATGCAATCACTCCCCCATGGGGGAGTGAAGAAAAAGGAGACTTTCGATTGTAAGACTTAATGCCACTATTCTGTTTGAAGATTTAAATGCAATCACCCAGTAATGTATAGGTTGCATTTACAAAGTCAATTGAGGCGAGAGACGAATGAATTGAACTGTAGGATCAACTGATTGACGAATATAAGGAAAAATGCTAAAATGTTAGAACGTGGTGGCTTCTCACCACAACCGCACTTATTAGGTATGAACTGGTTTCTTGCCGTTTATGCGGCAGCGGGCCGACCTACGCAGGCGAGTCTGGGACTGGGAGGTGTAGAAAAATGTATGTAATTATCGAAACAGGAGGCAAACAGTACAGAGTCAAGGAAGGCGATGTCGTCAATGTTGAAAAACTTGATGCAGCTGTCGGCCAGGTTCTCGACCTGAATCAGGTACTGCTTGTTGAAAAAGATGGTAATGTAACGGTTGGAGCTCCAGTTGTTGCCGGCGTGACAGTTGTCGCAAAAGTTCTGGAACAGGGCAAAGGCGACAAAGTCATTGCATTCCGTTATAAACCCAAAAAACACGTTCGTGTTAAAAAAGGCCATCGTCAGCCTTACACGAAGCTTTCAATTGAAACAATCAATGCTTAATGGTTGAAAATTAGAATACGATCAGCATGTTCTTTTTAGGAGGTGATCTTCATGGCCCACAAGAAAGGTGTAGGAAGTACACGAAACGGCAGAGACAGTAATGCGCAAAGACTCGGAGTCAAACGCTCTGACGGACAGTACGTTTTGGCAGGAAATATTCTTGTTCGCCAACGTGGAACCAAACTCCATCCTGGCAAAAACTGCGGCATTGGCAAAGATGATACGCTGTTCGCGCTCACAGATGGTTACGTAAAGTTCGAACGCAAAGATAAATTCCGCAAGCAGGTAAGTGTTCATGCGGAAAACGGGATTACTCAAGCCCAATAACAGATTACACGTCATACCCCTGGGTTAGCCCGGGGGTATGTTTTATTGTTAATTATCTTTGGTGAGGAGAAGAAAAATGGTCAATCTTGATAAAAAGATCCTTTATGAGCAGTTGGATAATTTCCAGATCCTTCGGCATGATTTTCTGAATTATTTTCAGGTCATCAAGGGGTATTTGCAGCTGAATATGCCGGACAAAGCGTTGGCTTATATTGATGAAGTCTTGGTGGAGATTCGGCCGCAGCAAGATATTTACAAGATTGGCCAAAAAACACTGCTTGGTATTCTCCTGGGATGGTATTTTAAGCTGCGTCTGAAAGGTGCAGAATTTGTGTTGGATTTTCCTCCGGAAATGAAAAATGAAGAATTTTGGCTTGATCATTGGCAGGAAGAATATGCCCTGAGTTTTTCTGGATACACTAAAGACTGTTTAGACCTATTCGTGCAGGGAGATCAGGATGTTGAAACATTAACGGCAAAGATCCAGTTCGGCGTTGTCGGCGGAGGATTTTCCTGCGAATTCAGACTATATAAAGAAGACAATCTTTTTGAGCAGAATGTATATTCCCCAGTCTACCAGAAAGCATGAGTTACTTTCTGATAGGTCTAAGCGCAGCTAAGGCTGACGTCAAAGGCTTGGCGCCAGCCAAGTTTTCTTTAGAAAAATCCGAATGAAGGGGTTAACGAATGTTTTATGATCGCGCAAAAATATATGTAAAAGCTGGGGACGGCGGAGCAGGAGCTGTATCTTTCCGCAGGGAGAAGTATGTCCCGTTGGGAGGGCCTAATGGCGGAGACGGTGGCCGTGGCGGGGATATCATCCTCGAAGCGGATGAGGGCCTGCGGACCCTGGTGGATTTCCGCTATCGCCGCCATTATAAGGCAGACCGCGGCGAACACGGGCAAGGCAAGGATATGCACGGGAAAGGAGCAGAAAACCTGGTGTTGCGTATACCGGCGGGAACGATAATCAAAAATGAAGGTACAGGCGAAATTATGGCTGATCTTACCCGGCATGGGCAAAGGGTCACCATTGCCAAAGGCGGCCGCGGCGGCCGTGGAAATGCCCGTTTTATGAGTAATACAAACAAGGCTCCTACAGTGGCGGAGCGCGGAGAACCAGGGGAAGAGCTTTGGCTTCTGTTTGAACTGAAGCTTCTGGCAGATGTCGGCCTGGTCGGATTCCCAAACGTCGGAAAATCCACACTGATCTCGAGGGTATCGGCTGCCCGTCCGAAAATCGCAGACTATCATTTCACGACCCTGGTACCGAATCTTGGCGTCGTTCAGGTAGAGGATGAGAGTTTTGTCATGGCGGATATCCCGGGAATTATCGAAGGGGCTCATTCCGGCGCAGGACTTGGACATGAATTTCTGCGTCATATCGAGCGTACCAGACTGCTTCTTCATATTCTGGACATTTCGGGTTCCGAGGGCAGAGACCCGCTGGAAGACTTTAAAATCATCAACCAGGAACTCAAACTGCACAGTCCGGCTCTTGCTGAAAGGCCGATGCTGGTTGTTCCGAACAAAATTGATGTTAACGGTTCCGAGGAGAATCTCCGGCGTCTCCGCGAGGAATTTGGGGATGCCTATGAAATCTACCCAATTTCGGCGGTAACCGGAGAGGGAATCGATAAATTACTGCATAAGATGATACAAATTCTTCCTGAGGTACCGCTGATTGGACTTTCAGCTGATCCTGATGAACATCGCATGGTTCAGGTCCAAAGCGAGGACAGATTTGTCATTACGCGTGAAGACGGCATGTATATCATTACAGGCAAAGAGATTGAAAGACATGCGGCGATGGCCTACCTCGATACGGATGACGGTGTCATGCGCTTCCAGAATATCCTTAAAGTGATGGGAGTCGACGATGCACTGAAGGAACAGGGGATCAAAGAAGGCAATAAAGTATCGATCGGAAAGTTGGAGTTGGAATGGTCGGAGGGAGGACAATAGCATGCTGACAGGCAAACAGAAAAGGTTTTTAAGGGCTATGGGGAATGAAATGGAACCTATTTTAATCGTTGGCAAAGATGAAATTACAGATAATATGATTAAACAGGCCGCCGATGCGTTGGAGGCAAGAGAGCTGATTAAAGGACGGGTGCTCCAGAATTGTGCCGATGCCCCGAAAAATATCGCCTCCGGGCTGGCCGAAGCTACCCATTCAGAATTGGTTCAGGTGATCGGGCGGAATTTCCTGCTCTATCGGAAGGCCAGCGAAAAACCAAAAATAGAGCTGCCCTGACATATTTTCTTGGTAAATGAGGACAATTTGCAGGCGGGATATTTCTCAGCATATTTTACTTAAGTATTCTCCTGAGATCAGTCTCCGTTATAGACAGTGTTACGGAGACTTGTCTAATAATAAAAATTTAGGAGATAAATAATGGAACGGAGTGTTCGCGAGTCAATCGCTGGCGGATGCCGGATTGGCATCATGGGAGGAACGTTTAATCCAATTCATTACGGCCATCTGGTGGCTGCGGAGACAGCCAGGGTCGAATTTGCGCTTGATAAGGTCTTATTCATCCCCACAGGCATTCCTCCGCATAAAGTCCATCATCAGATTGCAAATTCGGATCTGCGTTTTGCGATGGTCGAAATGTCTATCCGCGACAATGAGAATTTTATCGCATCCAGAATTGAGATCGACAGAGAAGGCCCTTCATACACCTATGACACTTTAAAAGCCTTGCATCTGTTGTTCCCCGAACAGGAACTTTTTTTTATCACCGGTTCCGATGCGCTCCGGGATATTTTGAGCTGGCGGGAAGCAGAAGGAATTATTGGAATATCCAAAATTATCGGGGCTTCAAGACCGGGGTATGAAATTGGTGGTTTTTTGGGAGAATTATTTGACAGATATCCTTATGCCCAAAACAGAATATTCGAGATGGAAATTCCCGCTCTGGCTATATCTTCGACAGATATCAGAAAAAGGATCTGGAATAACAAGTCTATTCGTTATTTGCTTCCAGAAGAAGTACGGCGTTTCATCATAGAAAATAATATTTACATCAGTAAATAAACATTTGACTTCCGATAGGATTGTATACTATAGTAATAGTTGTTTCATACTATAAACAAAATTATTTTAGAGGTGAATTCCATGACAAAAACCCTGTACGTGGGCAATCTCCCCTGGAGTACGACTTCAGAGGAACTGACTGAGTACTTTGCTCGGTTTGGCAATGTAATCGGCAGCAGAATCATTACCGACAGAGAAACCGGTCGCTCAAGAGGCTTTGGCTTTGTAGAAGTTGCTTCAGAGGATGCCGAGCGCTTAGCAGAAGAACTTAACGGTAGTGAGTTCAATGGCCGTTCATTGACAGTAAACGAAGCGAGACCTCGCCAAACTGTCTAATGTTTTTGGTTGGGGGTTTCTGTTAAGATAAATTCTGATCTTTAATGAGTCGTAGGACTCTATATAAATAGCATGAAGAATCCTGGTTTATCTTACATTCTCAGACCCTGGACCCGAGAGAATACGGTACAGCAAACTGTACCGTATTCTTGTATGACGCCCATGGATGGCAAGGAGCGGTAAAATAAGAGAGGTTGAACGTTGTGAACGACCGGCTGGAATATTTCAGAACTTTAGCCTCACAAAAACTTTCGCTGGAAAGATTTCAGCACACGCTTGGGGTAGAGGCTCTGGCCGTGGAACTTGCCCCGAGGTTCGGTGTAAAAGAGGGAGATGCGGGCTTAGCTGCCCTTACCCATGACCTGGCTAAGGAGTACACTTATTTGGAGCAGCTGAAAAAAGCCCGGGAATGGAACCTTATTCTTTATCCGGAAGATATGGAAATTCCCCAGGTCATTCACGGAAGAGTCGCAGCTTATATGCTGCAGATTCTTTACGCGATAAAAAACGAGGATGTCCTGAATGCGGTTGCGAATCATACCTTGGGGAGACCGGGGATGTCCCCTCTGGAAATGTTGATCTACAGTGTCGATCTCACGGAACCCGGGAGGAATTTCCCCGGTGTAGACAAGCTTCGCCAGAAGTTGTATCATGACCTTAAGACAGGTACACTGGCTTGTGTGGAGCATACCTTGTACTATCTGAAGGAGAACAATAAACCGATTCATCCGCTGACAATTCTGACGTATGAAGATTTGAAAAATGGAAAAGCGTCTAAAGGAGGTTAGAATTTGGAAATAAGTCATGACCAGCTGCAGAAAGTAGTTGACTTTATTGACGATAAAAGAGGCGGAAATATTCTGACCCTTGACTTAAAGGGAATATCCGTCATTGCAGATTATTTTATGATTGCCACGGGAAACAGCACGACTCAGACCAAAGCAATTATCGAGTACCTTGCAGAAAAATTGCCCGAGGTCGGGATTCCGGTTTTAAGGATAGAAGGGCTTCCTGAAGCTCAGTGGGTGCTGATCGACTGTGGTGATCTGGTTATACATATTATGACACCAGATACCAGAGAGTTTTATAGTCTGGAAAGACTGTGGGGCGATGCCCGGGAAGTCGTATTATATAATTAGATTTTAATTTGGATATCCAATCTAATATTTTTACGCTTTGAAGGAAAGCAGTACCTGAAAGGGATGGATCAGAGAGACGGCGGTTGGTGTGAGCCGTTTTCACCAGGCGGGGAACTCGTTCCTGAGCAGTGTCCGGGCAGCAACGGATGCCGGTGAGAACCGTTATAATCTTTAAGCGCACAGAATTAGGGTGGTACCGCGGGAGCAAACTCTCGTCCCTTGGGGATGGGGGTTTTTATCTATTTTTGGACTAGTAATATCTACCAGAAGAATGAACATTTGAAACATAAGGCAGGACAACTAAAGGCTGTTCTGTTGGAAAGAACTTTGGAGGTCGGATCTATGCAGGAAAGATATTTATTCAACGAGATTGAGTCAAAATGGCAGAAAGCCTGGCTGGAGAACAAAGCAGGAAAAACTGAGGAGAATAGCGGTAAAGAAAAGTTCTATGCACTTGCCATGTTTCCATACCCATCTGGAAACTTACATATGGGACATGTCCGCAATTATTCGATCGTTGATGTGATTGCCCGCTTCAAAAGGATGCAGGGCTATGATGTGCTGCACCCGATTGGCTGGGATGCCTTCGGCCTTCCCGCTGAAAACGCCGCGATCAAGCATCAGACACCGCCGGCAGAGTGGACCTGGAAAAATATTGCGAACATGAAGCGACAGCTTCAGGAAATGGGTATTTCTTACGATTGGGATAGAGAAGTTGCAACCTGCCACCCCGAGTATTACCACTGGACGCAATGGATTTTTAATCAGTTCTATCAACATGGTTTGGTCTATAAGAAGAAAGCCGCTGTAAACTGGTGCCCGTCCTGCGCGACAGTGTTGGCTAACGAACAGGTCGTGGACGGTGCCTGCGAGCGTTGCGACACACCTGTTACCAAAAAAGATCTTGAACAATGGTTTTTCAAGATTACGGATTATTCGGAACAGCTCTTAAACGACCTTGATAAGCTCACCGGCTGGCCGGAAAAAGTAAAAACCATGCAGCGCAACTGGATTGGCCGCTCTGAAGGGGCCGAAGCCAATTTTAAAATTGAAGGCACCACAGATATGATCACTGTATTCACAACCAGAGTCGATACGATTTTTGGCGTGAGCTATGTGGTTCTTGCCCCCGAACATCCGCTGGTTACACAGCTCGTCAAAGGAACACAGTATGAACAAGGCGTGCTCACTTTTATCGAGAAGATGAAAGGTTTGAACGAAATTGCGAGAACCTCATCGGAAGCAGAAAAAGAAGGGATGTTTATCGGACACTACTGCATCAACCCATTAAGCGGAGAAAGGATCCCGATCTGGATTGCCAATTACGTTCTTCTCGAATATGGAACCGGGGCTGTTATGGGGGTCCCGGGACATGATGAAAGAGATTTTGCCTTTGCCGGGAAGTACGGTCTGCCGATTGCGAGAGTCATTCTTGATCCTAAAGTTTCCGCTGCAGATAAAGATATGCCGATGAAAGAAGCTTATATTGAAGACGGGACCATGGTCAACTCCCTTGATTTTGACGGACTGGATAACCGGACGGCCTGGGGCAAGATGGCTGCCAAACTGGAAAAGCTGCAGCTTGGTGAGCGTAGAATCAATTACCGCCTTAGGGACTGGCTGATTTCCCGTCAGCGCTATTGGGGTGCGCCAATTCCGATGATTTACTGTGATACGTGCGGCGTTGTGCCTGTGCCGGATGATCAGCTGCCGGTGATGCTGCCCGATGATGTCGTGTTCAAGGCCGGTGAGAATCCGCTGACCACTTCCCAGAGCTTTGTGCAGACAACTTGTACGAAGTGCGGAGGCCCTGCCAGAAGAGAAACCGATACGATGGACACCTTCATGTGCTCTTCGTGGTACTATCTGAGGTATTGTGACCCGCGGAATCCGGATAAGGCTTTTGACGAGAAAAACGCGGCCAAATGGATGAACGTCGACCAGTATGTCGGCGGTGTTGAGCATGCGATCCTGCATCTGCTCTATTCACGCTTTTTTACTAAAGCCCTGAGAGATTTTGGCTACCTCCAGGTGGATGAGCCGTTTGCAAATCTGCTTACCCAGGGAATGGTCTGCATGGACGGTTCCAAGATGTCCAAATCCAAAGGAAATGTCGTCAGCCCTGAGGAGATCATCAGCAAATATGGTGCAGACACGGCCAGAATGTTCATTCTGTTTGCTGCCCCGCCTGAACGGGATCTGGAGTGGAGCGAACAGGGTGTTGAAGGTTGCTACCGCTTTTTAAACCGTGTCTGGCGGCTTATTGTCCAGTATCAAGCTGCCTTGGCTTCTGCAGGAAATGGCAGTACTGCACGTGAATCCTTCACGGAGCTCGATGCCAAAGCCAAACAAATGCGTTTTACCACACACAGTACCATCAGAAAGGTTACCAATGATGTCGGCAGCAGATTTAATTTCAATACCGCGATCAGTTCCATTATGGAATTGGTTAACGCACTTTACCTGTATAAAGAAGAAAAGGATGCCAACCTGGCCGTTGCCAGAGAAGGCATTGAAACACTGCTGAAGATCTTGGCACCGTTTGCCCCGCATATCACCGAAGAGCTCTGGGGAGAACTTGGAAACACCGAAAGCATTCATAAACAGGCCTGGCCCATTGAAGATGAGACGGCGCTGATCGAAGAGGAGATCACGATTATTCTCCAGGTAAACGGAAAAGTTCGCGACAAGGTTCAGGTCCCAGCCGAAATTTCTAAAGAGGAACTGGAAAAGATGATTCTGTCTTCAGAAAAAGTCAAACAGCACCTTAAAGGAAAAACCGTCATCAAAGTGATCACGGTTCTGGGTAAACTGGTGAATATCGTTGTGAGGTAAGACAGTTTAAGAAAATAGCTGTTCAAGAGGGACAGACAAGCCTTCAAAATATAGAGACTTGATCGTATCACTGCTCTGATAAACGCGGTATTCCCTGATGTCCAGTTCGGCAAAGCAGTATAAATAGACTTCTTTGCGCCAGGGATTCACAATCCAATATTCCGATATACCGGCCTGCAGATATAAATTTAGTTTTTTCAGCAGGTCTTTTTTTTGTGTGGAATCGGACAATACTTCAAGAACTAGGGTAGGTACGCCGGTATACCTGCCTTTTTCATTGATATTTTCAGTATCGCAAATCACAATCATATCAGGCTGGACAACATTTTTATTGTCACTGACTGAAAGGGTTACGTCGAACGGAGAAGTCAACGGACGGCATTTCTTGCCTTTGAAATAGTTGTACAGGACATTGGATATTTCCATGATGATGCACTGGTGGTCATAAGTAGGTGAAGCCAAAAGGTAGACCTCTCCGTCAATATACTCGTAGCGGTTTTCACTTGATTCAGAAAGCATTAAAAAGTCTTCATACGTGATCTTCTCTTGGTCCCAGAAATAGATTTCAGCTTTTTCAGCAACGACTGAAACATCTTTTCCGGGCTCCTCATAGCGTCTAACAACTACTGTTTTTTTGCCGTTTTTCGTGATGATAATGTCTTCAAACCAGGCTAGCTTCAGATAGCGGCCAAAATTATTCTGGGCTTCAGTTGAGGTAATTTCCATTAGAGCACCTCCGCGTTAGCTAATATAAAAAATTAGCTAATACAATTGTAACATATTTACCAGTTGTGTCAAATTAAAATAATACAGTTAAAACCAGCCACGATTCGAATAGAGAATCGTGGCTGGTTTGCCACGGACAATGACACGAAGTGCCTGGTGTCAACACGTTAGGGATAACAAAGTGTTCAACTGGCCTAATGCTGCGGTGCAATTCAGAAGATCAGAATGAGGAATCAATAATAAGGGTATGGCCTGTAAGGCCCGTACGGGTAGGGGCCATAAGCAAAACGGGAACCGTAGGCCAGGCCTGCGCCGTAAGCAAAAGGAACACTTAGTGCTAAAGCGGCTATAGCCAGGAACGGAAGAAACAGAAATCCTGGGTTATTGGAATGAAACAGAATACCGTCCTGACGGACTTCAACAATTTGTCCGTGGTAGCTTTTACCGTCAAAGAGACTTACTGTGGCCTGATTCCCTGCATAAGGAGCAACAAGCTCATAATTCAGATGGGTTCCTCTAAATAATGTCATTGGGAGTAAGAGCACCTCCTTGTAAAAATTTGCCAGTTTCGGCTGATATATTCTATGTTTTGGAATAGAAATGGGAACATTCTCATGATCAGGTTTAAAGTTTAAGCGCGCTGATTAACTTGGAAACGGCAAAAAAGTAATCCACACAAAGGAATTTGAAAATAAATGGAGAATAATGGAAAAAGAGGAGGTATGGACGATTGGAGAAAAAGCTGAGGCTGCTTTGGTGGGGCATTTTGGGTGTATTACTGGTTCTGGCCGCTGTGAAACTGTTTTTGCCAGTAAACAGTCCGGTTGAAGTTAATCAGGCAGAAGAAAACAGGGAGATTGTAGTTTATATTTCGGGTGCAGTTGTGCATCCCGGTCTTTTGCACCTCTCTTTGAATGCCAGGTTGGATGATGCGCTGCAGGCAGCGGAACTGACAGCTGAAGCTGACCTTGAAGTATTGAATCCTGCCCAAAAGCTCAAGGATGGACAAAAAATAATTGTGGCCTCAAAGAGTACCGGAACGGGTCAATTAACCGGAAAGACCGAAAACAGCGCAGCTCAGCCGGGTACAACAGGTGGATTATCGACAAAGGTCAATATCAATACCGCAGGTATTAATGAACTGGATACTATTCCGGGGATCGGTCCGGCCTTAGCCCAGCGAATTATTGATTATCGTACGGAAAACGGGTGGTTCTCCGCACCGGAAGAGATTCAAAATGTTTCGGGGATCGGTTCAAAGACCTATGAGAAAATGGAGAAGTATATCTCTGTCGGTTCGTAACGTGATAAAGCAGTATGTTTGAGGCAAGTCTGCGGGCCACAATATCCGCATGCCATGAATGGCACAATCCGCAAATAGCTGCGCTGCGTTATCCTATTCCGCTCATAGCGGAACTGTAGCTCTCGGACTGAGCATAGGGTGTTTGCATACCAAAATGAGAAAAAGGTCATGAAGGGGCATGAAAGCGTCATGAAAGATAAACTGGTCAGTCAGGCTATAGCTGTGCTGACAGGTGGATTGCTGGCCGTTCAAAGTGAAAAAGAAGTAAGAATATTCATATTGGCCATTTGCTTGCTTTTAGCTATAGGAATTGTGGTTATATGGAAACCGCTCGATTTTTTTGGTAGGGCTTCCAAACCTGAAGCGGTACTGCTGGCCTGCGGGCTTTTAACAGGTTTTTTGTATGGGATGCCGGCAGAGAACAATATCGCTTCTCCGCTGCTTATAGAAAGAATTGAGATACAGGGCAGATTATCGGATTGGCGGATTAATGATAAGACCGGCCAGGGTATTTTCATCCTGGAAGATGTCTATCCCGGAACGGAAGAACGCTTGGGGGAAAAATACAATTTTCGTGTTTATCCCGAAAAAGATGGGGTATATATGAAGGGATGGGATCGAGTTAAGCCCGGAGACACCATCTTGGTCACAGCCAGACTGGAACATCCCAAACCTCCGGGAACAGAGGGCGAATTTGACCTTCCGCTTTATTATGCCGTAAGAGGCTTAAGCGGTACGATTACAGCCTTCGGGGAAGCTGATGTACTGGAGGAAGGTGTTCCGGGTTTTACCTGAAGGATACGTCAGCATGTACATGATATTCTGACCGCGTCCTGGCCGGAGCAAGCCGGTATTCTTGAAGGAATTTTGTTTGGGGATTCCAGCGGGATATCTGCGAAAACACTGGAGATGTACAAGGCCGCAGGAGTCATGCATGTTTTTGCGGCTTCGGGATCTAATGTGGCCTTTGTGATGGCCCTGGCATGGCTGTTTCTGTTTGGCCTGCCCCGGAAAGCCAGGATTGTCGCAACGATTGGAGTTATCTTGTGTTATGCAGTCTTATGCAACGGTAATCCGCCTATCTTACGGGCAACCATTTTAGGAACCTCAGTCTTAATCGGCCGCTTAGGCAGTGGAAAGATGTCGCCGCTTAGATGGCTTCTCTTTGCTGCGTTGATTCTTTATTTATGGAATCCTTTATTTTTGCGTGATATAGGTTTTCAGCTTTCCTTTGCTGCTACTTGGGGAATGCTGGTTCTATCACCCCAGTTGATGAAAAATGCCTGGTTCGGCAGGCTGCCTGAATTACTGAGACTGCCTGCAGCAGTATCATTTGGGGCTCAGATTGCCGTGATACCCATTATGATGAATGTTTTTCACAAACTGTCTCTGGCTGGGCTGGTCACCAATATATTTATCCTTTTTATGCTCGGCGCAGTTCTGCAGATCGGGCTTATTGGAACGGTACTGATTTTTGTTCCGGGTATCCCATCCGTTTTTTTTCAAGCTGCAGTATGGCTGCTTGAGATCTCTGACCGTATATTGACGCTGATTGCATCTTTCCCTTGGGCCTATTTCTGGGTATTAAACCCCGGCCTGGCCTTTTGGATAGCCTGGTATGGATTTTTGGCAGCGATGCTATTCGGTACAGAAAGAATACAATTCATTTCGAACGTACAGGTCAGAAGACTCAGAACGACAGCGAAGAGATTACAATTTCTGCCCTACCTGTACAGAATGGTTGACACGCTCAAACTTGGAAAGAACGAAAATAAGCCACACCATATGGGATATTCTAATCTGTGGTCTGCAAAGTTCCTAGATTCTGCCAAACAACTAATTCCTGCGAAACTGTTAAGTTTTATCAAATTTAGACATGTCTTTGCTTTGCTTATGATGCTGCTGCTCTGGCACCCCTGGTCGGCCGGCAATGCCCTGGAAATTTCGTTTATTGATGTGGGCCAGGGGGACTGTATCCTAATTCAGACAGCCCGAGAGAACCTGCTTGTCGATACCGGTCCCCGTAGGGAGAACTACAATGCAGCGGAAAAAATTGTGCTTCCTTATTTGATGGAAAAAAGGATAGGTCAACTGGATTTTCTTTTTATCACGCACGAGGATGCTGATCATTTGGGAGGGGCGCAATATCTGCTGGCCAATTTGCCTGTGGCAAAAGTCGCAGTACCCGAAGCGGGTGATAGAATAACAAATGAAGAATGGCAGTCGGGAATTCCAGCGGAATACTACCGGAACGAAGAAAAGTTTGTAACGCTCAAGGCAGGGGATTATATCCATTTTTCTTCCGGTTTGCAGATTGAGATTATGGCCCCGGTCGAAGAAATGAACAACACCGGCGCTGATTCGAATAATAATTCTCTGGTGATACAGATGGAATATCTGGGAAAGAAAATCCTATTGACGGGAGATATGGAAGCAGAAGAAATGGAATCCATCTCAGACAGAGGAACTGACTGGAATTCGAATTTTATAAAAGTTCCACATCATGGCGGAAAAGGCTCTCTGGATACAGCTTGGTTTGACAGTACCAATCCCCGGGCGGTGTTTGTTTCTGTAGGCAAAAACAGCTTTGGTCATCCTTCCCGGGAGGTTATCAACTACTGGGAAGAAAGAGGTGTACCTATATATCGGACAGATATGGACGGGACAATACAATTGATGATCAATAAAAAGGGCTGTCAGATAACGACAGGCAGGTGACAGCTGCAAATTTCTTTTTTATCCAAATTTATGCTATAATCAACAACTGAACGAATAATTCACACGTTGAAAAGGAGTTATCGATCATGGAAAAACCGATTGTAACAATTGAAATGGCCAACGGGGATGTCATTAAGGCCGAGCTTTATCCTGAAATAGCCCCAAATACTGTCAATAATTTTATTTCATTAATTAAAAAGGGCTTCTATAACGGTCTGATTTTTCACAGAGTCATTCCTGGTTTTATGATTCAGGGAGGATGCCCGCAGGGTTCGGGAATGGGCAATCCAGGCTACAGTATTAAAGGGGAATTCTCCGGTAACGGCTTCAAGAATGATCTGAAACATAGCCGTGGAGTCCTGTCTATGGCCCGCTCCAGAATGGAAGATTCAGCCGGTTCTCAGTTTTTTGTCATGGTTAATGATGCACCTCATCTTGACGGTCAATATGCAGCTTTTGGCAAGGTGATCGAAGGCATGGAATCTGTTGATCATATTGTTTCTGTCGAAAGTAACTATCAGGACAGGCCCAATCAGGAACAGGTAATGAAAAGCGTAACCGTCGACACCAAAGGTGTAGATTACGCTGAACCAGAAACCGTCTAAATATTTTGGTCTGAAACATCAAATTAGTCCAGTAAAGACTAATTTTATACGGAAATACAAAAAATATCAAAGAACATGAATAAAAAGAGGAAGTGCATGGAAATAATACCAAATGAACATCTCTTTTCTCCTCCTCTTTCTTTCCCCTTCATCCGTTGAGGGGGACTTTTTTTGTTGTAAGATCCCAATGATCTTTGGTTGAAAAGTTATTTGTTCTGCGTTATAGTAGAGATAATTCAAAATAATTACTAAATAGGTCATTTTGGGAAGAGAGAGGAAGATATTTTAATGGATTTTGCAGAAAATCATGTAAAAAGCTATGAAGAAATCTTGGAAGCCTACGTGATGGTATTAGCCGATTTAAAAGAAATAATGCAGGAAGACATCATGGTGCTGATAACAAATAGGACGGACGCGCTCTGTCATTACTCCGGCTATAAACTTCATACGAAGGTGGATCAAAGTTTTAAGGTTAGTGATCACGCTCACCTTGTTGAAGCGATGAGAACAGGTAAAACCAGATCGGATATTATGTCCAAAGAGAGATACGGTATTCCGTTTGCGTCATTCACATACCCAATTAAAGCACCCGATGGAGAAATCATCGGCTGTGTCGGAATCGGTAAAAGCCTAGAAAAAGAGGGTAGAGTTGAAGAAATTTCTCAAGGTTTAGCAGCAACGCTTCAGCAAGCAAACGCTGGATTGCAGGAAGTTGCCTCAGGATCACAAGGGCTTTCTTTCAAAATCAGCAATGTGGTAAAATCCGCAAATGAATCCGCCGTGAAAATTAAAGAAATTAATAAGGTCATTAGCGCTATTTCGGATATATCCTCACATTCCAACCTGCTGGGTTTGAATGCTGCAATTGAAGCGGCTCGCGCCGGTGAACAAGGTCGCGGCTTTGCAGTGGTTGCAGAAGAAATGCGCAAACTTGCTGCCCAAAGTAACGACTCAGCTAAAATGGTTACCGAAATACTTACCCAGATGAGAGAATCTATTGAAGGCATTATTATGGAAATCAACCAAATTGGCGGTATTGCTGAAAATCAGGCCGCAGCGACTCAGGAAATCACCGCTGCAATTGAGGAAGTAAGTGAAAATTCACAAAACCTGGTTGAATTATCAAAAATCACATTGGGTGGCAAGTAAGAGAGTTTCTTCTTAACTTCAAGGAGAAAATAGGATATGACATTAGATATCATCAAACTGGATATAAAGAACCGCGATATCCCCTCCGTTTATCTCTGGTACGGCGAGGACCGCTATTCTCTAACCGAGGCTTTAAAACTGCTAAAAAACTATTATTTGCTGGATGATCCTTCCGGCAGCAATACAGAACTTCTTAACGGAAAAGAACAAACCCGGGAAGAAATGATCCAGGCTGCCAATATGACAGCCTTTTTTTCCGGAAAACTCGTGGTTGTTGATGATCTTCCATATTTCAGTACGGGCAGGAGCAAAGGCACTTCCGAATCGGAAAACAGCGCCGAAGAAACAGAACGATCCGATTCAGGGAGAGGCAGCGACCCGGATATCCTGCTGGAATACTGTCTGAACCCCAATCCGTCCACCTGCCTGGTCCTGATATCGGAAAAAGTGAACAGAGGCAGAAAACTGTTTAAGGAAATTAATAAAAATGGAAAAGCAGTGGAATTTGCATTTCCGAAGGGCCAGTCGGAATGGACGGCCTGGTTGCAAAAAGAAGCGCTTCAAAACGGAAAGAACCTGAGTGTTCCCGCCGCTTTGTTTCTTCTGGAATGGGCTGGCCATCAGACGGGGGTACTCAGTCAGGAACTGGCCAAATTAGCTTTATATACTGGAGAAAAACAAAACATAGAAATTGAAGATATCCGGAAGATATGTCTGCCGATGATCGAGACGACGGTCTTTGCGATGCTGGATGCCATCGCGGCAGAGAATACCAAAGATGCCCTGACCAGGCTTTGTGAAGTGCTCAGTCAGGAACATTACCTCAAGGTGCATACTATGATCGTCCGCCATATCCGGCTGTTGCTGGTAGCGAGCATTTGGCGGGCCCGCAGGGGCACAGTCAATGATTTTATGGACACTGCAGGGATCAGGACGTTCTTTGAAGGGAATAAGCTTTTTCAGCAAGCGGACTCTTTTTCAGCCAACAGATTGGCTGAAGCCATGGAAGATTGTCTTCAGACTGAACTGGCGTTAAAGAGCAGCGGAGGGAGCCCTCAGCTGCTGCTGGAAATAATGGTTATACGATTATGTAAGAAATAACGTAATTATAAAAAGAGGATGCCTCAGGGTTCTGAGATATCCTCTTCAATGTCTATGGAGCGTGAAGCGTTTAAATAGCCTTCACGGATGCTGCGACGTCCATGGAGGGACTAGTGCAGCGTTGTTAGCTGGCTTTATTATTCAAAGCCTGAAATTTTTTGGCCATTCTGGATTTTTTGCGAGCTGCTTTGTTTTTGTGGATCAAACCTTTGGCAGCAGCTTTATCAAGTGCACGGGAAGCTTTTTGCAGAGCTTCAACAGCATTTTCAGGATTATTGTTTACAACTTCCTCAAAACGACGAATAGCGGTTCGTAAGGAAGATCTGGCAGCAGTATTCTTGGCATTCTGTAATTTGCTTAGTTGGACCCTCTTAATTGCTGATTTAATATTTGGCATACAGTCACCCCCTTCGAAACATCTAACTACCGCACGTTTTTTAGACAAAAGTTATTTTATCATATTTTAGCAAGACTATGCAACTAAATTCTAAAAAAAGAATACCTTGCCTTTACTATTGCCATGTCAATCCTAAATCTTATACCATCCTGAAATATATTTTTACTTTTACTATAGTGATACAGAACAAATATATTTCTAATGATATTTCTAATTGACGAATCTCAAAGCCCTGTGATAATATAGATTCAAATCAACACCATTATTGTATAAAAGTAATGATGGGGTAAAGTAAACGGTATGAGCTTTCCAGGGAGGAAACGTCTTAGACTGAAAGCGTTTCTATCGCATTGATCGTTGAAGGTTCACCCCTGAACTTCCGGACTGAAACCTTTGGGTAAGTAGGTCTGGACGGAGGCTCCCGCCGTTAAAAGGGAGGGGGTATAAGGAAGAATAAAGTCCTGTACCTATTGAAAAGTGGGGTCTGCTTAGACCCAAATAGGGTGGTACCGCGAAGCACTTTCGTCCCTTCAGGGATGAGAAGTGCTTTTTTAATTGGCTGCAAGGAGCGGCTAGCAAGGCCACGGATGGCCACGGACCACACTAAGTTTCAGTAGGGAAAGATTTCTTTATTCGTACTCTTAAGAGAGGGTTGGAGTGATCCAGCTAACTGGGGTGGTACCGCGGAAGGCCACAGCTTTCGTCCCGGCGAAGGCTGTGGCTTGTTATTTTCTGGTGTATCAGAAAAATATGAATGTAGGAGTGAAGGATGATGAAAAGAAAGTTCAAAGGTTTCACAGGGAGTATGGTAGTAGCTTTATTATTGGCGGTCAGCCTGATATTGGGGGGGTGCAGCTCCGGGAAAAGCAGTAAGGCAGGCAGTGAGACAGCAGAACCTTACAAAGTGGGTGCGGTTCTCGATATCAGCGGGACTTCCTCTTCTTTGGGCACACCTGAACGCGATACGCTGCTAATGATGGTGGACAAAATCAATGCCGAAGGCGGTATTCAAGGCCATCCGATTGAACTGATCATTGAGGATAATAAAAGTGATGAGATGGAGGCTGTACTTGCTGCAAATAAGCTAATAGAAAAAGGCGTCCTTGCAGTTTTGGGCGGCAGCTCCAGCGGGACCTCGATGGCCATCATGAAAACTGTCCAGGACGCGCAAATTCCGATGATTTCTCTGGCAGCAGCCAGCAGCATAGTTGAGCCGGCGGCTGAAAGACAATGGGTATTTAAAACAGCCCAGAGCGATATCGTCATGATCAATAAAATCATTGAATATCTCAAGAAGAATAACATGACGAAGATTGCCTTTATGTATATGAACAATGCTTATGGCGACAATGGCAAGAAAGCCATCAGCGCAGCAGCTCCCCAAAATGGGATCACCATCGTCGCCGAAGAAAAATTTGATGCGACAGACAATGATATGACACCGCAATTAACGAATGTTAAGAGCAGCGGGGCTCAGGCAGTCGTCGTATGGGCGATTCCGCCTTCGGCCTCCATCCTGACGAAGAACTATAAGGATCTTGGACTGACGATTCCGCTCATTCACAGCCATGGCGTCGGCAATCAGAAATTTATTGAACTTGCCCAGGACGCCGCTGACGGAGTGATCCTTCCAATCGGCAAGCTTCCAGTGACCGATCAGATTGCGGATTCTGATCCGCAGAAAGCAGTGCTTACAAGTTATATCAATGATTACCAAAACAAATACAATACCGCGCCCAATTCATTCGGCGGTTATGCGGCAGATGCTTTAAGTCTCCTGGTCAAGGCGATCGAAAAAGCTGGTCCGGATCGCAGCGTCATTCGGAATGAACTGGAAAAAACGCAGGGACTTGTCGGTGTATCCGGGGTATTTAATATGTCCGAACAGGATCATAATGGCTTAAGCGAAGATTCCGCCGTTTTGGTGCAGATCGAAGACGGCAAATGGAAAATATTACAGTAACGAGGGCAAAATTACAGTAACGGAGTGAAACCTGATGGGAGAACAACTACTGCAGCTATTATTCAGCGGGCTTACGCTTGGAAGTATTTATTCTATTATTGCCCTTATCCTGGTCATTACCTATAAAGTAACAGGCATATTAAATCTAGCCCTTGGGGAATTCCTGGTTATCGGGGCACTTTTGACGGTTAGTTTCAAATCGATGGGGATGCCGCTAATAGCGGCCTCCCTTCTTGCCATCATTATTGTCGCCTTGTTGGCGGGGGTACTCGAAAGGCTGACGGTCAACAAAGCCAGGGGAGCCAGCAGCCTGACGATGCTGATCATTACAATTGGTATTTCGATATCCTTAAGGGGACTGGCCCTTCTGATCTGGGGAACGGATACCTACTCTCTGCCCTCCTTTACGGCTAGTGGACCAATCATGGCAGGCGGGGCGGCACTCAATCCTCAGAGTATCTGGGTATTTTTGCTGGCAGCGGCAACACTGATCTGTGTCAACACTTTTTTTGGACGGACGTACTGGGGAAAAGCAGTTAAAGCTTCCGTCCTCAGTCCCATCGGAGCCCAGCTGCAGGGGATCAATCTGAGTACGATTTCCCTAGCCGCATTTGTTTTTTCAGGGGCTTTGGCTACCGCCGCAGGAATCTGCATTGGACCGGTGACGATGGTCACGTATGATATGGGTTTTATGTTAGGCGTCAAAGGTTTTATCGCGGCAACAATTGGCGGATTGGGCAGTATATCCGGAGCTGTTCTGGGGGGATTAATCCTGGGGCTTTTGGAAGCCTACAGTTCAGGACTGATTTCCTCCGGGTTGAATGATGCGATCTCTATTGTGATTCTTCTTGCAGTCCTTTTAATCAGGCCGGAAGGGATCCTGGGTGCAATCAGCGAGCGTAAAATTTAATCTTAAAACAGGGTTTCCTTTTGGTATAGATTTGATTTCTTTTGAGTAAGATTTACAGCGTCATATGGTAAGGAGCGTATCTTTGGTGAAAAAGATTATATTTAAATTCAGCGGAGCTGTCATCATGCTGGTATTGTTGATTATCCCGCTCCTGCTTAACAGCAATTATCTTTATGGATCACTGATTGTTATCGGCCTGTATGCGATCGTTGTCCAGGGCTTGGGAATGCTGATGGGTTATGCGGGGCAGGTGTCGTTCGGTCATGCGGCGTTTTTTGGTTTAGGCGCTTATACGGCCGCGATATTAACCACGCGTTTTCATTGGCCGTCACTGTTAGCCCTTCTGGCAGCAATTCTTCTTCCCGGAATTGTTGCGGCCCTAATTGGCCGACAGACCCTTAAGTTACGCGAGCTATACCTTGCCCTCGCGACGCTCGGCTTTGGGATTTTAGTCCATATATTATTTACCGAAGGCGGAGAAATAACCGGAGGGCCATCCGGGATCAGCGGTATTCCGCATCTGGGCATTGGCAGTCTTATTTTAAACAGTGACAGGAAATTTTATATCCTGATCTGGATCATTCTGGTCCTGATACTGCTGGGAATACGAAATTTAGTCCGTTCCAGAACAGGCAGGGCCTTATGTGCGATCCGAGAGAGTGAGTATGCGGCAGAAAATGCCGGTATTGACTGTATTAGGCTTAAGCTGCAGGCCTTTATTTTCAGTGCGCTGCTTACGGGTTTGGCAGGGGGCCTTTATGCTTTTTATGTGACCTTTATCAGTCCGTCACCATTTACTTTTCATGCTTCCGTCCAGTTTGTACTGATGGCAGTGATTGGCGGCCTGGGTACCTTTTGGGGGCCTTTGCTTGGGGCTGTGGTCGTCGTGGCCTTAAACGAGATCTTAAAAGAGTTGATACCGCTCATCGTTCCCGGAGCCGGCGGTGAATACCAGATCATTATTTACGGAATCATCCTGGTTGCACTCATGATATACCGTCCGCAGGGGTTAAGCAGTATCGGGGAATTCTTTCAAAGTTCAAAAAAGAGTCTGGTTCAAGATGGAAATGAAGTCAATTAACCTATATACAGAACGATGATTCAAATATGAAATAAGAATTATAGATTGAGTATCAATCCTATAGAAGGAGGGAAAAGGCCATGCTTCTGGAGTTACACAGAATTACAAAACATTTTGGCGGCATTATGGCTGTCAAACATGTGTGCTTTGGGGTTGAAGAAGCAAAAATTACAGCGCTTATAGGACCTAACGGGGCAGGAAAAACGACGATTTTTAACTTGATTACCGGAACGTATCAACCGGATGAAGGTGAAGTGTTATTGGAAGGAAAAACGATCACTGGAATGAAGCCGTATAAGACAGCTCAGGCTGGAGTAACCAGAACTTTTCAGAACCTGCAGCTTTTCGGCAGCATGACCGTGCTGGAAAATGTTATGACTGGTGCTTACCTGCAGGGGAAAAAGGGCTTTGTCAAGTCGTTTCTTTCTTCCCCTGAACGGTCTACCGAAGAAAAAAAAATCAGGGCTGAATCCCTGAAACTGCTTGAAGAGGTTGGTTTAGCGGAGTCAGCTGGTTTGCCGGCAGCAGTTTTGCCGTTCGGACAGCAAAGACTGTTGGAAATTGCCAGAGCCCTTGCTTCTCAGCCCAAACTGATCCTGCTTGATGAACCGGCTGCAGGATTAAATGCTGCTGAATCTGAAATCCTGACAGAATATTTGAAAAAACTTCGCAGTCAGGGTATGACCATGATAATGATTGAACATGATATGGAAACGGTCATGGAAGCTGCTGATGAGATTGTTGTCCTAAATTTCGGGGAGGTGATCACCCAGGGAACCCCGGCAGAAATTCAGGCTCACCCGGAAGTGATCAAAGCCTATCTCGGAGAGGATGAGCAAATTGCTTAGTGTAAATGGTCTCGATGTTTATCATGGCTATGTGCATGCGCTCAAAAATGTATCCCTGAATGTCAGGCAGGGAGAATTGCTGGCGGTTCTTGGAGCCAATGGTGCAGGCAAAAGTACCCTGCTAGGGACTCTCGCGGGGTTATACAAGCCTGCTGCAGGAGAAATCATTTTTCAGAACAAAAAAATAGCCGGCCAGTCACCGGAAAAAATCGTCAGAGCCGGTATTGCTCTTATACCGGAGAAAAGAGAGATATTCAGCGGGCTAAGCGTGATGGATAACCTGATGATGGGGGCTTTTCACCGTTATCGTCAGGACAAGGCGGATATCCCAAACGATGTGGAGGAAGTCTTGGAATTATTCCCTCTGCTGCAGGGAAGAGAAAAGGATTTGGCCGGTTCTTTAAGCGGTGGTCTACAGCAGATGCTGGCAATAGGCAGGGCCCTTATGGCCAGGCCCTCACTGCTGCTGCTCGACGAACCTTCCATCGGGCTGGCCCCGCTTGTCGTACGCGAGATCATGGCGATCCTGGTCGGGATGAAAGAGTCCGGCGTCACAGTCGTACTGGTCGAACAAAATACAAAAGCCGCCTTGAGAGTGGCGGACAGTGTACTCGTCATGGAGCGGGGTAAAATTGTTCACCACGGAAGCTCCAAAGAAGCAATCTCGGATTCTCTGCTTCAGGAAGCTTATCTGGGCCGGACCCGGATGTGACCAGCCAATAATGCGGGATCTCGATCTTCTTTGACGATTCGTTTTTGTCGCCCCGAAACGTAAAATATGTCAGACTGGACTACGTTGATCTCGTATAAGATTCTGAAAAATATTCGTCTGGTTTTTCCTACACTGAAGAAGCGGTGTTTTAAGTGCGTAAATGACATCTGCCAGTATATAGCGGTACTTATAAATGATAGCAGAAAAATTAGATCTCAAATTCTTTACAGGATTGCTTAATGGACGAGATATTAACGGCATGGTGCTGTCCGCGCCAAGTGGAGCTGGATGCGGAACGCGGCTGTTTGTGCCATGGATGGCACAACAGCTGAAAAGCGGATGGCACCACGCCGTTAGCCTCAGCTTAAAAAAATAATGCTAATGATGGTCTGTGTTAACTATTATCAGCATTATTTCAGTTCAAGGTTACTTATTTTAAAAAATTCAGCTTAACGGAGCCAAAGCATTTAGATCCGTTCTACCCTGACGCCGGTATCGTGGTCATTCAGGTTCACCTTAGTCAGGTCTGCGGTACTCGGTGTTTTTTCGATGCTTTCAGCGAGCGTTTCTACTTTGATGTATTCTTGATAGCTTTGAATCGCACTCGTGACTTGGTCATCCCCATCGAAATAGATCCGGATGCGGTCCATCATTTCAAAATCATTGCTCTTGCGCATCTGCTGGACTTTGGAAACGAGCTCTCTGGCCAGACCTTCATCGATAAGCTCTCTGGTCAGCGTGGTATCAAGAATAACGAACAGGTTGTTTTCCATTGTGACCGTGAACCCTTCTTTGGCGGAAATCGACACGATGACATAGTCCTTGACGATATCTAGCTGTTCTCCATCCACATCCACTGAGAGCGATTCTCCAGCCTCCAGGGCAGCCACAGCCGTTGAAGCCTCCAGGCTTTCCAGTGCTTTGCCAAGGAGTTTGATTTTCGAGCCGAAGACGGGTCCAGCAGTTTTGAAGTTTGGCTTCAGAATGAAATTCATAAAATCGCTTAAGTTATTCGCAAAAATAACTTCCTTTACATTGAGCTCTTCCTGAATCAGTGGAATTAAATCGGCGATCAGGACTTCATATTTCCCGTCAACTAGGATTTGCTGGATCGGCTGACGGACTTTGATCCTGACCTGTTCCCGGGCAGATCTGCCGAGGGTGACTAAATTCCTGACCAAATCCATTCTGTTTTCGACGTTCTGATCGATCATAGTCGAGACATATTCCGGATAATCTGCCAGGTGGACCGAAGTCTCACCGGTCAGGTTACGGTAGATTTCTTCCGCCAGATAAGGTGCGAACGGTGCTGAGATTTTGGCGATGCCGACCAGGATTTCATACGTGGTGTTATAGACGGCCTTCTTGTCGTCCGATAGGCCGGAATCCCAGAATCTGCGGCGGGATCGCCGGATATACCAGTTGGAGAGGTCCTCGCTGACAAATTCTTGTATTTTTCGGACCGCTTTAGTCAGATCATAGACAGCGAGATTGGTTTCAACGTCATTGAGCAGGGCGTGATATTTGGAGAGGATCCACCTGTCGAGCTCCGGCCGCTTTTTGTATTCGATAAAGAAATCTCTCGGGTCGACCTCATCGGTATTCGCATAGAGCGCAAAAAAGGTATAGACGTTGCGGAGTGTCCCGAAGAACTTGCTCTGGACTTCCTTAAGGCCTTCGATGTCAAAGCGTTTAGGTGTCCAGGCCGGAGACACATAAAGCAAATACCATCTGAGCGTGTCGGCACCGTACTGGTCAAACAGTTCAAACGGGTCTACCGTGTTGCCTTTGGATTTGGACATTTTCTGTCCCTGCTTGTCTAAAACCAGATCGTTGACCAGAACCCGCTTATACGGGGAACGGCCCATCACAAAGGTCGAGATCGCGAGCAGGGAGTAGAACCAGCCGCGGGTCTGATCGATCCCTTCACAGATAAAATCAGCCGGGAACAGTTCATGGAAGTTCTCTTTGTTTTCAAACGGATAATGATGCTGAGCATAGGGCATCGCGCCGCTGTCAAACCAGCAGTCAATGACTTCACTGACCCGGGTCATCGGTTTGCCGCACTTTTCACAGCGGATATGAACATCATCGACGTAAGGTCGGTGCAGTTCGATGGTTTCATCAATCTTTTCGATTGCTTTTTCCACAAGTTCTTTGCGGGAGCCGACCGAAGCAGTATGGCCGCATCCGCAGCGCCAGATATTCAGCGGAGTCCCCCAGTAGCGGTTACGGGACAATGCCCAGTCATTGACATTTTCAAGCCAGTTGCCAAAACGTTTTTCACCGACAAAGTCGGGATACCATTCAACTGTTTTGTTATTGGCGACAAGCTGATCTTTTAGTTTGGTCATCGCAATGTACCAGCTTGGTTTGGCGTAGTACAGCAGAGGGGTCTGACAGCGCCAGCAGTGCGGGTAATTATGCTCCAATTTTTCCTTTTTAAACAGTTTGCCCTCGGCATGCAGCCACTTGATGATATCCAGGTCGGCATCCATCACAAAGCTATCCTTCCAAGGCGTTGCGATAAATTTGCCCGATTCGTCCACCGGTTGAAAAACCGGCAGGTTGTAGCGCTTTCCGGTGTTATAATCGTCTTCACCAAAAGCGGGTGCGGTATGGACGATCCCGGTACCGTCCTCTGTCGTGACATAATCGGCAGTCGTCACAAAAAAAGCCTTTTTGTCGGCGGTTAAGAACGGCATCAGCTGCTCATACTCCATATATTCAAGCTCAGTGCCTTTTAATTCCTGCAGGACTTCATAATCGTCGCCGAGTACTTTCGGTGCAAGCGTCTTCGATAGATAATAAATCTCATCATTGCTGCGGACTTTGACGTAGGTTTCGGTCGGGCTTACCGTCAGTGCAGCATTGGAGGGCAAGGTCCATGGTGTGGTCGTCCAGGCCAGAAAATACTCGTCATATTCTTGGCGTTTGAATTTGACAATGACTGTATTCGTTTTAATTTCTTTATAGCCCAGCGCGACTTCGTGGGAAGCAAGTCCGGTTCCACATCTGGAGCAGTACGGAAGAATCTTGTGACCTTCGTACATATATCCTTCTCTGAAAAATTTGTCCAGAATCCACCAGACACTTTCAATATAATTGTTATCCAGGGTAATATACGGATGATCCAGATCAATCGAATAACCCATCCGGATCGTCATTTCGCGCCACTGTTTTTCATACGTAAACACAGAGTCGCGGCATTTTTCATTGAACTGGGCGATCCCATACGCTTCTATACCTTGTTTGTCGGAAAGATTCAACTGTTTTTCAACTTCGATTTCCACCGGCAGTCCGTGCGTATCCCATCCCGCCTTCCGTTTGACCTGAAAACCTTTCATGTTCTGATACCGGCAGACGGAATCCTTCAGTGTTCTCGCCATGACATGGTGAATACCCGGCTTGCCGTTGGCTGTAGGCGGACCCTCATAAAACACGAACGGTTCCGCGCCTTCGCGGTTTTCGATTGTCTTCTGCAGAATATCAATCGAATCCCAGTAATCTGATATTTGTTTTTCCCGTCCAGCAACGGGGTTTTCAGCTAAAGATTTAAATTTTTTCATAGAGATTCTCCTTTATCAATTCATTAATGACTAATTAGTTCCTCGTCAACCCTCAAGTTATCATATGAAAAAAGTAAAAATCCCTAAGTATGAATAACTTAGGGACGACTAAACCGCGGTACCACCCTGATTATATGTCTGAGGTACATGAAATTACGTCAAACACATCACTCTTACCCGTTAACGCAGGGCAGGCGAAACTTCTTACTGGAACCCTGTTAATTGATCACTTGACAGTGACAAGGTACATATTTCTGAAGTTCAGCTCCCGGGTGATTTTCACTTGAAAGTCGGACGCAATCTCTCAGCATTTGATTGCTTTCTGTGGACTTCCTTTTAAGCTACTGTCCCATTCCTTGCTGTTTGATACTTGAATTGTCTTCAAATTATATCTATTATATGACATCCCATGCAAAAATGCCAAGTACATCTTAAAAATTCTGCACTGTATAAATTCAGCGTTAATGCAGGTGTAAAATATTAAGGATATTTCAATGTTCTAAGACAGGTTTGTCCTTCATATTCCTAATTATGGAAAGGAGGAGATTATCCTGTTTTTTTGGAATACCCGTCTGAAAGCTGTTGGGGTCATACTACTCTTGGCGCTGCTTGCATTTTCTGTTTACTTTTGCATTTCCAACGATAGTTTTCAGTATACCATAAAAATATTGTCTGAAAAAAGTTTTCCGTTTGAGCTTATACTTCTGGAAGGCGCCCCGGGGATGTCTTATCCACAACGAACCTATATCAGTGATACACGGAATGCTGCTGCAGGGATCGGAATGTATTTGCTGACCGGAGTCAACATATCCGACGCTCGGACGTATTTTTTAAGTTTCTATGCACCTCCTTCCGAAGGGCCGACCTGGCTGGGCTGGGCCTATTATCCCAATGATCCTGAAATGGAGGGACCACTGCTCGAACCCCTCGATAATCCGTTTTATCATGATCCTGAACCGATTAAAAGTGCGCAGGATGTCCTGGTAAGCATCTATCACACCCACAGTGCAGAGTCCTATTCGGGGGATGGCGGTGCAGACCGGTCAGCTGGAGGTGAAAACGGAGATATTGTGGAGATTGGACAGCTATTGACTGAAAAATTGAACCAGGCAGGAATCAATACGGCACATTCCGAGGAGGTTAATGATGCTGTCTATATCCAGGCCTACAATCATTCCTATCTCGCAGCAAAAAAAATGCTCGAGAAAAACCCAACAACCCGTTTGCTGATCGATCTTCACCGGGACGGACTTCCTTCCCAGGTGGGCAAAGATACTGCAAAGATTAACGGACAGGAGTGTGCCAGAGTCATGATTGTGATCGGTCAGAAAAATCAAAACTGGGAAAAGAATGATGCAATTGCGCGTGAAATTATTAAGATTGCGGAAAAAAAATACCCGGGACTGTTTTTCCCGAAAATCCGCTATGCCTCAGAAGCACGCTATAACCAGTATCTCACGGACGGAGCAATCCTGCTGGAAATTGGCAGTCAGCTAAACACGTTGGAGGAAGCACAGGCTGCAGCCGGACCGATAGCCGAAGTATTGAAGGAATATCTCGGTAAATGATATAATTTGCAGTGAGTGCATTTCTTTGTATATAGAAAGGTCCTTCAGCATCATTATGACAAACAATCAAAAAATGATGAAAGCGGCAGGCTTCATGATGGCTGCCAACCTTGTTTCCAGGCTTCTCGGTTTTGTCAGGGAATCCCTGATGGCAGGCCTGTTTGGGAAAACGGCGGCTACAGATGCGTATAATACGGCTTTTATTCTTCCGGACCTGCTCTACTGGCTGTTGGTCGGAGGGGTGTTGAGTGCTGCCTTTATCCCTGTCCTATCCGAATATATTGCCAAAGAAAAGGAAAAAGAAGGATGGAAAGTCGTCAGCTCGGTAACCAATGCGACATTTCTTCTGCTCTGTATCCTGGTTATCGCAGGCATGCTGCTGACTCCGAAGTTTATTGAGATGCAGGTACCCGGATTCAGTCCGGCGAATAAGGAACTTACCATCTATCTTACCCGCATCTTACTGCTGCAGCCGGTCATTCTGGCTTTGAGCGGGATTACGATGGGTATCCTGAACTCGTACAAAATATTTTGGCCGTCCGCGCTGGGGACGGTCCTTTACAATGCCAGCGTCATCCTATTTGGGGCGCTTTTTGCTAATTCCGGTGAGGCCCGGAGTATCTCCGGTTTTGCGTTTGGGGTCGTGATCGGCGCTACGGTAAATTTTCTTGTCCAGGTCCCTTCCCTGCGCAGGGTTGGCTTCCGCTACTATCCAATGATCGATTTGAAACATCCCGGGGTCCGGAAGATCATGGTCTTGGCTGTCCCGATGATTATCATGTACACCTTGAATCAATTCCAGGTCATTGTGAATTCCAACCTCGGTTCTGCGCTTGATCCGGGAAGCTTGACTGCGATCTGGTACTCTTACCGTCTTTTCCAGGTCCCGGTCGGCATCTTCGCGCTGGCCATCGGTGTCGCTGTTTTTCCGACCTTAACAGAGCAGGCTGCTCTGAAAAAGGCCAAAGACTTTCTGGAGACGATCTCGAGTGCAATTCGTCTGATTATCTTTATTACGGTTCCGATATCCATTGGGATGGTCGTCCTGCGCTTCCCTTTGATTCGGGTTCTGTTCCAGCATGGTGAATTCAGTGCAGGGGATACGGATATCATGGCTGTGCCGCTGCTGTATTTTTCGCTGGGGATCACTGCTCAGGCTATTATTCAGATTCTGCCGCGTGCTTTTTATGCGATGCAGAACACCTGGATTCCGGTTATTCTTGGTCTTATCGCCATGGCTGCCAGCATAATCTGGATGTACATTTTAGTCGGGCCTTTGGCTTGCGGCGGCTTGGCCCTGGCTGTAACCCTCGGAGCCATTATGCAGATGCTCCTGCTGTTTATCGTACTGCGCCGCAAACTCGGCAAAATTGACGGGCGCAGAATCGCAGCCGTGTTTAGTAAAACACTGGCAGCCGCTTTGGCCATGGCAGCTGTCGTCATGATTTGGGCGAATCTGCTGACCCTTTGGGTCGGAATTGGCAAAATGGGATCGACGATTGTTTTAATCAGCGGAGCACTCGTAGGCATGCTCGTGTTTTTTATAGTTGCCCGTCTGCTGAAGATGGAAGAGTACCAAATGGCCATCGAGATGCTGATCAAACGACGCAAATAAGGAGGGCTGGGGGGCAAAAGGACTCCCCCTGTCCCCCCGGCATTCCGGAGCCGCCTTGCTTTTCAAGGCGGTAGTTTGGTATAATGATATGCTGGCATTATATTCGGGGAGAGAAGAATATCCATGGCAAACGCTTCATCTAAAATCAGAAATTTTTCGATCATTGCCCATATCGATCACGGCAAATCTACTCTTGCCGATCGGCTGATTGAGTATACCGGAACCATGTCCACCCGGGAACTCAAGGAGCAGGTTCTCGACTCCATGGATTTGGAACGGGAGCGTGGTATTACCATCAAATTGCAGGCAGTTCGTTTGCGCTACAAGGCAAAAAACGGAGAGGTCTATGAGCTGAATCTGATCGATACTCCCGGACATGTTGACTTTTCTTACGAAGTTTCCCGGAGTCTGGCTGCCTGCGAAGGGGCTTTGTTGGTGGTCGATGCGGCCCAGGGTATTGAGGCGCAGACTCTTGCCAACGTCTATCTTGCTTTGGAAAATGACCTGGAGATCATTCCGGTTATTAATAAAATAGATCTGCCAAGCGCAGAACCTGACAGAGTCAAACAGGAGATTGAAGATGTGATTGGGATTGACGCGAGTGAGGCGATCCTCGCATCGGCCAAAGTGGGGATTGGGGTCGAAGAGATCCTGGAAGCCATTGTCCAGAGGATTCCTCCGCCTAAGGGCGATGATGAAGAACCTTTAAAGTCATTGATTTTTGACTCAAAGTTTGATTCCTACAAAGGTGCGATCCCTTATATTCGATTATTTGACGGTAAAGTCTCCAAAGGAACGAACATCAGGATGATGTCCACCGGAAAAATGTTTGAAATCACCGAAGTTGGTGTTTTTACCCCAGGAATGACGATTGTCGATGAGCTGAGGGCAGGCCAGGTTGGCTATATCGCGGGCAGTATCAAGAATGTCGGGGATACCCGGGTCGGGGATACCGTGACGGATAACGACCATGCGGCGGCGGAACCGCTGTCGGGCTACCGCAAAGCGGTATCGATGGTTTTTTGCGGCCTTTATCCGGTTGAAACTTCCGACTTTGACAGGCTGAAGGATGCGCTGGAGAAACTTCAGTTGAATGATGCGAGTTTAATGTATGAAAATGAAACGTCCGCAGCGCTGGGTTTTGGTTTTCGCTGTGGTTTCCTGGGTCTCCTGCACATGGAAATTATCCAGGAGAGACTCGAGAGGGAATTTGGCCTCAGTATTATTACGACCGCACCGAGCGTTGTTTATAAAGTAAATACCACAGCCAAGGAACAGGTCTTTATCGATAACCCTGCGCTTCTGCCGCCTGAAGGAAAGATCGAATCGATTGAAGAGCCTGTGGTCAAGGCTACGATTATGGTACCCTCCGAGTACGTAGGCACCATCATGGAACTGAACCAGGAGAAAAGGGGTACGTTCCTGAACATGGATTACATCACCGCTTCGCGCGTAAGTCTCTATTATGAGCTTCCGTTAAGCGAAATTGTATATGATTATTTTGATCAGCTTAAATCCCGGACCAAAGGGTATGCGTCTCTGGACTATGAACTGATCGGATACAAGGAAGCGGATCTTGTGAAACTCGATATCATGCTGAACGCTGAAATTGTTGATGCACTCTCCTTCATTGTCCATAAAGACAAAGCATATTCTCGTGGACGCAAACTTGTTGAAAAGCTGCGCAGCCTGATTCCGCGGCAGATGTTTGAGATACCTGTTCAGGCCGTGATCGGTGCCAAGGTCATTGCCAGGGAGAATATCCGGGCTATGCGCAAAGATGTTCTGGCCAAATGCTACGGTGGTGACATTTCCCGGAAACGCAAACTGCTGGAAAAGCAAAAAGAAGGCAAGAAACGCATGAAACAAGTCGGCAGTGTGGAAATACCCCAGGACGCTTTCATGGCAGTGCTCAAGATGGACGATTAATTTTACTTTGCTCGGGTTAGACCCAAGGCAGCACCTCCTGCGCTGTGCTCCGCTTGGCGCTGGACATCCATTACGGTGACTTAGTCTGCAGCTTGGGAACGTAAATATTAAAAATCGCTGTATTAGGTGATTCGTATGACTTCTTTATATGTTCATGTTCCGTTTTGTGTAAAAAAATGTTCCTACTGCGCATTCTATTCGGTACCTTATACTGCTCCCATTATCGCAGACAGTAAAATATTCGGTAGCGTAGATGGGGCTGACCATATGTTATTATCAGACCCGGCCTCCGATTTGGTCTTCGTCTATTTGCGCGGACTGGAGCGGGAGCTTGAGTTGCGAGCTAAGGAAGCCTCCCAGGGGGTTTCTTCTCTTTTTATTGGGGGCGGAACGCCCACAGTTCTGAATGCCAGTCAGCTTGATCGGCTGCTGAATCTGATTTACCGGTATTATTTTAAGGCCCTGAGCCGGACAGACTCGACAGAACTATCTGATCCGATAAGGGATCCCCGTATCCATACTTCCAGAACCGGTCAGGTCCTAGAAAAAACAATTGAGTGTAATCCCGGCACACTTGACCGGGAGAAATTGATGCTCTGCCGGACGTACGGGATCAACCGGATATCGCTCGGCGCTCAGAGCTTTGATGACCGTCTGCTGAAAAGCATCGACAGAATCCATACCGTGGAGGATATTCACAGGAGCGTCACCCTTATCAGACAATCGGGGATAGATAACCTGAACCTTGACCTGATTTTTGGACTTCCGGGACAGAGAATGGGAGATTGGCAGGATACGCTTCGCCAGGCCATCGCATTGTCGCCTGAACACCTTTCACTCTATGCACTTACGCTTGAGGAAGATACCCCGCTGCATAAAGAATATGCATACAGTCAGGCAGGCAGTCCGGACTGCAAGGAAACCTTGGATGGCTTGAACAGCCGGAATCGCCTGGATCGTCTGCCGGATGACGACTTGCAGGCCGATATGTACGAATGGGCGGTTTCTTATCTTCAAAGCTGCGGCTATGGCCGCTATGAAGTTTCCAACTTTGCGAGGCCCGGTTTTGAATGCAAACATAACCGGTCTTATTGGCGAGGGCAGGATTATATAGGTCTTGGACCGGGGGCAGTCTCATGTCTGAACAACGTTAGAACCAGGAATCCAGAGGATATTGCCGGTTATACCCGGATATTGGAATCTGGACAAAGACCTTTGGACCCTTCGGCAACCGAAGTACTGACCAGAGAGCAGCAGATCTCTGAATTTATGATGCTGGGGCTGCGTACGGCAGATGGAATCGACACCGCAGAATTTTCTGCAAAATTTCAAACGGAAATTCAGGATATTTATGGACAAATTTTGCAAAACTATATTGATAGAGATATTTTCCGACTTGCCGAAGGCAGGTTGAAAATTAACCCTGCCTGCTTTTTCGTGCTCAATGCGGTTCTGGTGGATTTCATTTTGTAGCTAAATTTAACGATGATCTAAGCTGAATTGCAGCTACATTGTACACGATTCGATGATTATTCCTCTTGACATTATTTTACCATCATGCTAAATTATGTTCAGATGATTAGCACTCACCTTAGTAGAGTGCTAACAAATCAATCGGAGGTGGCACTTTGATGGAAATGGATGAAAGAAAACACAAGATTTTAAAAGCGATTGTGCAGGATTATATTGCCACCGCGGAGCCTGTCGGTTCCAGAACCGTTTCCAAAAAGTTTGAGCTGGGGGTGTCTCCGGCGACGATCCGCAATGAGATGGCAGATCTCGAAGAGTTGGGACTTATTGAACAGCCCCATACATCTGCAGGAAGGATTCCTTCCGACTCAGGCTATCGCTATTATGTCGATTATCTGATGGACCCTTTGAGCCTGAACCATGATGAAAAGAAAAATATCAACCAGGAGATCACCAGCAGACTCAGCGAAGTGCAGGAAGTCATCGAATACACCGGAAAGCTTATTTCCCAGGTGACGAACCTGACCAGTATTGTACTTGGACCAAAAAGCCGAAACGGTATTCTAAAGAATTTGTATTTTCTCCCCTACGAGCAGGGGAAGGCCATCATGGTGACCGTGAAAGAGAATGGTTCGGTAGAGAATAATATTGTCGATATCGGTTCGGATACAAGCCCGGAGGAACTTCAGATTCTGGCGAATATTTTCAACCAGAAAATGAGCGGAACCAGGGTACAGGATTTGAAAAAAGGCCTGATCAACGAAATATACAGCGAGCTTTCCAGAAAACGCCGCATTATTGATGGAATGATGGGTATTTTGGAAAGAATGTTTGATGATAAGGATGGAGAGTCCGAAGAACGGGTCTACCTTGGCGGGACATTAAATATGCTTGATCAGCCTGAATTCAGGGATATCAATAAAGTTCGAAGTCTCTTTTCCGTATTTGAGGAGAACAATAAGCTGAAGGAGCTTCTAAGTCATGACCAAAAGGGATTAAGTATCATGATCGGAGCGGAAAATGCTGATCAGGTATTTAAAAATTGCAGTATCATATCTGCAACCTACCAGATTAACGGGAAACAGATTGGTTCAGTGGGAGTTTTGGGTCCGACCAGAATGGATTACGGCAAAGCGATTGCGATTGTAGATTATATGACAAACAGCTTGACCGAATTGCTGACAGAGAGGCACCGGAGGACCCGGACTTAGATCAAGAAGGGAGGCAACTGCGTGAACAAAGAAAAAACAAATCAAGCGTCTGCAAACGCTCAGGAAGATAAAGAAAACCAGAACATTGGGCAGGAGAATGAAGAATGCCTGACTGAGGAGATTGATCCTGTCGATCATTTGCAGCGCCTGCGTGAGGAAATTGAAGAGCATAAGTTCAAAGCGGAAGACTATTATGCCCAGATGCAAAGACTGAAAGCTGAATTTGACAATTTCCGCAAAAGAACTCAGAAGGAAAAAGAAGACACTGCCCGATATGCTTCGGAAAGGGTCATTCAGTCCCTGCTGCCGGTCCTGGATAATTTTGAAAGAGCGATTGCTTCCAGTCGAAAAAACAAAGATTTTGAAGCATTATCCCAGGGTGTGGAAATGATCGAAAGAATGTTTGTGAAAGTTCTGGAAGATGAGGGGCTCAGAATCATTGAAACCGTCGGCCAGGAATTTGATCCGAATCTCCACGAAGCCCTGCTGAAAGAAGAATCCGACCAGCCGGAGAATATGATTCTGGAAGAACTTCAAAAGGGATATTATCTGAAGGATAAAGTGATCAGGCCTAGCCGGGTCAAAGTTTCAGGCTGATAGTATTAAGCTAAATCTCAGTCTGATCAAAGAGTATATGAGTTGAAAGAAACGAAAAATACGATATGAGAATTTGCAAGGAGGAAATCAAATGGGTAAAGTAATTGGTATTGACTTAGGAACCACCAACTCTTGTGTTGCAGTACTTGAAGGTGGTGAACCTGTTGTAATCCCTAATCCTGAAGGAGCACGTATTACACCTTCAGTCGTCGGCTTCTCCAAGAACGGCGAGAAACTGGTAGGTCAGGTGGCTAAACGCCAGGCTGTTTCCAATCCGGACAACACGGTTAGTTCAATTAAGCGTCATATGGGCACTAACTATAAAGTGACTTTGATGGATAAATCCTATACACCGCAGGAAGTATCTGCAATGATCCTGCAGAAGCTCAAAGCTGATGCGGAAGCTTATCTGGGGTCTTCAGTCACTCAGGCTGTCATCACCGTTCCGGCGTATTTTACCGACGCCCAGCGTCAGGCTACCAAAGATGCCGGCACGATCGCCGGTCTTGAAGTTCTGCGTATTATCAACGAACCTACTGCAGCAGCACTGGCTTATGGACTTGACAAAGAACATGACCAGACCGTACTCGTTTACGACCTTGGCGGCGGAACATTTGACGTCTCGATCCTCGAACTGAGTCAGGGAATGGTCGAAGTTAAAGCGACAAATGGGAACAACCTTCTCGGCGGTGACGACTTTGACCAGCGTTTAATGGATTACATTGTTGCCGAATTTAAAAAGAGCAACGGTGTTGATCTTGCCAAAGACCGGATGGCCCTGCAGCGTCTGAAGGAAGCTGCTGAAAAAGCCAAAATTGAGCTTTCCGGCGTTGCCCAGACTAATATTAACCTGCCGTTTATCACAATGTCTGCTGAAGGGCCGCTTCATCTGGATATGAATATCACCCGCGCCAAATTTGAAGAGCTTGTAGCAGATTTGATCGAAAAAACAATGGGACCTACCCGTCAAGCGATGGAAGATGCCAAACTTTCCTTCAACGAAATCGATCAGGTGATTCTTGTCGGGGGATCTAGCAGAATCCCTGCAGTCCAGGAAGCCATTAAGAGAATTAGTGGCAAGGAACCACATAAAGGTGTTAACCCGGATGAAGTCGTTGCGCTCGGCGCGGCTATCCAGGGCGGGGTTCTGGCCGGTGAAATGAAAGATATTGTTCTGGTTGACGTTGCCCCGCTTTCCCTCGGGATTGAGACCCTGGGCGGTGTATTCACCAGGATCATTGACCGGAACACGACCATTCCGACCACCAAATCTCAAGTCTTCTCGACTGCAGCCGACAGCCAGACTTCGGTAGATATCCATGTGCTTCAGGGTGAGCGCGAGATGGCTGCTTACAATAAGACACTCGGCCGCTTCCAGCTTACCGGAATTCCGCCTGCCCCAAGAGGTGTGCCGCAGATCGAAGTCAAATTTGATATTGACGTAAACGGTATTGTACACGTTTCGGCGAAAGATATGGCAACCGGTAACGAACAGAAAGTAACCATCACGGCTTCAACCGGCTTAAGCAAAGACGAAATTGAAAAGATGCGTCAGGATGCCGAGGCCAATGCTGAGAAAGACAAACAGGCCAGAGAACTGATTGATGCCAGAAATCAAGCAGATTCACTGGCATACCAGGCTGAAAAGACCCTGAAGGACTTTGAAGGCAAAGGCGACGACACCGAGCGGGATGCGGTCAAGAAGGCTGCTGAAGAACTCAGAGCCACGGCCGGCAGCGATAATGTCCAGGAAATTAATGCAAAATCGGAAGCGCTGACCAAAATCCTCTATCCGTTTGTGGAAAAAATGTATCAACAGCAGGGAGCACCCGGTGCAGGTTCGCAGGGACCTGACGCAGGACCAAATCCAGGACAGCAGGATACCGGAGCCGGCAAGGAAGATGACAATGTTGTCGATGCTGAATATACCGAAGTGGACAAGGATAAATAAACAGAATCAGTATTAATCAGATCATTTGTTTAATCGATTAATCATGAAGAGTCTGCAGATAATAACGATGTTGAAACACAAAAAGTACCGGTATTTAGCCTCAAAGCTAAATACCGGTACAACGCGCCTTAAATCTTAACATATTAATGATAATGGTAGTATAATGATACATTAGAAAGAGTCTATAGGTAATCAAAAGGGTCTAAGGGTGCAGTAGTATCTTTGGACCTGCTTCGGCATTCGGAGGAATGCAGGTCTTATTTATGTCTTATGCGGTCTTGTATTGATATTTAGGGAGGAGTTTCGGCTTAAATTATGAAACGCGACTACTATGAAGTTCTGGGTGTCAGCAAATCTTCCAGCGTGGATGAAATTAAAAAAGCTTACAGGAAGATAGCAAAGGAAAACCATCCCGATGTCAAACCGGGAGATAAGCAAGCGGAAGAACGCTTTAAGGAAGCTACCGAGGCTTATGCGGTATTGAGCGATCCGGATAAGAAAGCAAAATATGACCAATATGGCCACTCCGGGGTGGACTTTAACGGACAGGGCTTTGGAGGATTTGGCGATTTCTCTGATTTTGCTGATTTCGGCCTTGGAGATGTTTTTGAAATGTTTTTCGGCGGTGGTATGGGCGGAGGTTCCAGAAGAAAAGGCCCGGTGAAAGGCGCCGATTTGAGATATGATCTGTCCATCACGCTGCATGAAGCTGCCTTTGGCATGAAGAAGCAGATCGAAGTTCCGGTCTCAGTATACTGTACCGAGTGCGGAGGAAGCGGCGCGGCTCCCGGCACGAATCCGACCACATGTTCACAATGCGGCGGTACTGGGCAAATCAGGGCAACTCAGCGTACACCGTTTGGGCAGATCGCTACGACCAAGACTTGTGTTGCTTGTGGCGGAAAAGGGACAATGATCAGCTCTCCGTGCAGCAAATGCAACGGCAAGGGTAAAGTGAAAGAAGTTAAAAAGATCGAAGTCAATATCCCGGCAGGCACTGAGGATGGATTAAGTCTGCGTTACAGCGGTTATGGCGAGGCTGGAGAAAGAGGAGGACCGTCCGGAGACCTATATGTTGTTCTGCTCGTTAAGAAGGATGAATTCTTCCAGAGAAACGGCAATGATATCTACGTTGAAATTCCGATCACTTTTGTTCAGGCCGCCCTGGGTGATGAAATCGACGTGCCTACCCTTCACGGAGATGTCAAAATAAAGATACCCGAAGGAACCCAGACATCGAAAGTCTTCAGAGTCAAAGGAATGGGTGTTCCTTACCGGAGGGGCAGCGGGTGCGGTGACCAGCATGTCAGGGTGATTGTAGCAACGCCTACCAAACTCACGGAACGTCAGAAAGAGCTGCTCAGCGAATTTGGAAAAATAACGACCGAAGGTCAGCAGCTTGGAAAAAAATCGCTTTGGGACAAGGTGAAGGATAATGTCCGGGATGCTATCGGTTAATTGCAGTTTAACGGTGAATAAGATCTGAGAAAAGGGAGTTTGCAATGAATTGGACTGAGATAGCGGTAACAGTATCATCTGAGGGAGAGGAGGCTGTTACCGATCTTTTTTATCGGATAGGCAGCAAGGGTGTGGTTGTCGAATCGCCTGAGCTGATTAAAGGGTATGTTGAATCCGGGATCTGGGATTATCACATCTATGCGGATTTAGAAGTAACAGGAAAGTGTGTGGTCAAGGGTTATTTCCCGGAGGATGAAAGCTTAAGTCCCAGGATCGCCTCCTTACGGGAAGAACTTCTGCTTTTCAAGGAATTATTTCCGGACTGGATGGTGGAGACGAATTCCGTGATGGTGAAGGAAGAAGACTGGGAGAATGAATGGAAGCAATACTTTAAACCAGTCCGAATCGGCAAACGCTTCCTGATCAAACCGACCTGGGAACAGGCGGACACGCAGGATCAGGTGGTCATCATTGAGATTGATCCCGGGATGGCTTTTGGGACGGGTACCCATCCGACAACCGCTCTCTGCCTGGAGGCGCTGGAAGACTATATTCAGGAAGGTTCGGACGTCTTTGATATTGGCACCGGCTCCGGGATCCTGGCTGTGGCGGCCGCCAAGCTCGGGGCAAACGTCCAGGCCGGAGACATTGACTCCCTGGCTGTGCGGATTGCGCGGCAAAATGCAGCGCTGAATCACATGGAAGATAAAATTAAGGTTAAAACGGGAAACCTCGGTGAGGTCTTTACGGGGAAAGCTGATGTCGTCATCGCTAATATCATCGCGGATATAATCATTGAACTCCTGCCTTCCCTGCCTCAGCTGATGAAACCGGAGGGTATCCTTCTTGCTTCCGGCATCATTGATACCCGGGAAAACAATGTTCTGGAAAAAATGAATGCGGCAGGCCTCCACTGTATTGGAAGGCTTGAAGATGCAGGCTGGGTACTGCTGAAAGCTACGTTTACTTGAGTGTATCGAGAGAGGGAATCCTATGCACCGTTTTAAAATCTCGTCCCGCGAAAAGGACACTTTTAACATAACCGGAGAAGAACTTCATCACCTGACTCATGTGGTGCGGCTTGAATGCGGCGCTAAAGTCATGGGCTTTGATAATTCCGGCGGTCAGTGGGTCGGGGTCATTGAAGAACTAGCCAGGGACTCAGCCTGCTGCAGAATTGTTGAAGAGGAATTCCCTGACGTGGAAGCAAAGGCAAGGGTATACCTTGTCATGGGACTGGCCAAGGGAGAAAAGATGGAGTGGGTCATCCAAAAAGGGACTGAGCTCGGAATGGCCGGACTTATCCCTTTAAGGACGAAACGGTCTGTCCTGCAACTGGAAGGAGCTAAAGCACGGGACAGGGTGGTCCGTTGGCAAAGAATCGCGGCTGAGGCTGTGAAACAATCTCACCGGGTTATCGAACCGGAAATTATGGAAGTAGCCGATTGGACGCAACTGAAGGGACTGCTGCCGGCAGAGACGCAGTGGCTGATTCCTTATGAAGATGAAAAGACGCACTCCTTAAAGGAAGTGCTTCAGGGATATGAACCCAGATACCCGATTGCCGTGCTTATCGGGGCCGAAGGGGGCTTTGCGCCGGAAGAGGTGGCCTGGGCCGAGGAAAAACTCCAGGCCAGGAGTGTCTCTTTGGGACCACGTATTCTGCGGACAGAGACGGCAGCTCTGGCAGCCCTTGTAATGGCTCTCGCTTACTTCGGCGATCTTGGATAGATGCTTTGATCATATGGTCATTTATGTTAGTTCATAAGCCAGAAGAATTTTTATATTTTCTATTTGGGCAGTTATTTGATGGATGTTGTATTTGTTAAGAGGAAAAGAAGCCAAGCGTATGAATAAAGAAGATAAGCAGATGATAACCGAAAACATGAAAAACGCAGAAGGCTTGAAGGTAAGTTTTCTGACGCTTGGCTGCAAGGTCAACCAGACTGAAAGCGAAGCACTTTCTCAGCTGCTGGCCGGTGAAGGTTATAAGACCGTCCAGGAGGCTGATTCTGCCGACGTGATCATTATTAATACCTGCACCGTAACCGGTACAGGGAGCATGAAATCCCGCAAGCTCATCCGTAAGATGGTCAAGGATCATCCGGGGGCGATCATCGCTGTCATGGGCTGCTATGCCCAGCTAAGTCCTGATGAGGTTGCAGGGATCGATGGAGTTGGTCTGATCATGGGAACTCAGGACCGGAGTTCCCTGCTTCAGTTTTTACGCGATATTCAGGACGAACGTACTGCTGGTGCTTCAGCAAAGAAGCCGGCCGAATCTTTAAAACCTCTCCGAAAGGTCAAAAGTTTTGAGGAAAGCGTGAAATATGAAGAGCTTCCGCTGATCAAAAGTGAGAGCCGGACACGGGCCATGCTGAAGATTCAGGATGGCTGCAGCCAGTTTTGTACATACTGCATCGTACCCTATACCAGGGGGCCGTCACGTAGCCGTGATCCTGAAAATGTCTACCGGGAGGCCAGGGAACTTCTGAAGGCAGGATACAAGGAAATTGTACTGACCGGTATTCATATCGGCGCCTTTGGCAGGGACTTTGCCGATAAGAATATGAATCTGGGACTTCTGGTCAGTGAGCTGGTGAAACTTCCGGGGATGAAGAGACTCCGGCTTGGCTCGATTGAACCGATGGAGTTTTCGCTGGAATTACTGGAGGTTATTGCTGCCAATGCAGCAGTATGCCCCCATTTCCATATTCCGCTTCAGAGCGGTTCCAACAAGATCCTGGGAAAAATGAACAGACCTTATACGATAGAGGATTATGCTGCTTTGCTGAAGCAGATAAGGGCCAGAGTTCCAGACGCGGCAATCGCCACCGATATTATGGTCGGCTTTCCCGGAGAAACAGATCAGGATTATCAGGACGGCCTGCGTTTTATTGAGAGCTGCGAATTTTCCGGTATTCATGTTTTCCCTTATTCCCGGAGGCCCGGTACGCCCGCGGCGGATATGCCGGAGCAGATACCCAACCGTATCAAAACAGCCAGGGTCAGGGAACTGATTCAGATCGGTCAAAAGAGCCGAAGAAAATACGAGAGAAAATTTATTGGAAAACAGCTTGAAGTACTTTTGGAGAATGTGGATCAAGACGGAAGAGCCCGCGGACATACCCGAAATTATCTGGAACTTCGAATTCCGTCCATCCTGGCTGAGAGCAATCTCATCACTTATACTGTCCGTGAGGAGGATCTGGTTTCTGTCCCGGGAAACGCTGCTAGCAGAGAAATCAATGAAGCTGAATAAAGCACAATTTGTCAAATGGTGTTTAATCTTCTAATATTTTATAATATAATAATTAACAAATAATCCTCTAAATACAAGGAGCCACAATGAAGAAGATCGGGAATTGGAAGAAGCCCCTTATTATTGTTTTAATTGTAGTCATTGCGCTGGGTGTATTATTATTAAAAGCACCATTGTACGCACAAGTCCGAAGCTATGCGGTGATGTGGGCTTACACCAAATATGAAAATTCCAAGAGCCTGATGGATAAACAGCAAGTCTCTGTTCAGATCCCGGGCGGTTCCAGTACGGAAGAAAAAGACTGGTACCCGTTTGTCATGGTATTTAACGATAATAAAGGTTTTTCGCAGTACACCGGAAGAGACCTTTCCCTGTCGATACTCTATAATTTTGGCGCGTTCAGCTGGAATTACGGTTCGTCCACGCTTTACAAGGATGACTCGCCTTATTATGCGAGCTTTTATGGCGGATATCTGATCAAGGACAACTCCGGGCAAAGCAAGTATGGTTTTTCGGTGGATGGGAAGCTGAATAACAACGAAATAATGGCTGTAGCGAAATATGATTATCAGAAGCTGATCCTGGACGGCCTGGGATGCCCTGCCAAGCAGCAGAAAATGAACGTTCTTTCTTCCGAGGTTAAGAGCGGGGTTACGTATGCAGGTTATGAAGGCTGGGAACAAATCGATGCAATCATCTTGGTAAACAGTCCGGCCCACAAATATGAGGGCAGCCGGCGGGCTTACATTCAGTACGGTAATCCGCTCAAAAAAACCAGTCTGGAGGATTTCCCACTGATTGAATCCCGTGCAAGAATTTATGCGAGATATTTTAAGGAGTTTGACAGTACAGTCTTTTTGTATATTTTGACTCCTTTTGCAGATACGCTGGAGCAATGCGACCAACAAATTCTCAGTAAGACAGTGATTGCAAAAAGCGAATAACCCGGAAGCAAAGGACATTAATCTAACCAGTAGGAACATGTAGGTTTAGAGTTGATAGGGTATTAAGGATACAAAATTGGAGGTTCGGTTCGTGGACAATTGTATTTTTTGCAAAATCGTGAACAAGGAAATTCCTTCAGCAATCGTCTTTGAAAACGAAGATATCCTGTGCTTTAAGGATATTAACCCCGTGGCGCCTGTTCACATTCTGGTTATTCCGAAAAAGCACTTAACCAGTCTGAATGATCTGACAGAAGATGACATGGCTGTGACCGGCAGGATTTTTGTCCTGATCAAGCAGCTTGCAGCAGAATCCGGGGTCGCGGAATCGGGCTACAGGGTTGTTGTGAACTGCGGACCTGACGGAGGTCAGGAAGTCGGACATCTGCACTATCATCTGATCGGCGGCAAGCCGCTGGGCAAGAAAATCGGCTAAACATCTTTTGGAAAAACCGTCAGATTAGGACTGAGTTGTGTTTTGATATGCCAAAAAAGCAGGCTCCTTCCAGCTTGACGTGTCCATATTCATCCTTTATAATCTCATCTTTGACACTTTAAAGAGCAAAAAAGCCTGGAACCCCTTGCAAACAAGGGAAATCCGGGCTTTTACATTTTTAAAAAAGTGAGTAATGTTTTTATGACTTTGTACTTTTGAGAATTTTTTTCATCTGACTGGTACTGACGATCTGATAGTCGGTACGGAAACCAAAGATATTGTGTAAAGCATCTGTAAAATCGGTTCTGGTATAGGTCGGAATATAACCTTCACCTTTAACTTCAAAGAAATTCATATCCTTTAATCCTTGAATAATCTCGCTACAGGTATATTTTTCTTCAAGCTTCTTTTCAAGAAAACGGTAGAGGATCAAAGACATAAAACACGTGGTGAAATGTGCTTTTATTCGATCATCACGGCTTAAGTATGCTGGTCGGGCTTTGAATTCGCTTTTCATAATTCGGAAACACTCTTCAATCTCCCAACGCCTTTGGTTCACTTTGATGATTGCCGCTGCTTCGTCTTCAAGGTTAGTACAGACGGCATAGAAACCGTCAAACAGCTCTTCTTTGGCAACCAGGTCAGTGTTAATACTGTACAATTCATTATCTGCTACCTCACCGTCATCCGTACAGTATCTTTTTTCAATAAATCTTTTATAATCATTAGCATTGCATTTCTTTAACTTCCCCGGGTTTGAAGCCATTGTTTTTCGGGCACGTTCTATTTGGGAATCACGGATTTTTCGCTGATAATTTCGGTATTTCAAAGAAAAGGTCACAATAAGCTTCTGCTCCAGATCGTTTTCTTTGATCCAGCGCTCTTTATAAAAAACTTTATCTTTATCCGTATTCTCATCAAGTTCTGTAATATCATAGCTTTTACGTTCACCGAAAAGTTTCCAACCGGTAGAATCCAGTGCCCATTCCATGAGGTGTTTCTTCAGTTTTTTATTGATTGGGTGGTAATGAAAGCCCGTTCGCCTTCGTTATTGAATTCCCGGTTCTTTTGAGAAGCGAGACCGGCATCCGTACAGACGATAAACTTGGAAAGTTTAAAATCAGCCAGGATTTTTTTCTCCAAAGGTCTTAGCGTCAGCTGCTCATTAGTATTGCCATTAAAAAGATCAATAGCGATGGGAATACCGTCACCGTCCATAAACAGCCCCATCTGGACAATGGGATTTGGGCGGTGTTCTTTTGATGCCCCATACTGCTTAAGGCCTTCTTCCTCCTCAATTTCAAAGAAATAATTCGTACAGTCATAATAAAGCACACCGGTATTGCGTTTGGAAATTTTCAGACTGTTATTGTAAAGGGAAGACTGGATAAAATCAATTTCTTTAGCAATGATTTCAAGCGCCCTGTAGATGTGTTGAAGCTCGAAATTGGGCTGTTCAATAAATTTTTTGGACAGCTCAAGGGTTGCCAGCTTAGAGGCAGGGAAAATAATCCTGGCATAAAGCAGCCTGGACAAAATTGAATTAAGATCAAAAGAAAATTTATATTTGGTGGAGAGTTCTTTGCAGATCCGATGTAACCCGAGCTCGTGATATATTTTCTGAAGGAAAAGGTAGCCGCCGTTAAAGAAACGCTGTTCATCTCTAGCAATGATTTTGGAAGGAGAATATTTGACTAAGACATCCCGCTGTTCCTCTTTTTCTTTTTGGTTCAGATCTGCAATATACTTTTTTGCCCATTCGATAGGATCTTCACCGTTTAGTTTCTTTTCCAGTTCAGCAAGTGTTCCCAGTTTTTCGACCATTTTTGAAGTATGTACACCATTCACGTAAATTGATTTCGTAACATAAAGCGATGTGGCATTTTTAGATTTAGATAGCGTAAGTTTCATAACAAACACCTCCATACCCTTATATTATAACACATTACCACAAATTGCTCAATACTAAATAGCAATAATTTGACGATTTTCTAACAAAAAAAGCCCTGTTTTCAAGGCTTTCAAAGATTTTAATATTTATGCAAGTGTCAAAGACCCGGAAAAACCGTCAGATTAGGACTGAGTTGTGTTTTGATATGCCAAAAAAGCAGGCTCCTTCCAGCTTGACGTGTCCATATTCATCCTTTATAATTATTTCGTATCATTTACCAGTGGAGGGAGGGATAAAAAATGAGTGAAGTCAGAGTCGGTAAAAATGAATCCCTGGATTCCGCACTCCGCCGGTTCAAGCGAAATTGTCAACGTTCGGGGGTATTATCGGAAGCTCGCAAACACGAGCATTACGAGAAGCCAAGCGTTAAGAGAAAAAAGAAATCTGAGGCTGCGCGGAAACGTAAATTCAAATAAGGGAGTTGGCTCCAATTGTCCCTGAAGGATCGTCTGATTGAGGATATGAAGACAGCTATGAAGGCCAAAGAGGAGGGGAAGGTTAGACTTTCTGTTATCCGAATGGTACGGGCTGCCATCAAATACGCTGAGATAGACAAGAAAATGGAGTTCAACGATGATAATCAGGTTATCGAGGTTCTTGCCCGCGAGTTAAAAATGCGGCGGGATGCGATGGAACAGTTTGCCAACGCGAACAGGCCCGACAAAGTTCAGGAGCTCGAAGAGGAAGTCGCCATCCTAATGGAATACTTACCTCAGCAGCTCACTGAAGGGGAAATCCGCGAAATAGCTAAAGAAATCATCGCTGAAACCGGTGCCCAAGGCCCCAAAGATCTGGGGAAAGTCATGGGAATTATTACGCCGAAGATAAAAGGAAGAGCCGAAGGGAAGCTTGTGAATCAAGTCGTGAGAGGACTCCTGGGTTCCTAAAAAAGAGTAGTGAAAAACTGCCGCTAAAACATAAGCGGCAGTTTTTTTGTTTTAATTGGCGTTAAATTTTGCGTCCATTAAGCTATCATATTAAAAGTGAGCGAGCATCTGCTCTTTTATTTTCCTTTGCTCTCCTTTGTTCCTCTGGTTCTCCCGCTAACTGCTTGGACTATTCTCTGCTCCTGATGCATAGACATGCTATGAAGGGAGTGGTAAGCGTGCTGAAAAGGCTTCAAAAACATGCTGGTGAGATCCTGGAATTTCCGACGGATGTCCTGAATAACGGACCTAAAATAACCATTATCGGACGCAGTGAGATCATCATAGAATATTTTGATGAAGTGGTCGGATTTTCGGATCAGGAGATTACTTTGCAGACTTCCGAGGGTAAACTCTGTCTTAACGGAGATAAATTTATCCTTACCACTGTGCAGGATCATGAGATCAATATCCGCGGCCGGTTAACCGGACTAAGCTTTGGGGAGGGCTGAAGGTGTTCGGAAAATTTGGCAGGTACCTGCACGGAAGGGTAACCATTCAAGCGCAGGGTAAGAATTTAGCCGGATTTATTAATGAGGCGCTTAAAGACAGGATTGAATTTTATAATGGAAAAAAATTGACGGATAGCTTTTTGGCCGAAATCAATGCTGCAGATTTCAGGCGTTTGCGTAAGGCAGCCAAAAAAGCAGGAATCAAAATCAATATCCGGAACAGGTACGGATTTCCGTTTGTAGCGCTACGCTGGCAAAAACGCAAGGGCCTGATTTTTGGTGTTTTTATCATCATTGCAGCACTCACGGTTCTTTCTCAGTATGTGCTTTCCATTAGTGTGGAAGGAAACAGCAGGGTGTCAGCGGATCAGATTATTGCCGAAGCCGGGAAAGCCGGCTTAAATAAATGGGTGCTGAAAAGTTCTCTTGACCTTGATCAGATGAGCAAACAAGTTCAGGAGAGCATGCCTGACCTGGTCTGGATGACGATGGAAGAGCGCGGAACGAATATTAAAATCAGAGTCGTCGAAAAAACCCTGCCGCAAACCGTTTTATTCCGGGGAGATCTCCTGGCAGCCAAAACAGGTTATGTGGAAGATGTGATCGTCATTCAGGGGCAGGCGCTAATCGCTGAAGGACAGCTGGTTACCGCCGGACAGGTTTTGATCAAGGCTGCAGGAGGAATGACGGAATACAGCTTTGACGTATCTGGTCAGAACAGAACCAAACAAAACGCGACCGATGCGCCGGCGGCCAAAGGGTTTGTCCGGGCAAAGGTCTGGTACAGCGCGGATAAGATTATTCCCATGGAAGAGGATAGGACGGAAAAGACGGCAAATAGGACCAATGGCTGGGGAATAAAAATAAATAATCGTGTAATAATGATAATGAATCAGGATAGCCCCTATTCCGATTCGATCCAAGAAACCTGCACATATGCATTGCCCAGTTGGAGGAATTGGCGTTTTCCTGTCGAATTGTTAAAAGTACATTATGAAGAAACTCAAAAAGTACATGTAAGCCGTGCGGCAGCAGAAGCAAGGAAGCTTGCCGAGACCCTGGCCAGGGAGGAATTGAAACAAAAACTGCCTTCAGGGGTCAAAGTACTGCATGATAAGGTCCGGATCCTTTCATCCCAAAAAGGAACGGAACATGTCAGGGTTGAAGTTGAGACCTTTGAAGATATAGCGGTATATAAAAAATAAGCAAATATCTTTGCATTTGGAGGAACTCACATTTGCGTAATGAATCAAAACTCAACCTGAAAGATAAAGAAGAAGCATTAAACCTGTTTGGTCTCGAGGACGTCAACTTAAGATTTCTGGAAGAACGTCTCGGCTGTCAGATTGTTTTTCGCAGTGAAGAGATGACGATTTCAGGCGAAGAACAGCAGGTCAAGCTTGCCGAAGCAGTCCTCAAACAGCTTCTGGACTTAATTCGGAAAGGCAATACACTGACCCTGGCAGATGTAACTTATGTTGTTTCCCAGGTGGAAGAGGGCAGCGCGAAGGATATGGCTCAAAACCTCACCCATATCATCGCGACGACGCAAAGGGGGCGTCCGATCAAACCTAAGACGCTCGGACAGGCCAAGTATGTTAAAGCCATTGCTAAGGATTCACTCGTCTTTGGCATCGGACCCGCCGGCACAGGAAAGACCTATCTGGCGGTGGTCATGGCGGTCAAGGCGCTGAGGGCCAAAGAAGTGAACAGGATTGTTCTCACCCGGCCTGCGGTGGAAGCCGGAGAAAAACTCGGTTTTTTGCCCGGGGATTTGCAGGAGAAGGTCAATCCGTACCTCAGGCCGCTCTATGATGCGCTCTATGATCTTCTTGGACCGGAAACGACCGCGCGGTATATTGAGAAAGGTACGATTGAGATTGCTCCGCTGGCCTATATGCGCGGGCGTACGCTAGACGATTCCTTTATTATTCTGGATGAGGCCCAAAATACATCCCCGGAGCAAATGAAAATGTTTTTGACCAGACTCGGGTTTGCCTCGAAAGCAGTGGTTACCGGCGACATTACCCAGGTTGACCTTCCCCGCGGTAATTATTCAGGGCTGATTGAAGTACAACATATCCTGAAAGGTATCGGAGATATTTCCTTCCATTACTTTACTTTGGACGATATTGTACGTAACCCGCTTGTACAAAGCATTATTCACGCTTACGATGCGCAAGATATAAAAGAGGACAAGCAGTCCGGTAAGGATTGATGGGACTTGAATAAAAAATTGAAAACAATGCTTTTGCCTAAAGAGACCAAGAATGCTATGACAAAATACCAGATAGCATTATTTCTGCTGTTCTTTATTCTTTTAACCGCGATATTGGCCTCGGATCTTTTTCAGTCTAAATTAAATATTGAATCCGGTGAACCCAGTCCGGAATTGATTACGGCACCTTATGAAAAGAAAGTGACGGATCTTGCCAAGTTCCAGGAGGAACAGAAAGCAGCAGCGAATGCGGTCGAACCTGTTTATATGGCCGATGACGGTCAAATCTCCAACTTGTCAAAAGATTTGGATCGGACATTCGAGATTCTGGCGGATCAGAAAGATTCTAAGGACAGTCTTACTGAAAAAATGGACGAGCTCCGCAAGAGAGTCCCTTTCAGCGAATTATTGGACAGCACGCTTGGAGCGCTGCTGAATTTGTCTGATCACGAGATTGTAACTGCCTCTGGAACTGGTTCAGTTGTCATCCTTGGGATAGCAAGCAATGCCGAAAGCGGAGCGAGATCTCAGGCAGAAGTATCACTCTTGCAGGACCGAATGATTGAACAGATCAATAAATCTAGCATGACTGAACCTGTGAAAGAACTTATAAATGAATTTATCGAGCAGTGTGTGATCAAACCGACACTGACCATTGATAAAGAAGCGACAAAGAAAATGCAGGATATTGCCATTTCCGACGTTAAACCATCCATCCGGACCTATCGAGAAAATGAAAAAATTATCGGACCGGGGGAAATTGTTGATGATCAGGTTTATCAGGCCTTGCAGGCGTATGGATTGATCAAAGTAAAATCTCCGTGGAAGCCGGCTTCCGGAATTGCAATTATTGTCTTGGTTTCAATGATCATTTTGATTTTGTTCGCCTACCAGTTCAGTCCAGACACGTTTACCCACTGGCAAAGGATGGTGCTGATCGGACTCCTCATGATTGTTGCATTGGCCATGGGTAAAGCCTTTATGGCGATCAGTCTTGGGGACAATGAATTAAATACTTTGACGGCTATCCTGATACCTGCGGCCTGGGTTACGATGACGGTGACACTCCTGCTTGGCGTTAAGATTGCAGTTCTGGTAGGCGTCATTCTGGCTATTTTCACCGGAATGATGGCAGATCCAGGGAATATGGGAGCAGCAGGTTCGCTGGCAGCCTTATTTTCTTTGCTTAGCGGTATTGTCGGTATACAGGGTGTTGCCAAACTGGACCGCCGTTCTGAGCTGGCCAGGGCAGGATTGTTTGTGGCTTTGGTAAACATTGCCCTTGTAAGCGGTGTTGCCTTGATCCTTCAGATCAGCCCAACCGATTGGCTGATCGGCTGCATACTGAGTGTTGCCAACGGATTTTTGTCGTCTGTTCTTACCATGGGTATTTTGCCCTGGCTGGAACAGGGCTTCAACATTACATCGGCTGTAAGACTGTTGGAATTATCCAACCCGAATGCGCCACTATTGAAAAGCTTATTGATCGAAGCGCCAGGGACCTACCATCACAGCGTCCTGGTCGGGAATCTAGCCGAAACTGCCGCTGAGGAAATTAAAGCCGACCCTGTGCTGGTCAGAGTCGGCGCACTCTATCATGATATCGGCAAGCTGAAAAGACCGTACTTCTTTATAGAAAACCAGTTTTCCAAGGATAATCCCCACGAGAAGATTGCCCCGACGCTTAGTTCGCTGATTATCATTTCCCATATCAAAGACGGGCTAGAAATGGCCAAAGCGCATAAGCTTCCATCCAATATTCAGGATATTATTGCGCAGCACCACGGGGACAGCACGGCATCGTTCTTTTACCATAAAGCACTCGAAGAGAATCCGGATATTTCGGAAGAAGCTTTCAGGTATGACGGGCAGCGTCCCCAGTCTAAAGAGGCGGCGTTGGTTCTTCTGGCGGATAATGTTGAAGCAGCCGTTCGTTCCCAGAAGGACAGTTCGCCGGGAAAAATTGAAGGATTGGTGCGTAAGATTATTAAGGAGAAATTTGATGAGGGCCTGCTTGATCAATGTGACTTAACCTTTAAGGATCTGGATAAGATATCTATAGCTTTTGTTAAGGTTCTAAGCGGAATATTCCATTCCAGGATCGAGTACCCTGAATTGCCGTCCGCCAAGACCAAAGTGGCAGAGGAAGCGGGCACTGATCAGAAACAGGAGGAACCCAAAACGCAAAAAGAGAATGAGTCTCCGGCTAAGCAGGACAGCGAGCCTGGTTCGCCGTCTGAAAAAAATAATTCTCACGAATAGGGGGAGAAAATGGAACTAGATATCAGTTGGGAAGAGGATTCTGTTGCAGAAGATGAACAAAATAAAATAGCAAAACTGCTTCGTACGGGCATTCAGAAAGCGCTTCTTGAGGGAGGCGGCCAGGATGACGCTGAGATCGGACTTGTCCTGACCAATGATGAATCCATTCATCTCCTGAATAAGACGTACCGCGGAATTGACAGCCCCACGGACGTCCTGTCTTTTGCCCTTCGGGAAAAGGGGGAAGGAGAGCCGGAGATTTATTTTAGTCCTCAGTCGGACAAAGATAAGAAAGAACGGGTTGAGTATTCTCTCGAAGAAATTATCGACGAAGAAGATCAAGACCTCGACGAATACGAAGCAGATAATTTTGAGGAGTACGAAGAGGATGACGATGATTTGAGCTACTGCGATACAACTCTCGGTGATATCGTGATTTCTGTCGAAAGAGCCCGTTCTCAGGCCATTGCGTATGGGCATTCCTTTGCCAGAGAGATTGTTTACCTGGCAGTGCACGGAACACTGCACCTTCTGGGGTACGATCATGGCAGTGAGGAGGATTCCAGTGTCATGAGGCGTCTGGAGGAACAGGTTATGGATCAGCTGAGCCTGCTGCGCTGACAAGGGGGAAGAATAATGCCGGATATCCATAAGCCTGCTGGTTTTATTGGCAGCTGCAGACGGTCTTTGCAAGGGATTGCTTACTCGCTGAGAACAGAAAAACACCTCAGATTTCATTTTTTTGTCGCTGCGGTTGTTGTTTTGGCCAGCGCTTACTTTCGTCTTTCAGGCGTTCACTGGCTATTTATTATTTATGCCATTGGCAGCGTTCTGGTGGCGGAATTGTTCAATACCGCGTTGGAAAGCGCGATTGATTTGGCTGAACCCGGGTACCATCCCCTTGCCGGCCTCGGCAAGGATGTTGCTTCCGGTGCCGTACTGGTTGCCGCCATACAGGCCGTGATTATCGGAATCATTATATTCGGATCTTATATTTTTTAGAGTAGACCTGTGGGACAAATACCGCTTTTCGGCTGTTGCGCCATCCTTGACTTGTCGCTCCTTGCCCTCCATGGCACCGCGACATTAGGCCATCCGTGGCCGTCAAAAGGCCGCGCTTTGCACTCTATGCTCCGCTCACAGCGGAACTGTAGCCCTCAGACTGATCTTAAGATTGTTTAAGGAAGTCTGCAAGTCGTAGCGTTGTTATTATCTAAGACGGGGGCGGAATGAGATGAAGAACGAACAGGTTTTGGACATCAACCAGGCTGCGGAGCTGATTCGCCAGGCGCATCAGGCTTGTGAAGATGCTTATGCCCCTTACTCCTGCTACAAGGTTGGAGCCGCCGTTCTCTGGGAATCCGGAAGAATTACTTCCGGTGTCAATGTCGAGAATGCTTCCTATGGCCTGACTGTCTGTGCGGAACGTAATGCTGTGTTCCATGGGATCGGTTTGGGGGAAAGGCGGATCAAAGCGGTTGCTGTCGCAGTTCCGCTCGAGGAAATACCGTCCCCATGCGGTGCCTGCCGACAGGTGATCCGGGAATTCGCATCGGATTGCCTTGTTTTGCTCAGCAATGGCAGCGGAGAAATCAGGAAAACCCGTTTGAAGGATCTTCTTCCTGATTCGTTTGGCCCGGAGTTTTTAAAAAGCATTTAGGTTAAGAGACCACATGTTATACAGCTATAGGATATATAACGATAGGATACACAATTTTATGATACGAGACTTTATGATACAAGGAAGGTAAAGCATTTGAACAAGCAGGATAAAAAAGGTTTTCGATCGGGTTTTGTTGCGGTGATCGGACGGCCCAATGCGGGGAAATCGACCTTGCTGAATACGCTTTTGGGTCAGAAAGTGCTGATTATATCTGATAAGCCGCAGGCAACCAGAAACAGAATCCGGTGTATCCTTACCGAAGAACGCGGGCAGATCATCTTTTTTGACACGCCCGGTATCCATAAACCGAAGCACCGTCTGGGTGAATACATGGTCGCGGCCGCCAAAAGCACTTTGCAGGGCGTCGATTTTGCGATATGCGTCGTCGATGCCTCTGTACCGTTTGGATCGGGGGATGAATACGTGCTTCAGGTCATTAAGGACAGCGGAGTCCCGTGCATTTTGGCCTTAAATAAAATTGACCTGATCTCCAAGGATCAGCTGCTGGAGAAAATAGCCGGCTTTGCCAAAATAGCAGATTTTAAAGAAATTGTTCCAATTTCAGCTTTACAGTCCGAGAATACCATAAAGTTAATGGATCTGATTTTTGAAGCGCTTCTGCCTGGCCCAATGTATTTTCCGGATGATGTCGTCATTGACCAGCCGGAAAAGTTTGTCGTTGCAGAACTAATCAGAGAAAAGCTGATGAACCTGACCAGAGAAGAAGTCCCGCACTCCGTCGCGGTCGTGGTCGATAAGATGGAAGAGAAAAAATCCCTGATTAAGATAGAGGCTGTGATCCTCGTCGAGCGTGATTCCCAGAAAGGAATTGTGATTGGCAAGGAAGGAAATGTCTTAAAAGAAGTCGGAAGGCTCGCCCGGGAAGAAATTGAAACGCTGCTTGGCAGCAAGGTATTCCTTGAACTTTGGGTCAAAGTCAAGAAGGACTGGCGCAACCAGAATAACCAGCTCAGGGATCTGGGATATAATCTGAAGGACCTGAAAGAATAAATGTCGCGGGGTACATTAGGTTTACAAAAAATAGGGTATCTTAGCATATTAGCGATACGGGAAAGTATAAAAGAACGCTGAAGGGAAGGTAGATTTATGAATATCGCCGGAAGAATTGACCATACGCTTCTGAAACCTGAAGCGACGGAGAAGGATATCGTTGATCTTTGCCATGAGGCTGTCAAACACGGTTTTGCTTCCGTTTGTGTAAATCCCGTGTATATTTGTACCGCCGCACGCCTGCTGCACGGAACCAGTGTCATACCGTGCACGGTCATAGGTTTTCCACTTGGAGCTGCGTTTATCGAAATAAAGATGCAGGAGATTCTGGCAGCAAAAGCCCATGGTGCGCGGGAAGTTGATGCCGTGATGTGCATCGGCAAAGCCAAATCCGGCGATTGGAAGGCCGTACAGCGTGATGTGAATTTGATGGTTCAGACGGCACAGGGCTGCGGTCTAAAAATAAAAATAATTATTGAAACCGGGCTTTTAAACGAGGACGAAAAACAAAAAGCAGCTGAGATTGTCCGGGAAGCCGGAGCAGACTATATCAAAACATCGACCGGTTATTTTGGTGGCGCAACAGTTGAAGACGTCAAGAACCTGAAAAACTGGGCAGGCCCTGGTGTTAAAGTCAAAGCATCCGGCGGAATCAAGACGAAAGAGTTTGCCTTGGAACTGATCAAAGCAGGTGCCGACAGACTCGGAACCAGTTCCGGGATCGTAATAATCCAGTAGTATTTAGTTCTTAGATGTATTAACTGTTTAGTCAATAGAAATTACATAAATAGGAATGCTACCCAAATAGATAGCATCTATTGAAGATATAATAGGGAATAAAGACACGACCGGGGATGATGTTGGGAGATGGCAGTCTATCAGGCGGATGCGATTGTGATCCGCAGCAGGGAGTATGGTGAGTCGGACAGGCTTATCACGCTTTTTTCAAGGGAAAAAGGAAAACTGGAGGCTGTGGCCAAGGGGGTTCGGAAACCCAAAAGCACCCAGAGGGGCGGGACGCAGCTTTTCACGTATGCCGATTTTTTGCTGTACAGGGGGAAAACACTGGATACGGTGAATCAGGCTCAGCCCCGAGAAAACTTCATCCATCTCTGGGACGATTTTGATCGGACGATCACTGCGTCGGCAATGGTCGAACTGCTGGATATTTCTACTGTCAGGGAACAGCCTGATCCGGAACTGTTCACCCTTACCTTAAGCTTTCTTTTTTTGCTCAAACATCTTGACCCGTATATGGCTCAGGCCGCTTATGCGCTCAGGCTCATGCACCTACAGGGGTATCTGCCGTCAATGGAGGGTTGTACCGAATGCGGCGGAGACCTTTCCGGCGAGCAGGTCTATTTAAGTGCGGAGGCCGGAGGTTTTCTTTGTGCGGCCTGTAAAAACAACCGGATCGTCATAGCGCTGAACCCGGGAAGCCTGGCCCTGATGCGCCAGCTGTACCAGGCCGATTTCGTGAAGATTGATCGACTGCGCTGGAACAAAAAAATGCGGCAGGAAATCCTCGAAAGCCTTTGCCATTACTGTGAACAGAAATTTGAACGCAAACTCCTAGCCTGGAGACAAGGCAGTGAGTTCTGGAACAAGTGAGTTCTGGAAGAATTGACAGTGAAGCTTTATTGGCATATAATATCTCAGATAAAGGTTATACTGCATATAAGTAGCTTCCTTTTTATGAAAATATTTTGTCCGCATAGATGGAAAAGATGCCTGCAATAGCCGCTAAGAGAGTCCGGGAGGGTGAGAGCCGGACAGGTGAAAACAGGTTGGGCAGTCTGGAGCGGATCAGGTTCAAAGAGGATTCCAAGTTATCTGACAAAGTTACGTAAGTATATTGGAATCAAGCAGGGTGGAACCGCGGGAAATACTCTCGTCCCTGCAGCAATTATTTGCTGTATGGATGGGGGTTTTTATTTTTGAACGGAGGAAATCATATGAAATTTCAAGATCTTATTCTGGCCCTTAACCAGTTTTGGGGGGAGCAGGGATGTATTATTGCTCAGCCCTATGATATTGAAAAAGGTGCAGGAACGATGAACCCGGCCACTTTTTTACGGGCGCTGGGACCGGAACCCTGGAATGTGGCTTATGTGGAGCCGTCCAGACGTCCGACCGACGGCAGATACGGTGAAAACCCGAATCGTCTACAGCACTATTTTCAGTACCAGGTCATTCTGAAGCCTTCGCCGGATAATGTTCAGGAGCTTTATTTGGAAAGCCTGGAGCGGCTCGGAATTAATCCGGCCGACCATGATATCCGGTTTGTGGAAGACAACTGGGAATCCCCTACACTGGGGGCCTGGGGCCTTGGTTGGGAAGTTTGGCTGGACGGCATGGAAGTCACGCAGTTCACCTACTTTCAGCAGTGCGGCGGCATTGACTGCAAACCCGTCTGCGCAGAAATTACGTATGGGATAGAAAGACTGGCGACCTTTATTCAGGGCAAGGACAGCGTCTTTGATATTGAGTGGGTCGGAGACATTAGCTACGGTGATATTTATCTGCAGAATGAAATTGATTTTTCACGCTACAACTTTGAAGTGGCTGACATCGATGCGCTGCGGCAGTGGTTTGATATGTACGAGAAGGAATCAGAGCGGACCGTCCAGGCAGGCCTGGTCGTGCCGGCCTACGATTATGTACTGAAATGCTCTCACGCGTTTAACCTTCTGGAAGCCCGGGGGGCGATCAGTGTGACGGAAAGAACCGGGTACATTGCCAGAGTAAGACACCTGGCCCGTCTGTGTGCCCAGGCCTATGTCACCCAGAGGGAAACACTTGGGTTTCCTTTACTGAAAAAAAGGGGGGAATAAAAATGAGCAAGGACTTTTTACTGGAAATCGGCATGGAAGAAATGCCCGCCAAATTTGCACCAGGTGCAGTGGCCCAGCTGGAGAACAATGCCCGAAAAATGCTGGCGGAACTGCGTTTAGCGTATAAGAATCTGCAGTGCTATGTGACACCGAGGCGCCTGGCGCTCTATGTAGAAGCTCTGGCTGAGAAACAGCAGGATATCAGTGAGGAAGTCAAAGGACCTGCCCAGAAGGCAGCGTTTGATGCTGAAGGCAAACCGACCAAAGCTGCTGAAGGATTTGCGCGCGGACAGGGCGTCAAGACCGAAGACTTTTTTTTGAAAGAAATCAATGGCGTGCCCTATGTGTATGTTGTAAAATACCAAAAAGGCGAAGAAACCGAAAAGCTGCTGTCACAGGTCTCGCTGAATCTTGTTACGAGCCTCAACTTCCCGAAACCGATGCGCTGGGGAGATTATGAGATCCGTTTTGCACGCCCGATCCGCTGGCTTATCTCCTTGTTTGGCGACGAGGTAATCCCTTTCAGCTATGCCGGAATTCAGGCCGGAAGAACCTCACGTGGACACCGTACGCTTGGCAGCTATATCCGGATTGTTCAGCCGGCTGAATATCTGAATGCGCTGGAATCGGTTTTTGTGCTGGCTGACCAGGAGAAAAGAAAACAGAATATCTGGAGCCAGATCCAACTGTTGGCCGCTAAGGTCGGCGGCAAAGTCGACCAGGACGAGAACCTGCTGACTGAGATCTGCCATCTGGTGGAATATCCGACCGCTCTTCTGGGCGAAGTCGATGTCAAATATATGGTCCTGCCGGGAGAAGTCATCACCACGCCGATGAAGGAACATCAGCGTTATTTTCCGGTCAAGGCGGAAGACGGCAAGCTGCTGCCGTACTTTATTACGGTACGGAACGGCGACAGAACCTCACTCGATATCGTGAAAGAAGGTAATAAGAAAGTGCTCAAAGCCCGTTTGGAAGATGCCGCTTTCTATTACCGGGAAGATCTGAAAAGTCCGCTGCATACCCTGATTCCGAAACTGGACAGGGTTGTGTATCACGAGAAACTTGGTACTGTCGGACAAAGGGTCGCCCGTCTTCAGAAACTGGCTGTTGCGATTGCGAACGAAATGGGTCTCGATACAAAAGAAACAGAACTGGTTGACCGGACGGCCTATCTGGCTAAAGCAGATCTTGTGTCGCACATGGTTTACGATTTTCCTGAACTTCAGGGAATCATGGGTGCGTACTATGCCGGAAGCAATGGCGAAGCCCCGGCCGTTTGTGCTGGAATCCTTGAACATTACCGGCCGCGTCATGCCGGAGACGCGTTCCCTTCCTCTGTAACCGGGAAAGTGGTCAGTCTCGCTGATAAACTTGATGCGATCGTCGGTTCTTTCGGGATCGGCATCCAGCCGACCGGTTCGCAGGACCCCTATGCGCTAAGGCGTCAGGCGCTTGGAATTGTCGGACTGATGGTTCAAGACGAACTGGACCTGTCTCTTCTGCGGCTAATCGAAGAGTCCTACAGTATATTCACCGTGCAGGGAATCACGCTGGAACCGCTGGAGAAGATCAGACCGGCCCTTCTGGACTTCTTCGTCCAAAGGGTCCGCTACCTGCTCCAGGAATCCGGACTGCGCTATGATACGATTGACGCTGTCATGGCCCACGAAACAGAAAAGCCTGCTCATCTGATGAAAAAGGCCGTAGTACTCGCCCAAGTCAGGGATGAAGCTGACTTTGTCTCCTACAGCAACGCCTATGTCCGTTGCGTGAACCTCTGCAAGAAAGCAGCTGCCGCTGCATGGCAGGTTTCCGATTTACAAGTAAGCTCGGAGCTGGCGCTCGCCGAATGTTTGCACGAAAAAGCTCCACTGATTCGGACGGCTGTGAACGATGCGGATTTCAGGAAAGCCTACGCGTTTGCTACTGAGATCGTACCATTGATCGAAAAACTGTTTGAAGATGTCATGATCATGGTCGAAGATGAAGAGCTCAGAAATGCTCGTCTGGGATTGTTGAAGAGCTGTGTGGAAGCCCTGGGCTGTCTCGGAGACCTGACACTTCTTGCGTAGGTTCACCCTCGTTTTCAGAGGGATGACATTGATCGTCTGTATGTCTCTGTATGTCTGATTCTTCTGAGGGTTGATTTAGATTATTTCTGGAGGTATTTTGGATATTTTTCTAAAATGTATTTTTAATGTATTTTTTGTTTTTCTTTTTTAATGATAAGGCTTTCCTTTTTTTGAATATGTTATATAATATAGAAATATGACATACTATATCATTGGATTACCGTCAATGTGCTACGATATTTGAACTTTAGTTTCTATTTTCCGGAGGGTGAGAAAAATGCAGCTTTCCGAGCGCCAGGAGAAGATCCTCGAACTTGTGAAAAAATCCAGCCCGATGACGGGAGAACAAATAGCCAGTCAGCTGAATTTGAACAGGGCGACCTTAAGACCTGATCTGACAATTCTGACCATGGCGGGTGTATTGGAGGCGCGTCCCCGAGTCGGTTATTTTTATAATGGAAATGCGGGACCTTCACCTATCGCCCAAAGGTTCAGGCAGCTCAGAGTCGGTGATTTCAAATCAATTGCAGCTGCGGTCAAGGAGAGCGTCTCGATTTACGATGCAGTCGTATCCATGTTTACCAACAATGTCGGCAGCCTGATCGTGATTAATGATGAACGTGAGCTTAAGGGGATGGTTTCCTGCAAGGATATTCTGAAGGCTTCACTTGGCAATATGGATCTGCACGGGATGCCGATCAGTGTCATCATGACCAGGATGCCGAATATTATCATGGCTGCATCCGATGAATCCGTACTCGAGGCCGCCAGAAAGCTGGTACAGCACCAAATTGATACGCTTCCGGTCGTCGAAAGCTATATCAATGAGGGAGGTCGCGAAAGTTTTGAGGTAGTTGGCAGATTTACAAAGACCAATGTAACCAGCCTGTTTGTAGAACTGGGCCAGGATAAATTTCCAAATACCGCAAAGTGGTTTTAGAGGAGAAAGCGAGGGGGTGTTTTGGTGACCGATCAAATCCCGGTAATTTATGTAATTTCCGATGCGCTGGGAGAGACGGCAGAGTTTGTCAGCAGAGCGGCAGCAGCACAGTTTAACGGAATAAAGACAAAAATTCGCCGGGTGCCTTATGTTCTGGATGAAACGCATATCGATGACATCTTGGAAGAAGCGGTAGAGGAACAGGCAATTCTCGTTTACACGCTGGTCCTGACAAATTTGAGGCTCTACATAGAACGACGGGCCAAGGAAAAAAATCTAATCACCATCGATATTTTGAGTCCGCTGATTTCGGCATTGGCTGATAAAACCGGACTTGATCCCAAAAATATACCCAATGTTACGCACCGACTGGATGAACAGTACTTCCGGAAGGTAGAGGCTGTGGAGTTTGCAGTTAAATATGACGATGGCAAGGACCCGCGAGGGCTGCTGTATGCTGATGTCGTCCTAATAGGCGTGTCCCGGACCTCAAAAACACCGCTAAGCATGTACCTTGCCCATAAAGGGATTAAGGCTGCGAATATCCCGCTGGTGCCGGAAGTGACACCGCCCCGGGAACTGTATGAAGTTCCCCGAAATAAGGTCTTCGGGCTGATCTTAGGCCCGGAAAAACTGAACCAAATACGCAGTGAACGGCTGAAAACGCTGGGACTTGGAGCATCTGCCGATTATGCCAATCTGAACAGGATTATGGAAGAGCTCGACTATGCCAAACAGATCATGAAGAAGATTGGCTGTGTAATCATAGATACCACCAATAAAGCGGTCGAAGAAACCGCAAGTGTGATTCTGCAGAAAGTAACAATAAACGGGGAGTTGAGAAAAGATGGTTGACAAAAAATATGTGTACTTGTTTCGTGAAGGCAGTGCCGACATGAAAAACCTTCTTGGAGGCAAGGGAGCAAACCTGGCTGAAATGACCAACATCGGACTGAATGTCCCGCAAGGCTTTACGATTACCACGGAAGCCTGCCTCGAATACTATGACTGCGGCGAGCAGCTGCCCGGAGGATTATGGGAACAGATCCTTCCCGCGATCCAGGATGTCGAGAGGGCAAGCGGCAAGAGATTTGGCGATCCCGAAAATCCGCTTCTGGTTTCGGTCCGTTCCGGTGCGAGGGTTTCCATGCCTGGGATGATGGATACAATCCTGAACCTCGGTTTGAACGAAGGAACAGCCAGCGGCGTCAGCAAGGCAACAGGCAATGAGAGATTTGCTTTTGACTGCTACAGACGCTTTATCCAGATGTTTGGCGATGTCGTACTTGGAATTGCCAGCCACAAATTTGAGAATATCTTGGAAGAAGTCAAAGAAAAGCAGGGTGTGACGTTCGATTCCGAGCTTTCTCCGGAAAGCCTGAAAGGACTTGTGGTCAAGTTTAAAGCGCTTGTTAAGCAGGAGACCGGTGTACCATTCCCTGATGATCCGTATGAACAGCTTAAGGAAGCGATCACCGCCGTTTTCAAATCCTGGAACAACCACCGGGCGATCGTGTACCGGAAAGCCAATGGTATTCCGGACAGCTACGGCACCGCCGTCAACGTCCAGTCGATGGTATTTGGCAACATGGGTAATGACTCCGGTACGGGCGTGGCCTTTACCCGGAACCCGTCAACCGGTGAAAAACACTTGTATGGGGAATATTTGATGAATGCCCAGGGTGAAGATGTCGTTGCAGGCATCCGTACACCACTTTCGATTGACAGCCTGCAAAATGACAATCCGGAAATTTACCGCCAATTCAGCGAGATCGCCAAGAATCTGGAAAACCATTATAAAAACATGCAGGATATCGAGTTCACGATTGAGAAAGGCAGACTCTACATACTCCAGACCCGTAACGGAAAATGTACGATTTCTGCTGCAATCCGCATTGCTGTTGAACTTTGTCAGGAAGGCCTCATCACCAAGGAAGAAGCAGTTGAGAGAATTGATCCGCATCAGCTGGAAAAACTGCTGCACCGCAGAATCGATGATGCCGCGAAGCTCGATGTTGTAGCGACAGGACTGCCTGCCTCACCGGGAGCAGCTTCCGGCAAGATTATCTTCAGTGCGGATGAAGCCGAAAAGCTTGGTCAGGCCGGAGAAAAAGTCATCCTCGTTGGTACGGAAACCACCCCGGACGATATTCACGGCATGCTTGCAGCCCAAGGGATTCTGACCAGCAGGGGAGGCATGACCAGCCACGCTGCTGTTGTAGCCAGACATATGGGCAAACCTGCAGTCTGCGGTTGTGATGCATTGAAAATTAACCTTGCCGACAAGATCTTTATGATTGGCGATGATGCTTATCCCGAAGGTACCGAGATTACGATCGACGGCGCAACAGGCAGGGTCATCAGAGGAACTGTTCCGATGAAGGATCCTGACTTAAGCGGTGAATTCCAAAAAATTCTGGAGTGGTCTGATGGAATCAGAAAGCTTCAGGTTATGGCCAATGCAGATAATCCGCCTGATGCTGCCAAAGCAAGAGAATTCGGCGCCCAGGGCATCGGACTTTGCCGGACGGAACACATGTTTATGGATCCTGCCCGTATCCCGATTGTCCAGAAGATGATTCTGGCTCAGACGCTTCCCGAAAGAGAAGCTGCCTTGGCTGAACTTCTGCCGATGCAGGAAGGCGATTTCTACGGCATTTTGAAGGCCATGCACGGACTGCCGGTGACGATCCGTCTGCTGGATCCGCCTCTCCATGAATTCCTGCCAAATGGCGAAGAACTTGCTCTCGAGATTCAGGAATTAAAACTCACGGCCAACCTGCAGGATGAAAAAGTCCAAAAGGAAATCAAGGATAAAGAGGTTCTGCTGAAGAAAGTCCGCGGTCTCCAGGAGATGAATCCGATGCTCGGGCATCGCGGCTGCCGTCTTGGAATCTCGTATCCGGAAATCTACGCGATGCAGTCCAGAGCTATTTTTAAAGCTGCAGCTAGACTCGTGAAAGAAGGAGTTGACGTGCGTCCGCATGTCAAGATCCCGCTTGTCATTCATCATAAAGAACTTGAAATTCTGCGCAAGCAAACCGAGGAAATCGCTCAGGAAATCATCAAAACCGAAGGCGTCAAGATCAACTACCAAATCGGAACGATGATCGAAGTGCCGAGAGCGGCGCTTACCGCAGACGAAATTGCACCGTTTGCCGAGTTCTTCTCGTTTGGAACCAATGACCTTACCCAGACTGTTTTAGGCTTCTCCCGTGACGACGCTGAAGGCAAATTCCTGCCCGACTATTTGAACCAGAATATCTTGGCCAATAACCCATTTGCAGTCTTAGACCGGGACGGCGTTGGCAGGATCATGAAGATCTGCGTCGATCTCGGACGTAAAGCAAATCCGGGCATCAAAATCGGAATCTGCGGTGAACACGGCGGAGATCCTTCCTCAATCGAATTTTGCCAGGAAATCAACCTGGACTATGTCTCCTGTTCACCCTTCCGCGTACCAATTGCCCGCCTAGGCGCTGCTCAGGCTGCCTTAAAGAATCGGGCTTAAGCGGCACTGCACGATATCAAAACCTAGACCAATGGGAATGACGTCATCAATAACATTGAGGCGTCATTTTTTTTTGTTTGGGTGGTTGTAGTTGTAGGCTGTATTGTGGTACCCAGACCTACCTACCCGAATATTGAGAGGTCTTGTCACTATAATGTCTTTACGTAATGTGGTAAGCAATCAGCCCCAGAGCGCAGTTAACTGACAATTTAACGTGAAAGATGACTTTTGCAGTATTTTGTAAATATTTTATTTTATGATACAATTTAATACTTTAAGCAGGATTTTTAAACTTAATGTTGAATTAAACAGTTAAAGAATTGAAAGAACGTCTGAAGGTTTTTTGTGAAAAATAAAAGACGAAGTACAAAGTCTTAGCTTATTCCGCCAGAAAGTGGCGGAATTGTGGCCTCAGGTGCTATTTCTTTTGTTTTCGCGTCTGATCCCTTTTGATTCTTGTGAAGAAGGTGGTTGTAGATGTCCCAGTCGATCAGGTTAAGAACGGAGGAACATGAATTTCAGCGGCTCTCGCCTCTGGCAGCGAAAAGTGCCGAAGCAAGGAGAACGAGAGAAGAAGTCGAATGCAGCGTTCGAACCAGGTTTCAACGAGACAGGGACAGGATTTTGCACAGCAAGCCTTTTCGCCGTCTGAAACACAAAACGCAGGTCTATATTGCTCCTGTCGGAGATCACTATCGAACCAGGATGACGCACAGCCTGGAAGTCGCACAGATCTGCCGGACTATCGGCCGGGCGCTGAGCTTAAACGAAGATCTGATTGAGGCAATTTCCCTGGGTCACGATGTCGGTCATACACCTTTTGGACACGTCGGAGAAGAAACGCTGGCCTCCCTGATCGGCCATTTTGAACACAATGAACAGTCGGTCAGAATCTACACTGTCCTTACCGGAAACGGCGAGGGCCTAAACCTCACGGAGCAGGTTCTGGACGGAATTCTACACCATACCGGTCCTGGGATGCCCAATACATTGGAGGGGCAGATTGTAAGGATTGGAGACAGGATTGCCTATCTCTGCCACGATTTTGACGATGCTTTGCGCGCTGAGATTCTGTCCGTGAACGACCTTCCGGCCACGATCAGAAAAGAGATCGGCTCCAGCACCAGCGAAATGATCACGACCATGGTCCTCGATATGATTCAGGCTTCCGAAGGCAAGGACACGATTTGTCAGTCCGCAGAAATCTCCGCAATCATGAAAGAATTCCGCGACTTCATGTTTGAGAGAGTATACTACAGCAGCTCACTGCAGGAGGAACGAAGCAAAAGCCGATTGATTTTGGGAATTCTTTTCGATTACTACCTGCATCACCCGGAAATTCTGCCTGAAGATTATCTGAGATGGACAGGGGGAGATCTGAAACAAGCCATCACTGACTATGTTGCGGGTCTGACAGACAACTATGCCATCAGCATCTTCAAACATCTTTTTATTCCTAAAGAGTAGCAGGGAGATAAAGTACTAAACAAAAAGTGCAAAAAATTGTCTCAAAATAAGAAGGAAAAATAAAAAGTTTATCGAAAAAGATAAAGACTTGTCAGAAAAACGTAAATCCATGAAGGGCGTGCTGGTATGGATTATAAAATATCTGAGGATTTTATCGAAGAAGTACGCCGCCAAGCTGACATTGTTGAAATTATCTCTGAACATGTGGTGCTGAAACGTACGGGCAAAAACTATCAAGGGCTTTGTCCGTTTCATTCTGAAAAGACACCGAGTTTCAATGTAAATCCCGATCGTCAGATGTTCTACTGTTTTGGCTGCCACACCGGCGGAAATGTTTTTTCTTTCCTGATGAAGAAAGAAGGCTTAGCCTTCATCGAAGCTTTGAAGAAGGTAGCCGGGAAGTATGGGATGGCGCTGCCGGAAAGAGAGCTTTCTTCGGAGGAAAGGAAGAACGAAGCCCAGCGCAGCCGCTGGCGGGAGATTCATGAGTGGGCTGCCTGCTACTACCACGACGTGCTTCTGCATCGTCCCGAAGGACAGGATGGACTGGCTTACTTTGAACACAGAGGGATTGGCCCCGAAGTCATCCGGGATTTCCGTCTTGGGTTTGCGCCGGACAGGTGGGATGGCTTGATCAGGGAGCTTGCAGACAAAGGAGTCGCACCGGAAGAACTGGCTGAATTCGGGCTCGCTGTCCGTAGGGAAACCAGTGAGCAGGAAATCAGTTATTACGACAGGTTCCGCAACAGGGTGATTTATACTATCCTCGATGTCAAAGGGGCTCCGATTGCTTTTGGCGGAAGGGTGCTCGATGATTCTACACCTAAATATCTGAATTCACCGGAAACAAAATTTTTTCATAAAGGACGCAATCTTTACGGCATTCATCTGGCTTCCCGGGGAATCAGGGAGGCAGGGTATTCTTTACTCCTTGAAGGGTATATGGATACAATCGCAGCGCAGAGAGCAGGCTTCACAAATGCTGTCGCCTCACTCGGAACCGCCCTGACTAAGGATCAGTCCAGGCTGCTTAAAAAATATTCAGGCAAGATCGTAATCGGCTATGACTCGGATAAGGCAGGGATTCAGGCAGCCCTGCGCGCCGGTGAGATCCTTCTTGATGAAGGCCTGAACATTCAGGTGCTGCTGCTCGAGGATGCCAAGGATCCTGATGAATTCCTGAAAAAGCACACCGTCGCTGAATTCCGCAAGAAACTCGAAAATACCATTACTTTCATCGAGTTTAAATATAAAATGCTGATCCGGGACACCCCCCTGCGGACCATACCGGATAAAGCAGAGCTGATCAGAAAGCTTGCTCCCGATATCCTTAAAGTTTCAAGCGTAGTTGAGAAAGAAGGATATGAAAGATATCTAAGTCTGGAGCTCGGTCTCACGCTCGAAGCAGTTCAGCACGAGATCGACAGCTTGACGAAGAAAACCAGAGGAAACAGGGGTAATTCCGAAATTTTTTCGCAACAACAGGATATTTCTGTAAAAAAAGAAATACTATAGAAGGGACGGACATTGACAGTTCTAACGAATCTTATGTCCATTTAGGAGTTTTCCGGGCCGAACAGACCATTCTCAGAATCATCCTGGAGAATCCCAATTATAAAAATCAAGTAGCCGACAACCTGGATAAGGAATTTTGGAGGCTGCAGGAACATAGATATATCTTCGAGAATTTCCCGGAAAACAGTTTGAATCTTATCAATGATGACAGCTGGTATGAGAAGGTTCAAAGGCGTCTTGCCGAAATATATGAATTGTCCATCGATTTCGATAAAGCCGATATGCTCCTTAAGGACTGCATTGCTTTGATTAAGGAGACAAAGAAGAAAGAGACGATCGAAGATTTGCAGGCCAAAATGATTTTGCTGGAAAAAACTGGAGATATGACTGGGGCGCTTGTCCTGCTCCAGGAGATAGGAGAGCGGTTGAAACGTGGCGAGAAATAATAAGAAACAATTTGTTGCGAATTATCCGCTGGAAGGGGAGAATTCCGTGACCGTAGATGAAATGAAAAAGGAAAATGTCTCGACTTTAATTGAGCTGGGCAAAACCAAGGGTAATCTTACCTATGATGAGATTGCCAATGCTTTGCAGAAGGTCGACCTTTCTGAGGACCAGATTGAGGAGATCTATGACCAGCTGAGCGGGCTCGGTATTGATGTTGTTGACGACAGCGTCGAAGTGGTTATCGACAAAGAAACAAAAGATCTTGCCGACGAGATCGCTAATGAAACAGACATTGACCTTTCCATTCCTGAAGGTGTGGGGATCGACGATCCCGTCAGGATGTACCTGAAGGAGATCGGCCGGGTTCCTTTGCTGACAGCGGAAGATGAGATTGAACTGGCTCTCAAGATGGAGGCCGGGGATGAAATGGCCAAGCGCCGTCTGGCGGAAGCAAACCTGCGTCTGGTGGTCAGTATTGCCAAGCGCTATGTGGGCCGCGGCATGCTTTTCCTGGACCTGATCCAAGAGGGCAATCTTGGTCTGATTAAAGCTGTGGAAAAATTTGATTACCGCAAAGGCTTTAAATTCAGTACGTATGCAACCTGGTGGATCAGACAGGCCATCACGCGCGCGATCGCCGACCAGGCCAGAACGATCCGCATACCGGTTCATATGGTCGAAACGATTAATAAACTGATCCGGGTCAACAGACAGCTCCTGCAGGAACTGGGCCGCGATCCAACCCCGGATGAAACAGCCAAGGTCATGGAGATACCGGAAGAACGTGTGCGGGAGATCTTAAAGATCGCTCAGGAACCTGTTTCTTTGGAAACACCGATCGGGGAAGAGGAAGATTCCCACCTCGGAGATTTTATTCCCGACGAGGATGCTCCGGCTCCCTCTGAAGCCGCGTCATTCATCCTGCTCAAGGAACAGCTTGAAGAGGTCCTTGAGACGCTCACCCCAAGAGAAGAGAAAGTCCTCAGACTGCGTTTCGGACTCGATGACGGACGCACCAGGACTTTGGAGGAAGTCGGCCAGGAATTCGGCGTAACCAGAGAAAGAATCAGGCAGATCGAGGCCAAGGCGCTGCGCAAGCTCCGCCATCCAAGCCGCAGCAAAAAATTGAAGGATTATTTAGACTAAAAATCAGGATTTTCTTAAAAAATTCTTGTTATGCTAAAGACAATAAATAAGACTAAAAAGGATTAAGAAAAGTTGAGATGAATCCAGATAACGCAAGATAAAATTGATAAAACATGCTTGACCATCGCGCAATAATTCCGTATAATAAACGTCGCAGGCTTTCCTCGATAGCTCAACGGTAGAGCAATCGGCTGTTAACCGATAGGTTGCTGGTTCGAATCCAGCTCGGGGAGCCATATTTTTTGGGCCTATAGCTCAGCGGTAGAGCGGCCGGCTCATAACCGGTTGGTCCCTGGTTCGATCCCAGGTGGGCCCACCACCAAAAATAATGAATTTGAAATCAAAAACAAAACTCTGGTGCAAGCCGGAGTTTATTGTTATAGGGATGATAACATTGAGGAATACAATGGTTTCAGAACAGCAAGATAATAAACTGGAAAATAAAACGGCCATAAAGCTTGGCTCCCGCCTGGAGACAATTGCGTCACTGGTGCCCGCCGGCGCCAGAATCGGGGATATCGGTACGGACCACGCCTATCTGCCTGTCTATCTGGTACAGGCCGGAGTGATTTGCCAGGCTGTCGGGGTAGATGTCCACAGAGGGCCTTATGAATCTGCTGTCGAAAATGTTAAAGCCTATGGATTACAGGACAACATCCAGATCCGGCACGGAGACGGACTGATTCCGCTGGAGTCGGGAGAAGTCGATACATTGGTCATTGCCGGTATGGGCGGCGTGACGATCCTCGAAATACTCGCCACGAAGCCGGACGTACTGCAGAGTGTTCAGACATTGATCCTTCAGCCGCAGGGCGCAGAAAACAGGGTCAGATTCGAACTGCTTTCTGAGGGTTGGAGGCTGAGCGAAGAATGTCTGACAGAAGAAGACGGCAGGCTGTATACCGTCATTTGCCTGTCCCGCTCAGAAGGTCTGGATAGAGAGGAAGTCGAACAGCGGATGAAGCAGGTCATTCAGGATATTGCCGCGGACTGTACCGGAGTGCCTGCGTTGGAAGCAGCAAAGGATCTGGAACAGACGCTGCGTAATTTCATCTGGCAGCTCGGACCGCTGATCATCGAACGCAAAGAACCCCGGTTAAACGACATCATTGCCGACACCACGAGCAATCTCAGAAGAGTCGTTCTGGAAATGATGCGCACAAACAGGGCTGCAGTTTCCCAGAGAGCAGAACAGATGAGGCAGGAAATCGCCATGATGGAGGTAATAAAAAGATGGCTGTATCAGTAGGCCAGGTTGAACAACTCATCGAAAAGATAGCGCCGCGTTCCTGGGCAGAAGACTGGGACAATCCCGGACTCCTGGTCGGCAGCAGCGCCCAGCGCGTCAATAAGATTTTACTGACGCTGGACGGAACCATGGAAGCCGTCGAAGAAGCTGTTTCGGAAAAAGCTGAACTGATTGTTTCCCACCACCCGCTGCTGTTTAAACCGCTGAAGAATCTCCGTATGGACAACCAGGCGGCCTTGGCCCCCCTATCGCTTTTCCGCAATGGGATCTCATATTATGCTGCCCACACGAATCTGGATCAGTCGTATTTGTCATCGAGCCTGACGTTTGCGGAAATGCTCGGACTGCAGAAAAAAGAGTTCCTGGAAACCACCTCTGCTGAGAAACTGATTAAGATCGTCACTTTTGTTCCGGAAGAACACGTCGAGACCATCCGGAAGGCTCTGACCGCCGAAGGCGTCGGCAGTGGAATTACCGATGGCGAGCACAGTGATGCCTACAGCGAATGTTTCTTCCAGACAAACGGTGAAGGCATGTTCCGGGCGCTGGACGGAGCCGAGCCAACTATAGGAAAAGTTGGAGAGCTGACCAGAGTACCCGAGATCCGGCTCGAGAGCATTGTCGAAGAGCGCAGCCTTGGCAGGGCGATTAAGGCTTTGCATAAGGCACATCCGTATGAAGAACCCGCTTACGACCTGATACCACTCCGAAATACCGGGAAACCCAGAGGATACGGGGTGATCGGAACATTACTGAAACCTGTCAGACTAGCCGATTTGTGGGAAGGATTTCTGAAGCAGCTTACGGAGAAGTATGGCCATGACTGTTCTTCAGTGCGATTGGCAGGAGATCCTGACAGAAAGATCAAAAAAATTGCCATTTTAAATGGCAGCGGAAGCAGTTTTGTGGCGAAGGCTGCCTTTAAGGGTGCTGATTTATATATCACAGGAGAGATCGGCTACCATAACGTGCTGGATTGTCTCGAATCAGGTATGGCCGTCGGTGAGCTCGGGCATTTTCTTAGCGAAATCCCAATGATCCATGCACTTTACGATTATATTAGAGCCGATCGAACAATGGATGACGTAGAAGTGGTTATCAGCGCGGCGAGCAAAATACCGTGGTTGAAGCGTTGATAAAGTTATCAACATGACTGAATTGTCTGAAAGATAAATCTATAGTTGGTTCCAATAGCGTCCTGGTTATTTTTGGGCGGATGATCATAAGAACTCAAAAGTTATGCACAATTTGTTCACAACTTGTGCATAACTAAGAATTAAAATAATTACAAAATTATAGGGAAAATTTGATTATAGTGTTATAAATTGTAGCTTGAATTTTGTTTTTGGAATGATATACTGTGATTACGCCGTAATTTGTCGAAGCAACTAATGTCGAAACAAATCATTGAATTCCTGATATACGCTATATGAAATAGGCAACAAATTGATTACGGCGATTTACTTTAGATACGCTTAAGAATTATTTGACCAAACACAAATAATCTAGTAAGATTGGATAGCGAAGTCAACCGGATGGTCGCGGGGACAAGTGCCGAAAGGTCGTCTCTGAGGAAAGTCCGAGCTCCACAGGGCAGGGTGCCGGGTAACGCCCGGCGGGGGGAGAATCCCTTTGAGGAAAGTGCAACAGAGATATACCGCCGCTGCCAAGCGGTAAGGGTGGAAAGGTGAGGTAAGAGCTCACCGGCAGTCAGGTAACTGGCTGGCCCTGCAAACCCCACCTGGAGCAAGACCAAATAGAGGAACGATGGAGCTGCCCGCTCTGTTCCCGGGTAAGGTCGCTTGAGACTGTCGGTAACGGCAGTCCTAGATAGATGATCATCACCTCGCAAGAGGTACAGAACTCGGCTTACAGGTTGACTTCCGCTATATTTCCGGGTAACATCTTTCAATTAAACGAATTTTGGGCTGGTTGCCCTGTCTTATAACTTGGTCTGGGACCAAGTTTTTTTATTTGTCAAAAAGGCTATAAGGATATAGAAATTTTCAGCTGCAATTTAGTATTTTTCCTTGTTCCTTTCTGTGGACCTTCGGAATACGCCGAAAAAGATGTGGCAACCATCGCCTTGGACAATATGCCCGCCGCTTATCACAAAGGAAGAAAGATTGCCATACATCGGATATCGTACCAAAAGAAAGATCCGATCATCAACGCCCACCAATACCGATTGATATTATTTACCAATAGACATAAATTTACATCGGTGTTGACAGGTGATATCTTTTTTTTAACTCATGTCTCCATTATAACTTAGTTTTTTAAAATTTGTGTTTGACTCATTGGGGTCATTATACACAGCCCCGTCCACTGGAACTTGCAACGGTGTTTCCGTTTAAATACATATTAGTATTAATTTGACAGTTATATAGCAAATATTATATAGTATTTACGATATCATAAAAATAACGTCATAAAAATAAAGGAAAAGGAGTATAAGCATTTATGAAAAGTGAATAAAATTATATAATATAAAAAGACTCGCATCAGTAAATATGAAATTAGTTAGTTTAGTTTTAAAAAACAGAAAGGGGAGTATGGTATCGCGTTTTTCAATATATGGATATCATACAAAGTATTTCTATGATACAAAAAAGGAAAATATTTACGTCGGTTGCGGTTGGTCTTGGAGTATTGTCTTTGGCTGTACTATTATTTGTAAATGTTAATAGAGCTTATTCAGACAGCGTTAATTCTCAAGAAGAATCTGCATTTGAAAATTTAGCAGTAGAAACTTTAAAAATAGACACAAATAAGGCTAAGCCTGTATATATGAGAGAAATATATGACGATAATGTTTCTGAATTGAATTCTGATTTAAGAAATAAATGTCAAGATGCTCTTAAATCTTTAACGAAAGATGGGACTCACAAAATAGGTGACTTCATGCCAGTATTTTTCATCGAAGGAAATGATAAAGTATCAATAGCAATTAAACATGATGACGGAACCTTAACTCTTGATGAATTTGATATATCAAAACATGACCCAATTAAATTAAATCATATAGCCAGAGAGGTGAAATAATGAATGGAAAAAAATTAAAAATTACCGTATTAATATTGGCATTTTGCCTTTTATGTTCCAATGCTGCATTTGCTTGGAATATGGCCTGTGATTCTGAACTCAGTAGCGGTATAATAAATATTGGAGGTTATTCTGTCACTAGTACTGACATAGTATGCGATGAAGTTGAAGCATATAGTGAACTTTATCGTAACTATACTCTTGTAGATTATGATTTTGTATTGAATTACGACGTTACTTGGGCACAAACCGAGGTTTCTGTCGGTAACCCGCTTGGAATACAGCATTTTGCGATTTATGGAGATCATCGATCCAAGGATGGTCAAGTGGAATATAATGATAGTAGTTATAGTATGAGAGACATTTAACTCTTAAAGGTAGAACAGACCGGGGATGATTGTGAATTAAAGAATTAATTATAAATATAATAATTTACAATTGGGCATACAAATAATTTTTTTACTCCCGCGCAGGATAGGGCAACGCTGGGGAGCGACCTCAGCGGCGCGTGAGGTTTTGCAGGGCGGTGTATTCATTCATGAAGCACCGCTTTTTTACGGCCCTGGAAAACCAAGCGATAAACCCAGGGGGTTCGGGGGCAGCAATGTCGTCAACTTAAGAACTTATATTACACTTTTTCCCCTAAATTTAGGATGCCTTATGCAAGGCAAGCTGGAAGGCTGAGGTTAAAAACAGAAGATGATATTGCCGATCTAGTGAAACAAGTCAGAAAAGAAATGTGGTAAACCACTTATTTCAATAACCGTAGAATTTGCAAGCGCTTGCAAATTCTACAAATTGAGAAATTTTGCCGCATCGAAGGTATAATTTTTTCGCAACAAAGGTTTACAGCAAAAGGATTGACAAATAGGTAACATGTTACATATACTAAAAAAGTAACATGTTACCTATTTATATGGAGGCAGTCAAGAACGATCTGGAGGTGTATCAGATGGACGAAATGAAAAAGCAGGCCAATATCTTCGGAATGATCTTTGTTTTAGCTAACAGGCTACAAGTACTTGGGGATGCTTTTGATCAGAATATTACCATTAAGCAGTGGCTTTTTTTAGTCAGTGTAGCCCGTTTTGAAGAACCGCCGACTGTTAGCGAAGCAGCTGATTATATCGGTTATTCCAGGCAGAATGCCAAACGTCTGGCAGCGACGCTCGAAGAAAGCGGATTTATAACCATCTCCAAAGACAAAAATGATGCCAGAGCTTTGAGAATTGCACTCACCCCCAAATTTAACACCTATTTTGGCGAACGGAGACACAGGGAATTAGCATTCATGCAGAAGCTTTTTAACGGATTTGACCCTGAATCAACAGATGGATTTTACCAAGGGCTAGTCAAGATCGGTCGCAATATCGAAATGATGGAGAATGAAAATGAAAAGATTAAGGAGTAAAAAAATGATAACGTTAGGTGTTGTTACAGGTATTCTTGCAGCGATTATTTTGCTGGCCGTCGTTTACTTTATCCAACCTTATTCGTCTTTAAAATCAGACTTTAATAAGACGGCTGCCCAGCTTATTTCCGAGACCCGACCGGAAACAGAAATGTTTTCGCAGCAGGATATCGCCCATCTGCCTGAGCCTGTACAAAAATATTTTAATCACTGCGGCTATATCGGTACTTCCAAAATGTCCTGGATGAAAACCGAATTTAAAGATGTACCTTTCTCCACCGGCGTGGATAAGGCAACGCTTACCATTGACTATACGCAGTACAACTTTGTTGAAACGCCGAACCGCTTGGCTTTCATTGACAGTGCGATGTACGGAATACCTTTTCAGGGCTTCGACAGCTACAATCAGGGCGTGGGCTCCATGAAAGGCGTGATCGCCAAAGCCTTTACGCTGTTTGACCAAAAAGGTGTCGAAATGGATAAGGCCTGTCTGGTAACGGTTCTCGCAGAGAGTTTGTATGTACCGAACATTGCCTTACAAGACTACATCACTTGGGAAGCGATTGACGATACGCATGCCAAAGCGTCGATTACTTCCTTCGGTATAAGTGCGAGCGGCATCTTTACCTTCAATGAAGTGGGAAAAATGTTTGAATTTACCACCAATGACCGAATGGCTGTAGGTTTTGACGGCAGTAAGCAAAGCATCCCCTGGTCGGCGGTATATGAAGGTTATGAGAGGAATGAGAACGGCATTTTCAAACCGACCATTTTAAAGGCAGTCTGGCATTATCCGGAAGGTGACCTGACATATTTCAACGGAAAAATTTCTTCTTAATCAAGGTAAATTAAACGGTTATAAAAAGAAAAGCCCTCATATAAAATTAAGAAAATAAATAAATTTAGAGAAAATATTTATCGTTTAGCTTCAAGCCGTTCTAGTCTTTCAGAAACACGTTGATTGGTTTCGATCTGACTCTCGCGGAAATCGAATAAAGCATTGACTTTTCCAGAAAGATCATGCTCCACACGCGCTTGGCTTTGGCGCATATGGATGATGTCCCCCTTAATCGTTTGTATGTCCTGCTGCATCAGCTCTTGGCTAACAGCAATTGTATCTATACTCGTCCAGATTTGCTGCTGGCCTGCCTTGAGCTCTTGCTGATTAGAGTGAAGTTTCTGCTGGCCTGCCTTGAGCTCTTGCTGATTAGAGTGAAGTTTCTGCTGGCGCCTGCCTTGAGCTCTTGCTGATTAGAGTGAAGTTTCTGCTGACTTGCCTTGAGCTCTTGCTGATTAGAGTGAAGTTTCTGCTGACTTGCCTTGAGCTCTTGTTGATCAGAGTGAAGCTGCTGCTGACCGGTCTTGAGCTGTTGCTGATCAAAGTGAAGTTGCTGCAGCCCTTCTTCAAACCGATCCTGCCGGTTATCAAGTCGTTCCATTCTTTTCCCAAGAGAACCCAATTGATCCAGTACCAGTTCCTGAAATTGATCGTTATCCATCTGGTTTACCCCCTTTCAGTTGAGGTTACTTCCTACTGTCCTTATTATACCATATAATGGATGATATGAGAACGTATGTTTGCTTGAAGTATTTTTGTTTTTGCCTTTGGACAAAGATATAAGTATATTTTATAGTGTTTCTAGTGTAATGGAAATGGTCTGGATGACCAATTTATGTTGGCAACAGCATTGTCTAGGACAAATTTTATAATCGAGTACCTTCAGGCTGGCTTTTTAGATTACCTGACTGAAGATCAAAAACTTTTTATTTTGAAAATGGCACAAAAAAAACCGCCGATGAGCGGTTTTGTTTCTCCCAAAAGTTATACCTGAGGTCTATAGATCTCTTGTTTAACTGTTGAAATTTAAATTATCTAGATCAAACGTACATTCATATTCACGGTTGGATGATCTTCAACGGAATCTTGGATGAGATTATTACTATAGGATTTTTGGGATTTTTGGTGTTTTAGATACTGAGCATAGTGTTGCAGCCATAAGGCATGAAATTCCTTATCAATCTTAAAGTCTATGAGCTTATCTAATAAATCTGAATTCAGGTTTTCTTCTACTAAGTCAGCGTATATTTCCAACATCTGATTTTCTAAGGCAAACCCAATCTTACAGATATTTTCCTGCCCGGCTAATTCAATCGCCTCCCCGATAATGCTCCCGGCAATGTCAGCAATACTTGCTGTGATTAGCGGGATGTCTATGTTATGTTCACGAAAAAGCTCAGTAAAAAATTCAGCATGCTTTTTATCAGCTTCGACGATTTTGAATAGAGCTTTGTTAAATATCGGATCGTCGCTTTCAGACAATTGGGACTGATAATAATGGATCTGAAGGTTCTCCAGCTCGTAGATCCTTTTTAATTTTGCTGTTCGTTTTTCATCCATTTTAAATCTCCTATAGAAGAGTAAGTATTCATTAGTTTTCTCTGGTTTTGTAAAAATTATTTGCCAACGATCTCTCAAATTGCATGCCGAGAATAATGGTACTATCTCAAAGATCAGATCAAATCGATTTCACTAAGCAAGAAATGTTGGATACTGCGATAAAATTTATTGCTTGGTTGGCAGAATAACAAAAAATTGGTATTGATACATGCGGTAATAAGTGGTATGTTTTTTATGGCACAAAATCAAAATGGGGTGAATGTATTGGTTGAAAAAAAGAGAAAGAAGAAAAAACTGAAAAAAGTTTTTATGATCATAGCACTGGTAATCGCAGGCATTGTTGCCGGGACGGCAGCATTTGCCTTCTATTTCGCTAAAGGAGGCAATCTGCCCGGCGACAGTGTGAATTTGAACAATCGGGTCAGTATTCTTTTGATCGGGACGGATAAAAGGCCAGGGGCAAGTTCTTACAATTCGGACTCGATCATTGTAGCCAGCTTTGACCCGAAGACGAAACTTATTTCCTTACTGTCCATTCCGAGAGACACCCGGGTAACACTCCCCGGATCAAAAAGCTATTGTAAGATCAATGCCGTTCCCATGTTAAAAGGGATTCCGGAGCTGGAAAAACAGGTTACCGAACTGACCGGTATTGAGCTGGATGGGTATGTCCTGACGAATTTTAATGGGTTCAAGGATATGATCGATACGCTGGACGGGATCACCATTGACGTGGAAAAAGACATGAAATATGAGACCGGGGATAAAGAGGACGGCTATATCAACCTAAAAGCCGGGGTACAGGAATTAGACGGGACAAAAGCGCTCCAATATGCCCGTTTCCGTCATGACGCAACCGCCGATATCGGGAGAACCGCCAGGCAGCAGAAAGTACTGACCGCTGTGGGTAAAAAAATGCTTCAGCCTGCCACCCTATTAAAATTGCCCGAGCTGATTCCGGAATTAATGAAGGCTGTGGAAACAGACTTGTCTCTGAAAGATCTCCTAAAACTCGCCGGGGCGGCCAAGTCCTTTGAAGATGCAACGATCGTGACCCAAACACTGCCCGGCGATGCAATTAATCTTGATGGGTTAAGCTACTGGGAGGTAAACAGAGACGCAGCCAAAGAAGTCGCTCAGAACCTTCTTTTAGGTAAAACCACTGATAAAGTCTGGGACAGCACGGTCCTTGCCTCCTTGGATCCGGAAGTTAAAGCCCACCTTGCGGCCCCGTCTACGGCAGCTGCGATCGATATACCGGAAATATCCGGCGTAACTGCACCTGAACCGGGGGCGATACCCGTGACAACGATCCAAACGGAGCAGTATTCAGGAACAATCACCTGGTCGCCTGCTGACAGTACCTTTGTTGACGGCCAGGAATACACGGCGACGATTACGCTTGTTCCTAAAGCAGGGTATACCTTAAAAGGCGTCGGTGCGAACTTCTTCACCGTACCGGGAGCAGCAGCGCATAATGCTGCAGGATCCGGGGTCATTACGGCAGTGTTCAAGGCGTTACCACCTATAACGTCAGCAGCCACCATCGACATTTCGGAAATAGCCGGGGTTACACCGCCTGCACCGGGAGCGGCACCTGTGACAGCGACCACCGAAACGGAGCAGTATACCGGGTCGGTCACCTGGACGCCGGCCGACGCCCCCTTTGTGGAAGGCCAGCAATACACAGCGACCATCACGCTGGTTCCGAAAGAAGGATATACATTGGAAGGCATTAGCGCAAACTATTTCACAGTGCCGGGTGCAACAGCGACAAACGCGGCCGGATCGGGGGTCATAACAGCGGTATTTCTACTATGATGCCGTATACCAATACCGTATTAACCAGCCGGGGTTGTCCAACAAAACTGCCTTTGAAGTCAGGCTGAAGAGATCCTGATTTCAAAGGCAGAATACTGCGTACGGCGGAACGGTTTTGGTCAAGTTTTGTTTATAATGGCAATTCGGGGGAACGCAGCCTTTTGTCCGCTGCTGTTCTGAGTTACCGGGAAAATGGAGGTTATATTCATTTTTATATTAGCAGTAAATTTTCGCAAAACAAAATATTCGTAGTTGCATCAACATTTTCCTTCTGGTATAATTGCGTTATCGTAAATCAAAGGGGAGTAGCTGGATAATAAAGTCGTCAAGACGGATTTCGATCCCGGCTTTATTGCAATTGACTGATTGTAAGCGAGACCTTTGCCCTTGGGGGTGAAGGTTTTTTTATTTATATTTAAATATGATATGAATGAAGTCAGGTGAAAAATATGTTCGGTTATGTCGTCGCCAATATCGATAAGCTAACTGCCGAAGAAAAACTACACTATCGGTCGTGCTACTGCGGTTTATGCCAGACGCTGGGAGACCGTCACGGCACCCTTAGCCGTATCACACTAAACTATGACATGACTTTCCTCGTACTGTTCCTTTCCGCGCTTTATCAGAAAGATACCACCATTCAAACCGGGCGATGCATCATGCATCCCCGCAAACCTCACTGCTATTGGCATAACGAGATCTCAGATTATACCGCCGATATGAGTATTGTCCTGACTTATTTCAAATTTCTCGATGATTGGAAGGACGAACGGAAGATCCTGTCGCTGGGTGAAGCCAAGCTGTTCGAAAAGAAATACAGGCAGGCTGCCATCCGCCATCCCAGGCAATGTGCTGTCATCAGTGAGTGCTTGAACACCCTTTCCGACATAGAAAAATCAGGGGAACTGAAACCGGATATTCCTGCAGGTTGTTTCGGCAGACTCATGGGCGAAGTCTTCGTTTTCCAAGAAGATGACGATGCCCAAGATTTACGTAACTTTGGAGAATCGCTTGGCAAATTCATTTACATTATGGATGCCTGTCTTGATCTCAAAATGGACATCCAAAAGGAATGCTATAATCCGCTGACTGCGTTGTCAACAGATCATTTTCCGCAAATATTAAATCTGCTTATGGCCGACTGTATGGAAAAATACCGGCAACTGCCAATCAAACGCGATCAAAACCTTATTGAAAACATTCTCTATTCAGGCGTTTGGACAAGGTATGAAGCAGCGAAAAGAAAGTAAAGGGGAGATAAGAAAGAATGATATCCGATCCTTATCAAGTACTTGGTGTTCCTCAGACGGCTGCGGATGATGAAATAAAAAAGGCCTATCGCAAACTGGCCAAAAAATACCACCCGGACCTGAACCCCGGCAATGCGGAAGCGGCTAAAAAAATGAGTGAAATCAATGCCGCTTACGAACAGATCAAAAGCGGAAACCCCTACCCAAACACCTATTACAACGGGAGCAACGCTTCCCGAGAATATGCTTCCTCAGCGTATGATTCGGTAAAACACTATATCAATTTGGGCTATTTTCGCGAGGCGTTGAATATTCTGGCCAGGATGAGTGACCGAAGTGCCGAATGGTACTATTGCAGTGCTGTTGCCAATGCCGGTATCGGCAACATCATCACTGCGCTGAACCACGCCGAAACAGCCGTACGCATGAATCCCGGCAATCCGGAATACCAACGCATCTTGAATATGCTGCAACGCGGCGGACACGTTTATCAGCAACAAAGACGCGGCTTCGGCATGCCGAATGACACGCTGGACAAACTCTGTTTTGGCTTATGTATCGCGGACCTTTGCTGTCCGTTCTGTTGATGAAAATAGCGTAAGGAGTGTGGGCAATGGGTAATTTGAAAAATAAGCTGACACGTTTGATGATTGGCCGGTACGGCATTGATCAGTTGTATTATGCTTTACTTGGGGTCTGGTTTGTATTACTGATCGCCAATACGTTTATCCGTTCAGGAATCATCAGTATTTTGATGGGGGCTGTTCTGGCTGGAATGATCTTCAGAACCTTATCCCGGAACATCTATAAAAGACGCCAGGAAAACGATAAATTCATGAAAATGTGGAATAGGATTAAGGCTGAAGGTTCTTTGACGATGCGCCGAATCAAAGAAATTAAAACCCACCGTTTCCGCAAATGCCCGCACTGTAAAAGAGTACTTCGGCTGCCGCGGCGAAAAGGCAAACATACAGTAAAGTGCCCTTGCTGCCATCATGAATTCGAGCTCTGTATCCGCTTATAACTAAGAACAAATAAATTTGATCATCGTAGTACTTCATAAACAGTAAGAACTAAAAAGAATAACCTTGGAACTTTCAAGTCATTCCAAGGTTATTTTTTTGGTTAATATTTTGCTTTGATGATCTGTTTAATATTTTTTTCCATAGAAGAACGAGTAAATCAAACTGCAAGTGGGTTACAAAGCTGCATTTTGTTTTCGTTACAAAGACCGCGTTTTGATTTACAAAATGGCATCTCGCCTTTCAATTAAGTTTTCAATTTAGTCGTTTGAGTTTATCTATAAACAACATAAATATATTGATAAATGATAAATTAATATTGACTTACAATAATATACCATTTACAATAGAACCAAAATAGATAGAAAGGGTATGATACAATGTGGAATCCAAGTAAGTCCGTAAGACTATCTTCCATTTGTACCAAGATCGCCATTGTCCTGGTCATATGTGCAGCTTTTGCTATGCCGAATTTAATCCCTACATATGTAAACTATACAGGAAAAGATCCTGAAATCATTCATTCCTTGCTCCTAACGGTCTATGCCTGTGTTCTGCCGGGGATGTTATCGTTGATCTGTCTTGGCAGGCTTCTTTCCAACATCAGGCGGGAAGAAGTGTTTATAGAAAAAAATGTCAAACTCCTGCGGGTGTTGTCATGGTGCAGTTTTGTCGTCTCCGCCATTTTGTTCATCTCAGGATTTTATTATATTCTTTTTGTGATTATAGCCGTTTGTGCCGCTTTTTTAGGGCTGATCCTGAGAGTGATCAAAAATGTTTTTGAACAGGCGATTGTTATCAAAAGAGAAAATGATTTTACGATTTAGGGGAGGGATTCTCATTGATTGTCGTTAATCTCGACGTTATGATGGCAAAAAGAAAAATTTCTGCCGGTGAGCTGGCGGATAAAATCGGAATCACTCCGGCTAATCTTTCAATTCTAAAAAACAATAAGGCAAAGGCTATCCGCTTTTCGACCCTGGAACAAGTTTGCAAGGTTCTGAATTGCCAGCCCGGAGATTTATTAGAGTATCGGAAAGGAGAACAGGAAGATGAATAACAGGGAGATGAATAACAGTACGGATACGGCAACCTATACAAGGAGTGATATTGTTTTCGCATTGGCAATGCTGGTCTGCGGCTTCTTATATTGGAATCTGATCCTGGCTGCCGGTCTTGGTGCGGGTGTTACCTTATTTGCAGCAGTATTCTGTCTGTCTACCGTCCTATATCTGAAATCAGGTAAGTTCCGTCAAACAAGAACGAGCTGGTTATGTTTCATTGTCATTATCCTGTCGTCCCTGGTTTTTTTGCTTTTTGATAATATCCTGATCAAAGGACTGAATTTTATCTTTCTTACAGCCGCTGTCATCTATTGGATCAGCCTGTTTACGGGCAGAAACCTGGAGAAAAGGATCTCCGCCTATATCCTGGGCGATCTTTTTAATCAGGTTTTGGTCATCCCATTCCGCAATTTTGCCTGCTGCTTTGGCGCGGTCAAGAGACTGTTTGGCAGAAATCAAAAGGGGAAATCCCTTCTGGCCGGCGCGGTTGGTATTCTTGTGATGATTCCGATCCTGGCCGCAGTCATCAACCTATTGACACGAGCCGATGCTGTTTTCGCAGGGATGATCGCCAATCTGCAGTTTTCGGTATCGATGAATATTATCGTCCAGATATTGATGGGAATTCCCGTCGCCTGTTATCTGTACGGATTGATTTACGGCGACCGGCATGGGAGGAATACGGGATATGTCACCATCGAGACTGTTGACAAAACGGCCGCTGCTTTCCGTTTTTCCCCGGGAGTGACCGTATACACCGCCTTGACAGCGTTGAATCTTGTCTTTGTGGTTTTTTTTCTTTCTCAGATCACCTATCTTTTCTCGGCATTCAATGACCGTCTCCCGGAACTCATGACGCATGCGGAGTATGCCCGCAGAGGTTTTTTTGAACTTTGTGCGGTAGCCGGGATCAATATGGTCGTGATTACGGTGGCCCATCTTATTGTGAAAAGGGACAAGGTGAGGATTCTGCAAATAGAAACAGCCATTTTATGCCTTTTCACCCTGATGTTGATCATTACGGCCATTAGCAAGATGGTGATGTACATCCATTATTTTGGTTTGACCCCGCTGCGTGTCTATACGACTTGGTTTATGCTTGTGCTGCTCTTTCTGTTTGCGGTGATTGCCGTCAGACAGTTTAAAAAATTTAACGCAGCCAGGATCATGCTGGTCGGATTTGTAGTGTTTTTCATGATCCTGAGCTACGGGAACATCGACGGCCGAATCGCTGCCTATAATATTGACAGGTACAGTAACGGAACCCTGGAGAATCTCGATGTGCAGGCTTTGTCCGGCTTGTCTGATGCAGCGGTCCCGTACATCTACACCTTATACCAGGAAACAACGGATCAGAGCCTGAAGGCGGATCTTAAAGCAGCCATTGATCAATCAGCTGGATCTGCGCTTGGAGCGTCGCGTCAAGAAACATTCCGGGATTTCAATTTTCAGCGGCATACGGCGGAAAGCATCAGAAATATGCTCTGATAGCTCCGGCAGCCAATACAAAAGGGCTGTAACACCACTTAGCCCCAAATGAAGGATAGGTTATTTTAAATCGCTATCCAACGGCGTTACTTACAGTCCCAGTCATCAATAAGGAGCGGACGCTGTCAATGATCGGCGTCATGGTTTCGGTTGGCGCAAGTGCGGAGCTTGTAAATATCATGACGATACAAAATAAGAGGAAAGACCAGAGACTTAAAGGTATCCCTTTAAGTCTCTGGGTCCTGCAAGAACTTCCCGGCCTATATACAAGGTACCGTTATCCTTGGTTTTGATATTCCATTTAACCAGTGTAATATTGCCTTCCGCGATCTCTATGCCTGTGATCGAACGCGGATGAACACAACTGCCGTCATTAAAATATAGCGGTTTCCCCGCATCAGGGAACATGGGCCTATGGGTGTGACCGGCAATCAGCATGTGCTTTTCCTGATTGACCCATTCAGTAAGGTTTTGTTCTATAGAATCCTTCTTATGATAATTTTTGGCTGTACTGGTGGGGTCTTTAAAACCGAACAACTCAAGTTTCTTCCATACATATCTGACCAGAAATCTTCTTAACCCCCAAAACGTATAGTCCAACATACTGCCTTGGTGCCCATGGATCAAAAGAATTTTTCGGTCTGAATCCTTATACCGTAAAACGAGCCCCTCGTGAAATTTAACATTCTCAAATAAAGGAACGTGACGGTTTTCCTCGGCATCATAGTACCGGTTAAAGCATTTCTGTACAAAATGATCATTGCTTTTGACCATGTCATGGTTTCCGTAAATGAAATAAAGGCGGCCTTCATTATAATATTTTTGCAGGAGTGAAAATGTATCCTTATGAACAGGCACGATGTCCGACATGTTTTTATACTTCCACAGTTCGTCACCGTCACCAAGCTCGATATACGTGTACTGTTCCTTATAATAATGCGTTAACGCTGCAAAATACAGATTCTCATTCCCGGAAAAATCGTCAGCCCAGCTGCCGTCCCCCCTATGGACATCACTCATTAAAATCATCTTCGAGGAATCGTCAACAGGGATTTCTTCAGCAGATTGAAAAGCTTTGGATATACGATCCACAGCATTCATAGGATACCACCCGCCCAAAAGCATCTTCGTTTAATGTCAATATATTCAGGGGGCAGTATCAAGAGTGCCGGTCTTTTTTGACTATATGATCTATAACAAAAACTGCCAGTGTAGAAAAGGTAAATATGTTAATAATAAGTGTACATTCCAAAAAGGAAAGGAGGGAAAAAGTAATGGCAAAATATAGACTTCCTATAGACAAGAGTCAGGCAGCTAGTTCAATGGGTGTAAACTTAGGCCCTGATACATCTGCTAGACAAAATGGTTCCGTAGGTGGATACATGGTGAAGAAGACTTTTGAAAGCCTCGGCATGCGTTAAGACTGATTTTCGAGAGCAAATGATTATAAGCCGGAAGGGAACCGTGAGAGAATACGGTTCCCTTTTCTTTAACCTTAAATAGGATACCTCAGAATTTCAATCATTATACCGGTAAAAAATTCCTAAAAGTATTTGGAAGAAGTCATGGAAATCCTCATGGGATTTATTGAATAAGAATCTCTTTCGGTAAGTCAAATGTACCTTCGGGGATGGAACCTGCACCGACTTTAATGTCTGTATATTCTGAGGTATTGGTCTGCCCGTCCTGAACCAGTTCAAACTTAATGACGATTCCGTATTTTGTGCTTAACCAATCTTTATAATTCCCTTGGCCGCTGGTTACAGAAATTATTTTGCATTCCAATCCGTTAAGCGTTTGTGTTCCGATGATTTGGTAACTTACATCAGCATTTTCATCTGTATCTAATGCCAGTGAATAGTCCATGGGGGTAATATTGTCATTCCCTTTATATTCGTTAATATTTACCTTGGCAGCCACAATTTGTCCTGGCCGGTAGGAAACGATTTCTCCCTTTTCTAAATCGAAGATGGAGACCGTTCTTTGCCCATTCGTAATCGTATCCGTTTTCATTTTGGTATCTTTAAACCAAACGTTGCTTTCGGAAGATACTCCCGCATTCGTTGTTACAAGATGATAAGAGATCTCTCTGAGACCTGTACCTTTCATAATTAAGTTTGAAACCACTTCCTGATCACTGGTGTTATTGGTTCCAGCGGAGGAAACTGCAGCCGAAGGAGCAGAAGAATTGTTTTTAAAGCTGCAAGCGGAAAGGATCAAGGTACTTATGAGCAATAGGACGGTAATCGTAAGAAGCTTCTTGTCAGTGATTTTCATGATTTACCTTCTCCAAGCGTAAGAGTTTATTGTCGGTTAAGAAGATATTCGTCATGGACAGGAAAATACCCTTTGAAACCTTGGTGCAATTGTTAGAGAAAGAAGCTACAATAAAAGCAATAAAAGACGACGCCTATAAAATATTCTGTTGTACATAAAATAACGAAAAATAACGAAAAGAGGTTAGATCATGAGTGACCAAATGAGGAACGACCATGAGAACGACCATAATGATTTTTATCAATCTCTAAGGAAAAAGATCAAGGATTACTTCACAAGTGAGGAAGGTAAAACGAATAAGTATGCAGAGTATATCCTGATTGCCCCCGACTTATTTCATCTTCTGTGCAAATTGACTATAGACAAGGAAGTCAACGTAGACGATAAAGCAAAACTGGCGATTGCGATTGCTTATTTTGTCTCACCGATTGATTTAATCCCTGAGCTTTTTGTAGGACCGGTAGGATTTGTTGACGATATATCCGTGGCTGCTTATGTCCTGAACACCATTATTAATAACACGAACCCGGAAGTTGTCCGCAGGCACTGGGCCGGTGAGGGTGATATCCTGATTAAAGTCCAGGAAATCATAAAAGTTGCCGATAATATGGTTGGCACCGGACTGTGGAAGAAAATTAAAGAGATGCTTAGTAAATAACGCAATAGGGTATAACAAAGAATGAAGATAAAATGGAGTGTAATATCATGCAATATACGCTACTAGGAAAAACGGGACTCCAAGTTTCAAGGCTGGGGCTTGGCTGTATGCGATTCCCGAAAAGTGAAAAAGAAGCGATAGAAATGGTGCGGTATGCGGTAGATCACGGAGTCAATTACCTGGACACCGCTTACATCTATCCAAACAGTGAAATGATTACCGGGAAAGCGCTTCAAGGGGGCTATCGGAATAAGGCGTTGATCGCCACCAAAAGCCCCATATGGAAAATCGGCAAACACGGAGACTTCGAGAAATACTTGGATGAAGAGCTGAAACGCTTGGGAACCGATCATATTGACATGTATCTTCTCCACAACATGAACCATGACAACTGGGAGAAAGTCAATCATTTTGATGGTCTTACTTTCCTTGATAAAATGGTCCAAAAGGGTAAAATACTGCACAAGAGTTTTTCTTTTCATGGGACACTGCCGGCATTCAAACAGGTCGTGGATGCCTTTGACTGGGAGATGGCACAAATTCAGCTGAATATTCTGGATGAAAATCAGCAGGCCGGGATTGAGGGGTTGAGATATGCGGCAGGAAAGGGTCTGGCGGTTGTTATCATGGAACCGTTAAGGGGCGGCTACATGCTGGCTAACGTTCCCGAAGCAGTCGCTGATTTGGTTCATCAATATCCGGAGAAGAGATCCTTGGTCGCGTGGTGTTTCCGCTGGCTTTACAATATGCCTGAGGTTTCCGTGATTCTTAGTGGCGCCAGTACGCTGGAGCAGTTGAAGGACAATTTGCGGATCTTTGATGAATCTGCAGTCAACGTAATGTCCGAGGCCGACCAAAATCTGATCAAAAAAATCCGGGAAGCTTTCGAGTCCAATAACAGCATCGGCTGTACAAGCTGCAGCTATTGTATGCCTTGTCCCCAAGGCGTAAGCATTCCTGAAATATTCAGACTCTACAACAGCCACCAGCTCATGAAAACGCATTGGGTAGACAAAGGGATGTACAGGGAAAGTCTGCTCCCCTCCGGTTCCGGAGCTGATCAGTGTATTTCTTGCGGAATCTGTGAGGAACATTGCCCACAGGCGCTGAGTATCCCGGTCTTGCTGAAGAAAGTACATGAGGAATTTACAGCGAAAACAATCGGTGGGTGGAGTTGATTTTGTAGAAAGACTATGTATCTATAGGATATTGGCGCATGGTTTTCTTAATAATTCTTCGATTTCCTCAGCAGGCATTGGTCGGTAGAAATAATAACCCTGAACCTCGTCGCACATGTTCTGACTTAAGAATTGTACTTGTTTCTCGGTTTCCACCCCTTCGGCAATAACCTCCAGGTCTAGATTTTTAGCAAGATTTATGATGACTTTGGTGATTGCTCTGTCTTTTTCATCTTTTTCAATACCGTGAACAAAATGCATATCCATTTTCAATCGATCGATCGGCAAATTTTTCAGCCTGTTTAAAGAGGAGTATTCTGTGCCAAAGTCGTCGATAGAGATGGTAATCCCTAACTTCTTAAAATCGTTTAAAACCTGAATAATATTTGCTTCATTTATCGCAGAACCTTCTGTAATTTCCAATTCCAGATACTTGGGTTGAAGTCCGGTTTCTTGAAGGACATTTGCGATCTGACCAACAATATTCGGGTTGCGAAGTTGATTTACCGAAATATTAACAGACATCCGCACCGGAGGATATCCTTTTTCCTGCCAGATCTTATTTTGCCGGCAAGCTGTTTTAAGTACCCATTCTCCGATCGTGTTAATGATCCCACTTTGCTCGGCAATCGGGATGAATACTGCCGGGGATACCATTCCCAACTCCGGATGCTTCCATCTTAACAAAGCTTCCATTCCGATGATTTTTGCTTCCGGAAGATGGACCTGGGGCTGGTAATACACCAACAATTCTTCGCGTTCTAAAGCTCGGAACAGACTGTTTTTCAGTATCATTTTATTCCGAATGTCCTCTTTCATCTCGGAAGAACAGAGGGCATACTGGTTTTTCCCTTTCTCTTTGGCCTTATACATTGCAATATCCGAGTTTATAATCAACGTTTCTGTATCTTGTCCATCAATAGGATATAGCGCAATCCCTGCACTTGCTGTAACAAAGAATTCCTTACCTCTTAGTACCGCCGGTTCTTTGAATAAACCCATTATTTTATCGGCAATGGCCATAACATCTTGATAGTCGGAAATATTATTCAGCAAAATCAGAAATTCATCGCCGCCAAAACGGGATACTGTGTCGGTTTTGCGGGTACATTCCAATAATTCCTGCCCGACTTTAGTGATCAGTTCGTCCCCGCCTTCATGGCCCAAAGTATCATTAACCGTTTTGAAAGAATCAAGATCCAGGAAAATCACCGCGAGCATCTTTTGAATCCGGCCGGCTTGGTGGATCGCTTGCGTAACCCTGTCCTGGAACAATACCCGGTTGGGTAGCTTCGTTAAATGATCATAGTAGGCTAATTGTTTAATTTCTCTTTCCGCCTGGACTTTCGTCAGAGCGTCTCCCAAAATATTTGCAATGACCTTGAGTAAATCAATCTGGTCTTCACGCCATTTTTTAGGGATTCTGCGGGAATCAATCCCAAATGAGCCTAATATCTGACCGTTTCCAGCAATGGGTAGGCAAATTTCTGATTTTGTATGAATAATTTTACCCTCTGATATCTGATTCATGAGGATCGAGTCTTCCGCTCCCGGGCATTCTATCGCTTCGCTGACAATAAGACCATGCCGGTACCAAGCAAACGGAAGGGTAACGCGATGTTGCTCCCTGTCCAGTAAATAAATCCATGCCCTGTCCATCTCAAAAAACCGTCCGCATTCCTCAAGCGCCTGATTGATTTTCTGCTCTAAATTCATTTGATTTGCTGTGATGAAATCCGAAGAAATCTTCGAGATTAATTTCTGCAGTTTTATCTGCTCAGCGTTTTCTCTCAGTCTGCGAATATACAGTTTATTGACATAGAAAGCCAACCAAAGAACGACAAGGAAAAATAAGATTCTTGCCAAATAGTCTTGAGCATTTATCTCAACGTTAACCTTTGGCGTGATGAACCAGCCCAGAATCTGGGTAGATATGATGGAGACTCCCAATGAAGCTAAGATAATGCGTTGATTGAACACCAGGGCAATAATTACAAAAATAATAGGAAACGCCCAAACCGTAATACTCCCGGTTTCAATAAACCTTAAAGTAAAAATTGGAATGGCCAGAACATTCACCACAAAATAAATAATATCTTTTTTATTTTCCGCGATAGGCATCCACTTCACGAACAAAATGACAAGTCCTAGAAAAAGGACAGCAATACTTGTCAATATGACAGGCGTTAAATCGTTCGTCATGTTAAAAAGAAAAAACGAAACAAAATTAATAACGCCGCAGGCAAACATAGCAAAGGCCATATAGCTGATAATATTGCCGCGGGTGGATTCATTTAAGATGGTTTCCTCAGCATTGATGATCTTCTCAGGCTTCATCAGTCCGTATTTTTTAATAGCGTAGTAAATGACGATGAGCGACATCGAGATAATAAAAGGAGCCAATTGGGGAAGCGGCATTTTCCAAAAAGTGCTGGCGACAATATCCGTAAAGGATGCAAAGATTAAGGTTGCAATAATCCAAGATAGGATGAGCCTTGCCTTTTTCTTACTACTCCGGGCAGAAGCTCTTCTCCCCCATAACCAAATCATTCCTGCGGAAACAATGCAGAAAATAATATAATAATAATTGAAGAAAGAATTAAAGCCACTATTCGGAACATTAATCCAGCCATTGACCGTATGAATTAATTTATACTTAGATTCCGCAGAACCGGAGATCCCATAAATATACATTGTCAGGACGGAGGGGAAATAAAGCAGCAGGTATAGCCACCATTTGTTTAACAAATTTTTTTTCTCGGTTAGAATTAAACTGAAATGAAGCAGGATACTGAAAAACGAACCCCAACCAACGACTGAGATCCTACGCCAGATTAAGCTAAGTTCTTGATTCTGGGCAGAAACGCAAATGGAAAACCCGAAAGCCCATAGACTCAAGGAAATACACAGTACAAAAAAAGCTTTGTTCAATCCGGCTTTCGGGTCAAGATAAAGTGTATAGGCCCCAAGAGAGCTGCTCATTACACAAGAAAAGAAAAATAAAACTGAAAAAAAATGTGATGATTCCATATTTCCCTTCTCTGATGGAAATACTGCTAAGATCAGATTTACATCATTTTTGATAAAGTAATCAACGGCTGTTAAACAAATTATTCTACTTTTAACTACATTTTCCTTCATCATTTTCAGAAAGCATCAACTATTTTACAGAACTGCCTTATAATGCAAATGAAGATTCAACTTTATGTCAAAAAACGTGTCAAAAAAAGGCGGTGTTGCAAAACTACAAATGTAGTGGGGCAATACCGCCTTCTCCAATAGTTAAATAAGTAGCCAGCAAAATCGTTATAGGTTTTAGCTGGCTTTTTTCATAACTGGATAGTCATAGGTATGACTAATAAGGCTCAAGAAGGCAGGGTGATGCAATGTCTACCCGCTTTCGGCAAGTTGCGCCCTCCGTGGCGCAAAAAGCCGCGCTGCGCAATCCATGCTCCGCTTATGCTGGTTAGACATTGCATCGCCTAATCTTTGGTCTTTGTAATCGATATGTCTTTGGAAGTAAGCATGTCTATCCCGCTAGTATCAAGCCGTCTTTAGCCGGTGAAGCGGTTTCCCAATGCGCTCATTCTGTATTTTAGCATGAAGCTTGTTGAAGTTATATCCAAAGCACAACAGCATAAACTCATTTTTCACACTTACTTTGCCGCGTGTTAAGAAACGATTGAAGTTGTAATCGTTCTTCAAGACCCCGAAGGCGCCTTCCGCCTGAATAGACCGATTTACCCTAAGTAAGATACCTTTTTCGGATGTAATATTCTCATAGGATACCTGGCGTTTCTCGATGAATTTCTTGGAAACCTGCATCCGTCGGTTTCCTTTGGACTTTGTACACTTCTCTCTCTTGAGACAGCCTTGGCAGTCCTCGCATTCATATACCGTTATTTCAGACCGATAACCGGTTGCTGACATTCTATTTGTGATTCCTGCAGGTTTAAGTTGCTTGCCGTTACTGCAGGTGTATTCGTCTTTTTCGGCATTGTAATCCATGTTTTCTCGTTTGCTGATATCATTTTTAAAACTTCTTTTCTTCCATTGCTCATACGTTTGCGGCTTGATGTAACAGGCCTGTCTTTGCTTCTCCAGATACAGATAGTTTTCTTCACTTTCATAGCCGGAGTCGGCAATGATGTTCTTGTACCGGTATTTTAAGCGGCCCTCCATCTCTTTTAAAAAGGGGATCAGCGTGTTTAAGTCGTTTCTGTCTTGAAAAATATTCATGCCCGTTATGTATTCGCCTTCGACTCCAATCTGAACATTGTAAGCCGGCTTTAGCTGGGCATTGCGCATATGGTCGTCTTTCATATGCATGAAGGTGGCATCCGTGTCTGTCTTGGAGTAGCTATTTCTGCCATTAAACAGAGCATTATGTTTATCGTATTCTGCCTGACGTAAGGAAAATTCTTTGATTTGTTCGGTATATCGCTGCAATTCTGTCTTCCGTTTGCCAATGCCATAAACAAATTCGATGTTTTCTTCTTTTTGCTTCTCCTCTAAATACATGACTATTCCCGCCAGATCACGGCACAGGCTATCTTTGTTGACGCTGAAATTTGTATGGTAGGTTTCATTAATTTTCTCCAGGCAACCTTGTATCTTAGTAAACATTTTGCTTTCATTTTTGCTCACTGCCTTCTTCCAAACGAAGGTATAACGATTGGCACTCGCTTCAATTTTTGTCCCGTCGATGAACAGATTTTCGAAGGCTACTTCGCCGATCTGATGCAGATAGATGACCATTTGATAAAATAATCCGTCGATGGCATCGACGAGATAGTCTTTTCGAAACCGGGCAATGGTCGAATGATCCGGGGTCGGATTTCCCCCCAAGAGCCACATGAAATTAATATCTCTTCGGCAGGCTTTCTCAATATTTCTGCTCGAATAGATATTGTTCATGTAAGCATAAGTCAGCACCTTGAATAGGATTTTTGGTTCGACTGCAGGTTTTCTTCCGGTAGAAGAGTATGCCTGATAGAGCTCTTTGTAGTTTAATCCCTCCAGTATGTGGCTGAGCAGTCGAACGGAGTCATCCTCCGGTATTAATACCTCAAAATTAAATGGTAAAACTAATTGATACCCATCATGATATTCTGTATAATTTTTGTTGTGTAATTTATTTAGTTGCATAACTAAATTATACAGTATTTGCGGGCTCTTTGAGCCCGCTTTTGCTATTTCTCACGCAATAAAAGTAGGGCTATTGCCCACGAACGGTTACGTTCGTTGTGCAACAGCCCCTTTTATTATCAATAATTTTTATTTTTAAGCTATTATTTGTCAGTTCATCTCTCATGGATAGCTTGCCAAGTATTATCCATACGCTCATCCCCCTGCTCCTAGGATCTATCATATCACCGTATGAATACTTCTACAGAACTGATTTTTCCATTTATAACCATTTAAGCAAAAATATCTCTTTAGCGGAACCAAACTTCACAACCATCAAAGGGGTTGGCGGTTCCTAAATTCAAGTGCCCGTTTGCTGTTTTAAACAAGATCCTTGCACCGTAGTTATGCGGATTTCCCAAACCGTTTAAGGTAATTGGAGCCCAATGAATGCCATCCTTGGACTTAAACAAATCAAATCCATTAAATGGATAGATTGCATCGCCTACTGTAAGCAGCACGCTAAGAATGATTCGCAGAAGTTCTTCTAGAAATCCGGGTAAATTTAGAATTGCAGGAATGATAGCGGGAACGAGCGGTTTAAGGAGTACAGACCAGTCAAATGTGCCCAGGAAGAATTCCCCATTGTATTCTTCCAGCTGCCAGCAGTATAAATTAAAGGGATTTCCTAACCCCGAGGGTTTATGGCTTAATGCTTTGCCCCGTGTGCCCGTGGTGGGGTTGGTAGGCTTTTTAGCCTTGCCCCCGATTACCAGCTGCCAATGATCCTGCGCGTCTATCCTCACCAGGTCAAAGGGTTTAAATGCGGAGAGATTCATCGGCTGTTGCGCAAGAAGAGGGAACATAATGGCGCCAACATATAAATAATCTTTAAACGCTCCAAGTGTTAAGGGAATAATATTAAGCGCATCACCGGCTCCCTTGTCGATCACCAATTTCCATTCATTAATGATGGGTCCTGTGCCTTCAGTTCTCCAAAGTTCAAATCCTTCCACCAGATTAGAGGTAGCGGCATAAAGGTGTCCTTTAAAGCTTGCCATCATCATTACTTGCCCGCTTGGGTTTTTACCTTGGATAAATCCCGGGTTGCTTGGATCCCCTGTAACCTGCTCCCATCTGCCATTTGGAAAGTGAACGGTAGGAGGGATATATTCATAAATCAGAGCAGTTAGAGTTTGAGAGATCTCATCTACAGTTGACATATAGAGTTTTTCGTTGGTATGAATCACCATTGCCCTTGTGGAAGTACCGTTAAGATTATCATTGGGTATTTCAAGCCAGGACAATCCATCTGTGGACCTAAATGTCCTTACCTTACCCTGACAATACCCACCAACATAAAGCGCCGTTTGACCATTCAGGTCGGTATAACGGATCATATACCGAAAACCTTGGATAATATTGAAATCAGCTGGAGCTTTAAAAACTTTCTCCCAACCGGCATGGGGAAGCGCTTTGTTATAACGCCAGATTTCTGCTCTGTTATCGACAACCTCAGGGGTTAGCTCCTTCGGGATTTCGAAATCCCCCAATATTCCTGCATTCTTAATAGTCAGGAGAATGTTATAGAGAATATTTCTTCCGGTCCCTACATAGAGATATTCTCCCATCTCAGCCATTGACCAGGCATAATTGTTTTGCATGGCGTTGTTGGGATTTGTATCAAAACCGTTTCGGGGAGTTATTTTTTGGAAACCATATTTATTGAACACATAATCACCCTCCAAAAATTAGGACAGACTTTTTCCTGGTACATCATATGAACATTGTCCAGTTCTGACACAGAAATTTTTTTGAAAGGAGTCAGGGTGACTTAGCGTCAAATTGTGCGTATAATCCTCCTACCAATCAGGTTGTTTAACAAAAAAATAGAGAGTTATTAGTCAAAATCAAACAGCGCATTGAGCTCCTGTTCTGTTAGCTTGGACAACATCGTTTCTCCGGGCTGGATGACGGAATCGATCAGCTTTTTCTTCTTGGCCTGCAAGGCGTTGACTTTTTCTTCGATGGTCCCTTGGGTCAAAAGCTTGATGACCTGAACCGAATTATTTTGCCCGATCCGGTGCGCGCGGTCCGTAGCCTGGTCTTCAACGGCCGGATTCCACCAGGGGTCAAAATGAATGACAGTATCGGCGCCCGTCAGGTTAAGGCCCATCCCACCTGCTCTTAAAGAAATAAGAAAGACCTTGCCTTGACCGTCATTGAAGGCTTGGGCCATTTGAGTTCTTTCCAGAGCCTTGGTAGAACCGCTCAGGTAAAAGTGCGTGATCTTATGTTGATTAAGGTCATTCTGAATCAGATCCAGCATCGAAGTAAACTGGGAAAAGACCAGAATCCGATGGCCGGCGTTCAGCGATTCTGTCAAAATCTCCTGAAACAACAGCATCTTGCCGCTTCCCCCCGTATAATTTTCAATAAACATTGCCGGGTGGGAGCAGATTTGCCGCAAGCGGGTTAAGGCTGCCAGTATTTTAATCTGGCTTTTGGCAAAACCTGAGACAGCCAGTTCCTCAGCAAGCTGACGTTTCGTTTGCTGGAGGTAGGCCAGGTAGATTTTTCGTTGCTCATCTGTCAAAGCAGCTTTGATCTCCGTTTCAATTTTGGGAGGCAGTTCTTTTAGGACATCAACTTTCAGTCTGCGCAGGATGAACGGCTTGATCTGCCTGCTCAATTCCTGAAGAGATTCCGTGTCTCCTTTCGACACGGGCAGGGCGTATTTCTTGTGAAATTCCTGGTGGCTAGGCAGATAGCCGGGCATAATGAAATGAAAGATGGACCAGAGCTCCGACAGGGAATTTTCAATGGGTGTTCCGGTTAGAGCAAAATATCCTTTGGCTTGAATTTTCTGGACAGACTTGGCATTGAGGGTTTGCGGATTCTTGATGTTTTGGGCCTCATCCAAAAAACAATAGGAGAATGCCAACTTGGAAAATTGCTCAATATCACGGCGCAGTACGGCATAAGAAACGACAACAAGATCAGCTGGCGTAATCCGGCTGATTTGTTCCTGCCTCTCGGCAGGCTGCCCATCGATGACGAGCACATGTAGGTCAGGCGTAAATTTCTCTGCTTCACTTTGCCAGTTGTAGACCAGGGAAGTCGGCGCGATGACTAAAAACGGTAATAAAGAGGAGGGATTTTGGGCGGCAGTGAGCTTTTCCGATAGAACGAAGGCTAAAACCTGCAGGGTTTTGCCGAGACCCATGTCATCGGCAAGGATACCGCCCAGACCATAGGAAGCAAGCGTCTTCAGCCATTTAAAACCTGTTTTCTGGTAATCACGCAGCACCTGCTGCAGCGGCAGCGGAGGATCATATTCCCCGTCCTGGGGTTCCAGGATGCTTTGGACCAGTTGTTTGAAAGCTTTATTGCGTTGGATTCCAGAAAGTTCGGCCTGCCTGAGGAAGCTGTCAATGTACAGGGCCCGGAACTTCGGGAGGTGAAGCGTTTGGTTGGTTAAATCCTGCCCCTTCAGATCCAGGTGATCGAGAAGTTTGCTCATGGCTTCCAGGTCATGCTGCTGCAAATCAAGAAATGAGCCGTCACGCAGGCGGTAGTATTTCTTCTTCATCTGCAGGGATTGAAAGATATCAGCTAATTCCCCCGGATCAATATCACCGCAGGTAAAAGAGACTTCCAGCATATCCAGGGATTCATCCAGACGAATCCGGCCGGAAAAGGTGGCGGAAGTTTGAATTTTCAATCGGAAATCATCGGAATAGTAGGTTTCCGCCAAATCTTGAAGCTCCGAAAATCCCTTGACGGTAAAATCAAAGATCTTCTCGTCATCCTCCAGACTGATTTTGCCTTCAGATACGATAAAATCAGCCTGTTCAAAGATATTCAGAATTTTTCTTTCCTGCTCAAGATCCCGGATCAGGATTTGATCATCACCTGGCGCAGTCCGGAAGCCCCCGCGTGAAGAAAACGGATTAATCGAGATCTCCCCGTAATGAAATTCCAGGCGGGCTGTAACTCCGTTTTCTCCGGCCCGGTCAAAATAGATCTTCGGCTGCAAATCCTCACGGATAAATCTATCTGCAAGTGTTGGCTCTACGCGGACTGTCGCAATTTTTTGCATCAACGGGAGGGCTTCTGAAGCAAACCGGTCTTTTTGCGCCGCAGTAAACAGAATGCCTGGACGCTGCTTGCCGTTCAGGGCTTTGAGCAGGTTGGGCAGGAATTCCGTTTGCTCCTGAGAGACCTGATAAATCTGCCGGTTGTAAAGATAATATCTCCCATCTGCGGTTAACGGGACAGGCAGTTCATTTTGCAGCAACAGAAGGATATTTTGTTCTTCGGCCTCAACGGAAAAGTCTAGCGGGATATCCTTCCGTCTGATATTTACAGTCAGAAATTCGGTTGTTTCATAGCCGTTGGCAAAACCGGCATGCAGGGAAAAAGGCTTTGATCCCAGCGCATCCAATAATTTGCTCAAATAGTAAGTGCTGAGTACAAACGGTTTTTGACTGAACGGAGAAGCTGTATAGGCAAAATTGGAGACATTCCTGATTTCCTGGAAAGCTTCATATTGGGCCAGCATATCCTGGAGCATGGCGATCAAAGGCGCGTCAGTTTCTTTGAATTTGTGACGGGTCGGATCATAGGTGAATTTTGCCCCAAAGTCCAGAGAATGCTCATTTTTTACGGCAAGTAAAAAATCCTTTAAGTTTTTAACAACATAAGGACGCTTTAGGCCTACTTTCAGCTGGAGCTGGGCACTTATTTTGCGAAAAACCGTACTGAGCTGAAGTCCCACCTCGAGGTTCAGCTCTTCCAGCGGATTCTCCTGCTTGCGGTCGGAGATGAAGGTCATGAACTCACTGCCGGCCTTGATGGAATCCGAAAATGAAGACTGTATGGCAGAAAGTTTTTGCCGTGCAGTTTTTAAAACTGCGACGACATGTTTACAGGCCCCGGGATATTCGGCGTAGGCCGGACAAGTGCAATGAGCGGAGCTCACGGTCCCGCTCTGATTTAACACGATACGGACATCGTAGTGCCAATTGCCGGCGACAATCGCTTTGATGGCCCTTTGCTCAGGGTCAAAATTAAAGTTGCTTACTTTCCGGCTCTGCGCATAAATGACACCGAGCTCGTAAGATTTTCGGTTGGAGGCAAGGGCTTGAATCTCCCTTTCTGTGACGTTGAATAAGGCCATGAAAGGAACTCCTTTGAGGATTAATGGTGTGCAATAATCCTAGAATACCATAAAACAGAGGAAATATCATTTTAACGGCAGGTGTTCCGGTTGGCATTTTTAGCAGATATCTTGGAACAGCTGTTTATTAATAGAATGGATTGAGTCAAAAATTGCAAAAATAATTGTAAGCTGGCTACAAGATCTGTAAAATAAAAATAAAAAGGGAGTGACAGTATGTTAATCGTTACGACCGAAAATATCAAAGGTTACAAAGTAACGGATGTTAAAGGACAGGTGTTCGGTCTCGTTGTTCGCAGCCGGGGATTGGGCGGGAATATCATAGCTGGGCTGCGCAGTCTTATCGGCGGGGAAATCCATGAATATACCGCCCTGCTTGAAGATACCCGTAAACAGGCGATAGACCGTATGGTCAAGAATGCCCAGGCGATGGGAGCAAACGCTGTGGTGATGATGAGGTTTGATTCCAGCGAAATTGGACAGACCATGAGTGAGATTGTAGCCTTTGGAACCGCGGTTGTGGTGGAGAAAGAAGCTTAAGATGAGAATAACGGCTGAAATCTATATATTATTGGAAGTGGGGATATTTCTTATCATTGCCTTCTGTTCATGGTTTATTTGGGATAAACGCTATCGAAAGAATCATGGAAACGATATACCCAAAGGGTATATGGCTACGGATGAGGTTTTTATCGACCCAGTGAACGGTAAGAAATTTAAAGTTTATTATGAACCGGAAACCGGTAATCGGTTTTACAAAGAGGTTAAAGAGGAATGATGACCATTGAGTTTTTATGGATTAGGCAGGGCTTTTTGGGGATTTCAAACTAAGCCCTAACAGCCCAGCCAGCGCTGGTTTTTTTGATCGACCAGGTAACCGAAAACCGGCTGCAAAACAGATGATGTAAGGGTAAACGCCGAAACCAAAAAAGCGCCCTTGCTTATCCCCAATCCGGCAACCACTAAAAACGGCAGCAGTGTTTGAATAAAATTACTTGCCTTTTGGCTGTTTGCGGACCCGCTGGCGGAGGCAGGAAAATGGTGTTTTGCTAGATATCAAAACAAGGAAAATTTGGTATAATTAAGAACTAAGGAAGAAAAAGAAAGGGAGGTTTCAAAAGATTTTGAGCAGGAAAGTAAAAAGCCGGAGAGTCATCACATTCTCCCTGGTGCTTGTAAGCATCATCCTGCTTAGCGGATTGGTGGCTTGCAGTTCAGGCGGCACGGGCACTGAAGAAACGGTCCAAGACCAGGTGGACTCCACCGGAAACACTTTAAGCGATATCAAAACAAAACTCAACAAGGCAAATATTTATGGAGCTACTGTTTCTCCCGACAACGGGTTTGTCGCTTATATCCAGGGTAATTCGGAACTTTGGGAGGGACAGCTCTACCTTTGGCAGGTTGGCAGCAGTGAGCCGAAGCTTATTCCGAGAGTAAACGACAGGATCTGCAAACTATTATGGTCGCCGAACAGCAGCTATCTGTTTGTCGATATCGGGACTTCTGTACAGCGCGAAGGAATCATCGTTAGCGCCCGGGAAGACAAATCGATCGGGGATTTTGGTTACACCGGCGGGCCGTGCTGGTCGCCGGACTCCAAATGGGTGGCCGTCGGGATGGTTAACAGCAGTATCCAACCTGTTACGCCCACGGAATTAAACGGGGTCCAAGACCTGGTCCTTTACAATATCCAGACCAAGGAGAAAAAGGTGATCGTCAAAGCAACGAGCGAGTACGATTTTGTGCCGAGGGAATGGCTTGCAAATGGAAATCTTGAGTATGATAAATATTATTATAGGGGCCAAGCCATGGAAAAGTTGATTTATTCAGCTAAGCCGGACACCGCTTCAGCTCCTGAAGTTTCGAATGCCTCGGCATCGGCGCCGGCGACTCGTGCATATTTTGGAATCTGGATTATTAAGAAAGAAATTCCAACCCCCAATGTCACCTGCTTAAGCCAGGAGCAAATCGACGGCTATCTCGGCCAGGAGATCGCAGTGAACGATAAGCAAGTCGTCACAAGTAAAGGAACGATCAAAAATCCTGTTTATCAGGAAAACATCTGGACAAATACCGACCTTTACAACAATTGGCGGATGCAGTTCAGCAGTCTGGGAGTCACGGACGATACGGTAACGGAAATCGAGATCGCCAATTATCAGAATGATACGGAAAACGGAATTGGCTCGGGTTTTATTCTTACAAACGACAAACGGCTGTATACCAATATTGGCGGTGTTCTTTTTGAGTTAGGGAAATAAACAACATCAGAAAATTATGCCCGTTTTGACTTATTAGAAAAGGAAATAAAGCTGTTTGTACGGCTAATGATTAAGATTTCTTGACTAACCGGACTAAATTTAGTACTATATTTGTACAGGGGGTGATTCGTTTCTATGAACATTAAGGATGATATTCGGCCGATTTCTTATATTAAAGCCAATGCAGCTGAGGTACTGGATCAAGTGAACGAGTCCCGCAGGCCGGTTTATGTAACCCAAAATGGAGAAGCCAAAGCTGTTTTATTGGATACGGAGTCTTACGAAAAAATGAAAAATACGCTTGGGCTGCTAAAATTGTTGACGCAAGGGGAAAGTGACATCGTTAACGGAAATGTTTTATCTCAGGATGACTTTTTTTTGAGTATGGATCATCATCTTCTTGAGCAGGACGAGCAACGATGAATATTAAAAAATATCAGGTTTTTTGGACCAAAACCGCTCAGCAGGATTTAAAAAAAATAATAGAGTATATTGCGATCGACAGTACAATCAATGCGGGAAAGGTCTATACAGACATCAAAGAAAAATCCGAAAATTTATACCTATTACCCCTCCAGGGAAGGATTGTTCCGGAATTGAATTATTTCGGAATTTTGATTTATCGGGAATTAATAATCCCTCCATGGCGGCTGATTTATAAGATTGAAGAAAATAAAGTATGGATACTTGCAGTAATCGACGGAAGAAGAAATGTTGAGGACATATTGCTGGACAGGTTTATCGGATAGCTTTCTTCATCCTCAATGCTGTCCGTTGGTAACAAGGGCAAAAACTAACTATAAGCCGTAGATGAAGTGGGTATGCTATCCTTCATCGCGGCTTTTTCTCGCCTTAACTGGTTAATCAGGGATATAAAAAGAAAAGATGAAAGATAAAAATCAATTGCTTCACTGCAGCGTCCCGCAAAATTAATGAATGGTGTGATCGCAGCACGGTTCGCGGAATGAATACTGCTTTTTTGGGAGAAAATGAAGGGAAAACAAAAGGAGAAACCTTTATGACAGAAGCAATCATTCCGCAGCCGACTTTCCCTGCTCAGCACCAGAATTTTCAGCCCGGACTGGAAACATTAATGAACCCGAGTCCTGCCTTTGAGGATCCCAACTATCAGCCGGGAGGCAAACTCCGGGGAAAAGTTGCCCTGATCAGCGGAGGGGACAGTGGGATCGGCAGGGCCGTTGCTATTCTTTATGCCAAAGAAAGAATAGAACAGCTTGGCCGTCGCTGCCTCCTGATCGCAGGGGATGTCGCCGACGAGATGTTCTGCAATCAAGCCGTCCGGGAAACGATCCAAACCTTTGGTCATCTGGATATCTTGGTCAATAATGCCGGGGAGCAGCATCCCCAGAACTCTATTCTGGATATCACTTCCGAACAGTTGGAAAGAACATTCAGGACAAACATCTTTGCTATGTTTTACCTGACCCGCGCCGCATTGCCTCATCTCCAAAAAGGCGCTGCGGTTATCAATACAGCTTCGATTACCGCCTATCAAGGTGAAGTCCGTTTAATTGATTACGCTTCTTCAAAAGGCGCAGTCGTATCTTTTACGCGGTCTTTGTCCGAATCCTTAGCCAAACAGGGCATCAGGGTCAACGGCGTAGCCCCCGGCCCGATCTGGACTCCGCTTATTCCCGCTTCTTTCAGCGCAGAGGAAGTCCGTACATTCGGCAGTACGAACCCGATGCAGCGTGCCGGCCAGCCAGTGGAGCTTGCTCCTGCCTATCTTTTTCTGGCCAGTGCCGATTCCGCCTATATGTCGGGGCAAATCCTGCATATCAACGGCGGAACGATCATCAATAATTAGAAGAAGCGAGGTTATAGGCCTGTTCGCTTTGCAATACAGTTTTAAGCAGGCGGCTTAACAAAATGCTGCGTGTTTCCGTGGAAAAGTGTCCACGGGATTTTTTTTATCAGGGGGCAAAAGATATTGACAGATATATCGGCTGATGATATATTATATATCGTTAGAAGATATATCGGAGGATGATTGGTTTGGACAATAATACACCTTTGACAGAAGCCTTGTTTTATATCTTATTGGCGGTACGCACACCGAATCATGGCTATGGGATTATTCAGGATATCGGTGAAATGACCGGCGGAAGAGTCACATTAGGACCGGGGACCTTATACGGGGCGATTAATTCCATGCTTTCAAAGGGGTGGATCTGTTTATACAGTGAGGATAAGGAATCCAGAAAGAAAAAAGAATATCTTCTGACGAGCCGGGGTGCGGAAGTCTTTCATAACGAAGTCCAAAGGCTGAATGAACTTGTCAAGAATGCAAAAAAGATGGATGAGGGGCGGATCTAAAAGATGATAAAATTCAAATGGTATTATGACAAAGATGCCGAACAGGATTGGCTTCAAAAAATGTCTTTGGAAGGATGGGCCTTTAAAAAATTCTTCCTTGGATTTTATACGTTTGAACCCTGCGACCCTGGTGAGTACAATTATCAGATCGATTTACTGGATAAATGGGACGGGGACAAGGCTGATTATGCATCTTTCATGGAGGATACCGGCGTAGAAGTCGTCGGTCAGTGGTTCAGATGGGTCTTTTTACGGAAAAAGGCTGCGGACGGGCCATTCGAGATGTATACGGATGTCCAATCCAAAATCATGCAATACAGTAAGATCAAGCGTTTTTTCACCGTCTTTTTGGCCATAGAGATCATCTGCTTCTTGGTGGAGTTGATGGCAGCCTTTGAAAGCGGCGAGGTTCTCTTTGGGGCTTTTACAGTGTTACTTGGGATTATTGCTATAGCGATGTTAAAGATCGTATGGAAATGCCAGTGGAAAATTGAGCAGTTAAAACGTGAGGAAATATGAAGAAGTGACAGCCTTGGGACAAGGCTGTTTTTTTATGACAAGCGCTGATAGCATGGGAAAAATAAAGGAGAACAAATTTATTTGGAGAATTTTACTAAAATAAAGTCCTTATTGCATAGGGGCCTGAAAATTTTGAGATTGCTGTTGTTGTACGGCTTGTCTTCCCTTTTCTATAGACGTCAAGTCCTTTGGACTAATCATGGCTAGCAACTGTTCTAATTCTCCGACGTGTTGTCTTTCTTCATCAGCAATATGATGGAGAACCTTTTTTACTCTCTCATCATTTGTTGCCATAGCATGAGATTCATAGCCGATAATTGCTTCGTACTCCCCTGCAATATCAACCCGAAGGGCCTGAGCCAACTCCTCATTGGACATCTGCTTAGGGACATTCGCTACAAATGGGTTTCCAAGTAAGGCCATAAGATCATATCCTTCCTATGAAAATGAGTTTATCTTATAGTCTGCCTGTTTATGAAAGCAGTAATCAGGTATTTATTGGTAACGAGTACGGCAGCCAGCAACGAAGGTGAGTAAATATAAAAAATAATAGGTTTTGGGGAGATAAGATGAATGTGCACCGGATGAAAAAAAAGAAATATGGGTGGGTTTGCCTTGCGCTAATCCTTCTGCTGGTGTCAGGCTGCGTTGCGCAGCCTGGGTCTTCCACAGGTCCTGCCGGTGCTGCTGAACCATCTCCGGCAACTGAAAACACCGGCAACCAAGGAGACATAGCGCCGGGGCTACAGGAGACCGGAGCTTCAAGTGAGAATAGTGCAGCTATCTCGGATGAAAAAAGCGACAGCATGCACAGCGGGAAGTTTTTCGCCAAGAACGGCAACATCCTGATTTATTATGCCGAACTGCAGGATGGGATCTATATGGTGGATACCGCAAAGAATACAGTACGGCGACTGGTGAAGACCCACTCCGTGCATAAGCTCTACTTTGACGGCACCTACGTCTACTATATGCCCTACTATTATCTGGGACGGGGTATTTACCGGGTTGACCTTAAGGGAAACACAGAAAAGATCTGTACGAACTCTTCGCTGCAACTGTGGCTGACAGAAGATAAGATCTATTTTACCGATCAGATCGGCTTTGACGATATTAACCAGACCCCGCGCGGAAATTTGTGTACGATGAATAAAGACGGCACCAACATCCAGATTTTGATCAAGAACGTCGGCAATTACTTTTCCATTCAGGACGAATGGATTTATTACACCCACTTGAGTAACAGGGACCTTTACCGGGCGGTCTTGGACGGGAGCCGCAGTGAATGTCTGGCCCAAGGGCGCACCTATATCACTGCTGCCGACAATGACTACCTGATTTATACGGATTACGAAGACGGTGAAACGCAGCATTTGCTGAATAACCGGACCGGCGAAAATATTATCCTTGGACAGTTTGGAGGAGGCTCCCGTTATAACGGTCAATTCTACATTGTGACTGAAGAGCGGGGTCCGAATGGTATTCCTTCTTCCACAGGCTGGTCGGTCTTCCGGGTCGATCAAAAAGCAGGAAAAGCTGTGAAACTTGCTTTCCTGGAAATGGACCGGTTTGGACTCGATGGTATGAGCTATGTGTATGGTGATTGGCTCTATTTTTACACGATGGATGGCGGGCCCACTGGTCAAAGGGGGACATACCGGGTAAAATGGCCTTGTGATGATTATGAAGCCGAGTATCTCGTCGACGGATATCTTTTTTATTTGGACGGCTATGGCTATTATATTGAGGAAGACGAGAATGCCCAGCCCCCTACTTTTGCCCGGATCAATCTGCAAACCGGGGAAGTCAGCCGCTGGTCGTTTCAGGAATAGGCAGAACCCGATGGTAGTGTAGCCATCGCCAAACCTTATCCAAACCCATGCAATATGTGCTGGAGAAAAAAGCAATTAGGAACGGTAAGCTAAAGGTCTGGCAAGCAATCCGGGAAATGATTACCGATGGGGATACGGCTAAATTTATGAAGAACAGCACGGAGCGTTTTCAATTCTATTTCGATGAAAAGACAAATAAGATTGTTTTTCTTGAGCACGTTCGGCTGTAGCTGATGGCTAATATTTTAACAAATATATTAGAACTGAACCAAATTTACCGAGAAGACTTCAGAATTGTAGGTATGTTTATTTATTGGATTATGAATTACTCATCGTTATCAAGGAACTCAAACTAATATTGTGCAAGATTGGTGATCCCGTACATGTAATCGCCAATTCTGGTTCGGGGTCATTATTTTGTTTCAACAGACGATTTTGATTGAGGGTATCTTAAATTAACCGGAAACCGGAGGAAGTCAATGAGCCGCTAGATCAAATCGTTAAGGAGGTAGAATAATGGAATTCAACAGCCTTAACCAGTACATACGCTATATTGAATTAGACAGGGAGCGTGTCCCCTCCTTTACGGAATACCCCTTTCATTTACCTGCCATCAAGAACTTAGACAGGTTGTCTTTTCACCCCAAAGTAACGTACATAGTCGGTGAAAATGGTTCGGGAAAATCAACAATTTTAGAATCGATCGCGGTTGCATTTGGTTTTAATGCGGAAGGCGGGACAAAGAATTTCAATTTCACTTCCAGAGCGACGCATTCAGACTTAAATCAATATATCAAAATTATTAAAGGAGCCAAAAGACCTAGAGATGGTTTCTTCTTTAGAGCAGAGAGCTTTTATAATTTTGCGTCCAATGTTGAAGATTTAATGTTGGAGGGGGCCTATGGCGGAAGGTCGTTGCATGAACAGTCGCATGGCGAGTCATTTTTCGCGGTTTTTCAGAATAGGTTTTGTCGGGAGAGTATCTATATTCTAGATGAACCGGAAGCGGCGTTATCCCCTTCACGGCAAATGTCGATGCTGACAAGGATTCATGAACTGATCAACGAAGGATCTCAGTTTATCATTGCAACGCATTCCCCGATCATCTTGGCCTACCCGGATGCCTTGATCTATCAGATTCGTGACGGATTCGAGCAGGTACGCTATGAAGAGACGGAGCATTATCAAATCACGCGTTCTTTCTTAAATAACACGAAAAAAATGCTTGATATTTTATTGAAATAATTAAAATTATTCGAATGCTCATTTGTTCATTGCCAAACATTGCTAATATCTTTTCCTGTAATTTCAGAAGGAAATAAAACATGTTTTAATATATAATTTTCCTTGGTGTTATTTTTTTATATCTTATCCATTATCCACCAGATATCTTACTTACTATTTTTAGGAGGAAGAAAGAATGAGCTTTCGAAAAAATTGGCTGAAGTTCCTGCTTTCAATGGCACTGGTGTTCACAATCACAATTCCTGCGATGCCTTTACAAGCATATGCTGCCCAGGCAGTAGAAAATAAAAGACTTGCAGGGGATAGCAGGACGCTAACTGCGATTGAAATCTCCAAGGAGGGATGGACTGCAGGTTCAAATGCCGTTATCCTTGTCCGTGATAACAATTTTCCAGATGCGTTAGCCGGTGCTGTCCTGGCGGCAGCCTATGATGCCCCGATACTTTTAACGAACAGTCAATCACTCTCTCCTGACACTGCGTTGGAGATCGAACGACTCCAAGCGCAAACGATCTATATCCTTGGCGGTACCGGTGCGGTATCCGCAGCGATTGAAGAGGATCTGTCTGCGGACTATACGGTCGAGCGTATCACAGGCGGCAATCGTTATGAGACTTCAGCGAATATTGCCAAATATCTGCAAGACAATCATAAACTGTTGACGAAAAAGGCTGTCATCGCCTATGCACAGAATTTCCCGGATGCCTTGGCGATCTCATCCTGGGCAGCGCAAAACGGTGTACCGATTCTGTTATCCGAAACAAATTCTCTACCAGCAGCGACAAGCGAAGCTTTAACTACACTGCAAGTAACCGATACGATTATTACTGGCGGGACTGGCGTCATCAGTGCGCAAGTCGAATCCAAACTTCCGGATCCAACCCGTTATGGCGGAAATAATCGTTATGAAACAGCAGTCAACATTATTAATGGCCTTGGTCAAGCGACGGATACCCTCTTTGTTGCCACAGGGCTAAATTTCCCCGATGCCTTAGCTGGTTCCGCGTTAGCTGCAAAACAAGGAAAAGCCATTCTGCTCGTCGGTAACGGCATTGATCCTTCCGTAGAAACTTTTTTAGCAGGTAAGGTAGGACAAATCAATAAAATTTATTCTGTCGGCGGTACCAGTGTTGTGAAGCCATTGGTCCTGAATCAGATCTATTCTTGTATCGTTTTGGAGCAACCCGCCGAAGCATTTGCCAACGCGATGAACGCGATCAAAGCACTGGATCAGGATACCGTTGACCGGTATTTCAGCTACGATGGACTCATGAATTCTGATGAATCGACCAGCACCACGATCACCGATGAAAATATTGCCTCTTTCTTCACCAAACTCGATTACAACATTGTGTCTTCAGCCATAAACGGTGATACGGCAACCGTGACAGCGGAAATCACCAATACCGATTTCGCGGCCGTCTTGGATGCTTACCTCGATGCGGTCATGAAATTGGCGATTGAACAGGGATTATTGCCTGAAGAGGAACAATTAAGTGATGAAGAAGCTGAACAGGCGATACAGGAGCTACTGTTTGACGCCATTGCCAATGAGGACCAGACAACAACAGTCACAATCGAAGTGAATCTTGTGAAGAATAATAATAGTTGGACAATTACCATGGATGACGAATTTGCAGATGCGATCCTGGGTGGATTCATCAGTGCATTTGAAGATCTTCTGAAAGAATAAATAAGCAGTAAATAAAGAATGGCGGCCATTTGGACGCCATTCTTTTTTATAAACTCATTACTGCCAAAAACAATCCAATGTGAAAGTAAGCGGTTTCTAAAAAACGTTAAATAAAAAGGAATAAAAAGGAATAGAAAGATAGATATAGAAATATTAAACATTAATGTAATGGATTAATGGAATTAGAATGAGTTGGGGGATGCGCACGTTGAAAAAACAGATTAATAAATTGCTTTGTCTGGGATTAATTCTGATGATGCTTCTTGTTATGTCATCCTGCGCTCAAAAGTCTGAGGGTTTTGCGTAATCTGAAAAAGGAAAACCGACAATGATCATAAGTGTAAGCAGGCGAACAGATATCCCGGCATATTATGCAAAATGGTTTTACCGTCGCCTAAAGGAAAAGTCTGTTCTTGTCCGTAACCCGATGAATATTCACCTAATCAGTAAAATTGACCTTTCGCCGGATGTCGTTGACGGTATTGTTTTCTGGACGAAAAATCCGGCACCGATGCTTGAACGGTTGGACGAGCTGAGAGCCTACACCTATTATTTTCAGTTTACCCTTAATGCCTACGGAAAAGATATTGAACCGAACGTACCATCAAAAAATGATATTGTTATTCCGACATTTCAAAAACTGTCTCAAAGAATTGGCAAGGACAAGGTGATTTGGCGGTACGATCCGATTCTGTTCAATACGGATTATACAACGGCGTATCATCTTAAGTTTTTTAAGTCGCTTGCAGTAAAGCTCGCCGGTTACACGGAAAAATGCACGGTCAGTTTTTTAGACTTTTACCAAAATACAGAGCGGAACCTTCGGACATGCAATATCATCAAACCGACAACCGATCAGAAAGTGGAATTAATGCAGCGGTTTGCAGAGACCAAAACAGTTCGGAATGGATATGGATACCTGTGCGGAGGATATTGACTGCGGAAAATTTGGCATCCGTCAGGCGCATTGTATTGATAAAGAGCGCTTTGAACGTTTAGGCGGATATTATCTAAACGTTGAGAAAGACAAAAACCAGCGGCTGGAATGCGGTTGTGTTACAAGCGTTGACATCGGGGCTTATAATACCTGTAAAAACGGATGTCTGTACTGCTATGCGAATTTCAGCCCGAACGCTGTTCAGAAAAATGATGCTGCGCATCATCCGGAATCCCCATTGCTGTTTGGCGGTGTCGGCGAAAATGATGTGGTAAAGACCCGTGATATTAAATCGTGCCGCAATTGTCAGTTCGAATTGTTTTAGGGTTGGGAAAAAGTCCATACCTTAGAGTTTCATTGCAATTTATTGTAAAGAGGAAAAGAAAATTGGGCGGTGCTTCACAATCGCAAAAGAAGTCAAGAAAAAAATAAGCATATTTGTTATCCTTTGAACTGGCAGGTGAGAACATGGAAAACTGGGAAAAAATTAAGGCAGTACAGCGGATGCAGGAGTATATCGATGAACACTTGACCGAACCCATTACCCTGCATTCTCTGGCCCGGGCGGCGGGGTATTCGCCCTGGCATTCAGCTAGAATGTTTAAGGAGCTGATCGGAAAAGCACCGTTTGAATACATCCGGGCTTTGAGGTTATCCCAGGCAGCTGTTACACTGAAGGACAGGGATCGGAAAATCATTGATGTTGCTTTCGACTTCGTCTTTGATTCCCATGAAGGATTCACCCGGGCCTTTTCTAAAGAATTCGGAATTACGCCCAAAACGTACAGCCAAAACAAAGAAACGGCATCTCTTAAACTTTTCATACCCGGCTATGTCCGTGATTATTACCTGACGAAACAAAAAGGAGAGAGCAATATGTCTGATCATTCTCAGTCAAACACGGTCTTTGTACAAGTGGTGGAACGTTCCGCCCGGAAACTGATCTTCAAAAGCGGCTTAAAAGCGACCCATTATTTTGAATACTGCGAAGAAGTAGGGTGTGCTGTCTGGGAACAGCTTTCTGCAATTAAAGAAGCCATCTATGAACCCATTGGGATGTGGCTGCCGGACAATTTGCGCCGGCCGGATACGTCGCTTTATGCCCAAGGGGTTGAGGTTCCGGCGGATTATACAGGGGAAATTCCGGATGGTTACGAGAGCATGAACCTGTCGCCGTGCAAGATGATGGTTTTTCAGGGTCAGCCTTTTGATGATCCAAAATTTGGCGAGGCGATCGAAGAATTATGGGAAGTCATGAAAAGTTACAATCCGGAAATCTATGGTTTTCAGTGGGCGGACGAGGACGGCCCGCGATTCCAGCTGGCGCCCATGGGCTACAGAGGGTATATCGAGGCCAGGCCAGTCAGAGAATTGAAAAAATAGGTTTCACAAGGCGGGAATTCAAGCTGGAGCGATTCGTTTCGTTCCGGCTTTTTGTTTTGTTTCCCGCTAATCTTTGAGTATAATATAGGCAAAGAAGGAAAAAAACGAAAAAGAGGATAACCTGTTATCAGTATCTGTCCATTAAAAAGGTATTTGCGAAGGATTAATGAAGGTAAACTCAACTATTTATTTATATTCTTTTCCGGAGAGTGAAATCTTGAATGACAAAGAATAAAAAGAGCATATAAGATTGGAGCCGCAATATCATCTAGGGAAAAACCTATATATAATCGAGAAATCCCAATATTTTGGTTCTAAACTGGTACTAAAGGGAATTATACATATTGTACACACACAAATGGGGTGGTATAATATGGATATAAAAAAAGGTAAAGTGATAGTCTTTAAAAAAGGAGGGGAAACAATGAGTGCGGTAAGAGTTAACGCAACTCCCGAGATTAAAGGAAAATTTGCTGAAGAAATAATGGCTGAGGTAAGAAAAAAACCTTCCCCTCAAGCGATAGAACGTAATAAAAAGGCACATGGTCTTCTTTTAAAACTACGGAAGAATTAAAAGGAGCATTTAATGAGTAGGAAAAGTATATATGACCATCAAAATATCATTCAACTGATTGAATTAACAGAAGGATATCGGTTGAATGATTTTTGTTGGCTGTCAAAATAGGTCATCTTGCGGTTGATAAGAAATATAAGGAAATCTATACGAATATTGGGTCTCTAATGGTTGAATTAGCCCGCGGTATTTGTATAGAAATACGAACTCATGGGGTAGCCTGCCGCTTTATTACAGTCGATGCTGATGTGGAAAACGATCAAGATGTTTGTGATTTTTATATTAAAAATGGCTTTAAATTTAATGAAAGTTATCAAAATCATAAGAGAAAGAACCCCAGTTTACGATTAGATATTGACGGGGATATAGAAGAAGTCAAATTTCAGCAATCAGGATAATTTTCATAGGATAATCTAGGAGGGACAGCCCTTCTTATTTACTAAAAATACGATAAATATACGTTTTCTTTAAAAAAATGAAAATCTAAAGGAGGTACTGAAATGGATTTTAAGGATTGTATGCAATTTATTATGGAGAGTCAGGCGACCTGTACCCTGTGTACGGTCGAGGGGGACCAGCCCCGGGGCAGGGGAATGATTCCTTTGTGGGTGAAAGATGACGGAATCTATTTTACGACTGCCGCTTCTAAGAATTTGTATAAACAACTGCGCACCAATTCCAAGGTGGAACTTTGTTTTGTCACCTCGCAGCCCATCAAGCATTTACGGGTAATGGGCGATGTGGAGTTTGTTGAGGATTCCGCTTTAAGGGAAAAGGCCCTGGAAGAAAGGCCTTTTCTCAAGGCCCTTGGTTTTGATACCTCGAATAATCCGAACTTTATTCTTTTCCGGGTAGTCAACGGGGAAGCCCATTTCTGGACCTGGGGAGACAATCTCAAGGAAGCGGACATACCGAGGATCAAATTCTAGACCGTTAGAATATTATTTTTGATTTGTCCGTTCAAACGCGCATGACAAGCACATAGGCTGTTGACATGCCGTTTTTTTATGGGGTAGAATTCAAATAATGGGAATCAGCGCAAAGAATCCTGAGAAGATCTGAAAGGAGAACAGGGATTGGTAAAGAGATTATGGGTTGCGATTTCGATTTTTACCCTGGTGCTGGTGGGTTGGCAGGCACCGACGGTTTGGGCCGACTCAAGCTCGGTGACGAGCGCCGACAAGTCCGTCAGTATTGCCGGTCAATCCACCACAATTAAGGCGGTGCGCGCCGATCTGAATGATCCCAATATCCGTGTGCTTTCCGTGCCGGCAGGCAAAGTCGGCGATGTTAAGCCCTTCGAGCAGATCATCGGCAGCATAGACAAAAACAAGTATGAAGTATTGGCGGCAGTCAACGGCGCGTTCTTTGAGGCCTACAATGAAGGCAAGAAGCCCATAAACGGGACCTTGGTACATAACGGGGCGACGATGCACTATGAAACCAGCAGCATGATAGGTTTCGGCAGCGCCGGCGAAGCGCAGCTTGATAGGGTGGCCTTCAGGCAGTACGTCTATGTCGACGTTACCGGAGGCAATTACCTTTATAAACAACTCTTTTACTTACGCAACTGGAATGTCATCAGGCCAGCCGGCTACACAGGTTATCGCGAGGCGATCATCACCCCGGATTACGGTACGGAAACCGGGAATACCGATATGGTCTGTGTGGTGGTACGCAATGTCAAAGACGTGACGGGTAGCGTTTATACAGCGGGCGGTGCGAAAGTTCTGCAGAAAGGTACGGTTACAGCTATCAGCCAGGGCAATACGGCCATTCCGGCTGATGGATTTTTATTGTTGATGCCGACTAGCAGCGCCTACCGCCAGCTATTCCATGTTGGATCGACGATTGATTTTGTGCGGCAAGTATGGAATAGCCGCACAAATACGGATGATACGGCTGATTGGATCAATTTGACCAACATCACCGGTTGCGGCCCGAGCCTCATCTTGGATGGACAGGTGACTGCCGATCCGGTCGGTGAGGGCTGGAACGACCCGAAACTCACCACGGCTGCCGGCAATCGTTCGTTCATCGGGCTGACGACCGACAAACAATTGGTTTTCGGTACCACGCCGGGTCTTACGATCAAAAATTTGGCTCAGGTTGCCCAGGCGTATAACCTAACAGACGCCATGAATTTAGACGGCGGCGCCTCCAGCGCCCTGTGGCTGGGCGGCAGGACCATAACGCCCGCCGGACGGGAGCTTTCCAATATCATCGCCGTCGTACGGCTGAAAGTTTCCGAGCCGGCCATGCCGGCGAGTGGAATCACTGCGGACAGAACCATTAACGGGGGCAGTACACCGGCTACCTCGGTAAAAGTGTCCCAAGAAGGATGGATAAAGGCTGATTCAGTGGTCGTCGTCCCCGGAGAAAACAACCATTTGATCGACGCCCTGGCAGCAGCACCCTTGGCCGGCCAGGAGCAGGCGCCGATCCTTATGGTGGAAGGTGGCGTCCCGACGGCCGAAGTGATTGGTGAGATAAAACGGCTGGGAGCAAAAAGAGCTTACTGCATCGGCTTCCAAGCGGATGTCGTGTCTGGAAAATTGAAAGCAGCCATCCCCGATCTCGAGGCAAAAGTGCTGCAGGGGGAAGGGCGCGCGGAGACGGCGAACCTGGTAGGAGACGAAATTGCTGATCCACGTGGGGTATTCCTCGTAGGTTTTGATGCTCTGGCCGACGCCGTGAGTGCCGGGCCCTACGCGGCAGCCAACGGATGGCTAATCCGCATAACGGACGGAGCCGGTGTCTATCATCCCGAAGCTTGGAGTTTACTAAAGGCTGGACTAGACGCCAATAATTTGGTTATCTTGGGCGGCACGTCCAGAGTCCAGGATACAAACGGATTCCGCCGCATGTCCGGCGTGGATCGCTACGTGACCAACCAGGATTTTAACGAGAAGATGGGACTTAATACCAGCAAGGTTTACTTTGCTGACGGTTACTCTTTGGCCGCGGCTCTGATGGTTGCACCGTTGGCTGCCCAGAACAATTGTCCGATTGTCCTGGCGGAAAAGAACGATCCGAACCAAGCCAGGTTTCCCGCCGGAGTCACTAACGACGCTACTGTTATCGGCATCGGCTCGCCTGCCCGTTAACCCGGGAGATCGTTGATAAGTGGGAATTTTATATAACACGATCATTGATTGGATGGAGGGGACATTAATGAACACGAATATAGACTTTTTGAAACTGGCAGAGGAACGCTATTCAGTGCGCAACTTTACCGACAAAGCGATCGAACAGGATACGCTGAATAAAATATTGAAAGCGGGACACCTCGCGCCGACTGCTTGCAACCGCCAACCGCAGAAGATTCTGGTCATCAACAGCGAAGAAGGATTGGCAAAGCTCAGAAAATGCACGAAATGCCACTTTGGCGCACCTGCCGCAATGCTTATCTGCTACGATAAGAACGAATGCTGGCAACGGGAATACGACGGCAAGACCAGCGGGGTTATCGACGCGAGCATTGTAACAACACACATGATGCTGGAGGCTACGACGCTGGGCGTGGGCACGACGTGGGTCATGTACTTTATACCTGAGGCTGTTAGGGAGGAGTTTGCGATTCCGGACAACATTGAGCCGGTCGCCTTGCTGGTGATGGGTTATCCTGCCCCGGCTGCAAAGCCTTCCCCCGGACATTCGGAATTCAAGCCAATAGAAGATGTCGTATCATACAACAAGTTCTGACAACAAGTTTTGATTGATACGGTTTTCAATATGATCTGCAGGCTGATAAGCTATGCGTACAAAAATATTGAAATATAGGAATAATTTGGGAGGTATTTGGCGTTAAGCTGAAGAATCATATAGTTACAACATAGTGGAGAGGGGAGTAACTATATGAAGATTAGAAAAAAAACAGCCTTAATTCTTACGGTCTTATTTGTATCCGTTGTGGTATTAGCTGGTTGTACCCAAAATCAGCTGGCAATCTTTAATGCCTATATGAAAATGCAAGATGTGACTTCAATGCAGCAGCATATGACGATGTCTCTTCAAATGTCCGGCACAGGGTTTGATCAGGCAGACCAAGAACAAATCGATTCAGTTGCTGAGATGTTAAATAATGCGAAACTCGATGTCGTTTTGAAAATGAATTGCAACGAAGAGAAAACAATCGCTAAATTACAGGCAGATTGTAACGTAATTGCATCCGGTCTTAATATTGACATGCCGTTTTGGGTAGATGAAGATTTCTCAGGGAAAACTCCAAAGCTAATTGAAGTCTTTAAAATCCCGCAAATTGCAGCAGCCTATTTACCCCCTGGATATGCTGGAAAGCCATATATGGTTATAAATCCTTTTGATGCGAAAAATACGGATCTTAAAAATATGGATGTAACGAACCTTATAAAATTGCAGTCAGATCTACAGAAAAAAAGTACTGATTTTCTAAACAGTTATGTTCAAAGGTTCAACCCGAATATTGACGTCGTTAGTGAATCAGCAAACGATGGCCTTGGCTCACAAAAATATACGATAAAACTTAATGATGCACAATTGAAGGAATTTATCCGTTATGGGATTAATAACTTTGCGAAGGACAAAGAAGCGTCGAACTTTTTAAATGAATACTTCACGATAATTGCTCAGTATAGTGAGCTCTCAGGCAGTTCATCGGAATTTGGTTCTATTGATGAAGAGTTTTTAACTGAATTTAATTCAGTCATGGATCAATTGAATGATGTTTCTATTCTAGGGGACAAAGGTATCGAGTTAACGTATACGATTTCAAGCGAAGGTTATATCACCCATGAAAATGGAAGTATCAACCTAGAGCTCGATATGTCAGCATTAAATAGATTGATGAATGATACCGTAGGCGGAGAAGAAATTCAATCGGATGTTACCGGCATTTTGAATCTTACGTTTAACTATGATACAGATATAACAAACATTAACCTACCCGTGGACATTCAAATGCCTGAGCTAAATTCAAGCAACTCGTTTAGTTATCTTGACCTGATACCAAAAACAGATGTAGAAGTGGTTAACAGCACGTATAAGGTTCTGCCCGGTGATACGTTAGCTACGATCGCCTTAAACCATTACGGAAGTTACAAATACTCCGGTAAGATATATGAGGCAAATCGTGATATTATTGAGAAGAATAATAACCGTTTATACGCAGGAATGGTTTTAACCCTTCCGCCTGAGGGGCTGCTCCCGGATATCGTTGCCGGTGAAAAGCAAAGAATATATACCGTGAAAGCAGGAGATACCCTGGCAAAAATAGCCCAATTAGAGTATGGTGATGCTTCACTTTACATGAAAATATACGCAGCAAATAAAAATATACTATCCAGTCCAGATTTGATTTATGAGGGACAAAAGATATTAATTCCATAAAATTGTATTTTAACTTGAATATAATATCATCATTCTTAGCATCATAAAAATATCGAGGATGGTAGGGGATGGTGGCTCGGTTCGCAGCTTTTGAGCAGCGGAGAATGATATCATCATCTGATATCATGGAGGGTCTGTTATGTCTGAGATTTATCTTGCAGGCGGCTGTTTTTGGGGTGTGGAAAAATATATTGCGTCTATTCGCGGGGTCCGTACCACGCAAGTGGGCTATGCCAATGGCAAGACCGCGAACCCGACCTATGAGGATGTGTGTCAGCGCGGCAGCGGACATGCCGAGACGGTGTATGTAGACTATGATCCGGAGATTGTGCCGCTGGAATTCTTGCTGGAATTATATTATCAGGCGATTGATCCGGTCTCACTTAACCGGCAGGGCGGCGACAAGGGGACGCAATACCGTACCGGGATTTATTATGCGGATATGAATGATCTGCCGGTGATAGAACGGTCCCTGGCCAAACTGCAAAAAAACTACGACAAACCTGTCGCGATCGAGATAAAAGCAATCGAGAACTTCTGTCCGGCGGAAGCGTACCACCAAAAATATCTGGATAAAAACCCGGACGGCTATTGTCACATTGGCAGGGATCAATTCACGAAGGCGGCAGGGGCCATTATTAACCCAGCCGATTATCAGGCGTCGGATCCTGGCAGGCTTCGCCAAACCCTGACCGGAACGCAGTACGAAGTGACGCAGAATAATGCCACCGAGCCGCCGTTTCATAACGCGTTCTGGGACATTTTCCGGCCGGGTATTTACGTGGATATTACGACAGGCGAGCCGCTTTTTGCCTCCTCGGATAAATTTGAATCAGGCTGCGGCTGGCCGAGCTTTACCAGGCCTATCGATCCGAATGTAGTCTCGGAGAAGACCGATACTTCCCATAGCATGCTGCGGACCGAGGTCAGGAGCCGTGCCGGCGATGCCCATCTGGGACATGTGTTTGCTGATGGACCCAGGGAATCCGGCGGTCTGAGATATTGTATCAACAGCGCCTCGCTGCGGTTCGTGCCTAAAGAAGATATGGAGCGGGAAGGGTACGGAAATTTAATTGGACTCGTGAAGTAAAAGATTGCTATGATGAAATTGTGAAAATCGCTGAAAACTTAGGCAAGTAGATGGATGATAATGGCAAAAATTTCATAAAAGTGTAACAAAACACCTCCCCTAATTGTTTATTAATAAATAGGCGATAATGGGGAGGTGATTTTTTTATTGACATCTTTGTATTGTTTGTATTATATTATATAATACAAACAATACAAAGAACACATTAACGCAAAGAAGGGAACGCCCATGCTATTAAGGATCGACATGACCAGCGATATCCCGATTTACCAGCAGATCCGCAATCAGATCGTGTTTGCTGCAGCCAAAGGGAATTTAAAGCCCGGGGATGCACTGCCGACCGTCCGCCAGCTGGCCCAGGATATTGGGGTGAATCCTATGACGGTCAACAAAGCCTATGCCCTCTTAAAAGACGAAGGCATCATCATCATTGACCGGCGGCACGGCGCCCAGATCAGAGATTGCGGCAAGACCGGCATGGTTTTTAATCAGGATTTTGACCGCCGGCTGGAACTTCTGCTTTCGGAGGCCCGGATGAAAGGTGCGTCCAAGCAGGAGATCACAACGCATCTATCCGGTCTGATTGACTTGGTTTACGAATAAGGAGGAATGTTTATGCTTTTAACACTGCTCATCCTATCCTGGTTGATTTTCGGGACGATGGCTGCGTTTACGCTCTTTTATAAGAACCAGCAAAATCAGCAGATTTTGGGCGTAACCCTGTCCGCAACCCATGCCCAATCATTGGAAGTTCAGGACATCATCAGCGGCTACAAACGGATGTGTTATCTCATCTTTCTGCTGTCCGCAGGGCTCAGCCTTCTGCTGCTGCTTCCAGCCGCGGCATCCTTCACGGAGTTCTTCCTGCTGATCCTGGTACTGGTCAATATTTTCTTCAATTGGCTGGCGGTTCACCGCTATCAGCGCAGGCTCCGGACGCTGAAGAAGGAAAAAGGCTGGATCTACCAGCGCTCGCGGATCGTAACCGTGGATATGAACGTGGTCAAAGAGAAAGGTAAAGCAGGCGTTTCCGCGGTTTGGTCCTGGTTGTTTCTGCTCCTGAGTTTCATTCCGACGTTCTACTTGCTGTTCTCACCGACGGCGCGGGCGTTCTATCCCGTTGTCTTCAGCATGATCGGTCCGTTCTGCCAACTGAATATGATTTTCTTGTATTACCAGATGCGCAATAGTCATACCCCGGCCTTAAGCGAGAACACCGAGATCAATAAGGTCTGCGCCAGAACCCAGGAGCGTATCCGTACGCAGGCGGCGACGCTGAGCGGGCTGACGATGCTGGTGTTTTGGTTTCTGTTCAGTTTTTCCGTCTTTTACGCCGGAGATGGTATCCTGATTATACTGCCGGTGTTTGTCTTGATCACCGCGCTGCTCCTCATTGCCTACTGGCAGCAGAAAAAAATCCGCGCTGCTGAAAATCACTTCTTCGGTCCTGAACTTCAAAACGAAAGCCATCTTTCCGAACAAGAAGGCGCTTACAAATGGGGATGCTACTATAACCCGAGTGATCCCAGAATCTTTGTACCCAAACGGATCGCGGGCATGGGCTTCACCATTAATCTCGCCCACCCGGTCGGTAAGGCCGTCGGCTTCGGTATCCTGGCGCTGGTCCTGGCTGCCCTGATTCCTGTATTCTACGGCGGCGCCAAGGATTATGTGATCACGGAGAACGGTTCCCAGATCACCATCGACGCCGCGATGTATGACCTAAGCCTTGCAAAAGACCGGATCGTATCCGTTTCCACCCTGGAAAGCCTGCCCCGAAGCTTGCGTACCAACGGCTACGGCGGAGAAAGCAAAAGTTTCGGCCATTTCACTGTCGAGGGATACGGGAAATGCATGCTCTATGTGTACAGCCAGGGCGGAGCGTACATTGTCCTCAAGCTGGACGGGGACAATCCAGGATATGTCATTGTCAACGGCAAGACCCCGGCAGAAACCGAGAACCTGTACCGATCCATCAAAGCGTGGCTGGGCGAGGGAGTCTCCATATATTAACAGAAAAGATGCTGCGAACTTCAAACTTGCAGCATCTTTTTGCAATCAGAAGATGAAAAGACTCCTTTACACATCGTTATTTTCGATGGATTGCTTTTTGGCATAGCGGTATTATAAAAGCGGGCTGATCTCTCCGGTATAAAACAGGTTCAGTCGATGCAGCGCCCGCGTACAGGCAACATATAAAAGGTTTTGATCATCAGTGCTGTGATAATGCCCCTGATCGGCCTCGCAGATCAGTACGGCGTCAAATTCCAGGCCTTTGGCCAGATAGACCGGGATCAGGAATACGCCGTTTAAATCAAATTGAACGTCACCTTTTAGCAGCTGAATATCGCTTTGGTCCTTGAGCTGCTCATATAAGGCAAGGGCGTCGTATTCCGTTTTACAGATCAACCCGATGGATTGGTAACCCATTTCCCGGCAGGTATTCATTTCCGCAAGCAGGAGAGTAGTCAGCGCCGCCCGGTTTGACGCCGCAAACACGGCAGGCGTATCTCCCGATCTCCCGAAAGGATGGAGCTTAACGCTTTGGTCAAGAAACCTGGCGCTGTACGTCAAGATCTCCTTGGTGGAGCGAAAGCTTTTGTCCAAAGTCACCAGCGTGGATTTCGGCTTAGCGAATATCTTGCCAATCTGTTCATAGCGTGCGGAATCTTCCTGTTTGCCGATCGTCTGATGAATATCGCCCAGGATGGTATAATGCGCTTTGGGAAACAGACCGTGGAGTATTTCAAAATGCAGGGGATCATAATCCTGGGCTTCATCGACCACAACCTGCTTGATATCACGGTAAGCCGTATATCCTTTGATATGGATATGGAGAAAAGTAAGGGCCAGGGCGTCATCATAAAGCAAACCATCTTTTTGCAGGTTTTCTCTGGTGAAGTCCAAAATCTCTTCCATACAATCAGGCAGCTCCAGACCTTCGGCTAAATGATAAAAATAGCTTTTATCGCTGAACAGCTTCCGGTATAGTTCCTGACAATCCAGCTCGGTAAACCTTCGTATCTTCTTCAGCAAGGCGGTGCTTTCCAGGATGGATAACCGCCGGGCTACTTCTTTCCATTCAAATTCATGCTCGGGTTTGGCCTGAATAAACTTTTTTAATTTTTCCTGACGGCTGGGACGCAGTTCATGGACAATTTGCAGAATCGACGCTTCCAATTGCTTTAAACGTACGCTCAGCAGGAATTCCTGATCGCCCTTAAGGATTTTGGCTTTCAGCAATTGCCGGTCCGCGACGACCTTTCCGTCATAATAAATATCGGCAAACGGCAGCCAGCGATAAGGCAAGTCCTTAATGAAACGTCTTAAAATCTCAGCAAACAGGCCGGAGCCTTTAAATGCCATGCTGCGTTTGGCGAGCTTCTTGTCGTTATAACTAAGCGCTCGGTCATTTTGGCCGGGGGAGAGCAGGCCTTCCCAATATTGATTCCTGCTTTGGATAGAACCAGTCTGCAAAACCTTGCCGAATATTTCTTCAAAGACGAGCGAATGGACATTTTTCTCGCCCAGCTCAGGCAAGACATTGGCGATGTACTGTTCAAACAGGGTGTTGGGAGAAATGATCACGATCTCATTGGAAGCCAGCTTGGCCGCCAGTCCCTGGTACATCAGATAAGCCGCGCGGTGCAGCGCCACCGAAGTTTTACCGCTTCCGGCAGCTCCCTGGACCATCAGCAAATCCGTTTCCAGATCGCGGATCACCATATCCTGATCTTTCTGGATGGTCTCGACGATGGTTTTCATTTTAGGGGAAGCATTCTGGGAAAGCAGTTCGCGCAGGAATTCGTCAATGATTTGAATATCCGCATCGAAGAAATATTGCAGTTTGCCATCTTTGATCTCGTATTGGCGTTTTAAATGCACCTCTCCCGTTATTTTACCGCCCGGCGACTCATAGAACGCTTTCCCCGGGCCAAAGCGGTAAAAGACACTGGCGATGGGAGAGCGCCAGTCATAGACAACCATTTCCCGGGTTAGGCCGTCCTGCAGCGAAGACCGCCCGATATAAATATTCTCAAAGGCTTCCTCGCCCGCGAACTGAAAATCAATCCGCGCAAAGTAGGGGGAATAGAGCAATCTTTTTAAAGCCAGGATCTTAGCTGCATCCCGTTCGTAATCCGACACCCGTTCCGACACCGGATTGGCGTACTGGCTCAACTCGACCAGCTCATGGAAATTATCCATATTCCAAAGACCGGAGATGGAGCGGGAAGTATCTTCCCACATATCTAACTTCGCGGCAATAATGGCGTCTTTATTTTCCTCGCTCTTTTGCAGGGCACAGTCTAATTGTTCCCGGGCGAGAGCCAGCACCTGCTCCAGGCGTCTGATTTCAAAATCTTGATCAAGGCGGTCCCGTTCCAAAAGTTTACCCCCTAAGTTTGGCTTAAGTTTGATAAGTTTTATCTTACACAAAATATAGGATAATTATAAGAATGTTATTAGAGAAATGTTTTTGGTATAATTAATGTAGAAAGAGTATTTAAATAATTCAGGGAATGTATAATTGACAAAATTTTCAAGTAGCTATGTATTTTAACTTCAATATGGTATATAATATAAGCAAAGAGGAATCATGCAGTAACATGATTCCTCACAACAGCCGCTTTAAGGGCGGTCGGCAGATGAATACGGATAGACCGCTATCCATGTGAGTTGGGCGGTCTATTTCCGTTTGTGGAAAGAAAGTATCAAAACCACCAATGTTCCGAAGGATATCATCAGTGTTAATGTTTGATATACTTCCATGGCATCACCTCCTTTCCGGAGGGAATGCCGACCGCCCTGCACGCCATCTGTTGCAGGGTTATTATAACATAAATTACCAGAATAAACCATATAATAACATAAAAGATGCTGCGTATAACTTGCAGCATCTTTTTGCAATTTATTGTAAAAAAGAAAAGGAAATAGAAAAATAAAAGAGAATTAAACAAAATTGGGTATTTTAGCCAAGTGAAAATATAGGGCTATGAAATGTTTAAGGGTGTAGTTCAAAAACATCAAACCAATCAATTGATAGTGGGTTGAGACGATGGAAGAAAAGAAAATAACACAGGTTACTGCAGCGATCCTGCGACAGGATGAAAAAATCTTAATCTGTCAGCGAGACAACAGCGGCAGCTGTCCACTGCTCTGGGAATTCCCGGGCGGGAAGCTGGAAGAAGGGGAGACTCTAGCCGAATGCTTGGTTCGGGAATGCCAGGAAGAACTGGGCGTGACGATACAGGTCGGAGAGGTTTTTGCTGAGAGTCGGCATACTTATGGAGATAAAGAGATGTGCTTTACTTTCTTTGAGGGACGGATTGTTGAGGGGGAGCTGGAAAGAACGGTGCATCAGGATATACGGTGGGTGAGGGCGGAGGATTTGGGAAGGTATACGTTTTGCCCGGCGGATGTGGAAGTGGCGGAGAGGTTGGGAAAGGCAAGCAAGATGGTGAGAATAGTCCTTAAATGAAAGTAGGATTATGTATATAATGGGAAATTGACTAAAAGTCATAAAGTACATTTGATGATACCAATTAGATTTTTAAATACAAAATATTTTTGTTTGTAATATTAAATCAATAACAGATAGCGCCAAGAACCAACCATCCGTTGCTAGATAGAAATGCGATTTTGAGGAGGATTTCAAATGGAATGGGGAAAGCTTCTAATGCCTTATCGTTTGGGATGTCCCAAAGAAAAATGCGCTCATAGTCCGGATAGGAATGAATTTCTCAGAGATTTTGACCGCATAATTTTTTCTGCTGCGTTTAGAAGACTAAATGGGAAAACACAAGTCTTTCCATTTCCCGAAACCGATGTAATTCATACAAGACTTACACATAGTTTAGAGGCAGCATCTGTGGGAAGATCATTAGGTACTATTGTCGGAAATGAATTAAGTAAGAAAGACCCCACTATTCAGCAGCTACAATTCGGTTCAGTTGTTTGTGCAGCTTGTCTAGCGCATGACATCGGGAATCCACCTTTAGGGCATTCTGGGGAAAAGGCAATATCTGAGTTTTTCAACAGTGAACGTGGTGACGAAATAATGAAAGGCATTAATCCTAATGAAAGAGCTGATTTTCAGAACTTTGAAGGTAATGCGATGGGATTTCATATCCTAACATACAGCAATCCCCAAAAGACAAATGTGGCTGGTGGTCATGGATTAACTTATCCGACTTTGGCTGCGTTCACAAAGTATCCGAGACCCATTAACATTTATAATGAGAAAAAAGTTGCTAGTGAGAAAAAAGCTGGCCTATTTCAATGTGATGTAAACGTATTTTCTGAAATTGCAAAAGATTTAGATATAAATATTAAGGAAGATGGTGGAAGATGGTATCGTTATCCATTGGCTTTTTTAACAGAAGCTGCAGATGACATATGTTATGGCGTTATAGATCTTGAAGATGGCTATAAGCATGGACTTATCTCATTTGAAGAAGCGTCTAGCTTATTTATTGAAGTATGTAAAGCTTCATCCGGTGATACGGATATTAACAACTTAACCAACATTTTAAATGAGAGAGAAAGAATAGGTTACCTTCGGGCTAAGGCTGTGAATAGCTTAATTTATCAAGTTACTGATGTTTTTATTAAGAATGAAAGGGATATTCTTTCCGGCAAATTAGATAAGCAAATATGTAAACTCATTGAATCAAATGAAGTAATGGAGAAGATAGGGCAAATATCAAGTGCTAAGATTTATTCACATCTGCCAGTTATACAAATTGAAGCTGCAGGTTTCGAAGTATTACCTGGTTTACTTGATATATTTCTTTCTGCCTTAAAAGAAAATACGAAAGAAAGTAGCAAAAAGATATTACAGCTAATACCTGAAGAATATAAGTTTGATTTTGATAAACAGCCTTATGATGCAATCTTAAGTATTACATCTTACATTGCAGGAATGACTGATACATTCGCTGTGGATACTTATAGAAATCTTCGTGGCATTAAACTTCCAAACTATTAAACTGTTCAAATTCGCAATATCAATAATAATGGGCAGTACCGAGTTATGCGTGATATAGCAATAATGGGAATCTTAAGCCACATATTCTTACATACAAAGGAAGGTGAATTCGTTGGAACTTGCTGACACTTATAGCAGAATACCCCATGACCTGTCAGGCTCGATGAGCAAGAATCGCTTTCGTCAAGAGTTATTCTGGGGAATAAGCAAAATGTTTGACCTCCTCGATAGGGAGAATTTTTGTATTGTTTTTGACTACAAGTGTGATATCGAAATACATCTTAGCAATTCCATTGAATTCTACCAGATTAAAACGCATAAGGTGCAGTCGCCCTATAAATTCACTGCATTAAAAAAGATTGATGGGAAGCAGAGCATCATAGCAAAGCTTTATCTTCTTAAAGACGCTTCATCGCCAGATGTACCAATCAAGTGTGCGTTGGTATCCAATGCTTTCTTTCAGATCGGTAAAACCCCGAAAGCCGACGTTGAGACTTTCTGTTTTACTGATTTGGATGACACAAGCCAGAAAACGATAATGAAAGCACTACAGAATGAGCTAAAACGCAGCAATGTCGATTTAAATAATCTTCACTACATATATACATCTATGAATTTACTTTATCCGCAAAATGACCTTAAAGGTAAAATAATAGGCAGTTTTGAGAAAATCAAAGGTTGTGAACCAATTAAACCAAATGCTTTATATCGATTAATTGTTGATACTGTGGAGGAAAGAGCATGTTATGAATTGTCAGCCTTTAATTACGATGAGTTGGTGAAGCGAAAAGGTATTACAAAATCAGAGCTCGATAACATGCTTGACCGACATATGGAAAAAGCTGATGACTCTGTTGAGCAGGTCCGTGTGCTCATTGATCAACGGCAATTGACAATTAGAGAAAAAGGAAAGCTCAAAGCAGCTTTGGCGAAAATTGTTGAGCTCGAATACTCCGCAAAGGAACTCCAACAAAGCGAAAAAAAGATATCTGGATATATTAAAGAAATAGCAACTGACGTCACAATAGAGCAAATGGCGGATATACTTCTGCAGCAATTTGGCTCGAGATTCTCAATCGAATACAGCCAAGAGGAAAAGTACGTTTTTTTGCTTTTGATCATCAAGCGTTGGGAGGGCGGAAAATATGCGTAAGCTTGTTTTTAAGGAACTGTTTCTTTTTTCGAGTATTGAAAAGAAAGCAAGAAAAATTGAGTTTTCACTTGGCAAGACGATGATCACTTCCAGTTCGACAGATGGTACGGACAGAGGAAAATCTGTTATCATGAAATCACTGTATCATGCCATGGGCGCAGACTGCTTTTTTGAGGATAAATGGGACGATGCAAGCAAGACGTACATACTCTCATTTGCGATCGGTGATGACGGATATTATATATTTAGGCATAATAAGCTTTTTAAAGTTTTCGACGCCAATAAAGACTTGATGTTTACGTCTGTCTCTCGTCATGAACTGGCAGAGCGATTATATGAGTTATTCCACTTTGCAGTGAAACTCCCCAAGAGAAATAATAATGAGGATGACGAACCGATCGAAAGGTTGGAAGTTACTCCTCCCGCCTACAATTACCTCTTAAACTTTGTTGATCAGGATAAACAAAACGGATCGCAATTCGCTTCTTTTCAGAGGCTTAGTGAATATCCTGACTTTAAGGAAAACGTTCTTTATTACCATTTCGGAGCATTCGACGATAATTATTACAGCTTGATCCAGCAGCAAGAAAAAATAGAGACCGAAGGCAAAAGACTATCAAAAGAACAAGACATGATGCTTATGATGCTTGACAGAGTTTACGCAAGCATTAACGATGTTTCATATTCGATGGATATTGAACATCTTCGCGCCGACGTAAGCCGAACGAAAGATAAATACAACACGATTGCCCACACGCTTAATGATCTTCGTCAAAAGTTAGTTAACTTTCGCAATGATAGGGCTGATCTGGAATATCATCTACGTGCATTGAGTCTTCTTGATAAGGAAAACGAAAAGCAGATTGCTGCTCTAAAAGAGCATATTTGCCCTCTTTGTAAATCCAATCTTGATGACACTATGGATATTCGTATAAAACGCTATAATACAGGCGACGACATCATTTTGCTCAGTAGTGACATTCAGTACAGCATTGGAGAAATCGATCGAAAAATTACGGTTGTTGAAGCGGAATACTCAAACTGGCTAATAAAACTGGAAGAATACGAAGCTTCAATAAGCATCAAATCCACCGAAATTAATGATGTTATGCGTCACAAAGGATATATTGACATCAAAGAAAAAATCTCAGACGATCTTCACGCCGTGCAAGGATCAATTGCCACGAATGAAGCTGACGCAAAGGTAGTTAAAAAGAAACTACGTAAATACAGCGATGCAAAGAAAAAGATAAATGAAAGATATTACACACTTATGCTCAGCGACAAAAATTGGTTCGGGCTTGAAGGTATTGATTCAAAAAGCTTTGAAAATATCAAGCGGACATTTTCGGCTGGAGGTAGCAACAACCCTATCTCCACAATTATTTGGTATGTAAATTTGATCCAGTTAAAGCACGAGTTCAATCCCGATGCTATTAATTTTCCTGTCGTATTTGACAGTCCTAATAATGCTGAGACCGACGATGAAAAAAGGAACCAGATTTACAAGTATATTTGCGAACGCATTTCCTCAAACCAACTTATTGTCTCTGGAATTGGATTTACTGAAGAAGCTAGTAATGTCCATTTTGACAAAGTGATTACGCTCGCAAATGAAAAATATGAATTACTCTGCGAAGAGGATTATATAGAGAATGTTGATCTGCTTCGCGAACTTAATAATAGGTAACTTTGATTTGAATAGAAGGTATAAATAAAAACTCATTTTGTACGATTAAGAGCGATAATCTATATAGAGTCCCAAAATACTAGAGCAGTTCAGGAGTAATATATGAAAGGAAGAAAATCATGCCAAAAGGAGACAAATATCTCGGACTAAAGAAATTCTTAATCCGGATAGCCAATGATTAACCTATTTTTTTAGGAAATTGAGCACATAATTCATGACAAGTTACCTCTTTCGGCATATAAACACTCTGAAGATCAGTGGTCAAATAACATAGGCAGTATCATGGCTTAATGAAGGTATGAAACGGATTATGTGACTTCCCATTATGTTTTATTACCCTACTAAAAGTTGCATAGTTACAAACTGCTTATTATCCATATTATCTGATTCTATTTCTTGATTAACATAAGATAATAACTTTCCGAAAAGAGCTGCATTTATTGGATTCTCACGAAAATTACGTCTACAAAACTGAAGTCAACTGGTCCTTATTAACCGAAGGCCTTACCCTGCCCGTAGAAAATCAGGTCATTTTTGCCCGTAACATGGGGAAATTTTTACATAGAGGTGAGGTCAAACCTATTACCTTATACCTCAACGGAAAGGGATATCGCGCCCAAATACGTAATGTAAATTTTGATTCCAGATTCAATAGGAAAAATGATACTCTCCAAATTCGATATACAAGAAACGGCCATCTTGCCCAAGCTCTAAAGGCTTGTTTCTCCAAAAGCTATAATTATATTAAGGCTCAAAGAGAAATCCGCCTTAGAGATAACCGGTCAATCATAAAACTGCCTGAAGGATATAAGGAATATCTGGCGATTTATACTACCGCCTATGAGGATACCTATATATTGGAGACTATCGAAGCCGAAGATATTATCTCAATTAAGAAAGCAGTCCAAAACCAGTCCGAGTTAGCCATGGAAGCAAAATTTAATTATGACATAGAAGATAAAACCGCAAGTATTTTTGAAGATGAAAGAATATTAAAGTTCCGTAAGCTCAGCCGGAAAATCGGCGAAAACTTAAAACTGTTCTATGATTACAGGTGCCAAATCTGTGGGCAATATGTCGGTGAAGAATATGGTGCAAAAGTTGCCGAAGCGCATCATATAGACTACTTTGTCCAAAGCCTTAACAACGACGCGAATAACCAGCTAATCGTATGCCCTAATCATCACAGTATCATTCATGAGACCAACCCGGTATTCAACCGTAAGAAGCTAATCTATTTGTACCCTAACGGAGTTCAGGAAGGCCTGATGCTTAATCAGCATTTGCATTTGTAGGAGGAAAAAATGCAAGACCATATTATTGCATACACAAAAGTGAAATTTTACCCATTGAGTCCCATCAAAACCCAATGAAGGATAAGGCCGATTGCTTATGAAAATGGTATATCCCGGCATTCATCATAGCTATCAATGATAGTGATAACTTTTCAGCAATCTATGGCCAAATATGAATTAATTGCTCCCTTTGCAGAACAGCCAAGGCAAAAGGTGATTAAAGAAGCTTATAAGCTTCAAGTACCTATTACGTGGACATTTTCTTGTAATGCCATTGGTAGCAACCATTGCTTACTGTGTAGAAGTTGTTATGAACGGGAAGAAGCGCTAAAATTATATGAAAAACTCTCACAGGAGGAGTCGTCATGAAATTAATAATAATTACTTACTTTAGTTGTTAAATCCTAGGAAATTTAGTAAATAAAAATAATCAAAAGTTGATCTACATGTGAAAGCATCAACAATAAGAAAATTAAGCAAGTAATAATGTAGCTGTTGGTTAATACGGGTTCAAAAATATTTACATACCTGTACTATTGAAGGTCATAATTGATTTTGAGAACTGTCTTCCTCGAAATTGAATTAACTAATAAGTTAATCTGGATGATATAATAAGACCATCTAAGAGCAGGAAAATGTTCTCGCCTTATTTATTAAAAGAAGGAGAAATCTATTATGAACTATATTCATGCACAGGAAGCTCATATAAATATGGCATCTCTTACCGACGCGTACAGGTGCTGTTTAAGCAGAACATATTCCCGATGTGGAAAGGCTTGAGAGGTTTGAGATATTCATAGATCACATTGAAACCACAATAGCATCAAAGGAGAAGCAATCCAATGCCAACTCTTGAATGGATAGGAAAAGATAAAGTTATCAACCATCACTTGGAAGTACCGTACCGGGTGTTGGAGCATCAGTATACTTACATTGGCAATAGACAGACCGAAGAAGAAATCACGGATGGAAATAAAATTATCCGTGGGGATAATCTGGAAGCGTTGAAAGCTCTTCTCCCACAGTATGAGGGTAAAATTAAGTGCATCTATATTGATCCTCCTTACAACACAGGCAATGAGGGTTGGGTATACAATGACAACGTGAATGACCCTAAAATTAAAAAGTGGCTGGGCGAGGTAGTCGGTAGAGAAGGAGAGGATTTGAGCCGCCATGATAAGTGGCTGTGCATGATGTACCCTCGGCTCAAGCTATTACAGCGATTGCTTGCTGACGCTGGGGCGATATTCATCAGCATTGATGATGCAGAGTTGGCGAATCTGCGCCTTATATGTGACGAGATATTCGGAGCAAATAATTTCATCGATACTGTTATTTGGGAAAAAAGGTATAGCCCTCAAAATGCGGTACAATGGTTTTCTGAATCTCATGATTTTATTATTGTCTATGCCAAAAACAAAGAACAATGGCATCCAAACCTTCTTAACCGAACAGATGAAATGAATGCGCGTTATAGAAACTTAGATAATGACCCAAGAGGTATATGGAAACCCACAGATTCCACTGCACAGGCAGGACATGGTACAGATAGTCAGTTTTATGTATTGACAGCTCCCAACGGCAAAGAACATAATTTGCCAAATGGTAGATGTTGGGTCTACACCAAAGAAGTTATGAATAGAATGATTGCTGAAAATCGCGTTTGGTTTGGTAATAGTGGTAATAATATGCCAGCTATAAAGCGTTTTTTATCAGATGTCAAAAAGGGAATGTCTTGTAAAACAATTTGGCCTTATCAGGAGGTTGGACATAATCAAGAAGCAAAAAAAGAAATAAAAGCTATTTTCCCTGAATCTATACCATTTGATACACCAAAGCCTACACGTTTAATGGAACGCATTCTTCACATTTCGACCGATCCAAACTCCATTATCCTTGACTCCTTCGCTGGGTCCGGTACGACTGCCCATGCCGTCCTTAATATGAATAAAGCAGACGGCGGCAACCGAAAATTCATTCTCGTTGAGATGTTGGACTATGTCGAGAATATCACCGCTGAGCGTATGCGCCGTGTTATCGACGGTTACGGCGAAGGCAAGGCTGCTGAAGAAGGCACAGGGGGCAGTTTTGGCTTTTATGAGTTAGGAGAGCCGCTACTAAACACTGACCAAACACTCAATGAAAGAATACCTGCTGAAAAAATCCGGCAATATGTGTTTTTCATGGAAACCAAACAACCTATGGGAGCACCCAGTGAAAATGAGCCTTATCTGCTGGGCTGTCACATAAATACTGCCTACTACTTTTACTATGATAAAGATCGTATCACGACACTCAATTATGAATTTTTATCCTCAGTACAGACCCAGGCGGAAGGCTATGTTATTTATGCTGATTTGTGCGCACTATGCGATGGGGAATTAAAGCAATACGGCATTACCTTTAAAAAAATACCCCGCGACATTTCCAGGCTATAAGGAGATGACGATATGGAACTGAAAAATTATCAGAAAAAGACAATTAGTGATCTTGACTCTTATCTTTCTTTTTTAAACTCAACTCATAATATGATAACAGCGTATCAAGAGCATTGGAACGCACAAGATGTTCGGATTGGATTTGGTGGAGTGCCGCAGTATCGGGATACTATCCCCGGCACACCGCACGTTTGCTTCAAAGTGCCTACCGGCGGCGGAAAGACGTTTATGGCCTGTGCTTCGGTAAAACCTATATTTGACGCTATGCCCATGGGTAAACCGCGTGTGGTGGCTTGGCTTGTGCCCTCCAATTCTATTTTGGAGCAAACCATTAAGACCCTGTCCGATGTCAATCATCCCTATCGCCAGCGGTTGGACTTCGACTTTGCTGGGCGAGTGGTGGTATATACCAAGGAACAGTTATTGAGTGGTCAGGGCTTCAATCCGACCGCTGTACGGGAACAGCTTTCAGTCTGCATTCTCAGCTATGATTCCATTCGGAGCAATAAGAAGGACGGCCGCAAGGTCTATCAGGAGAACAGCCAGCTTGCGCCGTTCACCAAGTCATTCACCAGTCCGGAAACAATGATTGCCGATATCGATGATACGGCGCTGATACAAGTGTTGAATCAGCTGTCTCCGGTAGTAATTGTCGACGAAAGCCACAACGCCCAGTCGGATTTAAGCGTTGAGATGCTCAATAATCTGAATCCTTCTTTTGTGCTGGATTTAACCGCAACACCTAAAAGCAACAGTAATATTATTTCCTATGTGGATGCTCGCGAGCTGAAAAGCGAAAACATGGTCAAACTGCCCGTGGTGGTGTACAATCGTACCTCTCGCCAGAGTGTGATTGCTGATGCCATTCAGCTTCGTGGCAGCATTGAGCAGCAGGCACTTGCGGAAGAAGCGGCAGGAGGGGCTTACATTCGCCCGATCGTGCTTGTTCAGGCTCAGTCGAAAGTTCATGAGGACAGCGAGACCTTTGACAAAATCAAGACTAAACTTATTGATATGGGGATTCCGAACGAGCAAATTGCGATTAAGACCGCCAATATTAATGAATTAAAAAATGTCAATTTAATGAGCCGAGCTTGCCCTATCCGCTATATCATCACGGTCAATGCGTTGAAAGAGGGCTGGGATTGCCCCTTTGCTTATATTTTGGCCTCGCTGGCCAACAAGACCTCCGCCGTGGATGTAGAACAGATTTTAGGGCGCATTTTACGTCAACCGTACGCCAGGCGACATCGTGCTCCGCTTCTGAATACCTCCTATGTACTGACCAGTTCGAATGATTTCCGTGATACGCTGGAAAACATCGTGAAAGGTTTGAATAAGGCAGGATTTTCCCGAAAAGATTTTCGCCTAGGAGGAGAAACACAGACATCTTCGATTCCCGAACCGGGTAAACCTGAGCAGCCTGACTTACTTGGAGCTCTCGCGCCGGAAGAGGACGATTTTGAAGATATTGCACCAGAGGCTGTTCGTGCAGTGTTAGAAGGCGGCGTGACAGATGCCGGTATTGCAGGGATGCTGGATGAAGCGCAAAAAAAGGCCGAAGAATATAATGCCGTGCTGACTGGCAGTGAAGGCTCCGGTCTGTTTGGAGGAGAGTTGGGCGAGATGATGAATCAATGTAAAATACAGGAGCAATTTTCAGATGAGGCCCTTAGCCTGCAAATACCGCAACTTTTCCTCAAAACCGCCCCCAGCCTTTTCGGTGGAGAATATACGCTGCTTACCAAGGAGGCACTCAGCGATGGGTTTTCGCTCAACGGACAGGATGCTCAGATCAGCTTTGAACTTGCAACGGGTGAGATGTATCGCGTTGATATCGACAAGTTTGGTGAAGCTGTGCCAAAATATCAGCTGGCATCCAAAGCGGAAAGCGAATACTTGCGAGAACGTCTGGCCAGGCTTCCGGAAGAGGGTAAAACCAAGCTTTGTACAAGCATGATATGCAATCAGATTAATCGAAGCAATCAACTTGCCGCAACAGAAGTTAACGAATACGTTACTCGTATTATAAAGAAAATGACAGAGGACGAGCTTGCTGCTTTGGAGACTTCCGTTTCGACCTATGCTCGCAAAATTCAACAGAAAATTGAAACGTTGGAGGATATCTACAGAGAAAATCGCTTTGATCGGATGTTGGATGGAGGCGCGATTGTCTGTCGTCCTACTTATGTATTACCAAAAGTGATCACTCCAGTAGACAGTACGGAGTCGATCCCCAAGTCGCTTTACGATGCCGAAAAGAACGATATGAACGACTTTGAGTTTCGTGTTATTAATACTATCGTTTCATTAGATAATATCAAATGGTGGCACAGGATTGCAGACCGTAAGTCTGGCGAGTTTGTCTTAAATGGTTTTATCCATCATTACCCCGATTTTATGGTGATGACCAAAAGCGGCATTTTAATATTGCTTGAAACGAAGGGCGATTATTTAGCAAACGACGAGAATAAAGCGAAACTCAATCTGGGCCGCAAGTGGCAAGCACAGTCCGGAACACAATATCGGTATTTTATGGTGTTCAAAGATAAAAACCTGAAGGTTGATGGGGCATATATACTAGACGAATTTGTGGAAATGATAAAGGGGTTGTAAACTCGTTAGGAGGTGCAATGCTTAATTTACTACAAAGTACATTTGATACTTACGTGCTTTGGGAAATTAATGTTTCTTAGAACTACAAACACTACGTTCATAATTCCTACAGATAATGGCAAATTTGATCCAGAAGATGACGACTATATTAGTAAGGAAGCTTACGGTGGTGGATGTGGACTGAATAATTTGCAAAATACTGTTGTTAATAGAAGACCAATCGCAATTTGGAACATTCGAAAATTTAAAGCAGACTATTAGTTATGTATATAAAACAAATCTCCCCTTGCCTTAAGGGGAGATTTGTTAAGTGAAGAATAACTCAGTTCTAATTGTTTTTTGACGACGATTCAGAATATAAATCTAAGGAAACACTGATTAAATCGCCCCCCGGACAAAAAAATGGTAAAATTAAAGAAAACAGTAACAGGTGGTAAAAATGGGGCAACAAACCTTTTCGGATATAGAATACTCAAACCGACGGAAGAAAACGAAACGAGAAGAATTTCTTGAAATAATGAACGAGATCATCCCCTGGGACGAATGGGTGGCGCTTATACAGCCGCACTATTTTGACGGTAAGCGCGGTCGTCCACCGCTCGGGATTGAAAAAATGCTGAGAATGTATCTGCTGCAGATATGGTTTAGCCTTTCTGACGAAGGTGTAGAGGATGCCATTTACGACAGTTACGCCATGCGAAAATTTATGGGAATAGACTTCATACATGAGCAGGCGCCGGATGCGACCACCCTGCTCAAATTCCGTCATTTGATTGAGGAAAGCGGCTTAGGGAAGGCATTCTTTGAGGCGATCAACCGTTGTTTGGAACAGTGCGGACATATCATGAAAGGTGGAACCATTGTTGACGCCACACTGATCAGCGCGCCATCCTCAACGAAGAACGCAAGCGGTAGCCGCGATCCGGAGATGCACCAAACAAAGAAGGGTAATCAGTGGTATTTCGGCATGAAATGCCATATCGGTGTGGACGCAGGGACCGGTTATATTCATGGTATAGCGGCAACAGGCGCAAATGTGCATGACATAGCCGAAGCGTCAAAGCTAATGAGGCCGGAAGACGAGGTTTTCTACGGTGACGCCGGATATTTGGGACTAAATAAACGACCGGAAATCACAGAGGACCCTCACAAATCACAAATTGATTACCGTATCGCTGAGCGTCCCGGAAAGAAACGCAGCATGGACAATGGCCCTGCACGGGATTTTTATTGCCATATAGAGTTTCGGAAAGCGTCTGTCCGAGCCAAAGTGGAGCACGCCTTTCATATCATTAAGAACATATTTGGCTTCAAAAAGGTTTGTTATAGAGGAATTGCCAAGAATCTGAATAGACTGTATATGCTGGCCGCCAGCGCAAACCTGCTGATGTGCGCCCGAAGCGGCGGCTGGCGAAGCCAATGCGCGTAATCCGGGGATAAGTACGCCTTTTTTCGAGAATTACTCGGAAAAGGCAGCTGAAATCGGCGGCGATAGGGCCGCTAACTTGGGATTATCCCACTTTATTATTTATTGGGATGATAAAAAACGTTATTAATCAGTGGTTCCCTAACATTTTTAATATGAGTTGGAGATCATTATTCGAAAGTTTTTTTAGTCGATTAACGATTTGATATATGACTAAATCTTCATCAAGAAATGAAAAAGAGAAAAATTCATTTAATTCTATTCCTAAACTGGATAATATTTTGTCAAGGGTTTCCAAAGTTATATTTTTCTCGCCACGCTCTAATTGACCAATATATGTAGGATGTAGATCAGAATAGCTACCTAATTCTTCTTGACTTAATCCTTTTTCTTTTCTGGCAATTCTTAGGCGTTCTCCAATTAGTTTTGATAAATCACTCATATAGACACCTCAAGTTTATCATATCTTTTCAGGTATTCCTTACCAACAGACTATAAGTATTAAATAATATATAAATATATACTATAGTATTGATTAATGCGCCTTTTTCACATAAAATAGTATTTGTTTAAAAATTTATCTTAAACAAGGTGGTATAAAATGGCGGATTACAAAACGATGTATATGAAATTGTTCAATAAAGTAACTGCAATTATTGAGGAACTTCAGGAGGTACAGCGGCAAACGGAGCGGATGTACATAGAAAGTCCCAAACCGGAAATTGCCCTGTTTGAGCGGGAGCAGGTTGTGATAGGCTCAATTCAGAAGGAATAGATGGGACTCAATGATTCCATCAAGGCTAGAGATCTGTTTTTCGATGAGGTGGCGGCTTATCTTTATCAGTTGGATTTCAATAAGGAGCAATTTATTAAAATACTGGAGATGGGTGACGTAGATGTGCAAAATGTTATTACAACATGGCAGTTAAAACAAAAATCGAATGGACCGAAAATACCTGGAATCCTGTGACAGGCTGCACCAAAATATCTGATGGCTGTAAGAATTGCTATGCTTATCGTATGTAAGCGTAAACTCTAGCGGCGTAAAAAAGAGGCCGCCGTAACCAGCAGGCTCGCGTCATATAAAAATCATTCGTCGCATTTGCTCTTAGCATACGGTACTCGGCAATGCTCAGGAGCATTTGCCGGGAGTAATGGAATCACCCAGTCTGGATGTGTTTGATCAATGTTAGGAGCAGTGTTCAGGACATATACCAGATACCTGTACGGATCAAGGTCATTCTCCTTGGCGGTTTCAATTAGGCTATAAATTATTGCACTGCCCTGGGCACCATTCGGCGTATTTGCGAATAGAAAGTTTTTTCGGCTCATGACAAAAGGTTTTATACTCCGTTCTGCTCGGTTGTTAGAGAGCTCCAGCCGGCCGTCCTTCAGATACTCTATCAAGTGAGGCCACTGCTGTTGCAGATAATATAAGGCTTTTCCAAGGGCAGACTTCGGAGCTGCGTTTCTTGTTTGTGCCCAAGTCAGGAAGGCATCCAGAACCGGTTTTTCCAACTCCAGCCGCTGGGTATATCGTTCTTCAGGGGTAAGACATTTAAGCTTATCCTCAATCGAGAATAGCTTGTTGCAATACTCTTGCCCAATTACTGCCGAAGATCCTTTTTGCTCGGATTTTGGCAAGGAATTGACCGCCTCATCAAATTTACGCCGAGCATGGGCCCAGCAACCGACTACCGTGATGTTTTCCGGCAACGTGTAATAAGCCTGATAACCATCCGCATGCAGGTATCCGGAGAATCCTTCCGAAAATTTCTTCGGGTTTTCAGCTTTTCGATCCGGCTTGTATTCATAAAGTATGAGCGGGTGCTCTGTATCCCCGCCGGTTCTGTACATCCACATGTAGCTTTTGGCTTGCGCCTTCTTGCCTGGTTCTTTGAGTACTTGCAAGGTGGTCTCATCCGCGAAGAGAACACTGTGCTGCAAGAGCCGTCGGTGCATCTCCTCATACACTGGTTTCAACCAGTCCTCGGCTACTCTTAAGATCCAGCTGGACATCGTCTGACGGGATAGCATCACACCGCTTCGATTCAGCTCCTGTTCCTGTCGGTAAAGGGGAGAACACATGACGAATTTCTGGGTCATGATGTGAGCTATCGCTTCCGGGGAGGCAAAGCTTCCGGAGATGACGGGTTTATCTTTCCGTGTTTTCAACACGGGGGTTTCCAAGGCCTCTGCTTTGCAGGTCAGGCAGGCATAGCTGAAATACCGGTCTTCACGGATTTTTACCTGTGGCGGAACAATTACAAGGCTGCGGCGGACTTCCTTGCCGATTTCCTGCATGACAGTATCGCAGGCTGCACAAAGCCGTTCTTCCTCAGAAAGACGATGCTCAACGACTTCAACGGGGACATTATCCGGCAGGATTTCCTCAAGGCTGCCGGAACGCTTTTGGCGGGTATGGGCAGCAACTTTTGTTTTCTCTGGTGACTCGATTTTAATATACGCTTCTGCCTCGTTAAACAAAAGGCTCAGTTGCTCCATGACCGCTTCCTGCGTTTTTTCGGAGGAAGATCCGAAGCGTTTCTTTTGGCCCAGGCGTATCTGTTGCAGAAGCAACTCAATCTGTTTGTTTAACTCTGTGTTGTGTGCCTTAAGTGCTTCATATTCCGCACGTGAAATGGTGACCATTTCGGCGTTATTTATCTCATTTTTTTGTAGCTCTTTCATAACAAAATTATACCATGAAAAAGCCAGTTTTTCCAGTGTTTTCAAGGGTTTCCAGTATTCTTTTCGAACCCTTTCTGAGCCTTCTTAAACCATGCAGAGGCCTGACGCCGGACGGTGTGCTTTGGGTTGTTCTACGCTTAAACCTTCCATTAGCCACCGGTACTGCTGTGGGGTAAGCGCCTGCGCTTCGGCGGGGCTACGCGGCCACTGAAACCTTCCGTTTTCAAGCCGTTTGTACAGGAGAACAAACCCATTGCCTTCCCAATACAGAGCTTTTATCCGGTCACATCGGCGTCCGCAAAATAGAAACAGGGTGCTCGAAAACGGATCCAGCCGAAACTTCTGCTGGACGATTCCAGATAGACCGTCAATCCCGCATCGAAGATCGGTGTATCCGCAGGCAATATAGATGCAGTCGGCTCCGGTGAAATCATTCAGCATGACTTCAGCGCGCGGCAGATTGCTTCAATGGCTGATGCATCTGCGCTGGGGTAAATGTCGGCTTCGGCATTTCCGATGCGCACTGTTGCCGCTATTTCCAGACAGTCATTCCGGCGTTCAACGGGAACTCTGGCAAAGTACGGCTCTTGATGCGTGGTCAATGCTTTAAACACTCGGCGTTGCCAATAGTAATATGTTTTCTCGACAATCCCGTTTTCCAGGCACCATTGCCTGATGCTTATTCCACTGTTCCGGCAGGATGAGATCCGCTCGCTCCACTCGGCCAGCCGTTGGTTTACGCTTAAGGTTTGCAGGCTTTGCTCCATTTGAGTCACTCCCATTCTATCTAAATGTCTACCTTAGACTCTTTTGGTGACACTTAGACTCTTTGGGATATTCTCTCATTCTGCTGATTCTATGACAATCCGCCTACATGGTTTACGCTTACTATCGTATGGCCAGAAGGCTTGAACTTATGGGGAATGAAAAATATGCGATATCGCCGTTGATTTGGGTATTACAAAGACAATGGAATTAATTGGTTGAAATAGAACGTATGTTTGTTTATAATGGTCTCAGAGGAGGGGAGTTCATATGACTGAGATTGAAAGATATTCGGAAAAAACTTTTGAAGCTATCAAGCATTTAACTACAGAAGGTATAGAGTTTTGGTATGCCAGAGAGTTAAAGGCTGTTTTGGAATACCAACAATGGCGAAGGTTTAGTGAAGTTATCGATAAAGCAAAAATTGCATGCCAGAACAGTGGCAATATTTTGTCTGACCATTTTGCCAACGTTGGCAAAATGGTTGATATCGGTTCAGGTGCTGAACGAGAGATAGAAGATATGATGCTTTCCCGTTACGCATGTTATTTAATTGTTCAAAATGGAGACTCTCGAAAAAAAGTGATTGCAATTGGACAAACCTATTTTGCCGTAAAGACACGTCAGCAAGAATTAATCGAAAACTATGAGCAGTTGACCGAAGAACAGAAGCGTTTAGCAATCCGTAATGAGATTATTGCCCATAATAAGTCTTTAGCTGATGCGGCAAAAGGGGCCGGAGTTGTTGAAGCAAAGGATTATGCGATTTTTCAGAATAAAGGCTACCAAGGGTTGTATGGCGGCTTAGGGGTGAAAGAAATCCATGAATGCAAAGGCTTAAAGAAAAGCCAAAAAATACTCGACCATATGGGAAGCACGGAACTGGCAGCAAATCTATTCCGGGCCACTCAAACCGATGAAAAATTGAGAAGAGAGAATGTTAAAGGAAAAGAAAAAGCCAATCAGACTCATTTCCAAGTAGGGAAAAAGGTACGGCAAACGATCAAAGAATTGGGAGGAACCATGCCGGAGGATTTACCGACACCGGGTAAGAGCATTCAGCAAATTGAGAAAGAACATAAGAGTAGGTATAAGGAAATAGAATAAATGCTTTAAGGGAAGATAAAAATATTGATCATATTTATGTTTTGGCAATGACAAAAACCAAGGGGTGAATTCCGTGAAAATTTTTATTGGTGGACCCAGAGCCATTACGGTTATTGATAAAAATATTGATGAAGGGCTTAAAAAAATAATAAAACGGAATGAAACCGTTTTGGTTGGTGATGCCAATGGCATGGATCGAGCAATCCAGCAGTTTTTTTTCCAGCATCAATACAGGGATGTATTTGTCTATGCCAGTCAGGGTAAAGCCAGAAATAACGTAGGAGATTGGCCGATTCAAACAATTGAGGTCTCGGATAAGGTCAAAGGGTTCGACTTTTATGCAGCCAAAGATAAGACAATGGCCGAGAATGCCGATCATGGCTTTATGATATGGAATGGAAAAAGCAAAGGGACGTTAAACAATATTATTAATCTCACGAAGCAGAATAAAAAAGTTTTACTCTATTATACTCCGCACAAAAAATTTTATATGATCTATGAAATGGCAGAGGTTGAAAAATTGGCTGCTGCTTGTGGGGAAGATATACGTCGATTATTCTTAAGTCTGTCATCCCAAAAGAGCAAAGATATCACGGATATAGCCTTGGAGCAAATGTCGCTATATGATGGATAAGTAATCAAAGATCATTGAAAGTCGATGGTTTTATTTAACTTCCTGCTCCAAATTGCGAAAATCATCTGTGTTAAAAAAGTCCGACAGGGAGATGTTCAATCCGTCGCATAACTTTTTGATCGTCACGATACCCGGATTTTGGCTTTCATCATTCAGAATACTTTTTATTGTCGATTGTGGTACCCCGGCTCTATAGCTTAACGCATTTGGTGTTATATCCCGCCCTCTACAAAGATCAACAATTCTATCACCGGAGAAAATAACCGAAGGGATTACTTTGTTGAAAGAAAATGGTTATTTTTGGAATTAAATACTAGGTTGCTGAAACAAGCTAAATTTCATGGGATTAGTTAATCAAAAAGGCTCCCCATCAAGTGATTTATGAAAAACAATTACTGTGGGGAGCTTTCATTCAGCTTCGCTGTCGTGGTCAACGATAAGGTTTTCCATTATCCCAGCAAAAGCCAATAGTTATACCATAGAATTTCGCGAACATAATTTGTGAGGATTTTATGCGAATAGTGCATATAAATCAATTCTCCTCATTACGTGAAGTATAATAGGGTTCGGTGATAAATTTTATATACAAAAGTATGTATTGAAGATCTTATGTTAGTGTTATATCGCAAACATAATATCTTTATATTTTGTATGCTTAGTTAGTGATATGACACGAGAGAGGTGTATTTCTCATGCCGGATTACAAGGAAATGTATTTTCAACTTGCCGCCAAAGTAGCAAATGCTGTTGATATCCTTGTTGAAGCGCAGCAGCAAGGAGAACACGATTATACCGAAGAAGAAACCCCGGTTATTTCGCTCAAAAATTCTAAAAGAGAAAAGAAGGGGGGCGATCAAGCATAATGATGATTCAAGTAACCCTAAAGAATTTATGAGGAGCGGGAAACATGCAAGAAGGTAAAAATAAGCAAATGGACGAAACGATCCGGCTGGTCAGGTGGTTATCCGAACATCCCAAAATCCAAAGCAGGCTATGTGATGGGGAATTTGAATCGACACCCGAAGAATGTATCGAAATGATCGAAATGCTGGAGAAATATTCATTCTACGATATGATCTTCATTCTTTTGATGAAGAACCGGCACGACCCGGTGATCGATGAAGCCCTTACCAAGATGGTTACGGAAAAGATCGCCAATGAATGGGAAAGAATCGGAACGGAGCAAATGTGCCGGGATATTAAAGAACGGATCAGAAAGGAAATAAAGATAAATGAGGTTTCATAATAACAGGACCATACAAAAAAAGCCCCCTAAGGGTCTTTTTTTGTTCATCAGTTGTTAAAAAATCGAAACGGGGGATCATGGTTAAGTTAATTTATAGGAGTTCTTTATTTTTTCTTTTTTCTTAATAGAAACCAGGCTGCAATGGCAGCTACAACACCATAGCCGAGAACAGAAGAACCGGATTCATCTTGATCGCTGACTGTTGAAACAGGCTCTGCTTTTTCGTCAACATTTAAAGTGATACTATTTGTTTTTCCGTTACTTGACTTAGCTGTTATGATCGCGGAACCAGGATTTGCTGCTGTAACGATACCATTTTCACTAACTATAGCAACATTGATATCACTTGATGACCAAGTAATAGATTTATTCTCTGCATCTGAAGGGTAAATAGTAGCACTTAATACAGTTTCGCCTCCAACTTCTAATATAGTGTTATCTATAGAATTGATCATTACAGAGCTAACGTCAACTGGTTCAGGTATTGTTATTTTTTTTGGTGTTTCATATGGGCAGACTCCATTAGGATGTAAGTGGGGGCCGTAACCATGATGATAATGGTAATAACCTAATCCACTAGCATTTTTGTTATCTCTATGTCCGCCGTTTGAATCAGTTCTTCCTGAATGGGCAAAAGTATTAGATGAAAATAACAACAAAATAATTACGATAGGTAATAGGATTCTTCCAATTGTTTTTATTTTTTCTCTTATCAACGCACCATCTCCCTAGTATAGTAAAGAATGAGCCTATTTAAGTGTTGAAAATTGTAAATTTCTATATAAAAAAGTCGAAAACCCTTAACAACATAAGAACCATTATTCTTTCAAGAATAACAGTTCAAATTTTGGATACATTTATGAAGTTGATTCGATTGCTAAAAATTCGGATTTTAGAAAATTACAAATATATTTTAACATAATCTACTAAATATTTGTGAAAAAAAATAATGCCTTGAAATATTTTCATGATTGCATATAAACAATGGAATTAATTGATTGAATTAGAACGTATACCTGAAAGACAACCGTTTAATTTGGACCGGATTCTATGATATATTAAAAATAAGATGGTAATGAAGAAAGCAGGGGCATTATTTTGGAAAAAATACTGATTATTGAGGATAATAAAAAAATCCGGGATGAGCTTTGCATCTTCCTGTCCCAGAACGGCTATGAATGCCATGCGCCTGGAACATTTGAGGACATGATCGGCTTCACGCTTTCTTTAGCGCCGCAGCTTATCCTGATTGATCTCAACCTGCCTGTGTACGACGGCTTCCATATCTGCCGGGAAATCAGGAAGCACAGCGAGGTACCGGTCATCGTGGTCACCAGCCGCGATACGGAAATGGATGAACTGGCCGCCATGAACCTGGGCGCCGATGACTTTATCACCAAACCTTACAATACCCATATCCTACTGGCACGGATCGCGGCGGTCATGAAACGGGTATATCGCGAAACAGCGCAGGACAGGCTGACTTGCGGTGAATTTACGATCAATCTTGCCAAAAGCAGTTTGGAGGTTGCCGGCAGTTCGATTGAACTTACCAAAAACGAAATCAAGATGCTGACCTGTCTCTGTGAAAAAAAAGGCGCGATTGTAAGCAGGGACGAATTGATGCGTTATTTATGGAACAGCGATCTTTTTATCGACGACAACACCCTGACTGTCAATATGGGCAGGCTGCGCCGCAAACTGGAGGACGCCGGCCTTGAAAATGTCATCGAAACCAAACGCGGTCAGGGGTACTTGATCATATGACGATAAGAGACTTTATCAAAGAAAAAAGAGCCTATATCGTCTGTCACCTGTTGGTAGCCGTCATGACCATTCTGATGCTGGCAGCTTTAAATCCGGCCGGAGGAAAGGCTTTCGCCGCCGTCATCGGAACCATTTATGTCGTCGGAGCGTTGATTCCGCTGGCGATGGAGTTTAAGAAAAAATACGCGTTTTATCAGACGCTCGTTAGTTCCTTTGACAGGCTCGACCGCAAGAACCTCATTGCCGAAATGGTCTCGGAACCGGATTTCTATGAAGGCGCTCTGCTCCACGACATTTTAAAAACATCCAACAAGGCCTGTCTTGAAGAAATCAACCAATATAAAAATAAGCATGACGAATACCGTGAATATATCGAAATGTGGGTTCATGAAATCAAAACGCCCATCTCCTCGTCCAAGCTGATTGCGCAAAATAACAGGAGCGAAGCAACGGACAGCATGGCCGAGGAGTTGGACGCGATTGAAAACTATGTGGAACAAGCCTTGTTTTACGCCCGAAGCAGCGCCGTCGAAAAGGATTACCTTATTAAAGAGACCAGTCTGGAAAAGCCGGTTTTAGCGGCAATTAAGAGAAACGCCCAACAGCTGATCGGAACCGGCATGTCCGTTGCGACGGATGACCTGGAGAAGACCGTTTATACGGACACTAAATGGCTGGAATTCATGCTTCATCAAATCATTTTGAATTCCCTGAAATACGCAAACGAACAGGACGCCCATCTAAAATTTACAGCTGCTGAGCGTGATAACCGTTGTATTCTTGCGGTTACCGATAACGGGCTGGGAATTCCCGCAAATGAACTGCCCAGAATTTTTGACAAGGGGTTTACCGGAACAAACGGCAGGCTGAGGGGGAAATCCACAGGCATGGGCCTTTACATCTGCCGCAGACTCTGCGAAAAATTAGGCATAGCCATCAGCGCGGAATCTATCCCCGGCAGCGGTACGACCCTATATCTTGTTTTCCCCAAGAGCTCAATGACCGACATCATCTAACCATGAACTCGTACAATATTCTATAATTCTTTACTCAAATGATTTCATAAAATCTGATTACCCCATATTAGGTCTGTGTGCCACAAGTTCCAGCGTCAAGCGAAGCACGGATTGCGAAGCGCGGCTGTTAGCGCCAAGGATGGCGCTATCTGCCGAAAGCGGAATTGTGGCACACAGACCAACCCCAGATAAAAAGAATGTTAACATGACAAAAATGTAAGGTTACCGTAAGCTTAAGTCATGGCAGATCCTAACAAGACCTTTTAAAATAAACTCGTTGATTGATTGCTTAGCGCTAGCTATCCATTACGCTGACTAATTCTTAGCTATTATCGGGATTTATGAATCGATCTACTCGTAGAAGTGAGCAGGGAGGTAACCATGGGCGAAATTTTAAAGGTCTTGAATGTGGAAAAATATTACGGCAACAAAGGGAGCCTGACCAAGGCCCTTGACAATGTATCCTTCAGTGTCAGCGAAGGGGAATTTACCGGCATTATGGGAGCCAGCGGCAGCGGGAAGACGACGCTCTTAAACTGCATCGCGACCATTGACACCGTAACGGCGGGGAATATCCGTATCCGGAACAAGGATATCACAGCGATGAAAAGCCGGGCGTTGGCCAAATTCAGACGCGAAGAACTTGGGTTTATGTTTCAGGAGTATAACCTGCTGGATACGTTAACCGGGTTTGAAAATATCATTCTGCCGCTGACGATTGCGGGAGAGCAGCACCAAACGGCGATAGCAAAAGTGACTCAGGTCGCCCGCAGACTGGAAATCGAAGAAATCATCAATAAATACCCTTATGAGATGTCGGGCGGGCAGCGCCAGCGTATTGCCGCGGCCCGGGCTATCGTCAACAATCCGGCCCTGATTCTGGCGGACGAACCCACCGGAGCGCTGGATTCCAAATCCGCGCGGATGCTGATGGAATGTCTGGAGAAACTGAACCAAGACCTGCGGGCAACGATCCTGATGGTAACCCATGATGCGTTTACGGCCAGCTATTGTCACCGGATACTCTTTATTAAAGACGGGAAGCTTTTCAATGAATTGAACCGCGGTGCTGATTCCAGAAAAGAATTCTTCCGAAAAATCATTGATGTCGTGACCCTGCTCGGAGGTGACGCAGCCAATGTACTTTAAACTGTCCTTCCGCAATGTCCGCAAGAGCTTCTCGGATTATACCCTGTATTTTCTGACACTCACTTTCGGAGTTTGTGTGTTTTATGTCTTTAACTCCCTTGAAGCACAGAAAGCCATGATGCATATCTCGGATTCTGCTTTGGCGATTATGCAAAGCATCACTAAGATAATGAACGGGGTTTCCATCTTTATCTCGTTTATTCTCGGGTTCCTGATTATTTATGCCAATAACTTTCTGATCCGCAGGCGCAAAAGAGAATTTGGGATCTATATGACCTTAGGAATGGAAAAACACAAAATCGCCAGGATCCTGATCATGGAAACGTTCATCATCGGTCTCGTTTCCCTGGCGGCAGGCCTTTTGGCCGGAATATTCCTTTCACAGGGTTTATCGGTGGTCACGGCGAAGCTTTTTGAGGTGGACATGACCGCCTACACCTTTGTCTTTTCTCTTCAGGCTTTCTGGAAAACCATCGTCTATTTTGGGATTATTTTTGCCATCGTGATCGGCGCCAGCACGTTTGCCGTTTCCAAGTATAAGCTGATTGATCTGATTAATTCCGTAAAACAAAATGAAAAACAGCGGCTTAAAAATCCATGGCTTACGCTTGTTCTCTTTTTGTTAGCGATCATTTTGATCGGGGCAGCTTACCGGAGTGTCCTGATCTACGGTATTATGGTCTTTGACCGCAGGCTTCTTATCGCCTGTATACTCGGGGCGGTCGGCACCGTTTTGTTTTTTGCCTCGCTGTCCGGTTTTCTGCTCAGTATGATTCAAGCCAACAAAAAAGTATACCTCAAAGGGCTGAACATGTTCATCCTGAAGCAGATCAACAGTCGGATCAATACGGCTTTTATCTCCATATCATTAATTTGCTTAATGCTTTTTGCCACCATCGGCATTTTTTCCACCGGCATCGGCATGACCAATGTGCTGAATAAGGGCTACAAAGATGCCGCCCCGTTTGATATCACCATTACCGGGACGGCGGACACGGATCTTTCGGACTATCTGAGCAGCCAGGGATTGAATGTGGAAGCGTATACGCAAAACTCCTGCCAGTACCCGTTTTATGAATATCAGAAACAGAAATTGAACCTGCAAACGGTATTTCAAAGTATCGAGGATCTTTTTCCCGCCCAAGACCTGAAAATGATCCGGGACAAAATATATCCGCTGCCGCTGTACTATATAACGCAAACCGATTACAACAAGATTATGATGCTGCAAAACAAAAAAGGCATCAGCCTTGCAGGCAATCAGGTCGCGCTGTTGACGCAATATGCCTGGTCTGAAGCCGATTACCAGGAGTATCTGGAAAAATATTTGGCGCGCGAACCCCGCTTAAATTTGAACGGGACCGAATATACCGTTTACCCCGAACTTCTGGCCGCAGGTATTAATAATGGAAATGAAAATGGCGATAACAGTATTTTGACGCTTGTCCTTCCGGATAGGCTAAAACAGGACGGCGTTGTTCACCAAAACGTTCTCTGCTTGAACTGTGTTGGCGATTCAATAGCGGCTCAGGATCAATTTATGAGAGCCTTTAATTCAAGGAAAGATGCCCTTCAGGATGCCGCTTCACCATCTGCTCCGTCCGAGCCAAAGATTACCGCCATTTCCAAGAATGAGATACTCGCCCAGGCAGGCGGTTCCAAAGCAATTATTTCCTTTGTGGGAATCTATGTCGGCTTGATCTTTCTGATTACGAGTGCGGCTGTCCTGGCGCTGCAGCAGCTTTCCGAAGCCGCGGATAACCGGCACCGGTATGCGATTCTCAAAAAGATCGGCGCGGATCATAAGCTGTTAAGCCGGACGATTTTCAAACAAATCGCTGTTTATTTTCTGATTCCGCTTACCCTGGCCTGTATCCATTCCATCGTCGGCATTAAGGTTGCCAACGAGGCCGTCCGGCAGGTTGGCAGTATCAACGCGGTCTCGAACATCGTGATTACTGCTGTGGCCATTCTCCTCATCTACGGTGCCTATTTTCTGGCGACCTATTTTGGCAGCAGAAATATTATCTTGAAGAACGGGATTCACGATGAATGATTAAAAATGAAGAATAGAAGAGTTATTTCTCGTTGTACGAGGGCGGCCTTGCGGCCGCCCATTCCTCGAAATGATGCCTTGAAACCAGCCATGCTCTCCGGACAGCTTAGCCGGAGTATTTTATTCTTGTGGGGGATCGAAGAGATCGTCCGTGGTAGTATCTACCACTTTAATATCTCTCTTGCTTGCCAGATCCCCACTGGAAGTGGCAAAAATGTTTTTTGCCATGATGAGGTCCATGACCGTCCCGACTTGGGCAAGCGTAAGGCCTGCCTTTGGCTGGGGAAGGGTAATGGTAAACGCCTTACCACCTACGGTCGTAAATACCATTCTTAAAACTTTCTGGCTCGTTATTGCCATGCTCTGTCACCACCCTGGAATTATTTGCTCCGGCCGGTTTACTCATCGGCCAACTCGAAAATATTCAGGCGGCGGATATCTGCCAATGGATAATCCACCAGGCTTGATAAAGCGACAGCCACATCGTATACGTCCTGATCAGTTGCCGTTGCTTTAACGCCGGTCAGGCTTTTTTGCTTGAGAACCGGGCCGCCGCCGGCAGTAGTCCCTGTCTGATAGCGGGTTGCCAGCACGGAGTCCAATGTGTTTACCACTAATGTCATAAGCTTACCTCTTTTCCTGGTTTTCTGCTTGTCCGAAAAGCATGTCCTTTTTAGTATATGCCCCTTGTTTTCCAGGCGTTCAGGCAAAGAGATTAATCTTTTTCAGGATTTTCCGGAGCTTTCGGAACTGCCATGGTCGTTTTCTCTATGCGCTTTAACTTGTTCATCGCTTTAGACATTAACTGATTGGCATAAGTGATATATAATTTGCAAGCATCCGGGTCTGCTGCGGCCATTTCTTTGATGGCGATAAAAAGATCATCGAGTCCTTTGGCTATCAGCTCAAAGCGGGCATCTGCCTGGCTCATGGAGAGGTTGAGCTTTAAGAGCTTACTTTCGTATTCTATCTCGGCGATGCGTTTAGCTGCCGTATTTTCATTTTCCAGGACGTCAAGCTTCCGCTGCAGCTTCAAAACATTTCCCTGCTCGGCCCATACGGCTTGCAGGTTATCCGTGGCTTCTTTTTTCGCCCGATCGCGCTCATCTGATAATTTGGAGATTTTATCTTTTTGCTCAGCAAAGACTTTCTGCAGGTCTTCGTCTTCTTCCCCGGCAAGCTCCTGGTTCTTCACATATATCGCCTGCTGCAGCTGCCGACTGCTCATGCTGCCTGCATCATTCTCAGCGATAAACGCATCCCGTTCCTCTACCGGGAGCCCAAGAAGGATGAGGGCCTGGGTGTAGGTTAAATTCGCCATCGGCGGCGAATTTGAACTACCGTCATCTTCGGATGAGACGAGCAGTTTAATCCCATATTCATCGAAGACTTGCATCAGTTTTTCTGCAGTTCTTTGAGAATAACTTACCGATTCCTCCAGCCATTTGCCCCACTCCCCATGAGGCAGCAGCGCTTTGGCTTCCTTCAGACGTTTTCCTACTTCGACGGCGCTGGCCAGCAGAATTTTATTGGTTTGTTGTTTGATTATATTGATTTCAGCCGCTATCACAGGCGGTGTACGCTCTGTCAGCAAATCACTCATATTGATACCGTCTTTCCTGTACTTTATTCACATCATATGGGATAAGCCTGAGAATCGTGATAAAAGGTTTGTAACCTTAAAGGCAAAGCGCTTACCCTATGTAAAATTTGAACACTTATGACAGACAAGTCATATAATAATATTGGGTCATATAGGTCATTGGTAGTCGTATCAATCATAAGCAGGAATCCGGCTGTGCAGAATAGCTGGATTCCTGCTTATTTTCGAGTATACGCATTCAACAGCGCCTCGCTGCGGTTCGTGCCCAAAGAAAATATGGAGCGGGAAGGGTACGGAAATTTAATTGGACTTGTGAAGTAGCGTACGTTGGTGGGGATTGACAAATAAGCGCGGATGGAATACATTAAAAGTGGCTGCGTCACAAGAATTTCTTTTGACAAAGCAGGAAACCGTATTGTTACTGACGCTAAATACATCGTATAAGGCGAAAGGCACAGCAATATTTATCATTATTTTTTGATTAATTGCGCCTTTCCAGGCGCATTTTTTGATATGAGGGGGTTAATGTATGGAGTCCAGAGTAGCGATAATCGGAATCATTGTGGAAGATACCGGGTCGACCGAGAAACTCAATGCGATTTTGCATGATTATGGGCAGTATATTATTGGCAGAATGGGCCTGCCGTACCGTGAAAAAAGCATTAGCATCATCAGCATTGCAGTGGATGCCCCGCAGGATGTGATCAGCGCCCTTTCCGGGAAGCTCGGAAAACTGCCGGGGGTTAGTTCCAAAGCGGCATTTTCCAAGGTAACCGTTAAAAAGGAAAATGAGGCCGCCGATGAAACAGCTGATAGATAAACTTCAGGAAACGTGCGTGCTTGCACCGGAAGAATACAGGGTACTGATAGATCAGCATCGAGATGCCGGGCTTGCTGAATATCTGTTTGCCAAGGCCAGAACGGTAAAGATGCAAAACTACGGTCACGATGTCTATCTGCGGGGACTGATCGAGTTCACCAATTATTGCAAAAACGATTGCTACTACTGCGGGATCCGTAAAAGCAACGGGAAGGCGGAGCGCTACCGCTTGTCAAAGAAACAAATACTGGATTGCTGCGCTGCCGGGTATGCGCTTGGTTATCGCACCTTCGTGCTGCAGGGAGGTGAAGACGGGTATTTTACCGATAAAAAAATAATCGAAATCATCCAATCCATTAAGAAAAATCATCCTGACTGCGCGCTGACGCTTTCCATCGGGGAAAAAAGCTATGAAACCTATCAAGCGTTTTATGAAGCGGGTGCCGACCGCTACCTGCTTCGCCATGAAACAGCCGACGCCGAACACTATGGAAGGCTTCATCCGGCTGTCATGTCCCTCAAAAACAGAAAGCAGTGTCTCTATGACTTGAAAGAGATCGGCTATCAGGTCGGATGCGGAGTGATGGTCGGTTCTCCGTTTCAGACCACGGAAGCGCTGGTGGAGGATTTGTTATTGATCAAGGAACTGAATCCGCATATGGTCGGGATCGGCCCCTTTATCCCCCATCACGAAACGCCGTTTGCAGACCAGGAATCTGGAACGCTGGAGCTGACTTTATTTTTGCTTGGCTTGATCCGATTGATGCTGCCGAGCGTTTTACTACCGGCGACGACCGCTCTCGGTACGATCCACCCGCAAGGGAGGGAACTTGGTATTCTGGCCGGTGCCAACGTCGTAATGCCCAACCTGTCTCCGGTGGAGGTACGGAATAAATATTTGCTCTACGATAACAAGATCTGCACGGGGGACGAAGCTGCGGAATGCCGCTCCTGCCTGCAAAAAAGGATGGAAAGCATCGGCTGTCAGCTGCCGGTTTCCCGCGGGGACCATCGATCGATGGTTTAAGTTAATTTCATAATGTTAATAAGAGGATTCCATTACTGAAGGGAAAGAAGTATCTGACCCGATTAAGAAGGGAGTACCCGTATGTACAATGTAGCATCAGCCAAAGCAGAAGAATTTATCTCGCATCAGGAAATTCTGGATACCCTGGCGTATGCGGCAAAGAACAAAAACAATGCCGGCCTGATTGACAGCATTATCGAAAAGGCAAAACTTCGCCAGGGACTTTCGCATCGGGAAGCCGCCGTGCTGCTGGATTGTGAGATTGAGGAAAAAAACCAGGAAATCTATGCCCTCGCCGAGCAGATCAAAAAAGATTTTTACGGGAACCGGATTGTTTTGTTTGCGCCGCTCTACCTGTCCAATTACTGTGTCAACGGCTGCGTTTATTGTCCGTATCACGCGAAGAACAAACACATCCTCCGCAAGAAAATGACCCAGGAGGAAATCCGCCGCGAAGTGACCGCGCTTCAGGACATGGGCCATAAACGGATCGCGATTGAAGCCGGTGAAGATCCGGTCCATAATCCGCTTGAATATATTCTGGAATCCATCGCTACCATTTACAGTGTCAAGCATCAAAACGGCGCGATCCGGCGGGCCAATGTCAATATCGCCGCAACCACGGTTGAAAATTATAAGAAGCTGAAAGAGGCAGGGATCGGCACCTATATCCTATTCCAGGAAACCTACCATAAGGAAAGTTATGAAAAACTGCATCCCACAGGGCCGAAGCATCATTATGCCTATCACACGGAAGCCATGGACAGAGCGATGCTTGGCGGTATCGACGATGTCGGATTGGGCGTATTGTTTGGATTGGAGATGTACCGCTATGAATTTGCAGCATTACTGATGCATGCCGAGCACCTTGAAACTGTATTCGGCGTAGGCCCCCATACCATCAGTGTTCCGAGGATATGCCCTGCGGATGATATTGACCCGTCGGCTTTCAGTCATGGCATCGATGACGGCCTGTTTGCCAAATTGGTAGCCTGCATCCGGATTGCCGTGCCCTACACAGGCATGATTGTCTCAACGCGGGAAAGTAAGGCTTGCCGCGAGCGTGTCCTGCATCTTGGGGTTTCTCAAATCAGCGGCGGTTCCAAGACAAGTGTCGGCGGTTATCACCAACCTGAAGCAGAAAATGAAAATACCGCTCAATTTGACATAAGCGACAGGAGGACCCTGGATGAAATCGTCAGGTGGCTGATGGAATTGGGATACATTCCAAGCTTTTGTACCGCCTGCTATAGGGAAGGACGGACCGGCGACAGGTTTATGAGTCTGTGCAAAAGCGGACAGATCCAGAATTGCTGCCACCCCAATGCGCTGATGACCTTAAAGGAATATCTGGAGGATTATGCTTCATCTGCCACGAAATCAGCAGGGGAGGCTGTCCTTGCCCAAGGAATCCGGGATATCCCCAGTGAAAGAGTGAAAGATATTGTCCGGCAGAATCTCCATCATATCGTCAACGGCCGCCGTGATTTCAGATTGTAAGGAGGTAAAAAGCAATGGGACTGAATGACACCCCCTCCGCCAACCGTGTCCATATTGGGTTCTTCGGAAAAAGAAATGCAGGTAAATCAAGTCTTGTCAATGCCGTCACGGGTCAGGATCTGACCATTGTCTCGGACGTGAAGGGGACGACCACCGATCCCGTATACAAAGCGATGGAGCTGCTTCCGTTAGGCCCCGTCGTGATCATCGATACGCCCGGGATTGATGATACGGGTGCTTTGGGAGAACTGCGTGTCAAAAAAAGCCGGCAGGTATTGAATAAAACCGATATCGCCCTATTGGTGATCGATGCGGCGTATGGAAAGAGCGCTGAAGATGAAGAACTGGTCAGGCTGCTTGGCGAGAAGGGAATCCATTATGTCGTTGTCTACAACAAAGCCGATTTCCTGGGGCAGGTACCGGCCGGAAACGACCGTGAAATCTATGTCAGCGCCAAAACCGGCTGGAACATCCAAACCCTGAAGGAGAAAATAGCCGCTTTGGCTGTCACAGAGGAGCCGAAACTTAAAATAGTGGGCGACCTCATTCATCCTGGGGATTTTGTCGTGCTTGTCACGCCGATTGACAAGGCTGCACCGAAGGGCCGTCTGATCCTGCCGCAGCAGCAAACGATCCGGGACATTCTGGAAGCGGATGCAACGGCGATTGTGGTGAAAGAATTTGAATTCCGGGAAACACTGGAGAATCTGGGCAAAAAGCCGAGGCTTGTGATCACGGACAGCCAGGTTTTCGCCAAGGCAGCCGCGGATACGCCCAAGGATATTTTTTTGACTTCATTTTCAATCCTTTTCGCCAGATATAAGGGCAGCCTGGAGATGGCTGTAAAGGGCGCAAAAGTGCTGGATTCGTTGAAGGACGGCGATACCGTTCTCATTTCGGAGGGGTGTTCCCACCACAGGCAGTGTGATGACATCGGAACCGTAAAGCTGCCCAGATGGATCAAAAACGACACCCAGAAGCAGATCCGCTTTGCGTTTACATCCGGTTCGGAATTCCCTGACGACTTGTCCGCCTACCGTTTAATTATCCACTGCGGCGGATGCATGCTGAACAAAAGAGAAATGAAATACCGCCAGAAATGCGCTGAGGACCAGCAGGTGCCTATGACCAATTACGGTATCCTGATCGCTTATATGCAGGGAATCCTGAAACGAAGTATTGCCATGTTCCCGCAAATCTTAGCGGAGATTGAGGAGTAAACGATGCGTCTGGAAAAAGATAAAACCGGTGAAATGCAGCTTGCGGCGGAAGAACTGTACGGGATAGAAACACCATAAAAAGACCAACCTGCAGCTGATTTATGCGATCGTAACCGTTAAAAAAGCAGCGGTTTGTGCTTTAATGAGCCGTCGGCACACATCCTCGTTTAATCTCCGTTTACATTGATGTGTTACAATGACAAAATGAGAATGATTTGATCCAATGGGCAATATATCAAGGGGAAAAATGAGCGGAATTGGTGATAAATATGAGTAAAATAATGATTGTGGACGACGACCCGAACATCCGTGAGCTTGTACTGGCCCTGCTTCAAAACAACGGCTTTGAAGCCTGCGCAGCGGCAGACGGGCGTGACGCACTGCAAAAAATCCTAAACGATAACCCGGATCTGGCCATCGTCGACATCATGATGCCGAACATGGACGGCTTTGAGCTCTGCCGTCATTTGCGGCGCTATTACGAAAATATGCCGGTCTTGATGCTAACGGCGAAAGGGGAGCTGGCGAGCAAGGTCAAAGGCTTCGGACTTGGCGCTGATGATTATCTGACCAAGCCTTTTGAGGGAGATGAGCTGATCGTTCGGGTTCAGGCGCTGCTGCGGCGTTATAAAATTGAGGCTTCCCAAGTGATTCAGATTGGCAATGTCCTGATCGACAAGAACAGCTACAGCATCACATTAAACGGCGGGCACGAGAATATTCCCATGAAAGAATTTGAACTGCTTTTCAAGTTGGCAAGCTTTCCCGGCAAAACATTTTCCCGCAATCAGCTGATTGAGGATATCTGGGGCGTTGATTTTGAGGGGAACGAACGGACCCTGGACGTCCATGTGAACCGCCTGCGTGACCGTTTCCCGGAGAACCAGTCCGGCTTTAAGATCACGACCGTGCGCGGACTTGGCTACAGGCTGGAGGTGATTGGATGAAACAGCCGAAACGCCCGAAACGCCCGCCGGCAGCAATTGCCTTAATCTCGTTCATCCTTGCTTTTGGCTGCTTTTTTTCTGCAGGGTATGGCCTTGTATCGCTGATTTACCGGTGGACCGGTACGCCGTCGCAATTCTGGGTGTCGCTTATTGCCAGCCTCACGGGGATGATTTTATTTATCGGTGCGGCCTTTATTTTCAGATGGATCACGATCAGGCGTACCCATAGCATCCGGCAGCATCGAGCTATACATGATCAATTGCTGAACGCCATGACCCGGATCGCCCAGGGGGATTTTGATGTTTTTATCGATACACAGGATGCATTTATTTACGATGATATTGCGGAGGGGATCAATAAAATTGCGAAAGAACTTGGTTCGATGGAACAGCTGCGGCAGGACTTCATCTCCAATATCTCCCATGAGATCCAATCGCCACTGACTTCCATCAGTGGATTTGCTGCCTTATTAAAAAACGACACCCTGACAGATGCCCAGCGGAATCACTATCTGGGCATCATTGAAGCTGAAAGCAAACGGCTGTCCGCCTTAAGCGACAACCTCTTGAAACTGTCGGTACTGGAAACCGGCGTCGAGCCTTTATCCTTTAAAGAATACCGGCTCGACAAGCAGCTGGCAGATGTCGCCCTGATGCTGGAACCACAGTGGTGCGCCAAGAATATCGCCATGGAGGCGGATCTGGAAAAAGTAATGATCCAAGGAGATGAAGGACTCCTGTCCCAGGTTTGGGTGAATCTGCTGCACAATGCCGTGAAGTTTACACCGGAGGGCGGTGTGATCCGGGTTGTTTTGCAAGCGGATCAGACAGATGTGTGCTGTCTGATTGCCGATACCGGTATCGGGATCGCTTCGGAGGACCAGATCCATATCTTCGAGCGTTTTTATAAGGTAGACAAGGCCCGCGAGCGCGCGCTTGGCGGTAACGGCCTCGGACTTTCGCTCGCCAAGAAAATCGTGGAACTGCATGGCGGGCATATTACGACGGAAAGCGCGATCGGGAAAGGCACAACGTTTACGATCACGCTGCCACGCCATTTTTCCCACTGATTTTCGGTGAACTTCTATCTAGTAGAACGTATTATCAATAACTACATGACATGCAAAACAGCTCAAAGCTTAAAATTAGTCTGTGGGTCACAAGTACTGCGGCAAGCGGAGTAGGATTGCGTAGCGCGGCTGTTTGCGTCAGGAGGACGCAATCAGCCGAAAAGCAGTATTGTGACACACAGACCTGCCCAAAGCTTAAACAATATTATATATGTTTGATGTTTGAACATTCAGTTTACATTTCGTTTAAATTCCATTTAACCTCCGTTTACTTTACAGCGGTAAACTGTCACCGTAGTAAAAAAACAGGAGGTTATTTTTATGGCTATGATTTATGTAGAAGAACTGGTCAAACAATACGATAAAGCCAAAACGCCCGCAGTGAAAGGTGTGAGCTTTGCGGTGAACGAGGGGGAATTTTTTGCCTTTCTCGGCCCGAACGGCGCCGGGAAGACAACCACCATTTCCATTCTGACCACCACGCTTTCCAAGACTTCCGGCATCGTCACGATCGCGGGCTATGACGTGGAGAAGGAGGCGAGGCAGGTGCGCGAGAAGGTCGGAATTATTTTTCAGCAGCCCAGCCTTGACCTGCAGCTCTCGGCGGAAGAAAATATCCGTTTTCACGCCTGCCTGTACGGGATGTTCAGCTACCGGCCAACGTTTCAACTCATGCCCTCCGCATACAAAGACCGCGTAATGGGACTGGCTGAAATCGTCGGTATTCAGGATGCTTTGTTTAAGCCTGTCAAAAAGATGTCGGGCGGTATGCAGCGCAAGCTGGAAATTATCCGCAGCCTGATGCATACGCCGTCGGTGCTGTTTCTGGATGAACCGACGCAGGGACTGGATGCCGTAAGCCGCAGAAGCTTGTGGGAATACATCAACACTGTCCGCAAGGAACACGGCACCACAGTGTTCCTGACCACGCATTACATCGACGAGGCCGAGAACGTGGACAAAGTATGCATTGTGAATCAGGGACGGGTCGCCAGCTGCTGTTCGCCGGAAGAAATGAAAAAAAGCCTGTTACGCCAGGAACTCGTCCTGGACGCCGACGATCGGGAGGGCTTGACTGGAGAGCTTTCGGAACTGGGTTTGTTCCATAAAAAGGACGCGCATATCATCGTCCCTTATCAGGACAAAACGGCACAGGAAATTATCGCCCGGCTGAATACCAAGCTGACGCTGCTGAAAATCAATGAGCCGACGCTGGAAGACGCTTATGTGGAATATCTGAACAAGACGGGAGGCGCAGCAGCATGAGTGAGATTACCATGAATGAAACTGCCATAAATGAAACTGCCTGGTCAAGAGGAAAAGAAAAGTCCCGATCCAGACGTGAAATCAATGCCGTGCTTACGATCGCCGCGCGGGACATTACCATCGCGCTCCGGTCTCCCGGCTCTCTCATCATGAGCTTGGTGATGCCCCTGATGATGATGGGGATGCTGGGCGGCAGCCTTGCCCAGAATATGGCGGGCGGGCTCGGTTTTGACTACAATAAGTTTATGATGGTCGGGATGCTGGTCAATATGCTCTTTATGGTCACAACTACGGGGATGACGTCGCTGGTCGAAGACCGTACCACGGACTTTACCCAAGAAATACTGGTCTCTCCCGTTTCCCGGTATGCGATCGTGATCGGTAAGATTTTCGGCTCTTCCTTTGGAGCAATCGTCAGTATGGCCGGCACCTTGATCGTTGGGCTGATCATGGGAATTACCCTAAGTCCCGGGCAGCTGCTGCTAATTCTAGCGCTGTCGCCGCTGATGTGCCTTTCGGGGGGCGCGCTGGCCATGATCATTATCGGGCTTGTCAAAAGCAGTAGGACGGCGAATATTGCCGTGATGCTTATCACCATGCCGCAGATGTTCCTTTCCGGCGCGATTATCCCGATCAACCACTCCAGTGGTGTCCTCTATGCCTTAAGCCATGCCATGCCAATGACCTACTGCCTTGACCTGGCACGGGCGGTGGTCTACGCAGGAACGCCGGAATACGGCAGTGTTGTCTTGTTTAATCCGGTGGTGAACTTTATCGCGATTGCAGTGTTGACGGTGGTTTGCCTGATCATTGGTACATTTTTTTTCGCACGCTCGGAGAAAAACAGGTAAGATCAGAGTTCCGCTTTCATACTTGGAATCGGTCAGTCTCTGTTTTTTATATGTAACAAAAATCCCGGACAAGGCATAGGATATGATAGGTTAATGATATTCTTGTTTATAAGCAGAAACCCGGTTCGCTTGGCCGGGCTTCTGCTTTCAGTTCGATCAAGAGACAGGTAAAGCCGTGAAACGTGCTTTCCTGGAAATGGACCGGTATGGTGATTGGCTATTTAATGACATAAGTTGACAAACACATATTTACTGATATACTAGTTAGTTGAGCTTTTCAACTAATTTTGCGTTATAACTAAATAATTTAAAATTATTGAGGTAATGAAAATGGAAGATTGTATATACAAATCAAGCCCATATCGTTCGCCGGGGAGCAGAATTGCGGTTCTCTACCGCATGGACCGGGATTTTTTTGCTAAAAAATTGAAGGAATATTGCTTAGGGACCAGTGAGATGGCGGTTCTTCTTCAGCTGAGCTATTACAGAGAATTGAGCCAGGATCAAATATCTACGAATATTGTTATGGATAAAACAACGTTGTCAAAAATAGTAAAGAAACTTTTGCATAAAGGTCATATCTACATGGTACGGGATACCCAGGACAACAGAGTTCACCTCCTGGGTCTCACCCAAAAAGGGCAGGAGATGATACCGGTTTTAAAGGATGCTACTGCGGAATGGGTGAGTATCATCTCGAAGGGATTCGAACCGGAGGAAATTACCTTGTTCTGTAATATTTTAGACAGAATGATCGTATCTGTCGAAGCATATGAGGCGGATCAGGTGAATAATTAAATGAAATAAGCCGTAAAACTCAAGATGTTTAAAGCAGGAGTGTTGCTAGGCCACAGCCAGGCAACACTCCTGCTTTTATGTTAGATAAGTTAATTCGCAAAGCAAAAAAATCAAACACCAAAATATTGTTGAAAGAGAAACTATTATTTATTTAAATACAATAAAGTTGATTTTATCCTTGTTTAAAGCCATTTTATTAATTGTCTTGACAAATGATTGTTGGTTGATATATTAATATAGTTGAACGTTCAATTAATCTGTATAAACGTTTTTTTGAGAGGAGGTGAGAGTGTGAATGCGTCAGTTACTTATCAGCAGGAATTAAAATTCTTTACAGAGAGCTGTAATTTTTTATCGTTATTGCTGAATGAAAGACCTACAGAAGAACTTATTGTCCATTTACGTGAAAGCAGCAGCCGGATCCAGGAAATCATGCCTTTCCCGGACACTGAAGATAGGATTGATGAAGGGGCCGGGTTGATGCTTAATTATCTCGAAAATACGAAAACACAAACAGCAGGAGAAGTATCTCAGGATTTAGCAGTGGATTGGACCAGGATTTTTAGGGGTGTGGCACCGGGGTATAGTCCGCCACCGCCTTATGAAGCTTTATATAGGGGAGATAACAGTCAGGAGAATCACGTCAAAGTATTTCTTGACATGACCAAAGAATATTCCTCACTGGGCTTGTGTGCCAAAGGTCAATGCTCCCGGCCGGACTACATCGGTGTTCAAATGGCTTATTTGCATTTTTTGTGTTGTGAAGAACTTAAACGGATACAAGAAGGAAATCTCGAAGAAGTCCAAAGATTTAAGGAACGCACGATAAAATTCATTTCAGAACATGTGGGTCAATGGGTTTTATTGTTCAGTCGCGAGGCTAAAGGTTTTGCCCGGACAGATTTTTATCGGGGACTTCTTAATTATTTGCCAACGTTTATACAGGAGCTTAAAGAGTATGAATGCAGCACATATCTGAATTAAGTCAACAAGTTCCAGGAAGGGGAGAATGAATAATGGATCAGAACAAGACGGGCGGTGGAAAGGGCTTAACGCGCAGAAGTTTTTTAAAAGGGTCTGCCGGGGTTATGGCGCTTGTTGCCATGGGAGGCGGATTAGCCTATCAATCCGCTGCCGTTTTTGCCGGTACGGATTCAGCTGAGCAAGCCAATGGCACGGAATATGTGAATGGGTTCTGTGACGGCTGCCTTTATAAAAAATGCCGGACCAGATATAAAATCAAAGACGGAGTCCTTCTAAATGTTGAAGGACACCCCGAAGGGCTTTATAACAAAGGAAATTTGTGTTCCAGGGGACAGGCGCAAGTGATGAACCTTTACAATCCCTGGCGGACAAAAACACCGCTTAAGCGGACAAACCCGAAAAAAGGGCTGGATGTGGATCCGGGTTGGGTGGAAATCACCTGGGAAGAGGCATTAAGCATAACGGCAAGTAAGATTAAGGAAGCAAAAAGTAAGGATCCCCGTTTATTTGCCATGTTTTCAGGTTTTGGCGCTTATCACTCTCTTTATATGAGGCCTTTTGCCACGGCGCTTGGTACGCCGAATATCATTTTTTCTCCGGGTTGCTTTTGCTCGGGACATTCCGGATCAGAGATCCTTCATGGTTCCTTTGTGGAGTGCGCGGACCCCAAATATTGCAAGTTTAAAATTGATATTGGCCGAGGGCAATTAAACAACGGTTCTGCAGACGGAGAAACTCAGGGGGATGTCGACAGTGTGGTCGACCGGGGAACGCGGATCATTAAGGTTGATCCCCGCAACTCCACATTGTTCAGCAGCAGCGAATGGGTTCCCATCCGGCCGCAAACCGAACTCGCATTCGTCTTGTCACTCGAATATGTCATCTTACACGAAATTAAAACGTTTGATGTGGAATTTGTGAAAAACAGGACCAATGCCTCCTATCTTATTGGGAAAGACGGTTTTTATGTACGCCACGCCACGAGCGGCAAACCTTTGGTTTGGGATGCGGCAGCCAATAAACCCAAAGAGTTTGATGACGAGACAATAGGAGACCTGGCGCTGGAAGGAAGTTTTGAGATTAGCGGTGTCCCGGCTCAGACGGCCTTTTCTCTGATCAAAGATAAGATTAAAGACTATACGCCGGAATGGCAGGAGAAAATCACCACCATCCCGGCGGCTAAAATCAGGTACCTGGCCGGCGAGCTGGTTAAAGAAGCGTGTATTGGCAGTACGATTAGCATTGATGGAATTACCCTGCCTTATAGACCTGCCTGCATCAGTATTTACAAAGGGCTTACCAATCATCAGTTTGGACATGTTGCCTATTATACGGCGATGACGATTAATATCCTTCTGGGGGCCTTTGATGTTCCGGGAGGTAGCCTTGGTTTTAATAACTTCAGATATGCCAAGGATGAGGATGGTCAACCGCAGATATATCATCTGGGCGCAGTTGGCAACAAGATTAAGTTCCCCCCTACAACGCTGGATATGTCCAACTTGATTCCGCTGGCCCATGATGTGGGATACCAGTATACCAATACCATCAAGGATCCAAAGAAATACTGGCTGGACTATGCGCCCAAAGTCGGTTTGTTTTATGGTGGCAATCTGTTCTCTAAAGGCGGCAGTATAGAAGAAATATCCCAGGGTCTGGCTTCTCTGGAATTTGCGGCGGCGATTGCCACCGTGTTGGATGAACACGCTCATTTTGCGGATATTATCCTGCCGGAAGCCAACCATTTCGAGACGGTCTTCTGCTATGAACGCATATTTGAAAGGCCCTCCACCCAGCGGGATATGTATGGGCCCATGGGAGCACGCAAAGCACTGGTGAAGCCTCTTTATAACGGGCGACATGGCGATGAGATCCTGATAGACCTGGCGGCAAGAATTGGCACGCTGCCGCCAACCAATGGCATGGCCAAGGGAATGAATGGGATCAAAGGTGATATTCCACCGATGACCAACAAAATCCAGGTTGTTTATGATGCCTGGATCAAAGGAAAATACGGAGCAGAATGGGATTTCAACAAGGTGGCCGAATTAGGGCAGATTGTGCCCCCGTCTTTGGCGGAGCATGAAATATATCAATATTACTATGCGCCGGATAAGAAGATTAAACTGCCGATCTATAATATCTTCCTGCAGAAAACCCGGGTTCAGATGCTGGAAATGCTTGAAAAAGCAGGCGTTGAACATCCGGCTGGCAACAATACCATTCGCGAAGTTTATCAACCGATTCCGCATTGGTTTGAGGGTACGGAGTTTCCGCATGGGAAAGATGGCTTCGATATGAACCTTGTCGGCTGGCGAACCCCTCAGTTTCTTCATGATGTGAATAATAGTACGGGTAATCCGGTTTTGCAGGAGGTTGCGAGTCATAATCCATTCTATGGAAAACTGATTCTCAATACCGAAACGGCAGTAAAAAAGGGTTTGAATGACGGGGATATGGTTTTTGTTGAGAATCAGCATGGGGTTAAGATTGGTCCGGTCCCGGTGAAAACATCTGAAAGCATTCATCCGGACGCTGCAGGTGTAGCCGGAGGTCATCACCGGAAGGCCTTTGGCATGGACCCGGTAAACCATACGACACCGGTATCATGGAACAGGCTGATCCCGATTGCCTGGAATACGATAGACCCCGTGACAGGCGCCATTGAAATCAGTCCTTTAATCCGAATTAGTAAGGCGTAGGGAGGAGGAGCAGTATGCACTACGGAATGGTTATTGATTTAGCGAGATGTATTGGCTGTACGGCGTGTACAGTAGCTTGTAAGACCCATAATGTTACGCCCAAAGACATTGCCTGGGCCCAGGTACTTGTAGAAGAAAAGGGGAAATACCCAAATTCAAATATCGAATCGACCCCAGTTTTATGTATGCATTGCCAAAACGCCCCTTGTATATCAGCCTGTCCGACTGGCGCTTCCTACCGGGACGATAGTGGAATTGTACACATTAAAAAGGATAAATGCATCGGCTGCCGGGCCTGTATGGTCTCCTGCCCCTATAACGCCAGAAAATTTTCGTTTGGCGATGCACAGTCATACTACCCAGGGAAAGAGACCACCCCGCTGGAAAAAGTACAACAAACCAAATTCCCCAAAGGCGTCGTATCCAAGTGTGAATTTTGCTATGAACGTCTGGCCGAAGGATTGCTTCCCGCCTGTGTGGCGACATGCCCAGCGCATGCTCGGATTTTCGGCGATTTGGATAATCCGGTCAGCCAGGTCAGTATTCTGATCGCTCAGAAAAGCGGGCAGCCGCTGCACCCGCAAGTTGGTACAAAACCTTCGGTCTATTATTTGCCGAGATAGGAGGGACAGCATGAAAACGAATTCGCGTTTTATTCAGGGCGCTTCTAAACCTGTTTTAAGCCTGGGGGTGATTTTGACCCTTCTGGGGATGGGTTTATGGATCTTACAATTAATCCGGGGACTGGGCGTTACAGGCCTGACCCAGGATGCCGTTTGGGGAATGTATATTGCCGGATTCTTTACCGCCGCCGGAGCGGGAGCCGGAGCCTTAGCCCTGGCTGGGCTCATGGCGCTGAACAGAGATGATACGGTTGATAACAGGGAGCAGTATAAACTTTTTAGTGTTGCACTGGCCAGCTTTGTAAGCGCCGGCGTTCTGATCGTTATCGATATCGGCAATGTAAGCCATATTTTCAGCATGATCTTCAGTTTTGAATACACCTCATCAATGGCACAGGATTTTTGGGCCTTAATGATATGCCTGGTTGTCGCCGTCATTGGCTTGCTGAAAGCGAAATCGGGGAAAACGGGCTTGGTCTTTAATGTCATCTGTATTTTGGCTTCATTGACTCTCATCATCACTGAGGGGTTGATGCTATCCAGAGTCAGCGCGCATGCTTTTTGGGGAAGCGGTACGGTGGCGGCATTTATTATCAGTATGATCGTTGCGGGATGTGCTGTTTCCCTGTTTGTACTGAAAGAGGAGAAAAATGTTTTCCAGGTTCGCAAATATCTGATAATCGGGCTGCTGGCGTCCGCCTTATTGACGCTAAGCGAATTGCTTACCTTGACAGCCGCTTCTGAAGCTTCTACGGGTATGGAATTACAAAGTCTCCTTTCCGGTTCAGCAAGTCTTGCTTTTTGGGCCTATATCCTGGCCGGGCTGGTTATTCCGCTGGCGCTGCTTTTCAAGGTTCAGACTCCGATTGGCTTGAAGGTCAGCGCATTTTTAGCAGTTTTTGGCGTTCTTGCCGAAAAACTCTGGATCCTGATCGCCGGGATGGAGCATCCGCTGGTCGTTATACCGGGCAGAGGGGCTTACCATATTTCAGCGGTGGAGTTTTTTACAGTAGTGGGGATATCCGGTCTGGGCGTGTTAGCCTATGTAATTATTTCCGGGCTTTTTGATAGTCCCAGCCTGCACCAACAGGAGAAAGTTCACTTTACGCCATAATAAGATCACTCCCAATGAGAATTCACCAAAGGATCCAGCAAACAGCCGGATCCTTTTCAATGTATGGTGATGTAGGTATAATTATGATAAACTATCAAGTAGAAATATATGGAATGTTGCCTTAGCTAAGGGCTGACGTCCTGTCGGCTCTGAATCTGGGGGCGCGCGACTTTACGCTTCGGCAGCTCTCGAAACGTTCTACGCAATGCAATGCAAAAGGCCGCCATTCATGGCGGCAGTTTGATTGTGAATGTAATCTATTGGGATGTGATTATTTTGAGCAGATTTACATTTGTTGCATCTGACTATGAGTTACCGGAAATTGATTTATCAGGAATTATTAAACTTGAGGTTAAGGATCTAAAAGAAATGAATCCAAGACCAGAATCATTCTGGAATCTTGATGAACTTCCAGATGATTGTGAAGCGTTATATATCCCCGCGGGTAGTGAGCAGAGAGGGGGAGGTTACCCTTGAAAAGGAGTATTGTCATCTTATTAGTTGGACTATTCTTATTAGCAGGTGTTCTGGCTAAAGAGGCTAACGCATCTTGGGCTGCATTAAGTACAGAAGAAATAATTGAGAAATCTGATGTTGTATTAATTGGTGAAATAATTGGTCCTGATAGAGAAGAAAAAATTTCTACAAAGGGTTTGCCTGACTCATGGGCTACTCATTGGAAGGTTAAGGTCTATTATTACCTTAAAGGGAATCAGAAAGCAGAAGTGTTTACAGTTACTACTCCTGGTGCTAAAAACAAATCTCCTCAAAGTTCTATTGATTATCGTCTTGATCAATTTGGTAAAACCGTATTAATTTTTCTACAAAATAGAGAAGGGATATTCGAGCCACTTTCTCCACAAGGTATTGTTGTCTTGAAAGTAAATTACTATTCCCCGAAACAAGGTGAACAAATAAATGGGCAAACAGTGTTAAATGAATTTACAATCGTAAACCCGCAGATTAATGACCGTTCTATATTGGAGAAATATATTTCTGACAATCAGACAATTCTAATCCCGGAACACGGAATGTCAGATTCATACTCAAACTCAGGAAATTCCAATAAATTAAAGATAATTACAATAGTAATTTTGATCATTGCGTTAATATCAACCGGTTCATGGTTTATAGTAAAACAATTTCAGAAGGGTTAAGTAAACATTTGGGGAGGCCGAACATCATATAACACAGCATTCCCACAACTTTGCTAATATGAAAGCGGTATGACGCTGCGGGAATGCTTAAACGTTATCAGACATTGGCCTATTTTAGTAGATATCGGTATCTTTCTGGTTCTAAGCGGATTTCTTGAGCCAAAGACTGATATTCTTGGGCTAAAACTATAGAACGAATACGCTGGCCATCACTATCTCGTGGCATAACGAAACCGCTGTCAATCCATTTCTTAACCTTATCTCTAATTGTTCTATCAGAGAGATTTAACCACTTCCTCAAATCAGAAGTACTCGCCCAATTGTTTTGAAAAGCAAGCTTTGTAAAAACGATTCTTTGATTTGGGTCTAGTATTCTAATAAGTTCTGGTTCAACCGTAGTATATTCTCGACTTTTTTCTTCAACCAGATTAGCTGCTTCAACAAAGACTTCAGATAAACCGGAAATGAAAAACTCAAGCCACTGAGTAATGTCACAATCGTTTCTACCGTAATAATAATTGTGCTGTAAACCCATTTGTAAATTCTTGTAGTATTCCTTTAAATTGCGGTCATAAAAAGATTCTAGAACAAAAAGTCCTTTTAAACCCAAACCACCAAGCTTAAGAATATAGGTTGCAATCATTCTAGCGGTTCTTCCGTTTCCATCCATATAAGGATGTATAGTCAGAAATTGCCACATGAATATACCGGTTTTAATAGGCGAAGGAATTGATTGAGTATTAGGCGAATTGATCCAAGCTACAAGATCTTCTATTAGGATCGGAACATCTTGTGGCTCAGGGGGAAGATACCAGTTAGTTTGATTACGTTTGCCGACCTGATTTTGTTCAGTTCTGTATTCACTTAGTCGAGGCCTACGACCGTGGTTAATAACTCTGATGATTGCTGGAGCTTTTTAATAAATTCTTCAGTAATGGGCAATTGTCTTTCTTCGCACTCATCTAAATAGTCAATCGCTTTCATCAAGTTGTAAACTTCTTGTTGTTCCCCCGATGTATTCTGAAGATAGAGGGCTTCCCGTTTAGCTTGCTCATCAAGGGTATTACCCTCAAGCTTAGTTGATAAAATAACTGTTTCTTCTCTGGACTCCTTTTTTAAGGTGTCAAGGATTGAAGAAGGAAGCGGTAGGTTTTCAACAAGAATACTCGCTTTTTGAATTTCCATTAGATTTTGAGCTATTGTATTTGTAATTGTAAAACGTGGTTTATACATATAACTTACCTCCCCATGCATAATATAATTATATCATTGCCGCTAAATTGCCGCAATATTTATTCTGGTTATAATTTGATAAGGTCCCACTGCCATGGGTCAACATCGAACCGCACGGAATGTCATGAAACATAGTGTAATTTCCTTTATCATGGACTCATACGGAAAGGAGCGAGGCGATGGATTGGATCACAGGTATACAGAGAGCTGTGGATTATGTGGAAGCCCATATTACGGAATCAATAGACTATGAAGAAGCAGCGAAACAGGCCTATTCGTCCAGCTTTCATTTTCAGCGGGTTTTCAGCATACTTTGTGGCTTCACGTTAGGTGACTACATTCGGATGCGGCGCCTCTCTCTGGCAGGAAACGAGCTTGCGTCATCAGGCATCCGGGTAATCGACGCCGCGTTCAAGTACGGGTATGATACGCCTGAGAGTTTCAGCCGTGCTTTCACCCGATTCCACGGGGTATCACCCTCGCAGGCGAAACAGGGCGGCGCTGCGCTCAAATCCTTTTCTCCGCTTTCCGTAAAACTGATTTTAGACGGAGGAAACACGATGAATTACAGAATCGAGACCAAGGACGCATTTCAGATCATCTGCAAAAAAAAGCAGGTCTCCTGCAAGGCGGAACTAACGACGGAGGAAATCTCCCGTTTCTGGCAGGCTAGCAGCACGGACGGCACCATTCCTGCGCTGTGCAAGTACATCCCAGAGGATAATATCTTTCCGAACTGCATCGTAGGCGCCAGCTTTGGCAAGGATGCCAGTGACACGGAGTTTCCCTACGCCATCGGCGTCCATTATAACGGAATGCCTGTCAGCGATACCGGCTTGACTGTGGAGAATATTCCTGCTCACACTTATGTGGTGTTTCCCTGCATCGGCAAGATGCCGGAGGCGTTTCAGAAGCTTTATCAGCAGATCTACAGCGAGTTTTTCCCCACCAGTGAGTATCAGCCCTGCGGCGGTACGGATTTTGAGGCTTACCCCTCGGACAATGTGACGGACCCCGGCTACACCTGCGAAATCTGGGTCGCGGTGGAAAAGAAATAATCCAGCGGGAGAAGTGCCGAAAGGTGCTTCTCCAATTTCTGTTTTCAAGACGCATCGGTGCACTGATTCCGACAAAGTTCGAATTGGCTGATCTTCGTATTCCGATTTGCCTTGGAGGCTTTTATTCAATAAGAAGAAATCCAGCTGCACCGGACAGTTGGATTTCTTTTTTTTTCTCTATTGACAAAAAATGGAGGATCAGATAATATAATCACTGTATTAACTGTACTATATAAAATAATACAGTTGGAGGTAACGATGTTTCAATTGGATTATTTGGATCATAGGCCTTTATATGAACAGATTAAGGAAAAATTAAAAGCACTTATCATCAGCGGCGTCTTAAAACCCAATGAAAGGGTTCCGTCTGTTCGTGAAATGGCCCAGTCTCTCACCATAAACCCCAATACCATTCAGAAAGCTTACAAAGATCTGGAGCTGGAAGGATATATATACGCCATCCGTGCCAAAGGAAGCTTTGTTACACCCTTTAATGACAAAGTCAATCAAGCAAGAAGGGGTGACTTGATGCTGGAGATAGATAAACTTGTCTCAGAGCTTGCCTATATGAATATACCCAAAGAACAGCTTATTTCCAGGATTGAAGCAATATATTCAAAGAAGGAGGGCGAAAAAATTGATTGAGGTTAAAAATCTGACGAAAGGTTTTGGCAAAAATAAAGTTTTGCATGACTTAAGTATTAATGTCAGGAAAGCATCGGTATATGGCCTGCTTGGGCCGAATGGTGCCGGAAAAACTACGCTGATTAAGCATTTAACCGGATTATACCGCCAAGATCAAGGAACAGTGACAATTGACCATAAGCCGGTCTACGAAAATCCTGAGGTTAAGGCTCAAATAGTCTACATACCTGACGATTTATACTTCTTTTCTCAATACAGCATCGATGAAACAGCAAAGTTTTACGCAAAAATATATCCCCAATGGAATTGGAACAGGTATGAGCAATTAAAGCAGGTATTTCCTATCGACAGCAAGAGAAGGGTTGTCAAACTCTCGAAAGGGATGCAGAAACAGGTGGCCTTCTGGCTGGGGATTTGCGCAATGCCCAGGGTGATGGTCCTTGATGAACCCGTCGACGGTCTTGACCCTGTCATGCGAAAAAAAGTATGGAGTCTTGTACTTCAGGATGTCGCCGAAAGAGAGGTAACCGTATTGGTGTCATCCCACAATTTGAGAGAACTGGAAGATGTCTGTGATCACGTCGGAATACTTCACAATGGAAAAATCGTTGTGGAGAGAGAACTTGATGACATGAAATCGGATATCCACAAATTTCAGATTGCATTCTCTGATGGCATTCCGGAGGGATTCCTCGAAGATACACATATTTTGCACAAGACCCAGACAGGAAGCATACTGCTGCTTATTGCCAGAGGAGATAAGGACGAATTAATGCAAAAAGTAAAATCAGCGAATCCGGTTATTTTGGATGTACTTCCCCTGACGCTGGAAGAAATTTTTATTTATGAATTGGGAGGAATGGGCTATGACATTCAAAATATCCTTATTTAAAAAAGCGTTGATCTTAAGTGATTTTAAACGTTACTGGTGGCTAAGCGTCCTGTATGCCCTGGCTCTTTTTATTGATATGCCTTTCAGGCACCTGATGGACACGCTGAAAATAGAAATCTTCAATACACAATGGCTCCAAGATACGGTAGACAGGACGTTAAGCCTTTCAGAAAACGGGCTTCAGAATATTTTACTCTGTACGGTGCCGGTTTTATTGGCAGTGCTCATATTCAGATACTTGCAGGCAGACAAGTCATCCGTTATGATGCACAGCTTGCCATATAACAGGAGTTCTCATTATGCCAGCCGCTGTTTTTCAGGCCTCGTTCTTTTACTGCTGCCTGCAGTGCTGAATTGTTTCATTCTCATACTGTTAAAATACGTTACGGTACTCGGAAGTTATTATACGCTGCCTAAGATATTAATGTGGCTGGGATTACACGTATTGTTCAGTGTCTTGTTTTATAGTGTAACTGTATTTGTTGGCATGTTCACCGGATCTTCCATTGCCCAAATCGTGTTTACTTATATCTTTCATGTACTGCCGGTGGGAATTTATGCTTTGATTACCTACAGCTTAGGGCAATTATTGCACGGATTCGCCAACACCTACTCACTGTTTTTCGAGGATACTTATCCGATATTCTTGCTTTTAAATGGGAGGCTGATGGGAACAACGTATACGGTGCATACTGTCGGCTACTTTATTGTATACCTGATAGCGGCAGTGCTATTTTTGGGCTTGGGATGGTTGGTTTACAAATACAGAAAACTCGAAACGGCCGGAGACATTATTGCTTTTCCCGCCTTATACCCGGTATTCAAATATGGGGTAACCTTCTGTTTGATGCTTGTTGGAGGGTCCTATTTTAGCAGTCTTGCCGGACAGTCTTTGCCTTTGCTGATGATTGGCTATTTTTTAGGTTCGGTCCTGGGGTACTTTATTGCCGAAATTTTGATTCATAAATCTTTTAAGGTTTTGCATTCCTATAAGGGCTATTTATGCTATTCCGCTGTGATTCTGATCCTTTTTGGAGCAATCTCTCTGGATGTTGGTGGCTTTGTTAACCGTGTACCAAACCCGGAGGAAGTGGACAAAGTTTATATTGGGTATAACATCGAAGAGTGGACTTATTATGAAAAAGAAAAAAAGCCGGAATACCTGGAATATCGGTACGGGAAGTATTACTTCGAAAATAACAATCCTGTATTCTTTGTAAGCAAGGAAAATATTGCAAGAATGACGGAGCTTCACAACTATTTGATAAAAGAAAGGAATAAGGCTGAAGGCCAACCCCGTTATCTTATTTATACACTGAAAAGCGGGGGCTATATCATCAGGCAATACAACGTTAATGAAGCCGATCAGGAAGATGCTGCTTTGTTAAAACCGATTTATGAATCCGGTGAGTATAAAAGCTTGAGATACCCGGTAATGAGCCTAAAGCCGGAAGATATCAAACTGATCACACTCAGCGATCATCGCAGCAGCAAAAAGCCGCTCATTCTCACAGGCAGCACGGACCTTAAGGAATTTACAGAAATCCTGAAAGATGAAATAAGTAAAATGTCCTATCAGGAAATGACGTCAAATAAGAAGGAAAATATCAACATCTCCGTGCTGGACAATGAAGATAAAACAACAAACATCATGCTTCAAAGCAGTTTTACTTTGCTGATAAAGTGGCTTGAAGAAAAGGGATATTACGACCAATTTGCCCTGCTCTTGGAGGACATCGAATCTGTCGAGCTGGAAAACTATGAAGAAAGGATGATAGCAAATAGTGCAAGAAATTCAGGTGAAGCAGTAATCCCCAAGAAGGTGGAAATTAAAGAGCCTGAAGTGATTGCGGAGTTATTCAATATGGATGATTCGAGAACAAGCTATAACACCAATACTGTTATCGTGCACTTCAATGTCCAAAATGGTATGAGTAGTAGTTCCTGGGAAAGGTATATCAACATGGATACGGAAGTTTCGGAAAAATTAAAGGGATATTTTAGGCAGTTGGAAAATAATTAAATTCAGTACGAGTTTCACATACTCAGTTTCCCGAGTCGGGGCAGGAAGTTCTATTAAATGGGAAAGCTGCCTTCATCGGTAAAGAATTTGATAAGGTGCTTCATTTGAGGCGTCTTTTCTTTTTTGGGTGATGCATCCTTGCACGAAATACATTCTGTGCAAGGATGCAATAGTTGGAGAAATCATAAGAAATATAGAGAAATCATGATAAAATGTAAAAGGAGATAATTATTGCCATATTTGGAGGTGTTTAAATGTAGAGGAAGAACAGAAAGTACATATCAAGAAGATATTTAACCCTTAAATTTAATGAAAATATTTGAGGTAATAATAATGACGCTTGCAAGTAAATCAGATACCAATAACAGTTCAGCCCGACTGGAATGCATTGATATTTTCAGGGGGCTGACCATGGCGCTGATGCTGATGGTGAATAATCCGGGTAATCCGAATACGATTCCTGTCCAATTGGAGCATGCCTCTTGGAATGGATTTACGCTGGCAGACCTGGTATTCCCTTTCTTTTTATTTATCATGGGCGTTGTCGTACCGGTTTCCATTAATAACAGATTGGCAAAAGGCACCGGCAAAATAACCATCATCGTTCATATTTTTCTCCGCAGCATTCAGATCTTTTTACTTGGTTTGGTGTTGAACGGTTTCCCACTTTTTGATCTGAATACGATCAGGATCCCGGGCGTCCTGCAGAGGATTGCCGTAGTCTATTTATTCTCGGCTCTCTTATACCTGCTTTGCAAGTCCATATTCAAAAAAGAAACGGTTCAGATGGGTGTCCAGCTTCTGACGTCGGTTTTTCTCCTGCTTTTGTATGGTGTATTGCTAAAGGTTGTACATGTTCCCGGATATGGGCAAGGGGTCATGGAACTTCAAGGGAATCTTGTCCAGTACATTGATCTGAAACTCCTGCCCGGACATCTTTATAAACCCGACTGGGACCCCGAAGGGATTCTTAGCACCCTGCCGGCTCTCGCTTCGGGAATCATAGGGGTTCTAGCAGGCATGATCCTGATAAAGCCAAATAAATGGATCATAAAAATGGCTGTCTTTATAGGCAGCGGGGGATTGCTGCTTCTAGCTGCGGCATTGTTGAATACTGTCTTTCCGTATAATAAAAACCTCTGGTCGAGTTCCTATGTTCTGCTGACATCCGGCCTTGGCATCCTGCTTTTGGCTTTTTTCTACTTGCTTACGGACCGGATGAAAAGCGGGAAAATCTTTAAGCCTTTTAAAGCCATAGGGGCCAGCGCTATTTTCGTCTATTTTGTGTCAGAGCTGATTCGGAGAACGCTTTGGTTAATTCCGGTGCAGGACGCTACGGGCAGCACAATGACGCTTAAAATTTGGCTTACGACAAGGCTTATCAGCCCATGGGCACATGGGCTGGATTCCTTGTATTTCTCCATTTTTTACGTAATGGTCTGGCTGGTGATTATGGGTGTTCTTTATCACCGTAAGATCTATATTCGGCTTTAAGCTTAACAGAAGATTGGTGCCGTCCGAGTTTATGTTAGGCGGGAGGCGCATGATGAACCGCATTTTAATTGGATGCTTGGACAGCGTGTTTTGACAAAACTTTGCCCAATTCAGGTTATACTCCTAATGGCAATAAAGGGGCGTGCCAGTTATGGACACCGGTAATAAAGAGGTGCTAAACGATACACCCCATTAACGTTTCTAATGTTCGGCATAGGAGGAGAAATAGGTGAGAAAGTTTTTCATTGGCTTCACAGCTTGTCTTCTGTCTCTAACCTTGTTGGGCTGCCAGCCAAGCACCAAGACAGATAACGCGCCGTCTAAGTCTGATAACAATACGCCTGCTGTTATTGAAAGCGGCGTAAACAGTGAACTAAGCAATAAACAAAAACCGAATAGCGAAGCAAACAATCAAGCAAATGAACCTAAGAAAGAAGCGACAGCCTTTACAGACAACCAAGCTGAGGTTATCGCCATGAAAACGGCAGCGGCAGTTTTGAAATCCGTGCAAGCGGAGCTTTGGCCGGAAGCGAAATTCGATACGATATTACTGAGTAGACCAATGATACACAAAGACAATGATTTTTATCCCTGGAATACGGGGTACAGCAAAGATTTGGAAGTAGAAGCTTTCGCCATTGGCAATCAGGGCGATTACTCCAAAATGCAGGTCATCTATGTGGATGCCTTCGGCAAGGTGATAAATAACCAATTCTTTGAGGCCAAGATAACCGCCAAGGTGGCGGAAGAAATAGCTCTTGAAGCCGCAAAAAAGGCCAGGGAAACCGTGCCTTATTGGAAAGATGCGAAAATAGAGCACCGAGAAACCAGTTTGGCGTTATGTACACCTAATTATGTGTTTTCTTTGGATAACTTCAACAAAGAAACGAAACCGGTAGCAGCAGTAATGTATGAAGTTTGCTTCAGGGATTCAAGCGCCACGAGCAGCTTCTTATTTATTTACGTTGATGCCGCAACAGGAAATATCCTTGGTGCCAAGTATGGATCTGATTAGGAGCTTTGCAAGAATCTGATATGTTTTTTATTGGAGAGGTTACTGCCACTTGGTCAATATGCATGTAGTATAACGCAGCGGTAATCCGCAACCATTCTACGACATATCGGTCAAGGCCGCGCCATCTTGGCGCGGACAAAAAGAATTAGTTAGTGTCACAAAACTCCCGGCAGCGGTTTCTAGAGAATGGAACCGCAAAGGGGGGATAGACGGAAATGGAGGGTACAACCTTGATCAAGAAACTGCCCGATCCTGATTTTCAAACGATCTTCAGGACGCACTATCCGAAGGTTGTCCGCCAAATCTCCGGGTTCACCGGAAGCATCACCACAGCCGAAGATCTAGCTCAGGAAGTATTTCTCCGTTTATACCATTTGGATTGGACCCAAATCCATCATCTGGATGCCTGGCTCGCAAAATGCTGTTTTCGTGCCGCCTGCAATTATTTCCGGGGAGAAAACAGAAGAGCTGCCCGGGAAGCCTTGGAATACCAGATGAGTTATCCAACAATGAAATCGAGTGAAGAAAACCTGATCGAAGATTTGTTGATCCGGGAAGAAACCAAACGTTTTGTTTTTGAGGTGCTGTCAGGCCTTGAAGAGCGGGACCGGCTGCTCCTTCTGCTGAAGTACCAGGATTACAGCTATCGGGAAATCGCTGAAGCCCTAGAACTTAACCCCGCTTCCGTCGGCACGTTTCTGGCGCGGGCCAGAAAGCAGTTTAAAAATCTTTATCAGAAAGGGAGGGAAAAGGCATGATCTGTTCGTTCGAAAACGATCTGCAAGCGTATCTGGACGGAGAACTGAATAAAGAAGCGCGCAAAGCTTTGATGATTCATCTTGAACAATGCCCTTCCTGCCGTGATCAGCTCGCAGAATTGGACAGCCTTGGAAAATGGTCCGATCAAGTCTTCAGCCAGGCTTTTTTTCCCGATGCATGCGTATCTTCTCCTGAACAAGCCAATCCTGAATCAGCCTGGGCAAGATTCAGCCGAGCAGTCAGCGCTGACAGCCCCGCTGCGGATACGCCGGAGTCGGAGTCCACACGTTTACCAATCAACCCTTCCTCACCGCTGATCCCTTCCTTAACGAACGGTTCCCCCGCATATTTTGAAAGGAGTTGGAAAACTCTCATGAAAAAATACCGTAAACTGACGACAGGTCTCGTTGCAGCCGTTTTGTTGGTTGCTTTTCTAATGGTCCCTCAGGTACGGACATACGCCGGAGAGCTATTGGCTTTATTCCGAGCGGATAAGATTCAAATGGTAACCATTACGCCTCAGGACATTCAGCAAATCGAAAACTTTTTTGAATCAGGTAAAAACACCCCGATTGATATCAAGGATATTGGCAAAATAGCGATTGCCGAAGGTGACTTCGAGCAGAAGGTCTATGCTTCCGCCGCCGAAGCAAAAGCAGGCGGCGTCAGTCTACCCGCCTCGCCTGAAGGTTACACCGTAAGCAACGTCTGTGTGCAATCGGCAGCCAAAGTGGATATGACGCTGAATACGGACACCATTAATGCCGCCATGAAAAATTTAGGTTCGGAGGCCTTCTTCGACAACAGTCTCAACGGCAAGACATTCAGTGTCATGTGGCCCGGCTTTACTGATATCAATTATCAGGGAAGTTCAGCCCAACCTTTTGCCAACTTCGCTTACACCGTCATGAACTCCCCCGAGATTCAGGCTCCATCGCTGACCGACATTGATAAGCTCAGAACAACCTTGCTTCAGCTTCCGTTTATCCCGGAAAATATCCGCAGCCAGCTTGCCGGTATCGACGACTGGCAGAATACCCTTCCTATCCCGGCGATTCAAGGGACTACGGAAATTGACCGCACCGAGAAGGTCATGGTGAACGGCGGGGATGGCGTCTTTATCCTGGCCAAAGATCATTCCGCCCTTCTCCTTTGGGAGAACGCCGGTCAGCTTCATTCTCTACGGGCAAACCTCACCGCGGGAGCAGATGGGAACTCCGTAAAAGCGGATTTACTGAAACTTGCTGAAAATTTCTAATTTCTCTTACGATCATCTTACCGTCAGCAGGAACAAGTATACCGTTCTCTAAATAACTAGATATTTAAACCTTCATAGCTGGGTCTGTGTGCCACAGCTCCAGCGTAAGCGGAGCATAGATGCGGAGCGCGGCAGATAGCGCCATAGATGGCGCTATCTGCCAAGAGCGGAATGTGGGGCGCAACCAGACCCAAATGAATATTTTTGTATTTGGATAACTACGCAAAACACGACATGCATACCGGCTCAAAGCTTAAAATCAGTCTGTGGGTCACAAGTACTGCGGCAAGCGTAGTATGGAGTGCGTAGCGCGGCTGTTTGCGCCATGGAGGGCGCAATCAGCCGAAAAGCAGTATTGTGACACACAGACTAACCCAGATTATATATCATGCTGTTTATGGTTACCCACTTGTTGTTTTGGAAAGGAGACCTTTAATGACGGATTTGGCAATCCAAACCGAGGCTTTAAGCAAGCAATACAACGGCAAAGGGGGATGCCAAAATATTACCCTCCAGGTCCCTAAAGGCGTGGTGTATGGATTTATCGGGCCAAACGGAGCGGGCAAAAGCACATTTGTCCGCACGCTTTTAGGTTTACTGAGGCCGACAGGCGGCAAGGCCGAACTTTTAGGAAAGCCGCTCGGCGATCTTGAAGCACGCCGGAAAATAGGCTATCTGCCGGAACTTTTCCGTTATCCGGACTGGTTAACCGGACTCCAGCTTTTACATACGCATGCCGATCTGCTCGGTCTTAAATCTTCTTTACGGCCACAGCACTTTACGGCTTTACTGGAAAAGGTGTGCCTCAGCGGCAGAGAAAAAGAAAAGATCGCCAAATACAGCAAAGGCATGCAGCAAAGAATCGGTTTGGCCTGTGCCTTGCTGGGTGACCCGGAATTAATCTTTCTGGACGAACCGACTTCCGCCTTAGATCCGTTGGGCCGGATGGAGGTCCGCAGCCTGCTGGCGCAATTAAAGCAAGAAGGCAGGACGGTCTTTTTAAACAGCCATTTGCTGCAGGAAATCGAAACGGTCTGTGACCAGGTCGCGATCATCGACCAGGGCAAACTGATCACCCAAGGAGATTGGCGCAAACTTTGCCGTTTCCAAAACCGTTATAAGCTGATCGCTTCCGGTCTTGACCAGGAAGTCCTAAGCGACCTTCCTTATGTCATTGGCTCAGAGCTACGCCAAAATTTCGAACCTGAAGCTGGCACAGCCTTGAAAGCTGAATGGCAAATTGAGATTGAAAACACCGAAGAACTTCCGTCTTTGGTCAGAATACTGAGTGATCACGGGATAGGGGTCTACGAGCTCACGCCTCTGGAACCTCATCTGGAAGAAATATTCCTCTATTGGATGAACCGAAAGGAGCCGGAAAATGTGGACCATCGCTAAACTTTCTTTCAAAGAAATCCTCTATAAACGCATCTTCCTGATTGCTCTGATCATGACGTTGGCCTATTTGCTGCTGTATGGAATCGCGACCCATTATGCAGGCGCATCATCTTTAAAAACACTATACGAAATAGATCCTGCCCAGAAAGCAGCAATGAGTGTACAATTTAAAATCGTTGGTTCGCAGCTCTTAAGCATGGGCCTCTATTTTGCCAACTTTATTATTGGCCTGCTGACCATTCTGGCAACCGTCGGCAGTATTGCCGGCAATATTGAGAGTCATCAAATCGATCCGATCCTGACGAGGCCCATCCGGCGTCTGGATTTTCTTCTTGGAAGATTCCTGGGGTACGGAATCCTTTTAATGGTTTATACGTTATTTTTCTTTCTCTCCATCATCTTGGTGAATCATCTGTTTGGAGGCCCGCTGCAAGCGGATCTTTCTACCATCAACATCTTCAAAGCCAGCTTGGTTTTCGCTTGTGTTCCATTTATCGTGATTTCACCGGCGTTGTTTTTCAGCTCCATTGTAAGTACCATCAACAGCGGGATTATTCTCATCGTCCTCTATGGCATGAGCTTTATTGGCGGTTTTGTTGAACAACTGGGAAATATTCTTCATAATATCGCCTTGATTAATATTGGGATTGTCTCCAGCTTGCTGTTTCCCGCCGATAACCTGTTCCGCTATATGAACACACTCCTCGCCGGCAGCAGTGCAACGCCTTTCGATCCCGCATCCCTCTTCTATGGCAGCGGTTCACCGAGTGCCCTGATGCTCGTTTACTGTGCCGTCTACGTACTCCTGATTCTTCTGCTGGGAGTTCGGACATTTGCCCGCAGGGACATATAAGGCAGCCTACACCATTTGCGGCCCATATTAAATAAAAAATCCACATCTATCACGGCGTGGATTTACCGTCTTCTCACTGGCCGCCTCATCGCCATTATAAATTACAAGCAGGTCAATGTATGGTGATGTAGGTATAATTATGATAAACTATCAAGTAGAAATATATGGAATGTAAGGGGCGCCGGCCATGTCCGAATTCAAGAATAAGATTGCCTTAGCCAGATCGCTATGGGCAAACAAACAAATCATCAGGGTCAAACCTTCAATCAATTGGTTCCTGATGAAATACATGGGGAAGTTCCGTTTACTGAATGTCGGCGGGCAGCTGGTCCTTCATTCCCATTTGCCCCCGGTAAACAGTAAAGCCTTTACCCGCTTTATCAACGAGCACCTTCTGGCAAGGACGGAGGGGCCTTCCCACGCTCAAATCAGCCTGACCGATGCCTGTCCTCAGCATTGTGCCTATTGTTACAATAAGAATCGAAGCGGGGAACTTCTCAATACGGCAGAAATCAAACAGCTCATTCAGGATCTTAAGAAAATGGGTGTTTTCTGGCTGGGTTTTACCGGCGGGGAGCCGCTTATGAACAAAGATCTCGTAGAGATCGTCCAAAGCGCCAGAGATGATTGCGCCATTAAGCTGTTTACCACAGGCATGGGTATTACAAAAGAGCTGGCGGCGGAGTTAAAGCGGGCGGGCCTTTGCTATGTCTCGATCAGCCTGGATCATTGGCAGGAGGAAGAACATGACGGGATCAGAGGATGCCGTGGGGCTTTCCAGGCAGCGCTTCAAGCGATCGAGATATTTAAAGGCACAGGCGTTCATGTCAGTGTATCGACGGTCATCTCCAGGAGGATGCTTCGGGAAAATCAGGTTGAGAAATTTCTGGCGTTCCTGATCAGCCTTGGAATCGATGAAGCCTGGTTGAGTGAAACCAAGCCAACGGTGGAAGCTTTTTGGAATGAGGCCGCAGTCCTTACCGAAGAAGAGCGTTTAAGCCTTGTGCACTTGCAGGATAAATACAATCAAGAGAGAAAAATCACGGTGAATTATCTTGGGCATTTTGAAGGTGGAGAGCATTTTGGCTGCAATGCAGGCCATAAAATGGTCTATATTGATGCCTTTGGCGAGGTAAGCCCGTGTGTGTTTACACCGATAACCTTCGGCAATGTCCGGGATAAATCGGCGCAAGCCGTTTTTTTGGAGATGAAAGCGCATTTTCCGTCGGAAAGCTGCTGCTTTATGAACAAAAATTATGCGTTACTGAAAAAACATTATAAAGGGCAGTCACCCCTTAGCAAAGAAGATACATTGGAGATGATGAAGGAAGTCCGGTTCAGTCCGTTGTCCGAATTTTCCCGGCTGTATTATAAGGGGTAAGGCTATCGGAATAAAGCCGTGGAAGTGAAATGATTGGAGTGAAGCAATAGGGATGAAATCATTGGGATGAACAGGTAGGAAAGAAGTAATGGGGATAGGATTATGGGGGTATAGGTTATGAGCTTGTATAAACTGTTCAGCTTGTTTGCAGCAGGGATATTTGCCGTTGTAGGCCTGATTTTTCTGTTCTTTCCTGATGCGGCCCTGGTATTCTTTAACCGTATTTCCGGTTATTTTGGATTACCCGAAGCTTCGTTTGAAGGCGCCGGGTTTTATCTGACACTGGCAGTTGCTTATATGTATCTTGTTACTTTGCTTGCCATCCTGATGTATCGAAATCCGGCGCAGCACATCTATCCGTTTTTATTGACCCATGCCAAACTGGCATCTTCCATCCTTTCTCTGCTTTTATTTTTCATTTACCAGCCCTACCTGATTTTTTTTGCCAACTTCGTTGTTGATGGGTTGATTGGTTTAGCGGCACTGTATTTTTACCTGAAAATAAGGAAAACCGGACTTAGCGGTAATGCTTAGCGCTTTTGGCGAAGACTGAAAAAACAGGGAGTCAATGATGCTTCTGAAAATCATCCAGCGCTGCCTGCCTGAATGGATCAAGAGGAAAAAACTGAAGGAATTATTCCGCTTGACGGCGGATGCTTTCCAAAGTGAGCTGCCGGAGCTAAAGGGGCTTTCTTCGGCTGCGCTTCTCCCGCAATACACCTTATTTACCAAGGAACAAGCGGAAAATCATTTGCAGAGCGGACGCCCCCTTGAACAAGTCAAACAGCGGCTGTACCAAAATGCTTATCGATTCGGACGGAACTTGAGAAAAACCCTGCATATCGGAACCTGGGAAGAGGCTGTTACGGCCCTGAAGGTGATCTATCAGTTGATCGGCATTGATTTTCAATGTGACCGGCAGGGGGAAATCATCATCCGGCAGTGCTATTTCAGCAGTTATTATTCCGGGGAAGTCTGCAAACTGATTTCCGCGCTGGATGAAGGGCTGGCTGCGGGGCTTTCAGGTGGCGGCAGGCTGTGTTTCCAGCACAGGATTACGGAAGGCAATGAATGCTGTAAAGGATATTTTCAAAGGGAACTTCAGGTAAAAAGTAAGGACGGTTCAACATGAAAAGGGTAATCGTCGTCGGCAGCGGTGCGGGAGGGGCTGCCTCGGCCAAGAAACTGCAGGGGAAGTTTCAGGTGACAGTCCTGGAGGCAGGCCGGGAATTCAAGCCGTTTTCTATCAATTTATCTATTCTGGAAAAGTTAAGAAAAACCGGACTGTTCTTCGATGAGAGGGAAATACAACTGCTGTTTCCGTCGATGAGCGTCAGGAAAACCTCGGATAGTATGGTAATGGTCAGCGGCAGGGGCTTAGGCGGGACGACCACGCTTTCGGCAGGAAATGCGCTGCGTATGGACAAGGGGCTTAAGGATCTTGGCATTGATCTGGATGATGAATTTGAGGAGCTTTACAGGGAAATCCCTGTCACCGATGACCATCGGCCTAAATGGCAGAATTCCACCAAAAGGCTGTTTGAAATATGCACGGAAATGGACCTGAATCCTGTGCCTTTGCCTAAGCTGGGTAATTATCAGCGCTGTACCGGCTGTGGGAGGTGTGTCCTGGGCTGCCGGTATCATGTCAAATGGGACAGCCGTCAATTTCTGAACGCTGCACAGGATTTGGGTGCGGAGCTCATCACAGGCTGTCAGGTAGTGAAGCTTGTAACGGAAAAGGGTCTCGTAAAAGGGGTCCAGGCCCAAAAAGGCTTCAACTCCGTATTTTACCCGGCGGATATTGTAATCCTGGCGGCAGGCGGATTTTCAACCCCCGTCATTCTTCAAAACTCGGGGATCGAATGCGAAAGCAGATTATTCGTTGATCCGGTTCTCTGCGTGGCTGCCCGGCAAAAAGGAAGTCTTCAGAACAAAGAGCTTTCGATGCCCTTTGCCGTACAGAGGGAGCATGCTATTTTATCCCCTTACTTTGATTATCTGAGCTTTTTCTTTCATCCTAGCTGGCGGTATCCTGCCCAGGATATTGTATCCCTGATGATCAAGCTGGCGGATTCAAGCGCCGGAACGGTTGATAACAAAAACATCAGGAAAACGCTGAGCGATATAGATCAGGAAAGATTGCGGGAGGAAGTCGAACTCTGCATGGAGATCCTTTCCACGTATGGGATAAAAAAAGATACTATTTTCCTGGGAACGATCAATGCCGGACACCCCGGTGGCATGCTGCCGCTTACCGCAGACGAAGCCGTGACCTTTCATAACCCCAGGCTGCCCGAGAACCTGTATGTAGCTGATGCAACGCTTTTCCCTGAGTCTTTGGGGAATCCGCCGATTTTAACGATCATGGCGATGGCGAAGAGGGTCAGTAAAATCATCATTGACAAAAATAGCCTGTAAAACAGGCTATTTTTGATATCCATTCCATTCAATTTCCATCTCCTTCGCGGAGCCGATTTTATCCCCAGGAAGATTGAGGACGTACTTACTTGACAGATAAAGGAAAATAAACTATAGTGCATTATAGTAGTAATGTACTATAGTTTTATTTAGGATGAGGCAGGCATGAAATTGAAAATTGAAGGAATGAAACCGATTTATCTGCAAATTGCGGAATGGCTGGAAACCGAAATATTAAATGGGGCCATCGGTGTCAATGAAAAGATATATTCGCAGTATCAGCTTGCTGAAATGTATAATATCAACCCTGCTACCGCGGCAAAAGGGCTGACGATTTTGGCGGAGGCAAATATCCTGTACAAAAAAAGAGGGTTGGGTATGTTTGTTTCGGCCGATGCCGCCAAGCTAATCCTCAACCGGCGCAAAAACGATACGCTTAAGAACATGGTAATCGAGGTTATCGGAGAAGCCCATCGACTGGGGATAAATACAGAAGAACTTATAACGCTGATTAAAGAATTGACGGAGAAGGGGAGTGGGCTGAGTGACGTCTGTGATTGAATGTATAGAGCTGACCAAAGCTTATGGCCATGTAAAGGCGGTTGATCAACTGTCCATGCACGTTGAGGAAAATACGATAACGGGACTCATCGGACGCAATGGGGCTGGAAAAACAACACTCTTAAAGCTGATAGCCGGGTATTACCATCCAACATCCGGTGAAATACGTGTGTTTGGTGAAAATCCATTTAACAGCCTCAAGGTATCATCCAATCTGATTTTTATCGATGATCAAATGAGCTGGCCGGTGAGCTTATCCTTGGAAGATATTTTAAAGGCTGAAAGCAAGTTTTATCCGGATTGGGACAGGGGATTAGCTGAACGTTTACTTGAGTACTTTTTCCCAAACCCCAAACAAAACTATCATAAACTCTCCAAGGGAATGCGGAGTACGTTCAATATGATCATCGGCTTGTCAAGCCGGGCGGCGCTGACCATCCTGGATGAACCGACGACCGGGATGGATTCGGCTGTCCGTAAGGATTTTTACCGGGCCCTTCTTAAAGACTATCTGCAATTTCCGCGCACAATGATCCTCTCCAGCCACTTACTGAATGAAACGGAAGACATCTTGGAAAATATTGTGCTGATCAAAAACGGGGAACTGGTACTGCAGCAGCCTGTGGACGATCTAAAGGAAATGGCGGTCGGACTTCAGGGCAAGGCAGAAATCGTCACGGATTTTGGTCAGGGCAGGACACTTTATCACCGGGAAACATTCGGTAATGATACCGTCTATGCTGTTGTTAAGAACGATTTATCCGAAGACGATCGGCACAGAGCCATAAAGCTGGGTATTGCTGTTTCAGCAGTATCGACCGATGATCTGTGTATTTACTTAACCGATCAGAAGAAGGGAGGAATCGATGATGTCCTTAGCGGAAACTAGATTCTTAAGCCTCGTTAAGAAACAGTTTATTTATAAATGGAAAACGAATACCGGTTTTTTTATCAGCATGATCATCGTGCAAATACTTGCCCTTTGCCTGTCATTTAATGGCGTTATGAATTCCTACACTGGAAACCAGTGGCTGAGTTTTAGTTATAGTACATTGACAGGGGATATGATCATTATTTTCACCATGATCTGGTGCCTTATCATTGCCGGGACCTTAGCCACGGCCAATCGTCGCAACAGCGATTTTTACCATGTATCCAACCGTCTGACCAGCAATCTGGCGAATACATTATTTCTACTGACGACCAGCATCGTCAGCGGCATTTCCGCTGTTTTGGGAAGTGTCCTGTTGCGCGTCCTGTTCTATGCTATCCATGGCACACAGTTTCTAAGCGAAGGTGAAGCTTTTCGCTTGCCCCCGCGTTATCTTTTGCTGGGAATCATCGTCACGGTTACTTACTTATGGCTGCTGAGTGCCATTGGATATCTTTTTGGGGCGATCATTCAATTTTATCGGATTTTTGCCATCATTATTCCGGCCGTTATCATCGGGAGTTTGTTTTATTTCAACACCGTTGGCATTACTGTTGCCGGTGACGAGCATGTTAGCTTTATCAGGCAGCTCTGGAATTTCTACACGAGTGAAAGTACCCTGTGGCTTTTTATGCTTAAATCACTTCTGACAACAGGTTTGCTGTTCGCCGTCACAGCCCTGATGACCAACCGTATGGAGGTGAGAAAATGACAGTTCTGTTGATTCTTATTGTTGTTTTGGCAGCGATTATTGTTGCGATTGCCAGGTACAGCGGCCATAAAGTATCTGTACACTTATTTAAGTGGGTAGCCGGCGTGTACGGGTTCATTTTGATCGCCGGCCTTTTTGCCCTATATTTACTGCCTGCGGATCAACTCCTTCAAGGCAGTGTAACTCAGCCACAAATCATTAGTGGATCAAATTTCTATGAATTAGGCGGACAAGGCAAATTCGACCAGACAGAAGGAATTCATAGACTGGATCTGCAGACTTTTGATTATAGCGGTGAGAAATTGGTGGTTGATTCTGATGGGGGAATCTTTGTGTTTGCTCAACGAAAAAATACGGATGACGGGATAATTGCAGTTAAATTTTATACAAGTATTTCTACATTTAACGGATTGGATGTTTCGGACAAGGTTAAACCCCCTTATGTCACGCTACAAAGTGGGATTTTGAAGGTTCGTTTGCAAGAGCTTGCGGATTTTAAATACTACAGTTTCCGCTATGAACTGCCTATCCGGCAATTCTTAGGCGTAGCTGAAAAGAAGTATGATAACCCTCATGAAATGAATTTTGCTCTGTATCTGGAGATCCCCAAAAATGTGCAGGTCGAAGGACTCGATTATGGGGTGATAATCGTGGACGAAGAGGGAAAGTAACTGCCGCTTGCTATCTGTCGTGTGGCTAAAAGTATCATGCATTATTTTGTGGTCACCCCGCCTCTTCCCGATGATGTCAGTCATATTCCGTTTCGGTTAACGGTCAAACCTTTTCAGGATTTTCCCGAAACCAAACACATCCCAACAGAAGAAGTGACGGTGACTTTTGCGCCCAATAAAAGGGTATAATCAATGCGCTGTAAACTTCTTGAGGTGAAAAACATAAAAATAAAGGCTATAAAGCCTTCACCTTGTTATCAATGATTTTAATTTGGGCACTGTTTTCCGTCAAATCATCCCGTATCTCTTGTATTGCCTGCCAGGACATATCTTGCTTTTCGCTGACTTTATCAACTTTGTTCTCGAGTTTTTCAACTTTGTTCTCAAGTCTATCTATTTTGTCACTAAGCGTTTTATTTTCTGCTCGCAAAGATTTTTCCATTGAATTTAATTTATCCAGGATTATATCCGATTTATCCATAGGCTCGCCCTCCTGACCTTTAGCAATATCATATCACTTTCCAGTTGTTTGGACAAGAATAGTTATTTCCATAAATATTCATTTTCTGCAATCAGATCGTAATGGCTATTGTCTTCGCTTATCGAGGCAATAGCCTAATTAAGGTTTCACTCATTTCGTGTCTTTCAGGCAGGCTTGTCACGTAGTCTTTAACAGAATAACTGAAATTTACCATTCTGAGCGTATATAATAGCGTGATTTTACCAAAATTAAAAAACCGGCATCACAGCCGTGTTGACAAGGTTGGATTGTTATAAAATTATACCATTTCGTCCATATACGCTATTATTTCGTTTATATATAATGAGCACATATAACGAAGTAATAGGTTAAATTCTTAAATAATCTGTGAGACTGGGGGGGACTTGCAATCAAAATAATTATTCTAGGCGGGTTTTTGGGTTCAGGGAAAACCAGTGTCCTCTTGCAGTTGGCGCATTCTATTGTTAACAGTTCTGAAAGAATAAAAGAAACAACTGTTGCAATTATAGAAAATGAAATTGGTCAGGTTGGGATTGACGATAAAGTATTACGAAGAAATGGTTATGAAGTAAGAGATATTTTCTCAGGTTGCATCTGTTGTAGTTTAAACAACGATCTCATCACAGGCATTCAAGACATCGCGCGTAAAAATGACCCCGAATGGCTGATCATTGAGGCAACAGGCGTTGCATATCCAAGCAGCATCTCAGATTCAATTTACAATAATCTTAGGATGACAGCCCGAATCGTGACAATAGTTGATGCTAGCCGCTGGCAACGGATCCGCATTCCTTTAGAGAGACTGATTGAAGGACAACTGAGTAATGCACAGATCATTCTTATCAATAAAACAGATCTTGTAGATGAAGAAACACTGAATAAAATCGAAAATGACGTTCGAAACCTAAATGACAAAGCCGCATTATACCGCATCAGTGGGATGAGTGAAATTGATGAGACGATATTGCAGGTGATAAGAAGTGGTTGAATTCAGCAGCGATACAGAATTGTCAAAACGGGGAAAATATCGAATTAAAACGACAATACAGGAAGGCGCATTTGCAGTCTCAGGTGAAAATACGATTCAGCATGAGGATTGTAATAAGATAAAAAACATCATAGAAAATGAAATCAAGGCGCTGAATTCCTGGGTCTTGGACCGAGGCGGTATTATCGGACATGTCAAAGGATTTCTTTCTGCCAACAATCATTCGGTTATGATTTCTTCAACAGGGGATGAAGTATACTGCCACACCCATGAATCAGCAGGTTCGATAAATGAAGATGTACAAGTCAGTTTAGTATTGATCGTATTTAATGTTTCACAATTAGGACTGGAAGAACAACTGATCGCAATATTTGACAGACTTGAAGATGATCAAGAAAGCCCTAGACGGATCGGAGGTGACACAGAAAGGAGAAGCGACTGGAAATTTGAACTACACAGGTGAAGAAGGCGTTCAATAGTATAAGAAGTATTATAAGAAGTATTATAACAAGTAGATAGGAGATTCTTAAGCATGATTATTATTGGTGAAAAAATTAATGGTGCAATTCCTTCTGTAGCAAGAGCAATCGCTGAAAAGGATGCAGGCTTTATTGACAATCTAGCTAAAACTCAGGCTGATGCAGGAGCAAACTTCATTGATGTATGTGCATCAGTGGAAGATAGCCTTGAACTCGAAACAATGAAATGGCTTATCGACTTGGTTCAGGAAGTTACCGATACGCCGATAGCGATAGACAGTCCCCATGCCCATATCTGCGTTGAAGCCATGAAGTTCTGCAAAAAGCCAGGGATTATCAATTCAGTCTCCGGCGAAGGGAACAAGATCGAACTCGTGTTTCCTGTCATCGCGGATACGAAATGGGAATGCGTGGCCCTCTTGTGCGATGACACCGGAATTCCTAAGACAGCCGAAAAAAGGATGGAAGTGTTTAGGAAGATCATGGAAAAAGCCAAAGCACACAATATTGCTCCATCACGCTTGCACATCGATCCGTTGGTAGAAATGCTCTGTACGTCTGAAGATGGTATTAATATGGTGGTTGACGTTATTAAAGACATTAAAGCTCAGTATCCAGCTATCCATGTAACCGGGGGTTTAAGCAATATTTCCTTTAATCTTCCGGCTAGAAGACTGGTGAATCAGGCATTTATCGTACTGGCGATGAACGCGGGAATGGATAGTGGGATTATCGCTCCAACTAACCAAGATTTAATGGGGATGATCTATGCAACAGAAGCACTCTTAGGGAAAGACGACTACTGCATGGAATACATTGGTGCATATCGAGAAGAATTATTTGGTCAAAAAAAATAATTTTAAATAACTCTCTCGAAATTAAATCAACTAAAGAGGAGGACGTAGAAATGCCTAAGATGGAAGAATTAAAAGCAAAGGTTGAGGCAGGAAAAGCGAAACTTGTTCCAGGGTTAGTACAAGAAGCGTTAGACGCGGGAAATGATGCTCAAAGTATACTCAAGGCGATGATAGAATCCATGGGAGTTGTGGGAGACAAATTTTCTTCAGGAGAAGTATTTATTCCTGAAATGTTGATGGCTGCTAAAGGGATGGCGAAGGGTGTCGAGGTGCTAAAACCGCTTCTAGCTGGAGGAAGCTCCACTTCCTTAGGTACCTGCATTATTGGTACGGTTGAAGGGGATCTTCATGACATCGGCAAAAATCTGGTAGCTATGATGATTGAAAGCGCTGGATTTGAAGTAGTCGACCTTGGTGTAGACGTACCGATCGCTAAATTTATTGAGGCTATCAAAGAAACTAAAAACGTTACCTTAGTGGCCTTGTCAGGACTTCTAACAACCACCATGCCCGCATTGAAAGCTACTGTTGAAGCAATCAAAGCTAGCGGAATGACTGGTTTCAAGATCATTGTCGGTGGAGCACCTGTTACACCAGAATTCGCGGCTTCAATCGGTTCCGATGCTTATGCTCCTGATGCAGGCGGTGCTGCTGTAAAGGCGAAGGAGTTAGTTTCCTAAGATAAATGATCAGGATAACCTTGTATCCACAAAGATTTAGAGATTATAAGGATTTTATAAACTCTAAACTTATTAATGAAAGGATGGGTTCAAATGAATCAGAGAGAAAATTTTCAAGTAATGTTGGATGGAGGAAAGCCTGAGTTTATTCCATTGTACATGGAGTTATATAAAGTGTGTTTATTAGGAGCAAATCAAATTGATCAACCTTGGAACGGAGGACTTGATCCCTTTGGCGTCAATTGGATAGCAACCAAAGAAGGTGTGATTCCAGAACCGAATAAATTTTTGTTTGATGATATTGCTGATTGGAAAAAATATGTTCATTTCCCCAATATAGACACATTAGGCATTGAAGGGGTCGCTCAATTTGAATTGGCTGGCTGCAATCGTGACGAGCAGATTGTCAATGTTTTTAGTACTACTGGTTTGTTTGAAAGACTGGCAGCTTTCATGGGATTTGAAAATGCCCTCTGTTCGTTAATTGAAGATCCGGAGTCATGTCAGGAATTTTTTGAAGCCATGGCTGATTACAAGATTGCATGTCACAACCGCTTTATTGAAGTATATCAGCCGGGTATCATCACCTATTTTGATGATCTGGCCACAGCCAATGGGCTGTTTATGTCGCCAGCTGTGTATCGATCATTAATCAAACCTTCACATAAGCGAATCATCGAAGCGGTGACATCCCGAGGTGTCATCTTTGCACAACATACCTGCGGACGATGTGAAGAAATTATTGAAGATTATGTGGAAATGGGTGTAAAAATATGGAATGCTGCACAGATCAGCAATGATCTCGAAGGAATTATGGATAAATATAAAGGCCGCCTTATTGTAGAAGGGGGTTGGGATTCATCCGGACCGGTGAGCTATCTTGGTGCTTCTACTGAGGACGTCATTGCCGAAGCTTTAAGATGTGCTAAGCAATATGGGCCGAAAGGTAATTACATTCTAGTACCGGTACTTATGAATGAAAAAGGCAATTCTGTAATGGTAGGTGATGATCGCCTGGGGCCAATGATTGAAGCATGGCATAAGGTAAATAAACTATAGGCGTTGACTGATATATATTTGAACAAAACAAAACATGGTAAAAACGGTAACCTCCTGGATGATGGAAAAAACATTATGCAGGAGGTTTTTAGAATATATAAGACATTGTCCACTAGGAGTTCTATAATTGTTTATCCTTCATATTTAATTCTGAAAATTGATGATATAATAATACCTGAAGGTAAGATATTTGTTTTTATAGGCGGTCAGAATGAAAGATCAAACAAGTCAAAACAGAATCATTGACTTTGTGGATATCGGAACCTTGAAAGAAATATTGGACTCATTTACAACGACCACCAGTTTGATGGCCGATATTGTTGATGTTGAGGGCATATCTATTTTCCCAAGAAGCGGTATTAAAAAATGCTGTAGATTCTGCCGTATTATATATGGACTGAAAGATGGAAACAATAGGTGCCAGAGTGCCTATAAAAGGGCAGGGAAACAGGCAGCCATGTTTGGTGAACCATACATTTTCCGCTGTCCGTCAGGTCTGATTGAATGGGCGGCACCGATCATACTGAACGGAGAGCATGTGGGAACGATTATCTGTGGTCAAGTGCTGATGTGGAAGCCGGAAGAGTTCTTTTGGATTGAACTCAGAGAAATGAACAAGTCGCTTACCACAGACTTTCAGGATCTATTTGAAGCGGTGCGCGAACTTCCAATTATATCTGGTCATCAGGTTCAGGCGGCAGCTTATCTGCTCTATGTGGTTGCCAATTATATCACGAAAGCTGGGTGGGAGAATTATGAACAGATTAAGGAATTCGCCAGCCAGCAGTCAATGTATTATGCTGAAATTGAAAACAGAAAAATCCTGGAAAAACAGCTCGGCAGCAGTTCAGGCGGTTCGCTGGTTGACGAAAACGAAATAATGATAGAGTTGTACAAAAACGAAAAATCAGCAAAAGCCTATCTTCAGACTGTCATATTTGGGCTGAGGTATGAATCACACAACAATTTATCTGTGGTACGTGCCAAAATGACCGAATTGTTGGTAATTCTGTTACGGGTTACAAACCAGATGGGCTTGGAAATGTCACAGTTTCTGGATATCAATAACAACTATATCGGTAAGATTTATGAAACAAATTCTGTTGAAAACCTCTGTGTTCTTGCTTCAATAGCTGTGGACGCGTACTTAGAACGCATCAAGGAAACACAAAATAAACCCTTAAACGCAAATATAAAAATGATGATCGAATATATTGAAAATGAATATATGAAAAATCTTTCATTGAAAGCTATCTCAGATTCGGTTTGCCTGAGCCCTGGTTACGCCAGTAGAATGTTTAAAGACCATATGGGCATGTCAATTAATGATTATGTGTTAAAGGTACGCATCCAAAAAGCGAAAAAACTTCTTTTGAATCCCCACTATCAAATTCAGACTATTGCTGAAAATGTCGGTTTTTCGGACTCTGGTTATTTTACCAAGGTGTTCAAAACATCTGAAGGGATTACGCCAACTCAATTCCGAAAATACCATAAAAGATAGGGATGAAAAATGGAAAAAGTACTTGTTGAACTTCAGGAAGCCATTGAAAAAGGCCAGACCCAGATGGCGATGGATAAGACAAAAGAAGCTCTCAATAACGGGCTTCGAACAGATAAGATTATTGACACTGCCATCAACCCGGCGTTTAAAGATCTTGGATTAAGAATGTTTAATGGGGAAATTTATGTGACAGATGTGCTGATGTCCTCCAGAGCGGCACATGCGTCGATGTATGTAATGGAACCGATAATATCACGACACAGTGGTTCGAAAAAGGGGATTGTGGCAATTGGCACAGTTGCAGGAGATTTACATGATATCGGAAAGTCCTTAATCGTTATGGTGCTTCAGGGCAGCGGGTACACGGTTATTGACTTGGGCATTGATGTCACGGTGAAATCATTTATCGAGGCTGTCCGAAGGTATAAACCGGACGTTCTGGCGTTGTCTTCGCTTTTGACTACAACGCTGCCGGAATTAGGCTATATCATTAACGCATTAACCGAACAGGGGCTGCGTTCACAGGTTAAAGTCATCGTCGGTGGTGCACCGGTAACGGTTAAATATGCAGCTAGTATAAAAGCGGATGCCTATGCAGCTAATTTATTTGAAGCGAGCGAAGCGGTCGATGATTTAGTCAACAACCGAATCGGAAGATTCCTTGTATAGCAATTTTAATAGCCGCTTTAAGGGCGGTCGGCATTGAGAGTAAGGAAATAAACCGCTACTCCCTTGACTGATATGCTCCCTTCGTAGTAGACAGTTAAAATAATAAAACTGTTTCTATGAAGGGAGCATATCACCTTGACAGGGGCGGTTTATTTCCTTTTAAAGGATGGGAGGCGTCTGCTCAGCACTGCCGGTATCCTTTCTGACAATCACTTTTTCATAATAGCCTCCGTATCTGTGGTATAATTTTATTATAATACAAATAAATGGAAGAGTCAGAGGAAAAGCCATGTCGATGCGCGATAAGTTCTACGATCAATTCAAACCGGTCCACCGCGTCATTGGGATAGTATTGATCCCCATCATCCTGGATCTGGCGAACTATCTGCTCTATGAGAAAATTTTCCGGACAGAATACCTGCCTGCTCATAAGCTGCTAAACCTGAAGATCGGGCTTGTATCGGCGCCGCCGAGTGTGCGGTCTATCCTTGAGGACTTTCCGTCGCCTCTCTTTCAGGCTAACAATGGCAGCGTGTCCGGAATCGTAAACCAGTTGACCCTGTTTAATATCTTGCTGCTTCTCAGTGCGACGCTGATCCTTAGTTTCCTTCACAGCGGCTATTTGGGTGTATTGGCCGAGTCCGGACGCAGGCCCATGGGCTGGAAGGACTTCTTTGTGCTTGGCAATCAGTTCTGGTTGCGGTTTTTAGTCTTACAAGTCCTGGGCCTTTGGCCGCTGATCCTGATGCTGATTAACCCCGAACTGGTTTTTCTGGGGTTGATTAACGTCGTGTTTGTTTACGTCCAGTATGCGATTGTCGTCGATGAAGGGTCGATCAAAGAAAATTTTCAACGAGGAATTGGTTTTCTTCTGCAAAATTTGAAGCTGACCCTGATCATGGCCATCTACTTCGGCCTGATCTTCTCTTTTCTGGGAATTTTCATTCATGTCCTTGCGGGTCTGGGAAGGACAGGAATCATCATCGCCATTGTTTTGATCGCTTACCTGGGAGCGGTGGCCAATAAAACCGTGCTGGAAATCTACCGGGAGAAAAGCCAGGGGGAGCAAATGAATCCGGAAATTGAGAATATGGGCGGTCTTGATAGCGATGATCTTTGAGCAACGTTCTAGACTTCAAAAATTTTACAATTAATATGTATTTTATATCGGATTTGTTATATACTATAAGAAAAGAGGAACCATGCTCTATACATGATTCCTCACAACAGCCGCTTTGAGGGCGGTCGGCATTAGTAAACGGAATAGACCGTTATCATTTGCAGGTTGGCGGTCTATTTCCTTTTATGAAATGATAGTATCAAAACGACCAAAGTCGCAAATGAAACCATCAACATCAAAGCTTGAAATACTTCCATGGGCATCACCTCCTTTCCGGAGGGAATGCCGACCGCCCTGCACGCCATCTGTTGCAGGGCTATCATAACATATATTTACAAAATATTCCATATATTTAGAGCGTATAAAAAACAAGTGAATGATTTTTTAATCAAAGCGATGCAGGAGAGAATGTAGTTTTTTTCGATAACCTTCTATTTTGGGACAACCAATAGGATGTCTACATAAGATAGTATTGGGAGACGAAAACAGAATGTAGGAGATGATTATATGTATCTTTCCGGTCTAGCGTTTCTCCCTTTTCTGGCCAAATATATTATACGAAAACCTGTAGTCGCGCCGATTAATAATACGGTGGGGATAGTATCGCCCATATTAGCAGGAACGCGTCATTGGCCGCCAAGCCATAGGCCGCCTGCTTATCATCATCCGCCATGTCATCCACCTGTAAGACGGAGGCGTGGTTGCTGCTGCTAGATTTTTTAAAGAAACCCGAGGGAGAATTCCCTCGGGTGTTTTAATACATCGATATGCTTGTTGACATATCCAGTGGTGGGAAGTGATCAAGCATGATGATGATTAAACCGGATCTGCAATTTCCCCTCATCAAGCTTGGCGGAAGTAATCTGTTTATTTAATAAATGCGGTGGCAGCATCATGCACCGCTTTTCATTTTTTATGGTGATTTGAATCTCGCCGCCGGCCTGAGAAAGCGCCATTTCCGATTTGTCGGCAAAGGGCAGGTGGAAAATCAGGACATCCTGATCGTTATCCCGGAAGGTCTCCATTAGCCGTGTCCGGCATAAAACGGCCTCCGGATTCATTTTACCGTAGAGATCCCCGATCTGGGCCAGTACGGGAACCGATTTGAGTTCGTGTTTCAGCAGATTCAGGTAAAAGACGGGAAGATCAGCAAAGCTTTCCCTGATTTCGTTCAAGCCTTCATTTTGAAGTTCGACCCAGCGGTTGAAATAGCCGGATAGCGCTTCCTGCGGAAATACTTTATTGACGATGATGCCGTCTACCTGGTAATCAAACAGGCTCAGCCAAGTGAAGCTGCGTTTTGTTTCCTTGATGACGATTTTTTCAGGCGTCGTCACGAGGCGCACGGTGAGGACTTCTTTGTTGAGCATCAGGGCCTGAAGACGTTCGAGCTTAGCCATCAGCTTCGTCAGGTCTTCAAAGACATTATCTTTGGGCATCGGCACCTTAAGGACTTTTTCGACGACCGGTCCGGCAATCTTGACGGCCTGACGCTTCATGGGAAGAATTTTGCTGACGATTTCCCCGAGCATTTCCGGGTATTTCAGCAGGTTCAGCGTTTCACCCGTTGGGGCACAATCGACGATGATCACGTCATACTTTTTCTTTTCGTAATAATCCAACACCGTAAATAAGGAGAACAGCTCTTCAAGGCCGGGAAAAATGAGGAGTTCTTCCGCTTCAATCCCGCCCTCGGCCCGTGACAGGATCATTTGCTTGATATAGGATTTTAAGCTTCCCCAAGCTTTTTCGCTTTCCTTGACGACGTCGATTTCCAGGGCATCCAGGTTGGGGATGACTGCGGTTGGTTCACTGCCAAGCTTCATGGCGAGTGAATCAGACAAGCTGTGGGCTTGATCGGTGCTCATTAGGAGTACGCGGTGGCCTTCATTGGCCAGCCTAATGGCGGTTGCAGCGGCGACACAGGTCTTGCCGACACCGCCTTTTCCGGTATATAAAATGATACGCATGCTGTTTTCCTCCTAATTGATGGTTACCGAGTGAACGTTGCTGTGAGTTTCAGGTTGGTCTGTGTTTTTTGAGGTTTCGGAGCCGTCCATCAGGTATTCCAGCAGCAAATCTTTAACTTCTTTTTCAATGACGGACAGATGGTGTCTGACGTTCTCAGGCATCAAGGTTTCCAAGGCTTCCTTTTGCAGCCGTTTCGCTTCGAGCATTTTTTGGATGAATTCCGGATTAATGGCGGTATTCATGATATGACCTCCTTTATTTTGGTTCGAACCGTACAGTGAGCTTGCCATCGGTTAACTTGGCGGAGTTGACCAGGTAGTGGCGAAGGGTTGCGGGTTTTGGAATGCTGCGTTTGAAGTTCCCGATTTTCAAAATCAGATCGGTTGCGGACTCGTTGAAACGGATGTCGCCTTTTTCCACAAATGGCAGATCCAGGACTAAGGCATAGCCTGTTTCTGTCTTTTCATAATGCTCACCCGCTGATGGCGGCTGCAGCTCAAACAGAGGACTGCTCTCAGCAAGGATTTCCGCCAGGCGTCCGATGCCGCCGACACCGTTTAAATCGCTGTCAAACCAGGGGATGCGGCGGATAGTCCTGCCGGTAAATAAACTTTCAAGTTCCTCGGTGTATCGCGTCTGGATGGCGATCCATTCATCAAAAAACGGATTATTCAGATCCTGCGGTAAGATCCGGTTGATGAAAAGACAGTCCACATTGAAGCCGTAAAGATTCAAATACATGAAGTTGCGCTTCGTTTCTTCCACAACCATCTTTTCAGGTATGGTGACTAGGCGGATGGCCGTTGTTGCGGGATCTTTCAGAAGGGTCTGAAATTCAAGGAGTGTTACGTAGAGTCTCTCGATATCCGTCATGGCCTGCCGGTCAGGCAGCTGTACTTTGAAGACTGTTTTGGATATCGGGGAAAGGATCCTTAGCGCTGCCTTGCCGATCGGGAACATTTTCTCCATGTACCAGGACAGCAGTTCGGGAAACTTAAGCAGCGCCAGTGTTTCGCCTGTGGGCGCGCAGTCGACGATGATGCGGTCATAATGGCCGCTTTGATGAAGCGATAAGATTTTAAGCAAGGAAAACAGTTCATCCATACCCGGAAAAACAGCAATCTGTTCCAATTGTTCACTGGCCATGCCGCTGGAAGCAACCAGGCGGAGGAAGGCTTGTTTCATATCCTTGAAGTCGTTTTCCATAACGTCATGCGGATTGATCTCCAGCAAATGAAGGCCGTTATCCAGGGCCGTGATCTCACTGCCGAGTGTCAATTCAAATAAGTCGCCCAGATTATGGGCCATGTCGGTGCTGACAAGAAGCGTTTTCCGGCCATCACCCACGGAAAGCATGGCATGGGCTGCAGCGACACTTGTTTTACCGACGCCGCCTTTGCCTGTAAAGATCAAAATCGTACCCATCTCAAAAACTCCTTTCTTAGATTCGACAGACGAATAGTTCCATGATGGAAGTATTCGTTCTAAAGCAGACTGCCCGTCCGGCAGCCTGAGTCACAATCGTTAATCGTAATCAATCACTCATTGATCATTCAGTTGATGTTCACTTGAAGACTCACTCGATGATGATTTTTCGTATCGTCTGCGCGGGACTGTTCATCGCTTGGAACTGCTCCTTTTGCATAACAGAGATGACTTTCTCGATGATCGTGAAGATCAGGGCTGTTTCCTCGGAGGTCAGCTCGGAAAGAACCTTTTGTCCGTATTGCCTGAAGGTCGTAAGAATCTGTCGGATCTGATTCCTGCCGGACGCACTGAGACGAATGGTTACGACACGCTTGTCATCTTCATTCCGCTCGCGGCTGAGCAATGTTTGCTTCTCCATGCGGGAGATAATGCCGGTTGCCGTGTTTAGTGGAACACGCAGATACTGGGCGACCTGCGACATGGTGACATCCTCTTGGCGATATAAAAGCAGGAGGACGAGTAATTCATTTTTGGTGACGTTCAGCAGAATATTCGCCCATAACTCATTGGAGATCAGCGGTCTGATCCGGTCGATGAACTGAAATAGGGTATCTTCCATTAAGAGTTTTTCAGCATCCAAACTTAGTTCCTCCTTCGAAGTAATTTAATTCTACTCCGGAACTAAATGGACGTCAAGAGGAAAATTGTCGTTCAAAAATCTTACAATTAGTATGTGATTTAACTTAGGTATGGTATATACTATAAGCAAAGAGGAACCATGCTGATACCTGATTCCTCGTAACAGCCGCTTTTGGGCGGTCTATTTCTTTTTAGTGAAGGATATTGTTGATTAGGAGAATCCTATGGAAACAAATGATGCACTTACTCGGTTAATAAATCCCAGAATAACATTCTGTTGATGAAAGGGATAACGATATGAGCAGCAAAGAAGAGATACTGCGCCGGCTATTCGAGCTGCAGGATCTGAAATACAAAGAGTTTGCGTGCAAACTTATGCCGACGGTGAACCCGGAAAACGTGATCGGCGTCCGCACGCCGGATCTGCGGAAGCTCGCCAGGGAGTTTTCCAAAACGCCGGAGGCTTCGGAGTTCCTCAAAATCCTGCCGCATGCGTATTATGAAGAAAATAACCTGCACGGTTTCCTGATTGAAACGATCAGGGATTATGATACTGCTGTTGCCGCCGTTGACGAGTTTCTGCCGTACATAGACAACTGGGCAACCTGTGACCTCATTTCACCGAAGATATTCAAAAAGCACCTGCCCGAACTCTACGAAAAAATCAAAGTATGGCTGGTATCCGGCCGGACTTATACGGTGCGGTTTGGGATCGGAATGCTGATGCGCTTCTATCTCGATGACGATTTCCAGCCGGAGATGCTTGAGCTTGTGGCGGTTATCCGGTCAGACGAATACTATGTCAACATGATGATCGCCTGGTATTTCGCAACGGCATTGGCCAAGCAGTACGAAGCGGTCTTGCCGTACATACAGGAACAGCGTTTGGAGAAGTGGACGCACAACAAAGCTATCCAGAAAGCGATTGAGAGTTACCGGATCGGCGACGAAGCAAAGGCGTACCTGCGGACGCTTAAAACGTAAGTCTCTATGTATCCATGTGCCGGGCGGCCGAGTCACTGCTCTTTATAGTACGCCATTTTGGAGGAAAGCCTTAGCCCTATGGTGTACAATCAATTTTCGGATGAAATACAGGATGATGATAAACCCCGTAATCTCCGGCACATAAGATGCCGGATCGGTCATTAGGCTGGTCAAATCTGCTTGAAGCCATGACCCTTCTGTTGACGCATAAAATTTCATGCCGTAAAGCGGCCAATAAAATGTCTCCGGAATCATCCACATGGCGTCAAATATGTCATGGAAAAGACAGCTTCCGGTCAACACCAACCAACCACTTTTTTGATATCTATGCCAACGATAGTATCCAATCCCCAATAAGAGAAAGATAAACAATAACGTGTGTGCAAATACTCTACCGGTATGGAAGGTTTCGGCAAACAAAAAACGGCCGATAGGTTTATCAATCAAGTCGGGCAAAATGGACCCGACGAAGACTACTCTGTAATCAATTTTGATGTCTCCTAAGGATTTTTCGGCTGCTTTTGCAGCTAATCCTGTCAATCCTAAATGTCCGAAGAAAATCATATCTTGCTCCCTGATTGCAAATCACAGTTTATCGCTGGTATGGTCAGCGGTAAGGCTTCTTATTGTCAGTTACATCCTAATCGCCGGATATATTGTACCACGAAATAAAGGATCATTGCCAAAATCCATGCCGATGAAATCATTTGACAAAAAAAATAAGTGCTCAAAGGGATCAGTATTGAGGTGAATAGTAAAGGAAAGGGCAAGAATAATCATGTTGTCAGCAGGGTGTCTATCCGCTACTGAAGAGCTTTTTCCTTGTTGCTATGGTGTTCTTCTATCCTCTGCTTTAGCTCTTCAACCGTTATGCCTTTTTTTTCAGCTATTTCCTTAAGTTTCGCTTCATCCATTTTTCCGTGGCCTTTGCAGCATTTACCTTCCGCCATCCGCTTTTTCAGTTCTTCGACCGTAATACCTTTTTTCTGGGCGATCTCCTTGAGCTTTGCCTCTAATCGAACTTTAGCTTCTTCCTTAGAAATTCCCTTTTCTTGCGATATTCTGTCGATCATTTTGTCATAGCAGGACGGGGATTGTACGTTCGGGCTATTCTGCTCCGTAGCAGCAATTGCCACGAAAGACAATGACAAAGTAAAAATTAAAGCAACGGTTAGGGATAATGCAATTAACTTTGTTTTGTTAATTATAAGCCCTCCTTTATTTTAACTTGCCCTTTCCAGTCTTTATTTTAAGCAGCTTAGAAGGAATCATACTTCTACTTCAAAAAACGCTTGATTAGTTTGAACTTTCCATCTGTATAAGGGTGATATCTCATGGACAGATCAAGCCAAGTGGACTTTTTGACAATGCTGCGATAATGGGTGAAAGTATCAAAGCTGAGTTTGCCATGATATTGACCCATGCCGGAATATCCCACACCGCCGAAGCCCATGTGCGGTGTGGCTAGATGGATGATCGTATCGTTGATACAGCCGCCGCCAAAGGAACAGGTCTCCAGGATTTTATCCTCCATCGCTTTGCTTGAAGTGAACAAATAGAGCGCCAGAGGCTTGGGATGACTCCGGATATATTCAATAACCGTTTCGATATCTGTATAGGTCATCACGGGTAAAATGGGACCGAAGATTTCTTCCTGCATGATGGGAGATTCGGGCTTAACGTCGATCAATACGGTTGGCTCAATAAAACGCCTTGGCTCGGCATATCCGCCGCCTATAGCCTTGCTTTCGCCGTCCATCAGCCCGACAAGGCGCTTAAAATGCTTTTCATTTACAATCACCGGCATGTCGGACATATCTGACGAAGGGAAAAAATCCTTCAGGGCATTGGCGTATTCGGTTAGAAAGCGATCCCTGACGGATTCATGGATCATCAGATAATCTGGTTCGACACAGGTTTGCCCGGCATTAAGCACTTTGCCGAAGGCGATACGCTTTGCTGCCAGACGCAAATTAGCTGTCTCGGTCACAATAACAGGGCTTTTTCCTCCCAGCTCCAACGTCACAGGTGTGAGGTTTTTGGATGCGGCCTCCATGACGGTTTTTCCTACGGCCACGCTTCCGGTGAAAAAGATGGAATCGAATTTTTCATCCAGCAGCACCTGATTTTCATTTCTGCCGCCCTCGACGACTGTGATATACGCAGGGTCAAAAATATCCGAAATTATTTTAGCTAAAACGCGGCTGGTACTCGGAGTATAAGCGGAAGGCTTGAGGACTGCACAGTTCCCGCCGGATATTGCACCGATTAACGGTTCAAGGCAAAGATGTATCGGGTAATTCCACGGTGCTATAATCAGCACTACGCCATAAGGCTCTGGTGATAGGAAGCTCTTGGCGTGGAACTGGGAGAGGGGCGTTCTGACCTTGCGTTCTCTTGACCATCTGGGCAGATGGCGAATATGGAATCTGATTTCATCCAGTACAATACCGATTTCCGTCATATAGGTTTCGAAGGGTGGCTTATTGAAGTCCTGCATCATTGCAGTACATAGACCATCCTCATTTTCGCGCAAGGCACGTTGTAATTTTCGGAGTGCCGAGATTCTGAATTCTACAGGGCGGGTCTTGCCGCTGAAAAAATAGCGGTGTTGGTTTTCGGTGATTTCATGTATTCCCATTGAACGACTCCTTTCTCGGAAGAAAGCGAGATCATTCTCGCTTTATAAAAATGTGAGAAAAGAACATTAGCTAATAATAAATTGACGTAGTAGCTAATATTTTTTATAATAATACCTAAGTTAGTAAATCCAGGATGAAGGTGATCTTATGCGTATCAATACCACAGATATGCAAAATGCTTTTGGAAAATATCTTTCTCTGGTAGAGAAGGAAGATATTATTATTACCAAGAACGGCAAGAGTGTTGCCAAACTCATCCGTTATAACGAACCGAACTATTTCCTTGTCCACGAAGAAGCAAATACATATCGATCGACAAAAACGGTGAGCTATGAAGAATATATGGAGCTGGTTGATTCCTCTGATCAAAGGTACGAACTGATCGACGGTGAGATTTATCTGTTAGCTTCATCTTCCTTTACCCACCAGGTGGTTGTTAACGAAATATCCGGTCATTTTTATAACTATTTTAGGGGAAAACCTTGTCGATCCTTAACCGCTCCGTTGGATATACGGCTTTTCGGTTATGCGACCAAGTTTGAAGAAGATCCGAATGTTGTCCAGCCGGATGTCATCGTGATCTGTGATGAAGACAAGGTTAATGAAAAGAACAAGTATGAAGGCATACCGACTCTGGTGGTCGAAGTCTTGTCTCCTTCGACCAAAGGCAAAGATCTGGTTGCCAAATTAAATCTCTATATGAAAAGCGGTGTTTTAGAATACTGGGTTGTAAGTCTGGAAAACAAAAGCATTCTTCAATACGCTTTTTCTAAAGAAAGAGATATAGACAATCTAAGGAGTTTCCAGCAGGGAGATACGATTCAATCGACTGTCTTTCCGGATTTGGAAATACTTTTATCTGATATTTTCTCTGAGATTTAGCTGCCAGAAAATTAGCAATAAGTAGGTGTTCATATTGATGGATGGAAATAATCGTGCAAATATTAAGCCCGGCACACACGTTTTTATCGTACAAAAACAAGATCAGCGAACAGAAAAATTGACCGAAGGAATCGTTAAAGATATTCTAACGAATTCATCGAATCATCCTCATGGAATTAAAGTCCGGCTAAGTAATGGCATTGTAGGTCGAGTAAAGCAAATCATTCCTTAGGATTACTTATTTTGTTTTTTATGAAAAAAACTCAAGAACTCTTTAGGAATCGGACTTTCAAAATGCATAATTTCATTGGTTACCGGATGCTTGAAAGCCAGGATGTGAGCATGAAGTCCTAACCGGTTGATGCTGCTCTTTATTCCTCCATATTTTATATCCCCGATAACACTGTGCCCGATATCTTGCATATGAATACGTATTTGATTTTTGCGGCCGGTCTCCAGTTTTACCTCCAATAAAGAATAGGAATTGTTTTTTTCCAATACCTTGTAATGGGTCACGGCTTTTTGCCCCCCATTGGGAGTCTTGCTAGAGTACATTCGAAGCGCTTTATTTTCCGTTAACCAAGAGGTGATGGTCCCTTGATCGTCGGTTAGGGGACCATGAACAACCACGGCATAACTTCTTTCCAGAACAACTTCCTTCCAGGCGTTTTGGAGTTTTTCCTTTATCTCTTCGCTTTTGGCAAACATCATGACCCCGGAGGTTTCTCTATCCAGTCGATGTACAACAAAAACCCGACTCTGATTATCTCTTTTTTTGATATGTGTACTTAAAACATTATAAGCTGTTAATTCCTTTTCTCTGTCGGTCGCGATTGAAAGCATTCCGGCAGGTTTTTCTATGATGATAAGATATTCATCTTCAAAGAAAATCTTTAGCCCCAGGGGCTTGAGCTCTCTTCTTTCTTGATAGACTTTGCTCCGATTAATGTTAACCTTTTGACCAGCAACCAACGGATAGTTAAACAAAGTTGTTACTTCGCCGTCTACAGAAATCTGGCGATGGGCGAGAAGTGACTTAATAGAGTTTCTCCCTTGTTGTGGCAACTGAGCGATAAGGAACTTTAACAATTCATTTTCTTTATCAACGATAAGGGAAGCTTGTTTCTCTGGACGATGTTTGGTATTTGCTTTTTTCATCTGTTAACCCCTTCATGATCATATTATTTTGAGTAAGCGAGAATCTTTCCATAAGATAATTGCCATTATGATAAAAAAACTCTGACATTTTAGTATTAGCTATTATTGAATAAATAGCAATAGGCGAGATTTTCTATCAGCCATTTGGCCTCCTATATATTTAATTATTGCATTTAATCTGTTGATGGTATAAAATAACAATAGAACATATGTTCTAAGAGGTGAAACGATGAAGATCAACCGGCTTTTGGAAATGATTATTCTTTTATTGAATAAAGGGACCATCACTGCCGGTGAGCTCTCCGACCGGTTTCAGGTATCTGTGCGGACGATTTACCGGGATATTGATATTCTATCCACGTCCGGGGTTCCGGTGGTGATGACCAGAGGCAACGGCGGGGGAATATCGCTGCTGGAGGAGTATTCTCTGAGCAAGGTCATGATCAGTGAGCAGGAGAGGGACGGTTTGCTGCTTGCTTTGCAGACCCTGCAAGCTACCGGATATCCGCAAAGCGAGGATATCCTGACAAAACTTGGAGCGGTGTTTAAGGAGCCCTCCCGCAAAGATCGGATCGAGATTGATTTCTCTTATTGGAGCACACGCCCAATGAAAAGAATAAATTCAACGATATTAAAGAAGCGATTTGGCAGCGCAGGGTAATTTCCTTTGATTACGTAAATTCCAATGGCCTAAAAAGCAGCCGTTCGGCTGAACCGGAGAGGCTGCTGTACAAAGGCCATACCTGGTATTTAATTGCTTACTGCCGCAAGCGGGAAGGGCACCGCATTTTTCGTCTGACCAGAGTTAAAAATGTTATGGTCTTGGAAGAAACATTTACCCCGAGGCTTTGTCCGGAATGGGAAGAAGAGGCAAGCGGCCTACCGGATTCTGTCCATCTTAAACTAAAGTTTCAGCCCAGGATCTTAAACCGGATTTACGATGATTTTGCCGAAGAACTCATTACAAAAAATGAGGACGGCACTTTGGTCGTCGAGGTGGACTTTCCGGAAGATGAGTGGGTCTATGGCTATATCCTTTCTTTCGGCAGCTATGTTGAAGTATTGGAGCCCGTACATATCCGGCGAATCGTTACCGAACGGTTAAAACAGGCTTTAGAAAAATACGAAGCTCCTCAAATATGACATCCTATTGTCAATGCATTCCAGTAAGATAGAGGTAGTGAAAACTTAGAGATAGTGAAAACTCAATGGAACAAAAATATTTGAAAGGGAGAAAAGTGTCATGTTTCAAATTGAACTTTCGGAGCGTAAAGCTCAGCCTGCCCTGGTGGTCACAGCGAAAACGACCGTGGCCGAACTGCCGAAAGTGATCGGCGAAAGCTATGGGAAAATCATGGGGTATCTGAATGAACTCGGTGTCCAGCCGGTCGATGCTCCGTATACTGCCTACTACAACCTGGATATGGAAAACCTGGATGTAGAAATGGGGTTTCCCGTTGCTAAGCTTTTCCCGGATAAGGAGGAGATTCATGCTCGGGAGATTCCAGCCGGCAAATCTGCCAGCTGCATTTACAAGGGACCCTATAGCGGGATGGAGCAGCCTTATAACGAAATGTTCCGCTGGATCGAAGAAAATGGCTGCAAACCGGCTGGCGTGTATTACGAATACTACTGTAATGCGCCCAGCGATGTTCCGGAGAGTGAGCTTCTGACCAGAATTGTAATGCCCATTATTGAAAAATAAAATCCTGGGTTCATAAAACCTCCTTACAATTTCTGTTTGGAGGTTTTACATCTATTTCTAGAAGAGGAAAACATATCAACTGGTGGTGAAAGGAATAAATATAGTACAATTCTCTTATGGAAACATCATGATTTGACAAGAAATAAAACAAAAGAGGAAAGCAGATTGTACATAAAATTATTAAGACACCTTCGATCCAGTGGATTACTTATATTTTGTTTTCTTTTTTTCACCGGATGGATGACAAGCTCAGCGAATGCAGATACGACTCAAATCGATCGAATCTATGGTTCAGACCGTTATGCGACAGCGGCAGCCATTTCCCAGAAAGGATGGGAATCGTCGGAGTATGCTGTCTTGGCCCGCGGCGATGACTTTGCAGACGCTCTCTGCGCCGGGCCACTGGCGGCGAAGTATCATGCTCCAATCCTGCTGACGGAGTCTGAATCCCTGAATGCTGATGCACAGAGTGAGATTCAACGGCTTGGTGTCAAGCGCGTATTTATTACAGGCGGGACTTCGAGCATCTCTGCGGAGATTGAGATAACACTGCGTGAAGCCGGTGTGATCGAGATCATTCGTCTCGCCGGTAATGACCGCTATGAAACATCGGTAAAAATCGCCAGAGAGTTAAACAGCAACAAGATGATTCTGGCGACAGGGAAGAATTATCCGGATGCACTCTCCATTGCGGTGGTGGCAGCTCAAGCGGAAATACCGATCTTACTCGCCGGTAAAGACAGGCTGCCGCAAAGCGTCAAGGAATATGTGCAAAAACAGACCATTGAGCAAGCCTATATTGTTGGAGGTACAGGCGTAATCAGCGAGGGGGTAGCCCAACAAGTGCCGGAAGCTTTCCGGTTAGCTGGTTCTGACCGTTATGCCACCAATGTAGCGGTTTTAGCGTACTTTTCCGGCCAATTGGATTTTTCCCGCTTGTTTGTTGCTGTGGGTGAGGGGCCCAAAGGAACAGAGTTCGCCGATGCTTTAACTGGTGCTGTACTGGCTGCTAAATCATCATCCCCGCTTATTCTCGTGCGTGACACCCTGCCGGAGGTTACGCAAAAATATCTTAAAGGGAAGATCACACCTTTTACGGTGGTGACGGGACTTGGCGGAGAGAATGCAGTTAAATTTCCGGTCCTGCAGCGGATCATTAATTTAGCCAATACCAACGATGGCGAACTTTCAGTATCTCCGGCGAGTACAATCGCGGGAGCCACCAAGAATATTTACCTGGTCTATCTTCCTGGGGAAAACATGAACAACGGAACCGTGGAGTTCTTCCTTCCGGATAAGTACTTGGCGATAGCCGGGCAGGATAAAATCACGATAAACGGAGCCATGAATGCATTAACCCCTGAACAGATTTTCGATGCTGGACAAAGGGTCAAGATATCGGGCCTGAACGTTACGACCGGTCAAAAAATAATCCTGACACTCAATGACAAAAGCGTTCAGGACATTGGCAACTATAATTTTAAGGTTATTGCGGATGCAGATGGTTCAGGAATTCTCAGACCAAGCACAGGAAGTCTCACGGAGTCAAGGACGCTTCCGGTCCGTTTCCCGAGTCTTAAAGTGGGGATACAGCTGCTCTCTTACAACCGGCCGACTACGCCTTTATCCCCCCAAGGATTTGTCATTCATTCCACAGCGGATCCTGGGGCCACCGCACAGAAAATAGTTCAATATTTTAATTACCCCAACCGTTATTCCTCTACCCATTATGTTGCGGATTGGACTGAAACCGTGCAAATGATTCCGGAAGACGAAATGGCCTGGCATGCTGCCCGAACAGCCAACCAAAGGTACCTTTCCGTAGAAATGTGTGAACCGGAAGGAAATCAGCCCGAGCAATTTAAAAAAGTTTGGGATCAGACCGTTCTTTTGGTTGCAGACGCTTGTATCCGATATGGTTGGGACCCCCAAAAAGATATCTTCAGTCATATGGATATCTCTTATGCCTATCGGGAAACAGATCATATTGATCCAATCCCGTTCCTTAAAAAATATAACAAGACCTGGCAGGATTTATTGAATGCAATTCAAGCTAAGATGGTTGAACTGCAAACGAATTAATCCTATTCCGAGAGAGCTGCGGCATCCTTTAACGTGTCAATAATATGGATTTGCTGAGGACAGACGTCTTCACAGTTGCCGCAGGCAATACACGCGGAAGGCTTTGTGCTGCCCAGCATCAAGGCAATTTGATAAGTCCTTTTGGCACCTTGTAAATCACCGAAGATCATATTCCGGTTCAAGGCATCTAAAAAAACCGGTATGTGAATTTGCTGTGGGCATCCTTTAACGCAATACGCACACGAGGTACAAGGAATAGAGGGAATCGCACGGAGAGCCTCCCGTGCCCGTACGATCACGGCCTTTTCTTCCAGACTCAAAGGCCGGAAATCCTCCATATAGGAAAGATTATCTTTCATCTGCTGGGAAGTAGACATCCCGCTGAGCACAGTGATGACATTGTCCAAAGAAGCGGCAAAGCGAATGGCCCAAGATGCCAAAGAGGCCTTAGGATCAGCTTCTTCAAATATCTTCCGGACACTGTCGGCAGGGTTTGACAGTACGCCGCCCTTGACGGGTTCCATGATAATGATCGGTTTATTATGATTAAGTGCCACTTCATAGCATTGGCGTGACTGAACGGATTCGCTTTCCCAATCAGCATAGTTGATCTGAAGTTGGACAAATTCTGTCTCCGGGTGTTCAGTCAGGATACGGTCGAGTAAATCAGCCTTGTCATGGTAAGAAAAACCGATATGACGGGCAAGTCCCTTCTCTTTCAGCTCCAGCATATAATCCCAGATACCGAAGTCGTCAAAGACTTTCTTGCGGCTTTCACTCACATTATGCATCAGATAGTAATCAAAATATCCGGCTCCTGTGCGCCGAAGCGAGGTATGGAGCATTTCTTTCGCATCTTTGGCAGTGGCAGCCGCCCAGGCCGGAAGCTTGGTCGCAAGTTGAAAGCTCTCGCGGGGATAGCGGTCAACAAGGGCTGTCTTGATGGCCTCTTCCGATTTCCCATTGATGTAGCCGTACGCCGTATCAAAGTAAGTGGAACCCTTGGCCATGAACAGATCAACCATTTCTTTGGTCTGCGCAAGGTCAATTTCTTTTTCGATTATCGGAAGCCGCATCAGTCCAAAACCGAGCTTCCGTATATTTTTGCCTAAATAGTCCATGATTTATCTCCTGGCACCGTTCACGTGCAATAAAAATTTTCAATAAATAGAGAATAAAGTAGATTTGCCATTCCGTCAAGCATACGGCAGGGGAGGTATGTATAGCTCTAAGTCAGGCTCTCTGTGTCGGGGAGTATTGGATAATTGATTCCAAAATTGTTCCATGTTGAATCTTATTTTGCTTCTGCTAGAAATATCTTATAATGGTATTGACCTGATTAAGGAAATACTGACGGAATAAAAATAAGTAATTGGGTAAGGAGGCCTATATGAAAAAGAAATATATTATCTTCATGATTATGGCAATCTTAATTTCATTCACATTGACAGGATGTATACCTGGAGATGGTACGTATACATCTGAAAGACCGGCGGGTTTTTTATGGGGCGTTTGGCATGGGTGGGTTGCGCCAATTTCACTGATTGTCGGGTTATTTAAGGACAATATCAGAATCTATGAGACCGTAAATACAGGCTGGTGGTATGATTTTGGCTTCTATATTGCTGTGATCAGCGGCTTCGGTGGGGCGTCCTTATCCCGAAAGAAAAAGAAAGAGAAAAAGGAGTAATGGCCTTGACTTTCCCCCGTAGTGGAGGGTCTATACTGCTTGCAGGGAGGTGAGGTATTAAGGACATCCTAATAGGCTATAATTTTTTAGGCACCGAAATCTCGGTGCTTTTTCTTCATGATGATGTAACGGACTGTTCATTTTTTGGATATATGTTCGGAGGAGGTGAATGGATGCAGGAGTTCGAGCAACTATATAAGGAGTATGCACGCCAGGTTTATAAATACTTATTGAGTCTTTGCCACGAAGAACAAATCGCAGAAGAGCTGATGCAGGAGACTTTTTACCGTGCCCTTAAATCGCTGAAAAGTTATGATGGGACCTGTAAAATCTATGTCTGGCTTTGTCAGATTGCCAAACATATTTGGTATCAGACGCTGGCCGGGAATAAAAGAACACAAACGACAGAGCTCTCCCCGGAAATTCCTTCGGCAGATCATTCTGTGGAAGATCATATCGTACTGCGTGACGGGAAAATGAGCTTATTTAAAGAATTGCATCTGTTGGCTGAACCAATGCGGGAAGTGATGTACCTGAGACTCACAGGAGAATTCAGTTTTCGCGAGATTGGGGAGATTCTGAGCAGAGATGAGACCTGGGCCAGGGTAACTTTCTATAGGGGGAAACAAAAAATGATGAAGGGGAGAGTTCAATGAAGTGTGATATAATCAAGGACCTATTACCATCTCATATTGAAGGTCTTACCAGTGAAGCCAGTAATAAAGAAATACAAGAACATCTGGCTGGTTGTGAAGACTGCCGGACTTTCTATCAGGAGATGACGGATGAAATCAAGGAAGAGGTGCCGGTAACGGAGGTCAGGGAACTTGACTATCTGAAGAAGGTACGGAAGGGTTATATCCGAAAGGCAGCCATTACAGTAGGGGCCGTAGCCGTCATCCTCCTTATTTTTGTAAGTCTTTTTGCTGTTGGATTTCCCGTATCCTCTGAAGATATGGAGTTGACGCATGAGATCAAAGACAATTATTTGAAAATCAACTTTCAGCTGAAAAACGGACACGACTTAATCCGGCATTCGACCGAACCTGAGTTTATCTTTGGTGATAACCGTCAGGTCATCGGGATTGAACAGCATTACAAATTTGCCTGGGTATTCCATAATCCATTCGATGATGTAGGCTCCAGTTTTTCTTTAGGAACCGTAGTGCCGGACCCGGACACAATAGACAACTCTACGAATACGATCGTGATCGAATTTGCGGATAAAACCGTTAAGTTTGTGAACGGTAAATTGGTGGAATAGCAGTTAGATTGATCCTTTTTAACATTCCTTCCACTTACTCATAATAAATAAATTAGGGCATAAATGCTCTTTGCGAATAATGTAAGTCTTACCTTTTCTATCAATGAATCCTTCATCAACAAGTTCGCTAATTAATTGACAGGCTACCGGCCGGGAAATTCCAATCAAATCTGCAATTTCTTGCTGAGTTAATTTTATATTGATTCTGATTCCGCCTTCAATTTCTACACCATGATCTTGGCCTAAAGATAAAAAAGTGCTTTTTAATTTTTCTTTGGCAGGCATAATCTTATTACCCAATATATTTTGATTTAAATTAGCTAAATAATTGCTCATTTCAGATAATGTAGTTTGCATTAAAGTGGGTTCATCCATCAAAAGTCTTTCAAAATTGGCCCGATCTATACAACATATTCTAGATTCTATTACAGCAACACAAGAAGTATAATTATAAACATTTTGCTGGAAGAAAGTATCGTATCCGACGACTTCGCCTGGAGATACATAATCAAGAATGGTTTCTGTACCGCACTCATTTACTCTAAAAAGTTTCAAGACGCCATACAACAATATACGAATGGTATCAGCCGCCTCATCCTGTTTAAAAATATATTCGTTAACTTTGTATAATCTCTGGCTGGCAAAAGAGCACATCTTGCCACGTATTCTTTGGTCCAGAGAGGAAAAAGTCGGTATACTTTTTAGGCAAAAATGAACGTTACTATTCATCACATACACCCACCCATTTTAATTTTTAACATATACTTACCCAAACAAAATGTTTTTACAAATCTTTATCCTCTATTTATTAATCAAGTATATATTTAAATAATTTTTGGATTTGTATGGTCATTTTTATTTCAGACCTCATACGTGATTAAACCCTCAGAATTAATGACCAAAGCTGCAACAGAATAAGCATTTTGCAATGCCTGAATAGTCACTTCTGCTGCGTCAAAAATTCCTTGCTCCACAAGGTCCACATAACAGTCTGTTAGCGCATCATACCCATATCCTTGAGGTAAAGTCATGATTTCTGAGATAACCTCCAAGGAGTTACGTCCATTATTTTCGGCGAGAATTTTTACTGGTAGTTTTAAGACTTCGGATACAATCTTGTTTCCTGCCATTTCACCCTTATTAGCACTTTGAACAGTTTCCAAAATTTTTGCTGCTTCCAGTAAAGCAACTCCGCCTCCGGGTAAAACACCATGCTCGATCCCTGCTCTTGTAGAGTTCAAAGCATCTTCTACTAAATATTGTTTTCTGATCGCTTCTGCTTCTGTAGCCCCCCCTACTTTAACAGTACAGATCTTTCCATTCAGCCATCCTAATCTCTCCAGAAGCTTACCTTTGGTCCAATCGTCCTCAGCATCCGCAATTCGCGCTTTAACTTGTTGGGCTCTTTCCTCTATCTCGGTCTTAGAACCATACCCGCCAATTATGGAAGTGCTTTCTTTTTGGACAATTACTTTTTTAGCGCCGCCCAGATGTTGGCTGAGTACTTCCTCCAAGGTAATCCCGTTTTCCTCAGAGATTACCATTCCCCCTGTAAGTGTGGCAATATCCTCCAGATAAGCTTTCCGCCTCTCCCCGTAACCAGGGGATGTAACGGCAGCGATCTCCATGGTTTTATTTATTTTGTTGGACACTAACAACTTCAATAGTTCTATTGAGATGTCCTCGGAAATAATAAGCAAGGGCCTTTGACTGGAAACAACACTTTCCAGAACGCTCATGATTTGATAGATATACGTAATCCTCTCATCAACAATCAGAATCAATGGATTCTCCAACTCTACACAGGCCTTTTCCTGCTTATTGATCATGAGAGGAGAAAGATATCCTTTGGCAAATTTAATGCCATCCACAATATCTAAGATTGTTTCTTGTTTTTTACCCAGTTCAAACTGGATAATTCCATTCATTCCTACTTTTTGATAGGCCTGGGCAATGATTCTTCCAATTTCCTCCTCACCGGATGAAACGGTCGCCAGTTGTTGGATTTGTTCTATTGTTTTTACTTCAGTGGCATTTTCTCTAAGCTTGGTTATTACTAAGTCAATTGCCTTACTCATACCCTGTAATATATCCAAAGAATTCTCGCCGGCTGCAACGTTCTTTATTCCCTCCTGTACAAACCCCTGTGCCAGAATAATCGAAGTAGTCGTTCCGTCTCCAGCCATTTTATTCGTCTGTCCAGCGGCTTGCTGGAGAATTCTGCAACCAAGATTTTCAAAGGAATCTCGGAGATCGATACGCTCTACGATGGTGACTCCATCGTTTGTAGTCGTAGGAAAACGGGGCCTTCTTTCTTCAAAAACGACATTATGTCCGTTTGGTCCTAGTGTTGCCTTCACACAATCGGTAACCAGGTTGATCCCACGAACCAAAGCATTCCTGGCCTTTTCACCTTTTAGAATCATAGACTCCATGCAATTAACCCCTTTTTGCTTTTAATTGTGAATAATTATTTAAAAATTGCTTTTTCTGTACTTTAATATTTCCTAACACTTACTCAATAAGTAGTCAGATCTTTAAGCTCAGGTTGAGACTTGGTAAATAACCCTTCACCCACCAAAGCCTCACAGGTTAATAGCATGGAAGCAGAACTGATACTGTTCCTTAATGAGCTAATTATGGTCAAACTGGGATCTACGATGCCACCTCTCAGCATATCCGTCATCTGATTGGTAACAATGTCGAAGCCAACCCAAGATTGTACGGAGTTGAGTGATTTAATAATTTGCACATAGTCTTTGCCGGCATTTTTCAGCATTTGGATCATGGGTTCTTCCATAGCTTTGATCACGATCTCATAACCCTTTGCTAATCCATCATTTAATTCGTTCTTGCCCACCAGCTTTATACTTTCAAGTTCATCTTTTAAGTTCTGGGCCACCCACCAGGCTGCTTTCCCACCTCCCGGCAAGATACCGGATATCACAGCTGTCTGGGCTGCGTGAACCCCATCTTCCACCCGGTATTTCAATTCCTGCATTTCAATGTCGGTTATGCCCCCTACTTGAATAACAGCTATACCATCTGACAAATTGGCAATTCGATTCTTGAAAACAGCTTGCTCTTCTTTACTAGAACTCATCTCTAACAAGGTTCTGAGCTGCCTGATGCGCTTTTCTATATCCTCTGTTTTACCTTGACCATTGCTTATAACGGTCTTCCCGCCTGTCACGACGATCCGGTCCGCCTTCCCGCAAGTTGATACCCTACAACTATCTAAAGAACTTCCCAACAACGTAGAGACAACACTGCCACCCGTATACACCGCAATATCTTCAAGAAAATCTAGTCTCTGCTGTCCGGAACCCATCGCTTCAATGGCCACCCCGTTTACCCTGCCGCTCTTCTTGGCCCAGACTAAAGCACCTAAAGCATCTCTTCGAATATCATTGGCTATTAGCAGCAAGCTTCTTTTGTTAGCGACACACCAATTGAGAATCTTATCCATTTCATTGACTGTTGTTATGGGGCAGTCAGTCATAAACACAAACGCTTCCTCAAGTTCAATCATCATACGGTCACCTTTGGTAATGAAATTGGGAGTGGTATATCCTTTCTCAATTTCCAGACCGGAACTTACTTCGACGAAGCTCTTCTTTTGTTGGCTGGAACCCACTGTAATAATTCCGTTTATTCCTACCCTTTCCATGGCTTCGGCAATAAGCCTTCCTATTTTCATGTCTTTCGAGGAGACCGTTGAAACACTTAGTATTTTTTCAATCGAGTCAGCCGGAATACTCATTTTTTCTAACTTGTCGCAGGCTGATTGCAAAGCCAACTCCATGCCTTTTTTCAGTTGTTGTGAATTATAGCCGGCCTCCAAGAGTTTCATCCCTTGCCTTACCATGGATGCGAACAAGACAATGGAAGTCGTTGTTCCATCGCCAACTAAATCGTTTGTCTTTTGTGCTACTTCTTGACAAAGTTTTACGCCAACGGATGGAGCCGGATCTAAAAGGACAATATGCCGGGCTACGGTTACACCATCTTTTGTTACCAATGGATAACCATATCTTCTTTCGATGATTACATTTTTCCCCATCGGACCCATCGTCGTTTGCACCAAATCTGCCACGGCATATACACCTTTGGCTATTTCATTTCTTGCTGTTCCTGAAAAACCCAAGGATGAACCGATTGTTAATCGCATAAAACATTCTCCTGTCTTGTTAAGAGACTATCACCGAATACAAATCTAACAATTCCGAATTTCAACAACGATCCCGTCTTTAATTATAATTTCCGCTACGGTAGCCTCTTGCAAGGTCTGCCCAATTTGAAGTTCGTAGGGACCTTCTACGGAAGCAAGGACTATTTCTTCACCGATCTTAAATTGACTGACCGCTTCCAGTTTCTGCAGGAGTTCATCCCGCTGTAAATGGTAGCTTGACGAATTGTTTTCAAACTGTTGACGGAACCTATCCAATTGGTTCTGATCAGACCCTCTTAAAGAGGCCTCTGTTAACGCTTTGGTTTTATTGTCTTCAAATTTTTTCAGCTCATCCATAACGTTATTGATCTCTTTATTGATTTGTTTGGTAGTATTGCTCTTAGAACCTTCTGTAATTAATTCTTTTATTAGAATTTGTCTGAAAATTGTAATGCTTGACATCTATTTCTTCCTTCCACATCCTAAATCGCAGTATTAAGCTTGCTTTCCAGCTCTTTTCCCATATTATATCGTTTTTTAGTTTTTTTAATGCTTTTGATATTTTCCATAAAGGCAACAAGCATCTCTGTGCTGCCAAACCGCATGTGCATACCTCCTTGTTAAATCATTTTTAACATTTTATAAGTATTGAGAACAGTATAGTATCTAATTTTTTTTATGAGCTTAGTAGCGACTAAAGAATATTTGACTCGCTCAATATAAGCCAGAATGTATTATGTAAAATTATTTTCCGAATTCTCCAGGTGCTTTTGACTAAATTGAGATTTTTGTTAGAAATATGACAGAAATATTTTTAGAAATAGCTATACTTATTTTTAAGGACTATTATCAAAAAAATGTGAGGTAGGGAGGTGAAATTATGGGGACTTTTCTTGTTTTTTTAGCTGGGGCTCTTTTCGTGGCAGGGATTATTTACATTATGTTACCCAAAGCGAAATCTGGTAAAAAATGGTTAACGGTGGTTAACTGGGTTCTTTATGTTATTTTCTTTTTGGACTTTTGGACAGGCGTATCTTTTATCTATCTTAATGCCGGTTATAGCCATGCCAAGGCAGTAAGTGTATCTATCTTCGTGTTTATGGGTAGCGCAGTCATACTTGGTTTGATTTTGGCTCGCTTCTTAGGTCTCTTAGGAGGTAAATCAAAAGTAAAGGGGGCAAGTCTTAGTGAATAAGGACGTTAAGAACGCAGAAGAAAATCGCACTAATAAAAAAGAGATGAGTCGAAGAAGTTTTCTGTTAGGTAGTACCGCTTTAGCTGCAACTGCTGGTGTTTTGGCTGCAACTGCAATTCCTGGCGTAGCTAAAGCAGCAGAGCTCGGCTACAAGGTGAATTATGAAAAAGGAAAACCCGGGCAATGGTCTATGCTGAAACCGGAAGCGGACTATGGTGGGATTAGTGTAAACTACGTTAATAATAACAAAGAATGGTTAGGTTCTACGCAAATTGTTGGGGAGATACCGAGGTTACGGCAGTATGACGGCGGTTTTAATAGGGCATTACGTAATGAGCTGGGACCGAAAGCAAAATACGGTATACTCAGCTTTGATTTCCGTCGCTATCCGCTGGCTACCGGAACTGCAACTGTTCAAAACAATTTAGTTACACTTTGTGAAGGCAAACCGGCACAAGACAAATTGCCTATTCCTGACCCGGAAAAAATGTCTATGAACATTAAAGACGTTGCCTATTTTTTAAATGCCGACGAAGTTGGCATAGGATTGACACCGGAGTTCGCCCCTTGGGAAACCATGGTTACAGATAAGCCTGGTATGATAGCAGGAAAGCCTTACGAAGAAGTTTGTAAGCCTAATGTTGTAAGTGCTGCCACTCATCCATATACCATTTGTGTATCGGTTGATAAACATCTGGAAACATTTTTGGGATCTACCGGCTACGACGGTATCGCCAATTCTCAATCCAACAGAGCAACAATGATACTATCAGGAATTGTCACTTCCATAGCCGCATATATCAGAGCTCTCGGTTACGAAGCTGTTGCTTCTCACCAGGGAAAAGAATATGTTATTATCCCTCCGGTTGCTATTGCCAGCGGTCTTGGTGAACAACCCAGGGTACCTCAGGGGGTAGCTCATCCCAGACTAGGGTTTAGACACATGATTGCCTGTGTTTCGACAAATCTTCCGCTAGCTCCTGATAAACCTATTGAATTTGGCGCAAAGGACTTCTGCCGTGTATGTAAAAAATGTGCCCAAACCTGTCCTGCTCAGGCCATCAGCTATGATGATGATGAAATAGTTCATAATGGCTATAAGCGATGGGATTTTAATCTGGACGCTTGTATACATTTCAGAGCTGAAAATGAAGAAGGTGTCTGCTGTGCCCAATGTATGAAGGTCTGCCCCTGGAACTCCAAGGAAGACTCCTGGTTCCATAAAGCGGGTATTACAATCGGCGCAAGCGGTCGTACATCTGCAAATCTACTGGTTAAAATTGACGATATGTTTGGGTATGGCACAGAGGTCATTCCAAGGTTTAAGTGGTGGCTTGAGTGGCCGGAATTATACAAAATTAAAATCCCGACTAATAACTAATGAATTTATATTCTATACAGTAGAAAAATAAGGCGTGATTATGGATTATTTAGAGAGAAACTATTTGCCGGAAAATTTCTATGGTATACCTGCATTAATTGATTATTCTAATTTGGGCGAAATGTGTACCTTTAAAAAGGGAGATCCCATAATCCTTCCAGGCCAGTATTTGAAAAAACTATTATTAATTATTGATGGTAAAGTTAAAGTTTCCAGGCTTTCTTCAAGTGGCAGGGAACATTTTCAATACTTTGCCGAAAAGAATGCTATCATTAATGAGCTTTTTCCTTCGGAAGACAGTCCGTTACAAATTATTGCAACTCGCAATACCCAAACATGTATGTTTACAAGTGGACAGCTTCTGCAGATCATCTCCAATGACAATACGATTGCGCTAGAAATCCTTAAGGGTTTAAGCCAAAAATCAAACTACTTTGAAGAAAAGTTAGTAGAAAGAACCTATGATACAGCTACAACAAGAATATGTCATCTGATTAGAAATCTTGTTTTACAGGTAGGCGTATATGAGGATGGAAAGTGTCTTATTGACATCCCCTTGCCGCAGAACTATATTTCACAAATTACCGGGTTGCATTTTATAACGGTGTGCAATGTCATTAAAAAACTAAAAAACGAAAAGATCTTAGGAAAGGACGGGAAGAAACTTATCGTCTATGATGTGGAAAAGCTAAATAAATACCTTATGCTTTATGAAGAAGAATAGAATAACCTATTTAATTTTATTGCTTAAAAATATTTTTGCCTTCAACTGAAGGCTGTGATTAAGCACAACCACGAAGGGGACGTAACGAAACTTTATTTCGCGACGTCCCCTTAACCTATCTAGCCCAATTTTTTCAGCTCATCTTTTTATCAGTTAGTACTGATTTAGTACTGCCATCTTCCTCATATTATGAGCAACACAGTGCAAATGCTTACCCTAATATTAGAACCTGATTATCCAAAAAGTATATCATGGTTAAGTTTTATTTTTGAGTCATGGGATAGAATTTAAATAGTTATAATGTTTACAGGAGGAATACAATGCATAAATTTATTCTTGGTCAATACAAAAATTTAAGTCTGGCTGAACCGAAAGGGTTTGATCAAAAAGATTTAGAAAAAGCAGTACTTGAATCAATCCTAAATACCGTGGATATTTGGTGCAAGCAGAATACAACCGTCGAAGAGGAAGATGTCATCATTATTAAAGTCGAGGCCAAGGAAAGAGGAGTTTTAGTCCCAGAATTTTGCCAAAACAAACTGCAGTATAAAGTAGGTGATAAGAGTTACTTGAAAGAGTTTATGAACGCTATCGGCAAAAAATTGGGGGAAAGCTTTAGCATGGAAATCAATTTTGATGAGACCTGTGTCATTGAAAGGATCAGGAATAAAAAAGTTAGTTTATACGCAACGATTACGGATGTCCTTTATAAAAAAATCCCGGAAATCACAGATGACTTAGTACAAAAAATGGAAACGGATTGCCGTACCTTGGACGAAATGAAAGAAAAGTATGCGGCTATATTGAAATCCAGAGGTTTAGCCAATATTTATCAACAAAAAAGGGACTTAGTTCTGAAAACAATTATCGAAAACTCCAGTTACGAATTTGATGAAGATGAGTTTGATCAAGCTTTAAATAAGATAATTGAACAAACTAAAATGTCAATTATGAATTCAAGTTCTCCTGACATTGACCGAATAATGCAAATTAATGAAAACGACGCATATTTTAGAATGGAATGCGAAAGAGTAACCAGACGAATGATTATGGAAAACCTGGTGATCAATGAGATTTGCAACATGGAACAGATTGAAGTTACCACTGAAGAATTTGCTCTAGAAAAAGCGAAATACACAGAGGATGAGGCGGCGTCAGAGGAATTCACAAAATACTTTCCTACCGACCAGTCCTTTGAATTATATCTTTTAAGAGAAAAGGTTTTGCATTGGTTATGTCTGAACAATTTTAATGTCCATTAAAATCAAGTAACCTATTAGCTAAAGATACCTGCTGCCTTTATAGGCGCCTAAAAGTGCTAGCTGAAAAAATGAATAAACTATATGTCTTATTGGTACAATACAGTATTGAAGCCATGCATCACAGTACGGATGGAAGTGTATTTTGGGATGTGGATTCGGAGAATTTACGCTTCAAAGATTAAAGATAACAACCGACCAATTTTAACGACTGATTTAAATACAAATATACGTCTCATAAGAAACATTTTTAAAGATGATGAAACACTGATCACCCGTTATATTGAAAATCAAACGGATACTACGATTAAATGCTGCATTTTTTATATTGACGGCATGGTTAATAACAAATTATTAAATGAAGATATTATAAAACCGCTTTTGGAACATAAGTTCGATCCAAAAGTATCCGATCTTATTAATATTGTTGCTAAGCAGGTCACCTTATCCGGCAGTGTTGATAAAACATCTGATTTTTATCAAATCATTCAGGCTATTGTGTATGGGGATTCGGTGCTGCTGGTTAATGGATACAGTGATGCTCTTATTTTAAATACAAAAGGCTGGGCAACCAGAGCCATTGCAGAACCTGAGGCAGAAAGGGTTTTAAGAGGTCCGCGTGAAGGCTTTAATGAATCCATCATGGCCAATTTAACGATGCTTCGGAGGAAACTCAGAACACAGGATTTAAAAATCAAATTCAAGGTATTCGGAGCCAGAACGCAAACAAAAGGGTGTATTTGTTATATTGAGGGTGTGGCTAATAAAGATATTCTGGCCGAGCTTGAAAGAAGGCTCGATAAATTTTCAATTGACGGCACGTTGGATGTCAATTATATCAGTGAACTTATCGACGAAGAACCCTACTCCCCCATCAAGACAATCGGAAGTACGGAAAGACCTGATACTGTTGCAGGGAAGCTTTTAGAAGGCAGGATAGCGCTGTTTTTGGACGGCACACCGGTTGTGTTAACGTTGCCCCATCTTTTCATTGAGCACTTTCAGAGCAGTGACGACTATTATCTCAATTATTTTTTTGCGTCGATAGGCAGGTTATTAAGAATCTTCGGGTTTTTGTTGACAATAAGTGCACCGGCTGTTTATGTGGCCATAACATGCTTTCACCATGAAATACTGCCAACACCATTGATGATGAGTATTATAATGGCCCGTCAGAGTGTTCCTATGCCTACGGTAGTTGAAATGTTTTTGATGCTTATTATGTTTGAAATATTGCGGGAAACAGGAAACAGAATGCCCAGCAATATCGGTCAATCTCTGAGTATTGTCGGCGCTCTTGTTGTCGGACAGGCTGCCGTAGATGCTAAGCTAGTCAGCGCACCTGTGATTGTCATCGTGGCAACAGCAGGTATTACCGGTCTATTGATACCCAGAATTAAGGGCGGAATTATTATCATACGCTTTATATTGCTGTGTCTTTCTTCGATACTCGGCTTATACGGATATATTTTCGGCATGATGGGTCTAATGATATATTTGTTCAATATCCGGTCTTTTGGAATCCCTATTATGAACGGCTTACAGAGTAAACAAGATATGTATATAAGGTCACCATGGTGGAATATGATGAAAAGGCCCCAATTTATGGCTGTTGATAAAACCAGAAGCAATTCAGACGGTGATCCGGAATGAAAAGGCAAAGAAAAGTTTTAATCTTCTTGTCAATCTTTATTCCAATACTGATGACGGGATGCGCTAATTACAGAGAACTGGAAACACTTGCAGTTGTTACCGGAACGGCCTTTGATAAAGGTAGCGACGGTACCGGATATCATCTGACTTTCGAGATATTGGGTCAATCAGGAGGTGACGGTACGCAGGGACCAACTGTAAAATCCCAATTAATTGAATCGGATGGAAATACAATATTTGACGCGGTCAGAAATGCCCTAAAGAGATCCGATAAAAAACTGTATTACGGAGACTGTAAAACAGTGATCATCAGCAATGAGTTGGCACACGAAGGCATAGCCCCGGTTTTGGACTGGCTTAACAGAGATTCTGAACCCAGAATCACGATTAATCTTTTTATCTCCAAAGAGAAGACAGCAAAAGAGGTGATCGAACAAAAAAGCCTTAACGATCCCATAACTTCTTATGCTCTTAGTAATATAGATAAGAACAATCCCAAGTTTTTGTCGAAAACAGCATCTGTGCAATTATACCAGGCCAATAATATGTTGGGTGATGAAGGAATCTCATTAATACTACCTGCGCTGGATATTGCAAATAATCAAAACGATAAAATCACGGAACTTGGTGGCACGGCAGTTTTTAAAAAAGACAAGCTGCTGGGCTATCTTGGGAGCGATGAATCAAAATACCTGGTTTTTATAAAAAACCAGGTGACTAGCGGGCTGCTTATAATCAATATGGAATCTGCCTCTCCTGATATAAGCCTTGAGATTATAGACAGCAAAACAAAAGTGACACCGATTTTAACCGGTAAATTGCCTGAAATGAAAATTGAGATCAAAACGCAGGTTGCGTTGAGTGAAATGCAAACATCAGCCGACCTTGATACCGAAAGCGGGATTAAAAAAATAGAAGAAAAAGCATCAGCAACCATTGAAGCAAATATTAAACAATTGATTACAAAGGTTCAACGGGAATATGACAGTGATATCTTCGGTTTCGGAAGCGCCATATATAAGAACGATTCTGATTATTGGAAAAAAATAAAACCGCAATGGGATAGTTTGTTTCAATCACTCAATATCGAGGTTTCAGCAGAAATGGAAATAATAAACACCGGGCTGTTGAAATCGAAGACTAAAGTTGGTGGATGAAATTGCGTTATATTTTGATTTGTAGCTTTTTATACCTTGCTATACTGATTTTTGACATAATACCCCTCATGAAAAAGAAAAGGGATAATAAAAAGTCCTTACTTATTTATATGCCAGTTTTTTTATTTACATTGGTTATAAATATCCTGTATGGATTGGGTGTCAAGATTCCCAGCCCGGCAGAGCCAGTTAAAGACATTATCATCTGGATTTTGGGAATAAAGTAGGGACAAAGTGATGCAAAAAAATTTAATTTCAACAAAACAAGCAATTTACATTCTGATTATGTTCATCTTAGGCAACTCGGTTATGTATACCGGCAGTAAAGCAAAACAGGATACCTGGCTGGCGGTTATTATCGCCCTGGTCCTGTTTGCTCCAATGATGATGGTGTATGCAAGAATTGTAAGCTTGTATCCGGGCAAAAACCTTTACGCCATTGTCATTGACGTCTTCGGAAATTTTTTTGGAAAGGCCATAATTTCTTTATACGTATTATACGCAATATCTCTGGGCTCATTGCTTATGCGGAATTTTTCAGAATTTATTCACGTCGTCGCCATGTCGGAAACACCAAAGATAGTCCCTTTGGTTTTCCTTTTTACACTGAGTGTCTGGATGATAAAAAGCGGTGTGGAGACATTGGGAAGGTGGGTTAGAGTTGCCCTGCCGGTCGTATTCGTGTCATTGTTGGTGACCCTTTTTTTATCTGTAAAATCCATGGATTTCAGCAACCTTAAGCCTGTTGCGGGCACCGAATTTAATATTTTAATGGGAAGCGCCTTTACAATATTTTCATTTCCTTTCGCTGAAACAGTACTCTTTACCACTTTATTCGGTTCGGTAAAAGCAGACAGCAACCCCTACAAAATTTATATTTATGGCATTGTTATCTGCACACTTTTTTTTCTAGCTGCAGGTTTAAGGAATGCCGTTATAGGATTATCACTTGGCATGTTTTATTTTGCTTCTTATGCTGCAGTCAGCGTAATATCATTGGGGGAGTTTTTTACAAGAATAGAAGTTTTAATCGGTCTGGCGTTCTTACTTGATCTTTTTGTAAAATTATGTGTATGTATGTTTGCGGCTTCAATGGGAATATCAAAGATTGTAAATATTAAAAATTATAAAGAGCTGGCAATCCCCGTGGGATTGTTAATGATGACGCTGGCGATTATTCTTTTTGCCAATATACTTGAAATGTATGATTGGCTGGATATTTATAAATATTTTGCATTACCCTTTCAGGTCATTTTGCCTTTGATAATTCTGGCCGGAGCGGAGATTAAAACAAGATTGAAGTAAATAATGGTTGGCGGGATGGCCCCTTTTAAATTATGCGCAAGACCTATCAATTTTGTTGCAGCCTATTTCGTTTTTGTTGGTTAGGCTGTTAGTTATTTGTTTTGCAGGAGACATTATTATCAAAGTTAATAGAGTATAATTTGGGTATAATATATGAAATTTTATAGTCCTGATTCAAAATATTATAAATAGGGGGGATTGGCAAATGCTTTTTTTTCCTACTGAAAAATTTTTAGATGATTTTGATTATTTCACTCAAATATTTAGTAAGAACGGATATAGAAAAATTCTTAAACCAGAAACTGTAAATACAGTTCAAGATGCTATGAGCAACCGGCTCTACTTCATTTATAAGGGAATTATAAAAATTGTTATACGTAATGAGTATTGCGACGAAAAAATAATGGTTTTTTTTAGGGAGGGCTGTGTTTATGAGGATATGGGCCTCTTTTCTGAATTGCCAAACCCATCTTCTTCTATTAGTGTTACCGATTGTGAAGTTTATTATCTCAATAAGGATAAAGCAATTGAATTGTTCTTAACAGACTCCGAATTTGCGCTTAAGTTAATGAGACAGGCTTGTGCAAAGCATTATTATACTTTTAAAAGAGTGGCTTCAATTAGTTTCTTAAATGTTGAAGAAAGACTAACACTCTTGTTAAAATCAGTAAGTAATTATAATACTACCAGCCAGGACGAATGGCTTGAACCTAAAATAAAGCTAACCCATGAGTGTATGAGCGAAATTCTAAACGTAAACCGTACTACAATTTCTAGATTACTATGTGAATACTACAAACGAGGAATTATTAAAAAACAAGGAAAAAAAATATTGTTTTCCCGTAAGATTTATGAGCAACCTAGCTTTGAAGAAACATTTTAGAGTTTTTATTGGGGAACTTACCTTCGGCACATTAGTGCCGTTTTTTTGTTGTTAATGCTACATTAAAATGGCGATTATAAAGACTATTATTACGTTTTTTATGCAAAAGACGCGATAGTTCCTTTTTTATATAATGTAGAAAAAAAGGAGGGTTTGGTTATGGCTAAAGAAGAAAAATCTATTCCTGATGAGCCAGCAACAAAAGTCAATCGCAGACAATTTCTTAAATTAGGAGCCTCTACAGGTATTGCAATGGCTGCTGCGACTGCTGCCTTGGAAGGGGGGGCACTTGTCGATCCAAAACAAGCATATGCAGGAGTAATCAAGACACACGATGAAATTCCCTATGAAATCCCTGCAGACCACAAACGCTACAACCAACGTAATCATATGTTTGGCCGGGCAAGAAGTGGAGATCCCGAGGTAGGTAAAATGGCAGAGCATTTTCTCTCACACAGATTCAATGGTTATGAGGGAGTTGAATCACCTGGTTATACTGTACTTGATGGTGCGGCTGCTCGTGCAAGCTTTGCTCTTGACTGGTACGTTAATGGCGAAAATGGTAGCGGTAATTCCAATACGGGGTTGTATGCCTGGCGTCCCAAACTGATCGATTTTCTGTTTAGGTGGGGTGATCCGGATAGAAATATTCATTCCCCCGGGGTAAAAAGTCCCAAAGAAGGAACGATGGCAGTAAAAAGGATGGCTAAATATTTTGGTGCTCATTCAGTCGGGATAGCTCCTTATGATGAACGTTGGATTTATACTGAAACGTTTAACGGTGAAGCTCAGAAATTTACCCCTCCGGATTTTGGTTTTGAACCCAAACATGCAATCGTAATGACTATTCCCATGGAGTATAAAGGAATGAGTTGTGCTCCGACCTTTTTAGGATCGGCTGAAGTAGGAAGAGCTTATAACATGTGCGGGGTAGTTGCGTTTAGTTTATCCATATTTATTAAAGATCTGGGATATCATGCGGTTGCAATCGGAAGTGACACTTCAATATCCATACCGCAGGCTATTCAGGCGGGTCTAGGGGAATTAGGCAGGATGGGGCTGCTTGTTACTCCTGACCTTGGTCCAAGTGTTAGAATCTGCAAAGTATTTACTGACATGCCTTTAAATCATGATAAACCTATTTCCTTCGGAGTGACTGAATTTTGCAATAGCTGCAAAAAATGCGCCGAACTATGCCCCTCTCAAGCTATTAGCTATGATGCACAAACAACTGTAGGACCTAGTAAGATAAGTTCAGCTTCGGGAGTAAAGAAATGGTATATTAACCCGGAAAAGTGCTGGAGTTGTTGGGGGGATGATAACGTCAGGTCATGCTGTGGAGCTTGTATAGCTGCTTGTCCATATACTAAGCCAGAGGGCTGGCATCATACCTTAGTTAGGAGCATAACAGGGACGCCTGGTCTTTCGCCAATCATGAAAAATATGGATGATCTTTTTGGATATGGAAAACTGTATAATGAACAAGCAGCAACAGATTGGTGGAAAGAATAAAAGGAGGTAATGAAAAATGGCCCTGATGACTTTTATCCTGGGATTATTGGTTGCCGGTTTCGGTTGGGGAGTCAACATCTTACGGAAGAATACAAAATATTCGATTACCTGGCTTGGCTGGGCAGGAATTGTCTTAAGTTTTATGGTTTTATTGTTTGCGATTAGTTGGTCATGGAGTTGCCTTTTAGAGGGTAGTACTCGATCTGCAGGCGTAGGTATTCTTATGTTTGGGGGTATTGCAGTTATTATCGGAGCGATAACCAGGGTAATAATTATAAAAGGAATTCCTGCATCTAAAAAAAATCATACTGATAACGTAAGTCAGAGTGCATAAGCCTATATAAAATAAATTAGTATTTATAATATAGCTATCATAAAGGGTTTTAAGATTAATAGTTTTATTACAACGAAGGGGGGAGGAAGCGCCTCCCCTTTGCATGAATTTATAGACTCCACAGATATGCTGGCTGGAACTTTCAGACGAACATTTATTTGGTACAAAAGATGGGGTAAGTCACAATGATTAACAAAAAGTAGAGAATAAAACAAAAATGTGATTAAGATCATTGCTATATTGACATTAGTAATTTCATTATTTGTTAGTTGGGTGATACCCGAAAAAGATTTGCTGCCATTTGCCAAAGAAGTCCTTCCTCAAGCCCAATCCTTCCAAAAGGTCACGTCTTCTCCCCTAACATATGAGGGAATAGTTCAAGGGAGAGATGGAAAGATGCAAAGAGTTGGCTATGTAGTCATTGATCAGGCAGTGGGTTATGGCGGCCCGATTAAGATGGCTACAGGAATTGATTTGAAAGGGAAAATTCAAAAAGCAATTATTGTAAACTATAAAGATACACCTTCTTTTGTTCAGATGGTTTTGAAACATGGCTATCTAAAGCAGTTTATTGGCAAGGACATTACTAAACCATTGAACATTGAAAAAGATATTGATCGTGTCTCTGGGGCAACTTATACCTCCCGCGGAATAGCTAAGGCAATCTCCCAAGGAAGTCACGCTGTAGCAAGAACCCAGTTTAAATTGAATGTTTCGGATGAGGAAGTTGCTTTTAAGTTTGGTGCAAAAGAGATATCTGTACTGTTGCTCGTTATTTTGATGCTAATTGGGGTTGTATTAAAAAACAAAAAATTAAGATGGGTAACCTTAATTGGTAGCCTAATATTTATAGGCTTCAAATTTAACACTCCTTTTTCTCTGGCTAACGTGGCGGCACTATTAATGGGTAATTTCCCTTCCATTCGGGAAAACTTGGTCTGGTATATTCTGATAATCGGTATCCCAATTATTACCTTTGTGGCCGGTAGGAACCTCTATTGCTTCTGGCTTTGTCCTTTTGGTGCTTTGCAGGAAATTTTAAGTAAGATAGGTGGGGGCAGTTTTACGTGCTGTAACAAAAAAATAGAAACAAAAGCCTCTAAGATCAAATATGCCTTGGTATATTTTGCATTATTGGCTGCCATCTTGCTTCAATCTCCCGGCTTTGCTGGTTATGAGCCTTATTCAACTTTATTTGGGTTACAAGGTTTTGGCGTTGCGTGGCTTATTCTACCCCTGGTAATCTTTCCATCACTTCTAATAAAGAGATTTTGGTGTCGATTTTTTTGTCCGGGGTTAATACTCAATGAGATCATTTTGCGTCCCAGGAAATATATTATGGGGATTTTAGAAAAAGGGTTCCCAGAAAAAGGGAAGTTTAAAAGGGTTTCGGAAATCAAAGGGACCAAAGGAATCGAGCAATTGAAGGAATCCAAGTAAGATTTATAAATGATTAAATAACATCGAGGTTAAAGTATGAAAAGCAAATTAAGCATGGGGGATTTACTATTTATTGTATTGGTATCCGCTGTTGCCATCATGATTGTGATAAGTGAATGGCAGGCTTATCAAGCTATCCCTTAGTCAAGTATCCAGCCAGCAATGCCGCTTTAATACTATGAGCTTTTTTAGAGCTGATCCTGCCCACTATATCATACTGAAAACCGCCGAATAGCTTTTCTGACTACTAACAAAAACAACTGACAAAAGTTTTGTCAGTTGTTTTTGTGTCGCGGCCTAGCTAAGCACAAATTATTTAACTAGTGAAAGTCCAGTCGATCCATTGCCGTATAATGGTTATCTCAGTTGGTATATTAATATGTGCCGTCAATTGAAAATTTATCGAGCCTTCTTTCAAGCTCGGCCAGGATGTCTTTATTAGCCACACCCTCAATATAACAAATACACCCTTAGGAGCATGTTGTCATGGCTTATTGGTGCGTACGGCATCGCAAAGCAAAATAAGTATAAATTGAAGAATTTTTCATAAATTAAGCTTATACTAAATTTATGATTATTGACACAAAAGCTTTGAAATAATTGATAAAAAGGAAATTGTAAGAAAGGAGCGGGAATTATGCAAGAGAATTTCGAAAAATGGAGGGTGGGTATTCCAGATACATTTTATCCGATAAGCGAATTGCAGAAGTATGTTGAATACGGCACAGTCAAATCTTACTTAAAAGATAGTTTAGTTGTTTTACCGGGTGAAGTAATCCATAAATTTATCTATGTGCTTACCGGTAAATTGCAAGTAAACTTTCTGTTCAGCGATGGACGAGAACGAATGGTTTATTTTGGCGGGGAACATTGTATGTTCAACTATTTATTTCAACATAACTCCGACAATCGTATGGCGGCTTATATTGTAGCCTTAGAAGACAGCCAACTATGTTTTTTTTCTTGGGAACAGCTTGAAAAGATTTTTCATATGGACGGAAATCTTCTCTTTGAAATAATGAAAAATGAGAATGCCAAAGGCAATTTCTTTATGAAACAGGCGGCAGAGATGGACTTTTTAAACCCGACAATACGGATTGTGAAATTGATTTATCAATTATGCGTTTCTCAGGGGAAGCCTGTTAATAATCATATCGAGGTCAACATTAATTTACCCTTGAGAGATATTTCTGAAATAACCGGAGCTCATTATGCAACCGTCTCCAAAGTATTCTGCACGCTGAATAAGCTTCATATTTTAGATAAGAAGAGAGACAGGATCGTTATTTTTGATATCAGAAAGCTGGAAGAATTAACACAAGAAACACAATTATTCAAACATGATGGCACTAATTAATTAGCATTTGTAAAATATTATCATTTATAGAATGATTATTTTCAATTTAAACTGAATCATTTAATTATCTTATTTTGTACAATGTACCTAGTCATCCGATTGACCAAACCGCTAAAAGAGGAGGCGAATTAGTTGTTTTACCGGGTGAAGTAATCCATAAATTTATCTATGTGCTTACCGGTAAATTGCAAGTAAACTTTCTATTCAGCGATGGACGAGAACGAATGGTTTGTTTTGGCGGCAAACATTGTATGTTCAACTATTTATTTCAATACAACTCCGACAATACGGATTGTGAAATTGATTTATTAATTATGCGTTTCTCAGGGAAAGCCTGTTAATCAAATCGAGGTCAACATTAATTTACCCCCTTGAGAGATATTTCTGAAATAACCGGAGCTCATTATGTAACCGTCTCCAAAGTATCCTGCACGCTGAATAAGCTTCATATTTTAGATAAGAAGAGAGACAAAAGGAACACAATTATTCAAAACCAGAAAAACAAAGTATTACTGGAGGTAGATTATTCATGATCATCATTGGAGAAAAAATCAACGGCGCCATCCCTTCCGTAGCGAGAGCAATCGCTGAAAAGGATGCAGGGTTCATTCGAAACCTTGCCAAAATCCAATCCGATGCCGGCGCGGATTTTATTGATGTCTGTGCATCCACGGACGTCGGAATTGAACTCGAAACCTTAAAATGGCTGATCGACCTGGTACAGGAAGTGAGCGACACCCCAATTTGTATCGACAGCCCGCATGCTCAGACCTGCGTGGATGCGATTCAATTCTGCAAACGTCCGGGACTCATTAACTCTGTATCCGGCGAAGGTGACAAGATTGATGTCGTATTCCCGGTTATTGCTGATACTAAATGGGAATGCGTTGCGCTTCTTTGTGATGACAGCGGAATTTCCAAGACTGCGGAGAAACGTCTCGAAGTATTTGCAAACATCATGAAAAGAGCTAAAGAATTCAATATTGCCCCGTCCCGTCTGCACATTGATCCGCTGGTCGAAATGCTCTGCACTTCGGAAGAAGGCATCAACATGATTGTTGACGTAATCAGAGAGATTAAAAGACAGTATCCGGCAATTCACATTACCGGCGGATTCAGCAATATTTCGTTTAACTTGCCTGCTAGGAAGCTTGTCAATCAGGCCTTCTGCGTTCTGGCAATGAACGCCGGCATGGACAGCGGGATCCTTGACCCGACGAATCAGGATTTGGTTGGTATGATCTTTGCGACGGAAGCTCTCTTAGGTCAGGATGAATATTGCATGGAATATATTAGCGCCTTCAGGGAAGGACGTTTTGGTCAGAAAAAATAGTTGTAAGCGCTGGCTCATCAAACAGGCATTCAATCAGAGAATTGTTATTCAATCTATTCAGAATAAAATTTTAAGGGGGATTATAAGAAATGGCTAAAATTGAAGAAGTCAAAGCAATGGTAGAGGCAGGAAAAGCAAAACTTGTTCCTGGATTGGTCCAGGAAGCGCTCGATGAAGGAAGCGCAGCAAAAGATATTCTGCAGGCAATGGTAGGTTCGATGGGCGTTGTTGGGGACAAGTTCTCCACAGGCGAAATCTTCGTTCCTGAAATGCTAATGGCCGCCAAAGCGATGGCCAAAGGTGTTGATGTCTTGAAACCGCTGATGGCTGGCGACACCTCAAACTCCTTAGGTACCTGCATTATCGGAACCGTAGCAGGCGACCTGCATGATATTGGTAAAAACCTTGTTTCTATGATGATCGAAAGTGCCGGGTTCACCGTGGTTGACCTCGGTGTAGACGTGCCGCATGAAAAATGGGTTGAAGCTATCAAAGAAAATCAGAATGTTACTTTAGTGGCTTGTTCAGGACTTTTGACGACAACGATGCCAGCATTAAAGGAAGCCGTGCAAACGGTCAAGGCCAGTGGTTTGACAGGCTTTAAAGTTCTCGTCGGTGGTGCTCCTGTTACCCAGCAATTCGCTGATGAAATCAATGCCGATGGTTTTGCTCCTGATGCCGGCAGTGCTGCAGTGAAAGCTGCTGAGTTGGTAAAATCTTTATAAGATGAAAAATCTTGCTAAAGGGAGGTAAATCAATATGACGCTGACTCAGAGAGAAAATTTTGAGATCATGCTTAACGGAGGAAAACCGGAATTCGCCCCTTTGCTGTATGAACTATATAAAGTGTGCATGTTAGCAACGAATAATACAGACCAACCATGGCAAGGCGGGAAGGATCCGTTTGGCGTAAATTGGATAGCCACGGCTGAGGGAGTCATACCGGAGTCAGGAAAAATATTATTCGATGATATCGCTGATTGGAAAAAATATGTAAAATTCCCTGATGTTGATTCTCTTGGAATTGAGCAGATGGCACAAATTGAATTGGCTGACTTTACTGACGGAAAAAGAAAGGAACAGCCGGTTGCAGTATTTAATGCATGTGGTCTCTTTGAACGGATGGCTGCATTTATGGGGTTTGAAAATACCTTATGTGCTTTGATTGAAGATCCGGATTCCTGTCATGAATTCTTTGCGGCAATGGCAGATTACAAAATCGCTTGTATAAACCGATATATCGACGCATATAAGCCGGATGTTATCATCTATTTTGATGACTTGGCAACTGCTCGTGGGATGTTTATGTCACCAAAAACCTATCGCGAAGTCATTAAGCCGTACCACAAAAGAATCGTTGAGGCTGTGACTTCCCGTGGCGTTATCTTTAATCAACATACATGTGGGAAATGTGAAGATATTATCGAAGACTATGTTGAAATGGGTATTAAAATATGGGATGCTGCTCAGGTTTGTAATGATTTGGAGGGAATCTTGACGAAGTATCATGGCCGCTTAATTGTAGAAGGCGGTTGGGATACATCCGGACCTGCCAGTTATATTGGCGCTCCCGTAGAGGTGATCATTGAAGAAACGAAAAGATGTGCAGAACAATATGGAAAAAAAGGTAATTTCATACTGTTCCCAGTACTCATGAACGAAAAAGGGCATGCCTTTATGACCGGTGACGAAAGAATTCCTGCGTTAATAATGACTTGGAATCAAGTCAATAAGTTATAATACACTTAATAGAATAAATATTTAAACCATCATTTAAGTGAAAGATTGCAAAATCCTCTGGATAATTTTATTCAAGGGGATTTTGCTTATATTCGAATAGCAAACAGATTTCTCTATATAAGTACTGGAGAGGGCTCAGAAGCACGATTATACTGAAAAGGAGAGGGTTGCCATCAAATTAATCATATTAAGCGGATTCTTGGGGTCAGGTAAAACCAGTGTGTTAATGCAGCTTGCAAGACATCTCGTTGAAACTTCTAATGGTAATGAGAACGACAAAAAGGTTGTAATCATAGAAAATGAAATCGGTACAGCCGGAATTGATAACCTTCTACTAGAGAATGAAGATTTTACCGTCAAGAACCTTTTTGCCGGCTGCGCCTGCTGCACATCTTCGGCTAAACTTACGGATACAGTTGATTATCTTAGTAAGGAGTACAGCCCGGAATGGATCATCATTGAGGCAACTGGGCTTGCTTTTCCGAGCAAAATAAAAAGCACGGTGGAGACCGAACTCGGGATGCAGGCCATGACGATTATTGTGGTAGATGCCAAACGGTGGTTCCGATTGGTTGGTGCGATGGAAAACTTCGTCTCAGAGCAGCTGGAGGATACAAAGTCAGTGTTAGTTAACAAGATTGATTTGGTGGATGAAACGACAGTGGAAAAAGTACAGGAGAGTATCCAGAAATATAACCGGGATGCGTACTGTTATCCTATATCCGCTACTAACGAGCTTTCAGCCGGATTTTGGAACGATTTATTTAAAAAGGCGGGGATATAAAATGGCACACGAACACCACGAACACCATGAACACGAAGGCCAAGCCTGTCAGTGCGGACACCACCATGACGAGCAGCATGAACAGCATGAACAGCATGAGAAAACGGTGCTCTGCAATCAGGAAGAAATCACAGTTACCCACCATGAAGGAGCCGTCATTTTATCTACTGAACGTGTCATTGCCAAAGAATATTCGTGGGTAAGAGATAGGCTCAACAAAGAGCTACAGTCCTTAGCCGGTTGGGTTGAAGATCAGGGAGGGCTTGTGGGGCATATCAAGGCTTTTCTTACTGAAACCGGCTATACCTGCATGCTATCCACGACAGGCGAAGATGTACAGATCAAGGAAACCTTGAAACCAAAAGTCACGGCCAAGATTACCCTGATAGTTTTTATTAACAATGAAAATGAATTATATTCTAAATTAGCAGAAACGTTAAAGAAATTAGTCAATTAACTTTCCAGAAATTATGACGAGCGTAAAGATGATTTTCCTCCGGTAAACATTATAACTGTTTAAATTCTATCCCATGACTCAAAAAACTTAATCATGATATACTTTTTGGATAATCAGGTTCTAATATTAGGGTAAGCATTTGCACTGTGTTGCTCATAATATGAGGAAGATGGCAGTACTAACTGATAAAAGATGAGCTGAAAAAATTGGGCTAGATAGGTTAAGGGGACGTCGCGAAATAAAGTTTCGTTACGTCCCCTTCGTGGCCGTGTTTAACCACACCCTCAATATAACAAATACACCCTTTTGTATAATAGCCGGGACACTTAGGGTGTATTGGTGCGTACGGCATCGCAAAGCAAAATAAGTATGAATTGAAGAATTTTTCATTAATTAAGCCTATACTAAATTTATGATTATTGACAAAAGGAAATTGCAAGAAAGGAGTGGGAATTGGAATTATGCAGGAGAATTTTGAAAAATGGAGGGTGGGTATTCCAGATACATTTTATCCAATAAACGAATTGCAGAAGTATGTTGAATACGGCACAGTCAAATCTTACTTAAAAGATAGTTTAGTTGTTTCACCGGGTGAAGTAATCCATAAATTTATCTATGTGCTTACCGGTAAATTGCAAGTAAACTTTCTGTTCAGCGATGGACGAGAACGAATGGTTTATTTTGGCGGCAAACATTGTATGTTCAACTATTTATTTCAATATAACTCCGACAATCATATGGCGGCTTATATTGTAGCCTTAGAAGACAGCCAACTATGTTTTTTTTCTTGGGAACAGCTTGAAAAGATTTTTCATATGGACGAAAATCTTTTCTTTGAAATAATGAGAAATGAGAGCGCCAAATGCAATTTCTTTATGAAACAGGCAGCCGAGATGGACTTTTTAAATCCGACAATAAGGATTGTGAAATTGATTTATCAATTATGCGTTTCTCAGGGGAAGCCTGTTAATAATCATATCGAGATCAACATTAATTTACCCTTGAGAGATATTTCTGAAATAACCGGAGCTCATTATGTAACCGTCTCCAAAGTATTCTGCACGCTGAACACGCTTCATATTTTAGATAAGAAGAGAGACAAGATCGTTATTTTTGATATCAGAAAGCTGGAAGAATTGACACAAGAAACACAATTATTCAAACATGAGGGCACTAATTAGCATTTGTAAAATATTATCATTTATAAAATGATTATTTTCAATTTAGACTGAATCATTTAATTATCTTATTTTGTACAATGTACCTAGTCATCCGCTTGACCAAATCGCTAAAAGAGGAGGTGAAAATGATGGGTACATTGTTGATTTTTGTTGCTGGCGTGTTATTTTTAGCCGTCGATTCTTTTTATTAAACCTCGCGCCAAAATGGAGCAAATGTGGAGAACAGTAATTAACTGGGTCTTATTCGTGATTTGGTATGCTGTTACCTGGACGGGAATTTCCTTTATCTACATCAACGCATCCGTAGGGCATGTTAAAGCAACGAGTACTGCAATATTCTTATTTGGAGGATTAGCTATCATCCTTGCAGTTGTACTGGCACGTTTGTTAGGCTTCATCACGATTGGAAAAACGAAAAAGACAAATACTGAACAAGCTTGAAAAGAGGTCAAAAAGAATGAGTAGTGAGCAAAAAAAACAACCTCAAATCAACCGAAGGAATTTTCTGAAAGCCGGCGCTGCGGCCACATTTCTTGGTGTTGCCGGAGTATTAAAAACACCTGGTAAGTTTGCAAGTGCAGCAAGCAGTGTGCAATATGCTGCTGCGCCAAAAGGACAATGGTCCAAAATTCATCCTGTGCACGATATGGGCAGTGCTGCAGTACGCTATGTGGAACATAATGATCAATGGTTGGGAACCACTAAGATCGTTGGAAAGATCAAGAATATCAGCGAAGCTGACGGTGGTGGTGGACTGCTATTAAGAGGTAAACTTGGCGATAAGGCATTTCGAGGATTCATGACCCAAACTCTGAGATCCCCTATAAACACAGCAATTGCTCAAGCCGCTGGTCCTATTGCTTCGCCGGCAGTTATGGAAGGAAAGCCTGCCCCTCAAAAAATGCCGATACCTGATCCCGAGCAAATGTCAATGCATATTAAAGATCTGGCTTACTTTCTGCGTGCAGATGATGTAGCAATTGGTAAAATGCCGGAATATGCCTACTTTTCCTATCATACATTAAACGCGTTTGATTTGGCGAAAAAACCTGTAGAGGAATGCGTCGTACCTGTAACTGAACGGATGCCATATGTCATCACCGTTTTGAGAGACCAACATTTAGAAACGATGCTGGGATCCACTGGCTATGACGGGATCAGTGATGCGCAGTCCTTTAATGCTTATCACCTTACAGCTAATATATCTGTCATCATAGCAAATTACATTCGCAAACTTGGTTATAATGCAAGGGCCTCTCATGCTTTCAATAACATTTTGGCAGTTACCCCTTGTCTTATCGCAGCCGGGTTGGGAGAGCTATCCCGCACAGGTAACACCAGTGCCCATCCCCGGCTCGGATTCCGCACTAAAGCTGCTGTCGTTACTACGGATCTGCCGCTTGCTCCGGATAAGCCAATCGATTTTGGCTTGCAGGATTTCTGCAGAGTGTGTAAGAAATGTGCAACGGAATGTCCGGCTCAAGCCATTTCCTATGATGCCGATCCTGTGGAATATAACGGATACTTGCGCTGGAACGTCAATTCTAATACGTGCCAAATATTCCGGGTAACAAACGAAGAAGGTATTTCCTGCGGACGGTGCATGAAAGTCTGCCCATGGAATTCCAAAGAGGATTCATGGTTCCATCAGGCGGGAACCTGGATCGGAAGCCAGAATTCGGCAGGAGCCAGTCTCCTTAAATCGATTGATGATATGTTCGGATATGGCACCGAGCAGATCTTGGATTATAAGTGGTGGCTTGAATGGCCGGAAAACCACAAAATTCCGGAAACATTAACTACAACAAGGACTTCATTGACAGGTGTAAAATAAGCATATCCAACGCTTAATATGGAGCGGTTTCCTTCATCTGAGTACTCCACGTGTGTCTGGACAAAGAAGAGATGAAGCGCGGAAAGGTTAGCCACCAAGCAAAGGGGACTAACCTTTCTTCTACATACTCACTGTTATTATTTTATTATCTATATCAATCCAGCAATTGTCCCATATGCAGTTTACCTAAAATATTATCATTTTCAATTTAGATTGAATAAAATATTTCCATTTTCAATTTAGATTGAATCATTTAATTACCTTATTTTGTACAATGTACCTAGTCATCCGGATTGACCAAATCGCTGAGAGAGGAGGTGAAAATGATGGGTACATTGTTGATTTTTGTTGCTGGCGTGTTATTTTTAGCCGCAATTCTTTTTATTAAAGCTCGCGCCAAAATGGAGCAAATGTGGAGAACAGTAATTAATTGGGTCTTATTCGTGATTTGGTATGCTGTTACCTGGACGGGAATTTCCTTTATCTACATCAACGCATCCGTAGGGCATGTTAAAGCAACGAGTACTGCAATATTCCTATTTGGAGGATTAGCTATCGTCCTTGCAGTTGTACTGGCACGTTTGTTAGGCTTCATCACGATTGGAAAAACGAAAAAGGCAAATACTGAACAAGCTTGAAAAGAGGTGAACAAGAATGAGTAGTGAGCAAAAAAACAACTTCAAATCAACCGAAGGAATTTTCTGAAAGCCGGCGCTGCAGCAACATTCCTTGGTGCTGCCGGAATATTAAAAACACCTGGTAAGTTTGCAAGTGCAGCAAACAACTTCACTGTGCAGTACGCTGCTGCGCCAAAAGGACAATGGTCCAAAATTCATCCTGTGCACGATATGGGCAGTGCTGCAGTACGCTATGTGGAACATAATGATCAATGGTTGGGAACCACTAAGATCGTTGGAAAGATCAAAAATATGAGCGAAGCTGAACATGGTACTGCACTGGTAGTAAGACATCAACTTGGTGAACTTGGAGCTAACGGGGTTGGAGATAAGGCATTTCGAGGATACTTGACCCAAATTTCGAGACATCCTTTAAACACAGCAATTGGTCAAGCCGCTGCTCTTATTGCTAAGCCGGAAGTTGTGGCAGGAAAGCCTAATCCGGATAAATTGGCGATACCTGATCCCGCGCAAATGTCAATGCACATTAAAGATCTGGGTTACTTTCTGCATGCAGACGATATAGCAATTGGCAAAATGCCGGAATATGCCTATTATTCCTATCATTATTTAAACTTAAAGGAAATGGCGAAAAAACCTGTAGAGGAATGCATCGAACCTGTAACTGAACGGTTGCCATATGTCATCGGCATTTTGAAAGACCAACATTTAGAAACGATGCTGGGTTCCACTGGCTATGACGGGATCAGTGATGCGCAGTCCTATAATGCTTATGCCGCTACAGCTTTTATATCTGTCATCATAGCAAATTACATCCGCAGGCTTGGTTATAATGCAAGGGCCTCTCATGCTTTCAATAACATTGTGGCAGTTACCCCTTGTCTTGTCGCAGCCGGGTTGGGAGAGATGTGCCGCACAGGTAACACCAGTCTCCATCCCCGGCTCGGATTCCGCCATAAAGCTGCTGTCGTTACTACGGATCTGCCGCTTGCTCCGGATAAGCCAATCGATTTTGGCTTGCAGGATTTCTGCAGAGTGTGTAAAAAATGTGCGGAGGAATGTCCGGGTCAAGCCATTTCCCATGATGCCGATCCTGTGGAATATAACGGATATTTGCGCTGGAACGTCAATACTTTAAAGTGCAGTATATTCCGGGTATCAAACGAAGAAGGTGTTTCCTGCGGACGGTGCATGAAAGTCTGCCCATGGGATTCCAAAGAGGATTCATGGTTCCATCAGGCGGGAACTTGGATCGGAAGCCAGAATTCGGCAGGAGCCAGTCTCCTTAGATCGATTGATGATATGTTCGGATATGGCACCGAGCAGATCTTGGATTATAAATGGTGGCTTGAATATCCGGAAATGTACAAAATTCCGGAAACTATTGTATTGAAGTAAAGTTTTCATTACTTCGTTTAACAAAACATCTTCGCCAGCTATACTGGTGTGGCTGCCAATTACGAAAAAATCCTGAAACCTTGTTAAAAACGTGATAGAGGAAGATCCGTAAACCTCCTGGGTATGTGCTCCGGGAGGTTTATCGTCTTAAATATGGATATTTTGAAGGAAAGTGCAGAAATTTAGCGAATTATTCTAAAAGTTTATATTAACAGAAAAGGAAATAGTTCCGTTTTTAAATACGAAAGGTTTTGCATAGAATAACATCTAAGAGATACAAAATCATATCCAATCTTGATTTATGATCAATGTTGAAAAACAGTAGGAGGAGAGTATGAATAAAAAACGCTGGATTTCTATCGCGGTTATCGTTGTTTTGCTGGTGATATACGTACAGACAGATGTTATTTCCGGAGGAACAAACATGGGAAAATTGGAAAAATCCCTGTTGCCTTCGGAACCCTCATTCACCACCGGGACTTATCAGGAAGGAACCGGTAAAACGATTGCGCTGATTAACGTCAACGGAACCATTCAGTCGGGGACTGATTCATTGTCATCCACCGATACCTATAATCACCAGATATTTTTACAGGAAATCGAAGATGCCTTTACCAATCCTGAGATTCAGGCGGTTGTCCTGGCAGTTGATTCACCTGGCGGCGGGGTATATGAAAGTGATGAGATTTATCAGAAACTGATCAGTTTAAAAGAAAGATACCCAAAACCTTTGGTTGTTTCCATGGGTACATTGGCAGCCTCAGGTGGTTACTTTATTTCGATGCCTGCGGATGAAATTTTGGCGACTCGGGATACGCTGACCGGATCCATCGGCGTCATTATGAGCACGTATAATTACAGTGAGCTGGCAAAAAAATTGGGTGTTGAGGAAATTGTTTTCAAAAGCGGCAAAAACAAAGACATCATGAATCCGATGCGTGAAGCGACGGAGGAAGAAAAGCAGATCATACAGGGAATCATTGATGAGTATTATGGCTATTTTGTCGATGCAGTGGCTAAAGGAAGAAAAATGGACCGTCAGGCCGTCATCAAAGTCGCCGATGGAAGGGTTTATACAGCGATGCAGGCCAAATCGCTGGGACTCATCGATCAGATTGGCGATCTGGATGGAGCGATTGCCGAAGCAGCAAAAATGATTAACGAAAGTGATCCCACCGTTATCCAATATCAAAATGAAACGCTGTTTAATTTGAATCGGCTCTTCTCCATGGTGTCGCCCCAACTTGATTTCTTGGGGATCAAACAGAATTTGCAGGACAGCGCGGCCCCTACCGTGATGTACCTGTATCGCTAAAGGAGCGTGATTCAGCCATGGATATTGATAATATGACAAACAGCGGTGATCAGACAGCAGAAAGTGCCAATACAGTGGAAAGTGTCAATGTTGTAGATTTAAGAGTCGTTGGTTTTTGGACCCGATTTTGGGCCTTTATCATTGATCTGGCAGTCATTGCGATGAGCAGTCAGATATTTTTCCGGGTTATATGGCCGGCAGGTCTTGAAACGACAACCATCAAATCATTTTTTCTGATCAATGCACTCTTTCCAGGCATCTGGGGAAGTATATATTTCGTTTTGCTGACGATGTATTTCGGACAAACACTCGGGAAAATGATCATGGGAATTAAAGTTGTAAGCCAAGATGGCAGCCCGCTCAGCTGGTCTGCAGTCGCCATGCGGGAAGTCGTCGGGAGAACACTGGCACAGCTGCTCGGCACCTACCTGGGTTATTTGATTTGCGCGTTTCATCCCCGGAAACAGGCCTTAACCGATATCATCGGCGATACCTATGTGGTTTATGCTGGGGATAAAAAGAGGGGCAAATGGGTTCGGATCCCGGTAGCACTGAGTGCCAATGCAGAATAATCAATTTTATGCGACCCGCCCAATATTTGATAATGAACTGGAACCTGCCACGTTGGCAAGAGAGAATATCACAGACGAAGCAATGTTTTCCTACGTGGAAGTAAGCGACTGCACGCTTGATCATATTGAAGCGGACCGGATCATGTTTAAACAAGTCGTCTTTCAAAAAGTCATGTTTACTGAAGCAATCTTCCGGTATGCCGACCTGATGAATGTCCGGTTCCAGAATTGTGATTTATCCAATGCTGACTTTAGTGAAGCCATCCTGCATCGGGTCGAGTTTATTAACTGTAAGCTGATAGGGATTAACTTGAGTGAAGCCACGCTGCGGGATGTGACCTTTGAAAACTGCAATTGCCAATATGCTTTTTTCGGTTATGCGAATGGCAAGCAGAACGAAGACTATAGGCTTCGACATTCAATGCGGATTGGAGGAAAACAAAGATGAACTTCATCGGCAATCTGATTTGGTTGATATTCGGCGGCATTATCGGAGCAATTCTGTGGTTTGTGGCGGGCTTGGTTTTGTGTGTCACAATCGTCGGCATTCCTTTTGGCCTGCAGTGTTTTAAAATATCCTTGCTCGTTTTGTGGCCATTCGGCAAAGAAGTTATTCTCGGCGGCTTTGGGGTGGGGGGATTACTTTTAAATATTCTCTGGCTGGTTTTTCTGGGATGGGAGCTGGCCGTACATCATTTAATTATCGGCCTTATTTTCTGCATCACCATCGTCGGCATTCCGTTTGGACTCCAGCATCTTAAGTTTGCCCAGCTGGCTTTGATTCCCTTTGGGGCAAAAATTGTGGACAAATAAACCATTTCCATTAATATCCTGATTAATAACGCAGTAAAAAAGAACGCCATTTTAGGAGGCCACTGAAAAACACTTTGTTTTTCGCTTAAACCACACAACCAAAAAACCAGAAGATGAGATATATTGACTCATTCTCCTGGTTTTTCAATTCTTATATGTAATGGCTTAGTTTATCACTCTCTTTTTAACCCATTAAAGTTATAATTCTTTTTAAATTAACAGCAAATATTGTGGTCGCCGCTTGTAGCTGCATACCAAATATGCCTGAAGCAGATGCAACACCATACCCATGTCTATGTTTTAGCTCGCTGTTTTTTGCCTCAATTTTGTAACGTTCCTTTGACTTTTCTTTGAAATATTCGCTATCCTGAAATATGGCCTGTTCTTCATGCGTGTGGTGTTTTATCGTTACAGAATATGTTTTGGTTTTTGCCCCGTCTTTATAGCAGCCTGCTTTATAGGGGCAGATTTTGCATTTTTCCACGTCGAATAAGTAGGATTCTACCGTTCCTGTACCGTCTTTAGCATGTTTTTTAGGCCGGGTGCTTGTCTTTTTAAAGCTCATATGTCCAGCCTGACAAACATACATCTGACAATCTTTATTAAATTCAAATATATTGGGATTTATTCGGTTCGATTGTTGATGTGTCACTGTTTTACTCAGCTTAGAAACCAGATTGATGTTATTTTCTTTCGTATATACGATGTTATCTTTTTCGGAATAGGCTGCATCACCAATGATATCTGTAACTTCAATTCCTGCTTGTTCACTTTTTTCTACCAGGGCCTGAAGTTGTTTCCCGTCATGTTTTTCTCCTGATGTAACAACTGCGGCAGTTATGATCCGTTCTTCCGTCATGGCTAGATGAGTTTTATATCCGAAAAAGGCTGTATCCGCTGTTTTATGACCCATTTTGGCATCGGCATCCTTTGACATTAAGGCTAATTGTTCATGGTCATCCTCAACCACTTCTTTTAGCATATTTAGTTTTTCTCTTACAGCAGGGTAACCGGAAATGTGTTCTGCGTTTTCAATGACCGTTATTAGTTTTTGGCAATACGCTAGTTCATCTTCCAGTAAGCCATTATTAACTTTTGCCGGGAATTGCTCTTTCATCTTATCATCTATGGCATAGACGGCTTTGCGTAGCCTCTTAGAACATTCTATTAAATGCTCCCGAGGTGATTTTTGATTGTATCTTGCCTGGGTATGGGTAGAATCTACTATGATGGCTTTGCTTTTTATAATACCTTTTTCCAAAGCGATTCCAACTGTTTTTTGGATCAATAGATCCAGCAGGTTTGTATCTTTGAGCCGTAGCTTTCTGAACTTGGTCAGTGAACTGGGGTCAATGACTTCTTCTTCCGGTGTCATATCAAGAAAATATTTAAATGACATATCGTATTTTGATCGCTCCACCACATCAACATCTGATATGTCGAAAATGCTTTTTAGTAAAAGGTATTTGAACATCCGAACTGGATCTATTGCACCTCGTCCATTATTTTGACAATAGACATTAACCAACTCGTCGTAGATAAAATTAAAATCCACTAATTCGTTCATCTGTCGCAATAAATTATCTTTGGGTATGATCAAATCGTATATGCCCATATAGGGACTTAAGGCCAGGCTTGTTTGTTTCTTTATCATATGATTACCTGCGCTGAAGTTTTTTCTCTATTTAATTGTATCAAAAAAGAGCTGGAATTACTTCTTTCTTCGTAATTCCAGCTCTTTTGCTTTTGAGGTTCAGGTACCACTTTTTCAGTGGCCTCCATTTTAGGCGTTCTTTTTTTAGTAGTGCCTTTATCGAAAAGGTACTTTAAGCAATGGTAATAATGGAATAAATAAAAAATTAGTCAAGATTAATATAAAAAATATTTATCCGGTGTATTTGGGGACTTGAAGTCCTGGGGCAAGTTATCTTGAAGTATATCAGATTTAGAGTTGGGATTGTAACATCGTTTGATAGTCTCTTAACTTCTGGATGTCTTTGATATAGTAATACCCGTTCGTCTGTTCGATTAACATTAATTCCTTTAATTTCTTGATAATCCTTAATGTCGTTATTCGATTTATACCAAGAAGATTGCTGATAAACTGTTGGCTGATTTTAATATTTAATTTGATTTTTGTGTCTTCTTCTACCCCGAAATTCTCGGCAAATGTTAAAAAAAGGTTGCACATCCCCCATTCCGTATCATGATAGAGCAATTCATCAACATGGTTCATATTGGAATAAAATTTCTTTGTAAGGGATTGCAAGAGAAAAAGGGTTACATTTAAGTCTGTTGACAATAGATTCAATAGTTCTTCTTTCTTCAAAAAGACGAGAGTGGTATCCTCACTCGCTTCAAAGTAACAAAAGACCGGAACATCAAAAAGGACATTGGACTCCAAAAAAATGCTGCTCTTCTCAAGAATGCATATGATTCGTTCATTTCCTTTGGGCGAGAATTCCGAAGCAATTACTCTGCCTTCCTTGACAAAGTAAAATCCTTCCATGATATCCCCAGGAGACGCAATAACTGTGTTTTTTTTAAAGAATAATTCCTTGCCGTTTTCAATCAATGTTTTGGAAAAATTATCCAGCCTGTAAATTCTTGAGAATTCTTCAACGGATGTATGTTTCATAAAAATCAAACTCCCTAATATTGATTATAGTATCTCTCCTTTCTGCATTAATATTATCACATACTAATTATACTTTTATTAAAATAAATAAAAATGTAGTCTAGACTACATTTGTAGTGTGGACTTCTACTATTAATTTTGAGAAATGATAACTTATTAATAGAAAATATTTTTAGGGAGGAGTTGTACTATGGATTTGGGTAAAGAAAAACTGAAAGCACAGAACAAGAAAAGGCTATTTCCAAAAAATTTAGTAGACGGGGTTTCTTAAAAACCTCAGTCGGAATGGGGGTTGGGGCAGCAGGCGCAGCTCTGGTAGGTTACGATGGTAGCATAGCCAATGCTGCAGAGGTTGTACAGCATGATTCGTATCCGGTGGAAATTTCCGCAGATTACAAACGGTATGATCAAAAAAACAATGTAATTATGCGTGCATTGTCGGGAGATCCGGTAGTTAAACCTAATTTTGACACATATTTCGGAAAACACATGGGCTGGATACCAAATAAGGTAGCAGATGGTTACGGAAGACTTGAAGAAGCTATGAAAACCGGCGCCTTCGCGATTGAGGATGGTCTCAACGGTTATCATGCTCCAGGTTTTGCTAGTAAGGGACTATATGAGTGGAAGGAACCGCAAATTAGCGGCGTAGTAAACCCTGAGAAATACACTTTTGATACCCCTGAAGCTGCAAGTAAAGCTGTTAAAAGGGCTGCAAAATTCTATGGTGCGGATCTGGTGGGAATTGCCCCTTATGACGAGCGTTGGGTACTTTCGCGTGTATTCAATATCGAAAAGAACGATAGCGTTCCTAACGTACTCCCGTTTGAACCTAAAAGTGTTATTGTTATGGCTCTTCAAATGAGTTACGATGGTTTTCAAGCCGCTCCGACATCTCTTGAACTTGCTTCTGCCGGAAATATTTATTCCAGTATGGGTGTTGTAGTAAGTAAGGTTTCTCACTTTGTTAGAGCTCTAGGTTACCAAACCGTACCCTGCGGCAATGACACCGCCTTAAGTGTTCCTTTGGCGATTCATGCCGGGCTGGGAGAACTCAGCAGAATAGGGATTGCTATCACTCCGGAATTTGGACCGAGACAGCGGTTCTGCAAAATATTTACAGATCTCCCGTTGGCTGTGGATAAACCGATTACTTTCGGGGTTAAGGAATTTTGCATGACCTGCAAGAAATGCGCAGATGCCTGTCCTTCACAAGCAATATCCCATGATAAAGAGCCGAGTTTTCAAGCTGCAACGATCTCGACAAGTGGCGGTGTCAAAAAATGGGCTGCCAATGCTGAGAAATGTTTGGCACAGTGGGCTGACGCTGGTACTGACTGCGGAATCTGTATTAAAGTGTGTCCGTACAACAAACCGAGCGAATGGCATCATGACTTGGCAAAATTTGCTACAAAGACGCCTGCAAGACCGATTCTGAGGTACTTTGATGATCTGTTTGGATACGGAAAAGCAACGGTTGGTGAGGCCGTAAAGGATTTCTGGAAGAAATAAATAAGAATGTATTAATGAGAAGAGGAGAGATAAAATGATAATATTTTGGATGTTCCTGGGAGCATTAATAGCGTCATCATTTTGGTTTGTTTATATCAAATTCCAGGCCGCAGGCAAAATGTCCGTTGTCCGCTGGATTTTAACGTCCATATCCATACTGTGGGGAGCATTTACCCTGGCTTGGATCGTCAGCAGCATCGGCGAAGGTGAGATGCAGGCTGCTGGCATGGGACTGTTAATCTTCGGAGCGATTTTTCTTGTCCTAGTAATCGTTACGGCACGGTTGAATTCTTTGATACCTTCAAAAAAGAAAGCCAATAAAGTAGAGGCCGCGTAACAACAATAAGGACCTTTATCAGGAGCAAGAAATGAAAAACACAGCAAATAAAATGATTGTATTTGCAGCAACAGTTGTATTTCTCCTAACGTTGGGTTTCAGTTGGACTCATACTGATAACGATACCATACCGTTTATGAATCAAGTTTTTCCGGAAGCGCAATCTTTTCAAAAGATTGCGTCTTCCCCTGTTATTTATGAAGGAAGAATCCAAGGGAAAAACGGTGAGGAAGAAAAAATAGGTTACGTCGTAATCGAGCAAGCGGTTGCTTATGGCGGGCCGATTAAAATGGTCACCGGAATCGACCTTAAAGGAAAAATTGTAGGGACGGTTATTGCCGCCCATAAGGATACGCCATCCTTTATCGATAAGGTCATCGAACAGAAATACCTGGAGAAATTCATTGGAAAAGACATCACGGACCCCTTGTCCATTGACAAGGATATTGACCGTATTTCCGGTGCCACATTTTCTTCCCGGGGAATTGCCAAAGCGGTTTCCCAGGGAAGCCATGCCATAGCCAGGGGCGAGTTCGGGCTGGATGTGAAGGATGAAGTAGTGCCGTTTAAGTTCGGGGCAAAGGAAATAGCCGTTATCGCTTTGATCATCCTGGCGGTGATTGGCGTCGCCTTCAAACAGAGAAAACTGCGCTGGATTGCCCTGATAGGCAGCTTGGTCTTCATTGGCTTTCAATACAATACATCGATTTCCCTTGCCAACATTGCTGCATTATTAATGGGGAATTTCCCACCAATCCGTGAAAACCTCGTTTGGTATATCCTCTTAATCGGAATCCCGGTGATCACCTTGATATTAGGAAAGAATGTTTACTGTTTCTGGCTTTGCCCGTTTGGCGCCTTGCAGGAAATAACCGCAAAAGTAGGCGGGGGTAAATTCAAATGCTGCAATAAAACGATCGAAGCAAAAGCGGCTAAAATAAGATATATACTCATCTACCTGGCACTCATAGGGGCATTTCTGACAAAGACACCGAGTTTTGCCGGTTATGAACCATTTGCTACTTTATTTGGACGGCAGGGATTCGGTATCCAGTGGCTTATTTTGCCGGTCGTGATTTTTACTTCTTTCTTTATCAGCAGATTCTGGTGCAGGTTTTTCTGTCCGGGGTTGATACTCAATGAGATCATCTTACGTCCCAGAAGATATATCATGGGGATTCTGGGAAAAGGAACCAAAGGAATCGAGCAATTAAAGGAATCCAAGTAAGATTTGTATAAGGTTTGTAAATGAACTGAATAACATCGAGGTTAAACAATGAAAAGCAAATTAAGTATGGGGGATTTAGGATTTATTATCTTGATAGCCGCTGTCACTGTTATGATTGTAATAAGTGAATGGCACGCGTATCAGGTTGTTTATTAACCTAGCGACTAAAATTTGTACTTGATAATAAACTGCAAAAATCATCGTGACCTTGGCTTTTTAGCCTTGGTCATTTTTTTATTGGTGACCGAGATAACGGTTATGCAATATTTTTAAATGTTTGGTTAGATGATTTGCGTAATACATCAGCTATCATATGCCTTTATGAAGGCATATTTCGGCTTGATGATTTTTTAACCGCTGCAAGTCTTTAATAAAGTAATAGCCGTTGGTTTGCTCGATCAAATTCAGTTCTTTTAATTTATTGATCATCTTTATCGTCGTACCTCTAGTGACGCCCAGCATGTCACTAATAAACTGCTGGCTAATTTTGATATTCAGCTTTATCTTATTTTCTATTTCTATTCCAAAGTTATCGGCAAATGTTAATAATAGGTGACATATTCTCCATTCTGAGTCATAAACTAGTAGCTCATTTACACTATGCAAATTTGCTAAAAATTTGCAGGTAATCGATTGTAATATTAATAGCGTTACGTCAAAGTCAGTTTTTAATAAATTCAAAAGGTCTTCTTTTTTAAAAAAAAGTAAATTCGAAGGCTCTATTGTCTTAAAGTAACAATCACTAGGAATACTGAAAAGTGTGTTAGATTCCAAAAAGATACATCCCTTTTCGATAAGGCCTAGTATATTTTCATTACCCTTTGGAGAGTATGTACAAGCTTTGACCCGTCCATCTTTTAGATAATAAAATCCATCGGGGACATCTCCGGGAGAAACGAGTATCTTATTTTTGGCAAAGAAAAATTCTTCTCCTACATCCAATAATTTTTCAGAGATATTATCAAACAATAATTTTTCAGAGATATTATCAAATTTGAGAACTTGTGTGAAACTATCTTTTCTGATTTCTTCCATAAAAATCAAACTCCCTTTCGATAGATTTCCCTGAAATTCATCTGGCCTATTCAGACCATCTCAAAGATATCATAATTTCGTTGTTTCCTTTAATATCATCTTGACGATATTTAGTGTACACTGTTTTTTTGTCAGAGACCAGCTTAATTGTTATTTTTGTTACGCTCGATTTTCCCTATTCATATTGAAACAACAGATTCTATTTTGTCCTTAAAATTAATTAATGTTCTATAGTGAACACCTGTCAGATATAGATCTATTCATAATTTTTTATTTTATCTATGATATTTGTAGAGTCAAATATTTTAAGGAGGAGATAAGGTATGATTCCAGAAGATGACAAAGAGAAAAGAATTCAACACAAAAAAACCTTTTCCAAAGAATTTAGCAGACGCGGTTTTTTGAAGACCTCATTAGGAGTGGGGGTTGGCGCAGCTGGTGCCGCATTGTTTGGTTCTGAATTAATGGGCGGAAATGTCGCAAATGCGGAGACTGTAGAGCACGATACCATGCCGGTGGAGATCTCCAGTGATTACAAACGGTACAGTAAAACTTCCTTAGCTCCGGTTCTTACTTCTCCTGGAGGTAAACAATATTTCGGAAAAAGAATGGGGGTAATACCTCAAGATGGAGGAGAGGGCTGGGGACCGCTTGAATTCGCTTTTGATGACGCCTGCTGGTCGATTGAAAATGATATCAATCAGTATAAGGCTACCTTAGGCTATAAATCGCAAGGGCTCTTTTCTTGGGAAGGTAAAGTAAATCCTAACGTGTATCAATTTGAAAGCCCAGAAGCTGCAAGCGCTATTATCAAAAAAGCTGCAACCTATTGGGGAGCAAGTAAAGTAGGGATTGCCCCCTATGATGAACGGTGGGTCTATTCCGAAGTTTTCGATGCAAAAACAGATATGCCTGTTCCTAATGAGCTTCCGTTTATGCCGACACATGTTATTGTAATGGCTTTTGAAATGGATTATGACGGTTATCAGACTGCCCCGGCTTTGCCCCAAACGGCCGCTTCTGCCGATATCTACTCCAATATGGGTGTTACCTCTCATAAGTTGGCTACATTTATTAGGAAATTAGGTTACAAATGCCTGCCTTGTTCCAACGATACGGCTTTAAGTGTCCCGTTGGCTATTCAGGCCGGACTAGGGGAGATCAGTAGAATCGGTATTCTGGTCACTCCGGAATTTGGACCAAGAGTGCGGATATGTAAAACGTACGTGGATATGCCTTTAGCAATTGATAAACCGGTTAGCTTCGGAGTGATGGAATTCTGCAAAACCTGCATGAAATGTGCGGATGCCTGTCCTTCCCAAGCGTTATCCCATGATAAAGAACCAAGTTTTAAAGTATCTACCGCAACGAATCCAGGAGTCAAAAAATGGGCTCAAGATGGGTTAAAGTGCATAACACAGTGGGGAGCAGTCGGTGGTGACTGCGGGATTTGTATTAAAGTTTGCCCATATAACAAAAAGCAAGAATGGCACCATGATTTCGTGAAATTGGGAACAAGGACACCGGCTAGACCAGTCCTGAGATTCTTTGATGATTTGTTCGGCTATGGGAAAATAAGTGTCGAAGATGCATTAAAGAAGTTCTGGAATAAATAAGAAAAGGGGAGAGGTAATATGATTATCTTTTGGTTAATCTTAGGTGCACTCATGGCATCATCCATATGGTTTGTTTATATCAAATTTCAGGCTGCAGGCAAAATGTCCGTAACCCGCTGGGTTTTGACTTCCATATCCGTACTGTGGGGAGCTTTTACCTTGGCTTGGATCGTCAGCAGCATTGCCGAAGGTGAGATGCAGGCTGCCGGTATGGGACTGTTAATCTTCGGAGCAATTCTTCTTGTCTTAGTTATCGTAACGATACGGTTAAATTCCCTGATACCCTCCAAGAAGAAAGCTAATAAGGTAGAAGCAGCATAACATCAGGGTAACAGGAGCAGAAAATGAAAAACTCAGTAAATAAAATCATTGTGTTTGCAGCAACCGTTATATTCTTCCTAACGTTAGGTTTTAGTTGGACTTATACAGATAACGATATCATACCGTTTATGAATCAAGTTTTTCCGGAAGCGCAATCTTTTCAAAAGATTGCGTCTTCCCCTGTTATATACGAAGGGATAACGAAAGATCAAAACGGTAAAGAAGAAAAAACGGGTTACGTCGTAATCGAGCAAGCGGTTGCTTATGGCGGGCCAATTAAAATGGTCACCGGAATTGACCTTAACGGGAAAATCACAGGGACAGTTATCGCCGCCCATAAGGATACGCCATCCTTTATCGATAAAGTCATCGACCAGAAATATCTGGAGAAATTCATCGGCAAAGACATCACGGATCCCTTGTCCATTAACAAGGATATTGACCGTATATCGGGCGCCACCTTTTCTTCCCGGGGGATTGCCAAAGCAGTTTCCCAGGGCAGCCATGCCGTAGCCAGGAGCGAGTTCGGGCTCAATGTGAAGGATGAGGTTGAACCGTTTAAGTTCGGGTCCAAGGAAATAGCCGTCATCGCTTTGATCATCCTGGCGGTGATAGGCGTCGCCTTCAAACAGAGAAAACTGCGCTGGGTTGCCCTGATAGGCAGTTTAGTCTTCATTGGCTTCCAATACAATACATCGATTTCCCTTGCCAACATTGCTGCATTATTAATGGGGAATTTCCCACCGATCCGTGAAAACCTCGTTTGGTATATCCTCTTAATCGGAATCCCGGTGATCACCTTTATAATAGGAAAGAATGTTTACTGTTTCTGGCTTTGCCCGTTTGGCGCCTTGCAGGAAATAACCGCAAAAGTAGGCGGCGGTAAATTCAAATGCTGCAATAAAGCGATCGAAGCAAAAGTAGCTAAAATAAGGTATATACTCATCTACTTGGCACTCATAGGTGCGTTCCTGACGAAGTCACCGAGTTTTGCCGGTTACGAACCATTCGCCACTTTGTTTGGCCTGCAGGGATTCGGTATCCAGTGGCTTATTTTGCCGGTCGTGATTTTTAGTTCTTTCTTTATCAGCAGGTTCTGGTGCAGGTTCTTCTGTCCGGGCTTGATACTCAATGAACTAATTTTGCGTCCCAGGAAATATATCATGAGGATTTTAGAAAAAGGGATTCTAGAAAAAGGGACACTGAAAAAAGTTCCGGGAACCAAAGGAACCAAAGGAACCAAAGCAAGATCTACAAATGAATTGAATAAGATCGAGGTCAAAGAATGAAAAGCAAATTAAGCATGGGGGATTTATTATTTATTGTATTGATATCGGCGGTCGCCGTTATGGTTGTGATTAGTGAAATTCAGGCTTATCATGCTGTTTATTAACCTAATGACTAAAAATTGTACTTGATACAACTTTATTAATGTGAAGCCCATGAGTTGTGTGTTCTCTTCACGCTAAATGAACTGCAAAAATCATCGTGACCTTGGCTTTTTAGCCTTGGTCATTTTTTTATTGGTGACCGAGATAACGGTTATGCAATAAATTCCTAAATGTTTTGGTTAGATGATTTAACATAATACATCAGCTATGCCTTATGAACACATATCTCGGCTTGATGATTTTTTAACCGCTGCAAGTCTTTAATAAGGTAATAGCCGTTCGTTTGCTCGATCAAATTCAGTTCTTTTAATTTATTGATTATCTTGATTGTCGTACCTCGATTGACACCAAGAATATTACTAATAAACTGCTGACTAATTTTAATATTCAGCTTTATTTTATTCTCCACCTCTATCCCAAAATTATCTGCAAATGTTAATAACAGGTTGCATATTCTCCACTCTGTATCAAAAAATTGTAGTTCGTCGAAAAGATACTCATAAAAATGAAATTTACGGGAAACCGATTGCATTACATATAGTGTTACATCTATGTCTGTTGCCAGTAAATCTAAAAGGTCTTTTCTTCTAAAGAAAATTAAATGCGAGTCCTCCATAGTCTCAAAATAACTGTCAATCGGAATATCGAAAAGTACACCAGATTCTAAGAATATACTACCCTTTTCAAGAAGGGAAATTATCTGTTCATTACCCCTTGGAGAGTATTTATAACTTTTGATCCGGCCATCTTTAATATAATAAAATCTGTCTGGAACATCCCCCTGAGAAAAGACTACTTTATTTTTAGCAAAGAATAATTCTTCCCCTACGTCCAATAATTTTTCAGGAATATCACGAAATTTGACAATATGTGAAATGGATCCACACTCTTTCATAAAAATCAAACTCCTATATCGTGGATTTTCAAAAAGTATTTCCCTGATTATCACTGAACTATATTTAGTCTACACTATTTCTTTGTCGGATACCAGCTAAATTATTTAAAAATAAATTTTATTTTGTCATTAAATTGAAATAATGTTATCTAGCCAACACCTGTTGGCTAGAAATCTATACATTCTTGTTTATTTTTTATACAGTAATTACAGATTGGTATTAAAAAAGATAATTAAGGAGGTGAGGAAACAAATGAGTACAATACTAATATTTTTGGCGGGAATTCTTTTCTTAGCCGGTGTCCTTTTTATCAAACCTCGTGCAAAGCAGGATAAGATTTGGAAGACCGTGATTATTTGGACCTTATATGTTATTTTCTTTGTTATCGCTTGTATGGGGATTTCCTTTGTTTACATCAATGCCAGTGTCGGACATGTCAAAGCGACAAGTACAGCGATATTCCTGTTTGGGGGGATTTCGCTAATTCTGGCTGTCGTCTTAGCCCGTGTATTAGGATTTATTGGTGCAAAGAAAAAGGTCAATGACTCATTACAAGCTTAAAGGAGGAAAATTAATGTCCGTAAATTCAGGTAATAAAGAAAAAGGACCCCGGCAGGAAGTTTCAGTAAGCCGTCGTGGTTTTCTGAAAACCGGGGTAGCCGCAGCAGCGATGGGCGTCATGGGGGCGATTGCAGCGCCATCCAAGATGGCCAACGCAGCATCAGCTAGTTTAACCTATCAGCCCGCCAAAGGACAATGGTCGAAATTGCGTCCTGTTAACAACTATGGCGGTGCTTCAGTACGTTATGCTGAAATTAACAATCAATGCTTAGGTACATCCAAGATTGTTGGGCCAGTAATTCAAACAAACGAGAAAGACGCTGGATTTGCTTTAGCTTTCAGAGGATTATTAGGCGATAAAGCAAAGTACGGAATAATGACACAAGGCAAAAGATATCCTATGGCGGCTTCTTTTCAAATACCGATGTCACCCCTCGCGGCAATGGTCAGTGGCAAGCCAAGTCCAGACAAATTCCAGATTCCGGACCCGGAACAGATGTCCCAACATATTAAAGATTTCGGGTATTATCTTCGCTGCGACGAGGTGGGTATCGGCGTTATGCCTGATTACGCTTATTACAAAGGCACCCAGGCCCCGCCTCTAGGTGCTTATGTTTCCGGCGCTGTCCCACTTCAGACGCCAATGACAGATGTTCCTATCAAAGATAAATTACCTTACGTTATTTGTTTGGCAGTAGAGCAGCATTTGGAAACGAGTATGGCTTCTACAGGGTATGACGGTATTTCAGTTGTCCAATCCATGCGGTCCTACCATGCAGCTGCCAATGCGGCGGTCATCATGGCGAATTATATTCGCAGCCTGGGTTATAATGCCAGGGCACAGCATTATGTAAATTACGAGGTTGTTATGACGCCTTGTCTAATCGCTGCCGGAATGGGCGAGCTTACTCGAACAGGTGATTCTGCCGCCCATCCCCGTATAGGTTTCCGCCATAAATCTTCAGCAGTAACGACAGATTTGCCTTTGGTAGCAGATAAACCGATTGATTTTGGCATGCAGGATTTCTGCAGAGTTTGCAAAAAGTGTGCGGATAATTGTCCTGCCCAAGCGATTACCTTTGATGATGATCCTATACCGCACAATGGTTACCTCCGTTGGAATACCGATTCTAAGAAGTGTGCAGTATTCCGTTGCGCTAACGATGAGGGTGTTAACTGCGGAAGATGTATCAAAGTATGTCCCTGGAATTCCAAGGAAGACTCCTGGTTCCATGAAGCCGGACTGTGGATTGGCAGTAAAGGCGAGACAGCTTCAACATTTCTTAAAACAATTGACGACATGTTTGGCTACGGAACTGAAGATCTTACCCAATATCAATGGTGGCTGGAGTGGCCGGAAAATTATAAATTTCAGATACCAGCTGTACCAACTGTACCAGCTAAGTGATATTGCTTAATTTCTGATTTATTTAAGAGGGTGTCCCGAAAGTATTAAGAAACTTTTGGGACATCTTTTTTATGTAGCGAACCTTTAAAAGATCGTCCGAACCGCATAGGGCTTTCAGAATCCTTATTAATAGAACAAATTGTCAAGTATTCTTATAAATCGCAACGCTTATAAGAGGGATGCAACTAAATTATAATCCTCTACTAATTTGTATATTTTAGTGTTTGTTAATATTTGCATGAATTTTTTTTTAATACAAATACATGCTATTATTTATAATGACTGCTTTCCAAATGGGGCTTTAATATGACCTTTTTATATGACCTCTTCCAACTCGGTGCAGTTACATTAGAAGGTCAATTAATATACAAAATTTTTCTTAGCAATAATATTATCGTACGCTAATATCATTGATTCCTTTTTTGGTGTACGCTATGATTAATTTAGCATATGCAAACAATTATCCTAAAGATGACATAAATTTTTTGGTATGTTTAAATTTTTTAAGGGGTGAATGATTATGAAGGAAACTCTTAAAGAGCAACTTATCCCAGATTCTTTTCATCCTATAGAAAGATTGCAGAATTTTGTCCATATGGGGGTAGTCCGTAATTATCAAAAAGGGGAAACCGTTGTATTACCTGGAGAAACAATAGATAGGATAATATATGTACTTTCCGGTAAACTCACTGTAAATTTTCTGAATGATGACGGAAGGCAAAAATTGATGTACAAGGCTGGACAATATTCCATAGTTGATCGACTATTTCCGTTAGAAAATTGTTTTGTTCATGTTATTTCAGAAGAAAAAAGCAAAATCTGTTTTTTTACCAAAGAGCAGCTTTTTATAATCTTTAAACAGGATGATGAAATTCTTAATGAATTTCTCGTAAACTATTCATCAAAATGTTTTCATTTTATGAATGGATCAAAGGAGATGGCCCTTTACAACCCATCGATTCGCGTTTTACGATTGATTCATGAATTATGTCTTACTGAAGGTAAAGTAGTTGACAACGTCTATGAAATAGATGTGAAATTATCTCAAAGGGCAATTTCAGAAATGACGGGTGTCCATTTTGTTACAATTTGCAGAGTATTTAGCTGGCTAAAAAAAGAAAATATTTTGCAAAAAACAACAAATAAAATTATTATTAATGATTTGGAACGGCTTAAGGAAATAATCAATGAGAACAGTAAAAACTAAACACCGGCAGCGGTGTTTTTTTTATCTCCGGCAATGGTATGTAGGAATGTGATAGTATAAATAAATATTGAATTGATTTTGAGAACTTAGTAGGGATTAATTTTTTTTATAACTTCTGCCGAGATCTTAGCCTATGCTAAAAAATGATATTAAGGAAGTTATTAGAATTTGCTTTGGAGACTCTTTTGGCGGGGAGGGGACAAAAATGGAAAGGGTAATAAGCAATCACTATAGTATTCTGCCAGGTAATTTTTATCCGATTTTGAAACTATGTAATTATACGCATTTGGGGGTCATACGTAATTATCGCAAAGGAGATACGATTGTTTTGCCTGGAGAGATCATTAATAAAGTTGTCTTTGTGCTTTCGGGAAAATTGGGTATTAGCTTTATGAATGATGATGGAAGGCAAAAGTTTATGTTTTACGCTGACCCTTTTACTTTTGCGGACCGATTATTTGCCATTGAGGAATGTTTTGTTCATGTTGTTTCAGAGGAAAGGAGTACGGTTTGCTTCTTTGATAAAGAACAACTTCTTAGTATATTTCAACAGGATAAAGAAGTTCTTATTGAATTTATTACCTGTTATGCATCGAAATGCACTTATTTTATGCGTGAATCTAAAGAAATGGCAATTTATAAACCATCAGTCCGGGTCTTAAGGTTGCTTTATGAACTCTGCCGTCAGAAGGGAAAAGAAGTTGACCAGGTTGACCATGTTTATGAGATTGATGAAAGAGTATCACAAAAGGCGATATCCGAAATAACCGGTGTTCATTTTGTGACAATCTGCAAACTATTTCGCTATTTGAAGAAAGAAAATATTCTGAAGAAAAATTCAGGCAAGATTATTATCTATGATTTGCCACGGTTACATGATTTGATTGAAGAGTGGATGAAAACTTGAACGCAGCCGAAAGACCATTAGATTGTCGACAAAGTCATTGTCGGCATTTTTTTTATTTATATCATTATAAAAAAATAAACTGTAAAGAAAAATTCTTATACTAGACTAAGTCTGGTTTTGTTAAATCTAATACAATGTTAATTAATTAAGATATTACTAACGAGAAGATAGGAGGTGTAAAACAATGAGTACTTTTTTGATTTTCTTAGCGGGTGTCCTTTTTTTAGCCGGTATCCTTTTTATCAAGCCGCGCGCTGCTAAAAATAAAATTTGGCAGACAGTGCTGGTATGGGCTCTATTTGTCGTTTGGTATTTCATCACATGGATTGGAATTTCGTTTGTTTACATTAATGCCAGCGTAGGGCACGTCAAAGCGACAAGCACCGCAATCTTCTTATTTGGAGGAATTTCCGTGGTGCTGGCTATCATCTTAGCGCGTATCTTGGGATTCATCACGATGAAGAAAAAAGTAGATCATACGTCACAAGCCTAAAGGAGGAGAACTAATGTCAGAGATTCCGGAAAAAGGAAATAAAAAACCCAATCAGCAAGCGCACGTAAGCCGCCGGGGTTTTTTAAAAGCAGGTGCAGGGGCCGCTGCAACGGCCCTCGGCGTGATGGGAGCAATTGCAAGTTCGCCCGGAGTGGCAAATGCTGTAATTGATCTCGGGTACAAAAATTCATTATATAAACAAATGGAGTATACACCCATCAAGGGCCAATGGTCAAAATTAAAGCCGAAGATGGATTACGGCGGCGCCGCAGTCCATTTTGTAGAGCATAATGATCAGTGGCTTGGAACCTCTCAGATTCTGGGAAAGGTAGAAAGAACAAATGAATCTGACGGTGGATTTCCATATGCAATTAGAGGATTACTGGGAAAGAAGTCCCAATATGGATTTGTTTCGCAGGCGATAAGATATCCACTCGGAGATGCCCTGATGCTTCCAACGCAGGAAATAAGCAAAGAAAACATTGTAAACGGCGTTCCGAAGCCGGATAAACTTCCGATTCCTGATCCGGAGCAAATGTCTCAGCATATCAAAGATCTTGCGTATTATCTGAGAGCGGATGAAGTAGGGATCGGGAAAATGCCAGCCTATGGCTACTATAAAGCGGTTATGGATCCGCCTGAAGGAGCCTATGCTGCCGGCATTGTTACCCTTGAAACCCCTTATGATGATGTACCTGTTACGGAGTCAATGCCTTACGTTATTTGTGTTGCTGTGGAACAGCATTGGGAGACGTATGCGGCTTCAACGGGGTATGACGGAATTTCCCTTGAGCAGTCCTTCCGCAGTTATCATGCTACAGCCAATATTTCTGTCGTCATGGCACAATACATTCGTAACTTAGGCTATAATGCCAGGGCCCATCATTTCGGGAATTATCATGCGGTTATGGGACCTCTTTTGATTGCAGCCGGTATGGGAGAACTGACCCGTACAGGGGACTGTGTGGCGCATCCCCGGATGGGATTCAGAAATAAAGTAGCCGCAGTTACGACAGATTTGCCTTTGGTACCGGATAAACCGATCGACTTTGGTATGCTGGATTTCTGCAGGGTATGTAAAAAATGCGCCGAAACCTGCCCGAACCAAGCGATAACCTATGATGTAGATCCCATACCATTTAACGGCTACATGCGCTGGAATACCGATGCCTATAAATGTGCAGCGTTTAGAACCGGCAACGAGGAAGGCGTTAACTGTGGCAGGTGTGTAAAAGTCTGTCCGTGGAATTCCAAGGAAAGATCCTGGTTCCATGATGTCGGAATATGGATTGGAAGCAGGGGACAGACAGCTTCATCACTGCTCAAAAAAATTGATGATATGTTTGGTTACGGAACGGAAGAAATTGCTCGATATAAGTGGTGGCTGGAATGGCCGGAAATGTATAAAATCAGAATACCGGCAGATAAACAATAAATACTGTTTTCTCGAAAGAAGCTGCTGCCAGCAATTTTATGGATTGTTGGCAGCGGCTTCTTATTTTTAAGCACCTATTTAAGGCCTGCTGAAATACGCCATCAATCTCAGTATCATATCTGTCGAGATAAGAGATGGCCTTATATTAACAATGATAAAAAATATTCGTACAAGGATAGAAAAGATTAACAGTCGATAATGCCCAACATTTAAAAACGAGTACAATAAAGCTTGGCAAGGGATATAATTTGTGAAATTAAAGGAGGTGAAAAAATGAGTACTTTGTTAATTTTCCTGGCTGGTATTCTTTTTTAGCGGGAGTTCTTTTCGTCAAACCCAGAGCCAAGCAAAATAAAACATGGCAGACCGTGACTGTTTGGGTAACTTTTGTTATTTGGTTTTTTATTACATGTATAGGGGTATCATTTGTTTACATTAATGCCAGTGTAGGACACGTCAAGGCCACAAGTACTGCTATTTTCCTGTTTGGTGGGATCTCGGTGGTTCTGGCCGTAGTGTTAGCCCGCGTATTAGGGTTTATTGGAATGAAAAAGAAGGTCACCGAGTCTTCACAGGCTTGAAAGGAGGAAAATTGATGTCGGATCATTCCGAAAGTAAAAAGCTGCCTGGGCAGGTAAGCCGCCGCGGCTTTTTAAAAAGCGGTGTAGCTGCAGCAGCCATGGGTGTAATGGGAGCGGTCGCAGCTCCATCGAAGATAGCAAATGCGGCTGTAAGTAACTTTGGCTTAGACTATACGCCGGCAAAGGGACAATGGTCAAAACTGCGTCCTACTGTCAACTATGGCGGCGCTTCGGTAAGTTTTGCCGAGCATAACGACCAGTGGTTGGGAACAAGCAAGATTGTGGGGCCGATTCAGAGATCAAGTGAATACGACTCAGGTTTTACTTTGGCGCTTAGAGGGTTACTCGGAGAGAAGGCCAGATGGGGATTTCTTACCCAGACCAAGCGATATCCGCTTACAGATGGAATTGGCTGGGCAATAGCGACGGTTAGCCCGGATGAGATTTGTATCGGTGTCCCGAATGCCGAGAAACTTCCGATACCCGATCCGGAACAAATGTCCCAGCATATGAAAGATGTTGCGTATTATCTCAGGGCAGATGAAGTCGGTATCGGCAATATGCCGTCCTATGCTTATTATGGATTTAAGCAGGTTCCGCCCCAGGGGCTGTTCCCCGCGGGTATCGTTCCGCCGGATACGCCGATTCACCAGATCCCGAACACAGAACCGGATTTGCCCTATGTTATTACGTTTGCTGTGGAACAGCATTTGGAAACTTATCTAGCCTCGACCGGCTATGACGGAATATCCGTATCCCAGTCATTCCGGTGTTATCATGCCGTAGCAAATATTGCGGTCATTATGGCGCGGTACATTCGGAGTCTAGGTTATAATGCCAGGGCGCATCACTTTGGCAACTACGATCTGGCCGTTCCGCCGGCGCTTATCGCTTCCGGAATGGGTGAGCTCAGCCGTACGGGAGACTGCGTTGCTCATCCCAGAATGGGATTCCGCAACAAATGCGGCGCAGTCACAACCGATCTGCCGCTCGTGCCCGATAAACCCATTGATTTCGGATTGCTGGATTTCTGCCGGGTTTGTAATAAATGTGCGGACAATTGTCCGGCCGGTGCCATTACCCATGATAAAGATCCTGTTGTACAAAACGGTTATCTGCGCTGGAACAGTGATATGAAGAAATGCGCGACCTTCCGGGCCGGAAATGACGAAGGTGTCAATTGCGGCCGATGTGTAAAAGTCTGCCCGTGGAATTCCAAGGAAGACTCCTGGTTCCACGAAGCAGGCTTGTGGATCGGCAGCAAAGGCGAGACCGCCTCAGCATTGCTTAAGAAAATTGATGATATGTTCGGTTACGGTACAGAAGAGATTACCCAATATAAGTGGTGGCTGGAATGGCCCGAGCTTTATAAAATCAATATTCCCAGTTAATTGAATTAACTTAATTTCTAAGTATTACTAAGAGGCACGTTACTGAACGTGCCTCTTAATAATATTTAATCTAATAGTAGAAAGAATTATCTTTTTCTGAGTGTCGAATACCTGATCAGAGGAAATATTAAAAGTGTAAAACTTGAGGTTTTAGTTATATGTTAAATTAAAATAGCAAAAATAATTGTATAATAAATTTAAGTATAATGTAAAATATATGCATTGAATTTGCATTGCTTTTTAAGTACGGTATTTGGTTAATGTGTTCTTCCTGGCGCGGACTAGATTCAATTGTTACGTTTTTAATTGTTTTTTGGTGTAGAATTTAGTTGCGGGACGTACATCTGTTATTACAAGAGGGATTTAGTGGGTGGCAAAATAAATCCTGGGCTGGTAATGGTGGTGAATAATTGGAAGGAGGAAGCGTATGCAATACGATTATGGAAGATGCGAGGGGGCAAGGGCTATTCCTGACACTTTCTATCCGATTGAAAAACTGAGGGATTTCACGCATATAGGAGTAGTAAAAACCTATGCTAAGGACAGTAATGTAATCTTACCGGGAGGTAAGGATTATATGCTGGTTTATGTGCTTTCCGGAAGGATAAGTTTGAACCTGATGACGGAAGACGGCAGGGAAAGAGTGATTTATTTTTCAGGAGAAAATGGAATTTTAGGTCGTTTGTATAAGATGGAAAATGAAAATGATACTTATGCGGTTGCCATAGAAGATTCTAAAGTATGTCTTTTTTTCGAAGAGCACCTCAGAATTATTTTCCGTCAAGATGAAGACATGATCTTTGAAGTGCTTAGAAATTGTCTTTCCAAAGTAAGTTATTATATGAGACAAACGATAGAAAGAGACTTTTACAATCCAACGATTAGAATCTTAAGATTGCTGCATGGACTTTATCTTACCAATGGAATATCGGTAGGAGATTCTTACGAAATACGTATGGACTTATCATTGCAATTTATCTCTGAGATAACAGGAGCACATTATGTTACAGTCTCCAAAGTATTAAAGTATTTAAAGGAGCAAAAAATTATTGAAAAGAAAAAAGACAAAATAATTATTCATGATCTGGAAAAACTTAAAGAATTAACCCATGAGAAGCATATTTATAAATATATTTATTAGAATTAAGTTTGACAATTCATTTTGTACAAATTATTTTTTGAATTCCATTTCATTAGAGAAATGGAGTATTTTTTTGTATTATTTTAAATTACCTGTGTCTCTATTCAATTTTCTAGTCAACAGTTTAAAACAAAAAAATATTTTGAAGATGTATAGTTTTAGTTATACAACTAAACTTCACTCAAAATTATTAAATACAATGTACCTATAGTCATAAAAATGACTGAATTATCAAAAGGGAGGTGAAAATGATGGGTACATTCTTAATTTTTTTAGCGGGCGTATTATTCTTAGCGGGTATTTTATTTATTAAACCTCGTGCTAAACGTGAACAAATGTGGAAAACAGTAGTTAATTGGGCCTTGTTTGTTATCTGGTATGGGATTACCTGGATGGGGGTTTCCTTTATCTACATTAACGCATCGGTTGGACATGTCAAAGCCACAAGCACAGCAATATTCCTGTTTCTGGGGATATCTGTGGTTCTTGCCGTTGTTCAGGCCCGCCTGCTGGGATTCATTGGTGTGAAAAAAGCGGGGAATACAGGTGAATTACAAGCTTGATAGGATGTGAAAATATGGTGATTAATGAACAAGAGAAAAAGTTTCAGCTAAGTCGCAGGAATTTTCTCAAAGCTGGCGTTGCAGCCTCTGCGATGGGAGTGATTGGAGCGATAAAAGCTCCTGCCAAAGTAGCTAACGCAGCCGGAGCAAGTCTGAAGTATACTGCTGCAGCAAAGGGACAATGGTCCAAACTTCATCCTGAGCATGACTATGGCAGTGCGACAGTACATTTTGCGGAAAATAATGATCAGTGGTTAGGTACTACAAAAATTGTCGGAAAAGTTAAGAACTTCAGCGAAGCTGATATGGGATTCAATTTGGCTACCAGGGGGTTGCTTCCTAATAAAAAGACACAAGCGGCGTCTTTGAGTTTCTTTTTCAGGCATCCTTTTGGAGCGGCAATAGCCAATGCAGGCATGTTCATTGCTCCGCCCGCTGCGGTTGAAGGAAAGTCGTCTCCCAAAAAACTGGAGATCCCTGATCCGGAACAAATGTCCCAGCATATTAAAGATGCCGCCTATTTTTTGCGCGCTGATGAAGTCGGTATCGGCAAGATGCCAGAATATGCTTATTATTCCCAGAAACTTACGGATAAGGCTGGTTTGATGACCAAACCTGTAGAAGAATGTGTCATACCGGTAACAGAACGCTTGCCTTACGTCATCGTCGTGATGGTTGACCAAAATCTTCAAACCATGTTGGGATCCACTGGGTATGACGGAATCAGCGGTGCAATGTCTATGAAGAGTTATCATGCAACCGGTAATATAGCAGTTATCTTAGCCACTTATATCCGGAGCCTTGGATATAATGCCAGGGCAAATCATGCTTTCAATTATAACGCGGTTATGCCACCGGCAGTAATTTCAGCTGGGTTGGGGGAGCTTTCCCGTACCGGTGACTGTTCAATTCATCCCCGCTTGGGGTTCCGGCATAAAGTTGCTGCTGTTACTACTGATTTACCGCTGGCGCCCGACAAACCGATTGACTTTGGACTGCAGGATTTCTGCAGGGTCTGTAAAAAATGTGCTGAAAACTGTCCCAACCAATCCATTACGTATGATTCGGATCTTGTGGAGTATAACGGATACCTGCGTTGGAACAGCGATATGAAAAAATGTGCAGAATTCAGGATACTTAACGAAGACGGAGTGTCCTGCGGACGGTGCATGAAAGTCTGCCCCTGGAACTCCAAGGAGGATTCCTGGTTCCACCAGGCTGGAACCTGGATTGGAAGTAAAAATGAAGCTTCCGCAAAATTGCTGAAAACAATTGACGATATGTTTGGGTACGGCACAGAAAGCATCGATAAATACAGATGGTGGCTGGAGTGGCCGGAGATGTACAAGTATCCGGCGGTTGCTCAAGCGCCACAGACGCATTAATAATTAAAGGTTCTCTGTTAAATGTTGGGGCATCCCCCTAAACAAGAGTAATTCTAAATTGATGTAATGCTGGTAATAGCCCTTACAGACTATTATCAGCATTTTTATAAATTTTGCTGCGGGTGGCACCATGCCGTTAGTATCTGGCCTAATTAACCTATCATACTAGAGAATGCGGGATCTGAATAACCATTTGTATAAGGAATGCTCTTTCTTAAATCATTTTTTGTGCTTAACATCAGGAACAGTTAGATGGTTTTTAGGAGCTTTTGGTGGACGAATATTGACACTAACTCTACAAACAATTATTATTTACTTTAGGATATATTGAATAATACTTTATATCTTGCGATAATCTATAAACAGGGGTTTCTTAATATTTTTGTGAGTTTATACTAATCATATAAAATGGAGGAGATAAAAATGCAATTGATTTTTGGAATGATTACCCCAACTGTAGCTGTAATAGGTTTGGTCATCGCTCTAATCGTATTTGGACCAGGAAAGCTGCCCCAATTAGGAAAAGCTTTAGGCGGAGGTATCAAGGAATTCAGGAGTGCTTCTGAGGGCGAAAAGGAAGAGAGTGAAACAATAAAAGAGGCATAGGCATAACGCAATAAAGTATTATTCAAATGCAAATAGAGGATAAGTTCAGCATGTACCATAAAAAGAGCTTTAAGATACTTTTATTTCTGTTGATTATTATCGGTATATCGTCTTGGCAAGGTTATGAGTATTATCAACGTAATGTTAATTATCAAGAAACCAAATTGTTTTTTGACACAGAAGTATATGTTGAGGCTCATGGCTGGGGAGCAAAGAAGGCAGTAACAGAAGCTCTCGGCATTATGGAAGAAATAGATTCCAAGCTTAATAAGTTCTCGCCTGATAGTGAGGTATACGCCATCAATATTCATGCAGGAGAACAACCTGTCGCGGTATCGGAGTTAACGTTTGATGTTATTGAACAGTCCTTGAAAATTGCGGATTTGAGCAATGGCGCTTTTGATCCGACCATTAGTCCCTTAGTTAAATTGTGGGGATTTGGAGAGAACGGCATTCAGAAATCTGTACCTCCACAGGAACAGATTGCCGAAACCATTCATTTTGTTGATTACAAGAAAGTAATATTGAATAAAGAACAAAGGACCGTTTTTTTAGTTGAGAAGGGGATGAGCTTAGACCTCGGAGCGATTGCCAAAGGTTATGCCGTAAGCAAAGCGCTAGATGCTTTTAAGGATCGTAATATTCCATCAGGGATGGTATCGGCAGGCGGAAATATTTATGCCATAGGCAAAAAAGACGGAGGAACGCCTTGGCACATTGGAATTCGAGATCCTTTAAACAAAGGACAGATCATTGGCTATGTTGAGTTGGAGAATCTCACAATCGATACATCAGGCAACTATGAACGATTTTTTACTGTTGATGGAATACAATACAGTCATATTCTTGATCCTCGTACTGGGTATCCTTCAAAAGAGGTCAGTGGTTGTACTGTCGTCACGGAGAATCCGATAATGGCGGATGCTTTGGCTACAGCAGCTTTCGTATTAGGTCCTGAAAAGGGCTTGCAATTAATCGAAAAGAATAACGCATGGGGCCTGATCATTGATACTGACGGCAAGATGGTATTATCTGCCAAAATGAAAGAAATGTTTAAACCAGAGACTCCTGAGTAACCGTATTTGGAAAAATTAGTTTTAATTAGATCAGGAAAAGGAAGGGGTTTGTACTGTGCAACGTAGGAAGAAGCAAAGTGACGAAATGTCTTTCTTTAGCCACTTTAAAGAAATGCGCAAAGTGCTTTTATTTTCTGTATATGCGATCGCCATCGGAGCAATAGTGGGATGGGCGTTCAGTGATTATGCATTTCGTTTCCTGGCTATACCAATGTCCGGTCTCAGTGAGGTGCATTTCATTACGACAACACCGATGGAACCATTAATGGTTAAATTAAAAGTATCACTCATTGCGGGTGTAGTTGTGGCTTTGCCAATCATCATATGGCAGTTATGGAGTTTTATCCTGCCGGCTTTGAAATCTAATGAACGAAAATACCTCTATTTCATCTTTCCTTCATCTCTTCTTCTCTTTTTTGCAGGCGCAGCCTTTGTTATTTTATTTGTGCTGCCTCTCTGCTTAAAGATCTTACTCTTTGCAGGGATAGGGGCAATCGATACAACGCCATTTGTCACCAAGTCTTCCTATATTAATTTTGTTTTCACTTTGGCACTTAGCTTTGGGTTATTTTTCCAATTGCCCGTTGTATTGATACTGTTAATCCGAATAGGCATCATATCTCCTCAGGCTCTCGCAAAATATAGGAAATGGGCCTTTTTTGTGATTGTGATATTGGCTGTTGTTCTTTCTCCAACACCCGATCTGATGACCCAGGTTTTGATCATCGGTCCGATGTATCTTCTCTATGAAATCAGTATTTGGGTAGGCTATATTGTAGTAAGAAGAAGAACAAAAATGCTGAAGCGAGAAGAGGAAGAGGTGATTTAAATGGGTTTAACAGAAATTGCATTAATCTTATTTGTCGCCTTGATTCTTTTTGGCCCCGATGATTTGCCCGTAATTGCAAAAACAATTGGAAAATTGGTTAGACAAGGTCGCAAGATGATGAACGAATTGACAAGAGAATTTTCAAATACGATTAGTATGCAGAGTGACACGATAATGGACAGCTTAAAGGATACATCTCCCAAAGAAAAGGTTTCCCAAGAAGAGCCTAAACAAAAGGAAGACACGAATGTGTTACAGAACAATGATGAAGAAGCAGAGAAAAAAGCTGAGGATAATGGGGTCGCTGTAAAACATGATGAAACCAATGAAGTCGACCCTATGTGAAGGATAATTTAAAAGGCATGATGCACTTAGAAGATGATTTCTGTCTTGCGCGGGGGTCATCTTTTTATGATTTAGCTCAATTATGAGCGCATAGTGGTATAATTGATTTATGGAAGAATGGCAAAACCATCGAAAAATACTCCATATCGATATGGATGCTTTCTATGCTGCGGTAGAACAGAGAGATCATCCAGCCTTACTCGGAAAGCCTGTTATCGTGGGCGGCAAGCCAAACAGCCGGGGTGTTGTTTCTGCTGCTTCTTATGAGGCCCGTAAATTTGGCATTCATTCTGCGATGCCCATGACCGAGGCCTTCAGACGCTGTCCGCAGGCCGCATTTCTCCCTGTCAATATGCAAAAATATCAGGAAGCCTCAGACCGGATACACGAAATATTTTTGTCCTACACGCCGCTCGTCGAGCCTTTGTCCCTTGATGAAGCTTTTTTGGACGTTACGCGATCAACGGCTCTTTTTGGATTTGCCCAAGATATTGCCGTGCTGATCAAACAACGTATCCGGCAGGAACTTGGCCTGACGGCTTCAGTGGGTTTGGCCCCCAATAAATTCCTCGCCAAGATTGCTTCCGATCTGCAAAAGCCGGACGGCTTTGTCGTTGTCCCTCCGGATAAAGTACAGGAGTTTCTCGATCCTCTGGCAGTGGAAAGGGTGTGGGGGGTCGGCATCAAAACGGCGGAACAGCTGCATGAGCTTCGGGTCAGAACAGTGAAAGATCTGCGTGCTTTGGATGAAAGTGCTCTCTCGAAACGATTCGGTGTCATGGGCAAACAGCTTTACGAACTCGCCCGAGGTATTGACAATCGCTCCGTAGAAACCGACAGAATGGCGAAATCCGTTGGCAGGGAGACGACATTCCCATCAGATATTGCTGATGTCGACGTACTTGAAAAAGAGCTGCTGAAGCTTGCGGTGGATGTGGGAAGACGCCTGCGCAAACATGCGCTGAGAGCGAAAACAATTACGCTGAAAGCACGTTATCCGGATTTCAGAACCCTGTCGCGTTCCAGCACCCTCCCTCAGGCCACAGATCTGGATGATCTGATCTACCACGAAGCCTGTTCGCTCTTACGCGAGCTCTCCATGAATCAGCCGCTTAGGCTAATTGGAATCACCTTGAATAACTTAACGGATCAAACTGAGCAACTGACGTTGTTTGATGAACCTCAAAAAGATATGGGAAACCTGACAAAAGTGATCGATCAAGTCAACGCGAAATATGGAAAGAACAGTATCACAAGGGCACGATTACTATAATGAAGCGTGAGGAACGAGAAAGTTAGCAGGAGGTACGCAATGGAAAGGGTCTTGATCAGAACAAATCGTTTAACCAAAAGGTATGGTTCAGTGCCGGTTGTCAATGATCTAAACCTGGAGGTAAGAAGCGGGGAGATTTTCGGTTTCTTGGGACCGAACGGTGCCGGTAAAACAACAACGATTAAAATGCTTACCGGATTGCTGGATCCTAGCGAGGGAGAGATCTCCATCTGTGATTACGATATCCGCAGGCAGCCCACTCAGGCCAAAGCCTTAATGGCTTATGTACCGGACCAGCCAAAATTGTATAACAAACTGTCAGCCCGTGAATTTTTGCACCTTATTTCAGCCCTGTACCGAGTCCCAAAAGGCATTGCCAAAGAGCGGGCTGAGCAGCTCTTAGGAATGTTCGGTCTCATGGAGCGCGCGGATGAGCTGTTAGAGGGCTACTCTCACGGTATGAGACAAAAGGTTGTTCTGGCGGGGGCCTTAATTCATCAGCCCAAGGTGATTCTTTTGGATGAGCCGACTGTGGGTCTTGACCCGGCCAGCGCACGCCTCCTCAAAGATATTCTTCAGGAAATGGCCCGGCAGGGTGCCGCGGTATTTGTTTCGACCCATATTCTTGAGATTGCCGAGAGAATGTGCCACCGGGTCGGTATTCTGAAAGATGGCATGCTGATCGCGCAGGGCAGCCCTGAAGAACTCCGGCAAAAAGTTGGAAACGGTGGGGAAAGCCTGGAAGATATTTTCCTGGAACTTACCGGAGTCCGTGAGAATGCTGAATTAATCAAAAGCCTGGAGGAGGAATAAACGGTGAAAATGATCATACCGCCGCCTCTGGATACCCCGCCTGCGGAAAAGTCGTTTGTTCAGGATTTTGTCCTGCTGCTAACAAATCAGCTGCGGGTGACACTTAACACGCTAAAACATCAACGGAAGAGAACTTTCATCGGAATGGGTATCCTGATGATTGTGTTTTTGAGTTTTCTGATTTCCATGGGGGCCATATCCTATGGGATGTTGAAATCGATGCAGCCTGAGACCGTCCAGGGTTTTCTCTCCCTGTTCTTTCTGATGGGACTGGCCAGCCAGATATTCTTTGGTCTTACGGCAGCTTTTGCAGCGCTGTATATGTCTGAAGATTTGGAACTCCTTTTCATGGCACCGGTTCCTCTGCGGGTCGTTTTTGCCGTGAAAACAGTCTCTGTACTTGTGAGCAATCTTTTAGTTGCGTTCTTGTTTGTTTTTTTGCCGGGGGTGTTCTGCGGTCTGCTTTTTGAGGCCAAAGCATCCTATTATCTTCTTGTTTTTCTGTCAGGCTGCGGTTTATGGCTTAGCGGGACAGCGCTGGCCGAACTGCTGAACCTTTTGGTTATGCGTATTGTTCCGCCTCACAGGAGCAAAGAAGCCGTCGGACTCATGGGAGGGCTGGCAGGTGTCTTGATCGCGTTAGTATTTCAGATTCCGGGAATGATGCTGGGAAGCCAAGGTAACTTGGATATTGGGGCCATGCTGGCAGGCAAAGAGCAGCTGATCCACGTCATGAATTTTTTCCCGTGGGGATGGGTTTCACTTGCTTTAACCAGCGGAATAACCGATAGCTTTGCCGCTGGGCTGGGATGGAGCCTTCTGGTCCTTATTTTCAGTGCGTTTCTTTTTTTGATTGCCTTGATTCTTTTGGAACGGGGATTCCGACAGGGCTTCATTTCCATCAGCCAGGGAGATGGCGGAAGACGGCGCAAAAGACGTTCAGTTTCCAGCGTTGATACGACGAACCGCCAACAGGAAAAGATCTTCTTCGGGACTGTTGGCCAGGAGCAGGAAACAGTAGTCTTGCTGGCCTCGACGTGGGCAGGCATGTGGGCCGTGGCCAAAAAAGATCTGCTGACCTTGAAAAGGGATACCAGAGAATGGTTTAGCTATTTGATCCCACTGATCATTATGGCCTTCTTTGTGGTTCAGTTTCTGTTCAATGCTTCGGCATCGAGTGTATCCAGCTTGGTAATGGTTCTTATCATGTACACGATTATGTTCAGCGGCAATTTGGCCTTGCAGGCATTTGGCAGGGAAGGGGAGTCTGACTGGCTGCTAAATAGTGTTCCCTTGGCAGGGTGGCCTGTCGTCTGGGGGAAATTAACTGCAGCTGTGCTTCCAACGTTACTATTGATGGAGGCTCTTCTGGTTGGCACTTCATTGGCAGTCGGAGTTTCAACGAGCTTAACGCTTATCCTGGCGCTGGCGGCGATTTTCTTAAGCCTGGGTTCCAGTGCCATCGGGCTGTATTATTCCATCAAGAACTGCCGCTATAATCCGGACAAGCCACAAATGCGGATATCGCCAAGTGCTTCGCTAATGATGTATCTGATCAATTTTTGTTTCATCCTTATTCTGGGTTTAAGTCTATGCTATTTATTCCCTCCTGCTGAGTTGGTCTCAGCGCTTCAGATGCTTCCGCCGGTCACCTTCGAATGGAATGTACAGTCAGGACTGCTCAGTGGATTGTATTTTCTCAGCCGTCCGTTATTTTGGCCCGTTCTGTTCAGGACTTTACTCGGAATTCTGTTGACCGGCGGGCTGTGGTTACTTATTTTCTTCGGATTTATGACTGCGACAGTCCGGCAAAGCCGCAAAGGTTTCCGGGTGGAGCTCGTGACGACCAGCAGCAAGAACCGGCTCAGGTAATCAACAAGCATGAAAAGTAAATGACCCTAATACCCAGGGCTTAAAGTCAGAAACCTGTGCGACAACCTGACAATATTGTTCCATTAATTGCTGATTATCTAATTTGTAGGTATGCAGGCTGAGATCATTTCGGCGAATATAAGCAAAATTGTATTTATCAATCGCATAAATTTTGATGCCGTTTTTGGTACAGTCTGCACCAAATTGTTCGTCCGCAATATTGGCATCAATAAACTGTACTTTTTCAAAAATATTTTTTTTCATAAAAAGGGTACAGCCGATAAGATAGTCAACATAGCTGTTTTCTCTGCCAGGATGCAAAAGCGCCAGGATTCTTTGCTCTTCAAAAAAGACGAAGTGCGTTTTCTTTCCGAAAACACCCGCCTCGCTGGAAGGCGCTATTTTCATAAAATCATTCAAGTATTCTGGAGCATAATAATCGTCATGATCAAAATTAGCGATGTAAGGATAATGGGTCTGCCTGACAGCATAATTTAAACACGTTCCTGCCGAGCAGCTTTCAGGCAGCTGAATGATCCTTACATGAGGATGCAATTCCGCCCTCTTGTAAAAATCGGAAAGATTAATACCAGGGCCATTCAGGATGATAATAAGTTCCTTGACAGGGTAGGTTTGTCTGGCATAATTCGCGAAGATATTGTCCAGGTAAAAAGGGAAGTGCGTACAGGTAATAATGGATATGCCATCCGGCTTTGTCATTGGTGGCTCCCAAATTGAATGATTCTATTTGATATTTGTTCGATTATTTGATTACACATATTGTTCAATGACTGATACTCTGTCTCTCATTTGTTTTTCAAAGTCAAAGATCTCTCTGAATTTTGCCTGTCCGCACGCCGACATACTGTATAACTTTTCGGGGCTTTGGTAATATTCCATGATACTTTCAGCAATCTTGCCGGCATCAGCGTGGATAATAAAAAGGTCCTTTTTGTGTTCAAAATGGTCGTTCATATTCAGTTCGTCGGTACAGAAAACAGCAACGTTGTGCAAAGCAGCATCGATGCAGCAGCCTGTAGGGAAGCCGTCAAAGTTCTTACCCGGTATCAGGACAAAAGGAAGATTCGGTGAAACGATCATGTCCATTCCGGAAAAGAATTGTGGGAAAAAGCTTTTATCTCTAAGACCATAAAATACGATCCGACTGCCCAACTCACTGACATCAATTTCATCCCGGTCAAAATTGCCGACGACATGGAACCTGATATCCTCTGTTATTGAAGCGAGCTTTTTGCACATCTCGATAAATATGGGATACCCCTTATCCATTCCTGTTGGCATATATTTGTGAGCCACAAAGCAGATGTCGAGCGTATTTTTATCTTTTCCGTAGAATCGCTTGGGTACGGTCGAGTGGAAATACTCCGGATACGTCACCATCCCATAAATATAGGCAATCTTGTCCGGCGTAACAAAACCGCGGCTGGTAATATAGTCGTACGTCCTCTTCTGCGTAACAATGACTTTTCTCAAAAGAGGGGATTGCAGGACTTTGATCAGCCTGGCATCAATTTCGTCATCATTGATCCAAAATCCCCCTCCGGGATAGAGTTCAAATATAAACGGCGTGTTAAACATTTCATAGACAAAATGAAAAGCAGCGGCGTTACTTAAAAATACCATATAATACAGCGCGTAAGACTGGCCGGTCCAGTCAAACTGGGTAAACGGCTTTACTTTATCCTTATACTGCGGATATACGGCAGCATATTCATGATGATGCATGTCATATCTGGTCGCGTACACTTCACAGTTCGGATACTTCTCCAAATAGTAATTAAATTCAGATATCCTAAAACCCGTCGTCAGATTAGGAAAATAGTCATCGAGAATTGCTATTTTTTTTTGATTGATCATTAATTTTTGTCCTTTCATTCTTCTTAATATTATTCTTTGCAATGCTTTTTTAATTTCTATTTCTCTAGAGTAACGTTGATTTCATTAGCTTCCAGACCAAGTCTCTGTAATGGATAGCCAGCATTGAGCGGAGCATGGAGTGTGAAGCGCCGGATTTACGAATCAATCTACTAGTTGGCATTACTTACATAGAAGTTGAAATTCTCCAGGGCCCAATCCATATGGTAAAGGTGATTCTTGTAGGATTCCGGATCATGAATTGATGCGCAGTATACTGTTCGCTTACCTTCACGAAGTTCCTTGAAGCATTCAAGGTATTTCCATCCGTGGGTCAAGACAAAAGATTCATTCTTATGCTTGGTGTTTCTAAGGTCAAAACAGGTAAGATTTATTCTATTGCAGATGCACCATCGGCTGCCCTCACAGGTCGCACAAGGTACAGTCTGGAGCATATCAATCGGGATGTCGATTGCATATCCTGCTTTAAACGGCGTATATTTATTAATTCTGAGCGACAGTTCGGCATCCCCGTAGCCGTTTTCCTCGGACCAATAGCCGATAAGGTTAATAAGCTCAGGTCTTAGGATCTGGCATTGCCCGGGTACAAAATCAAGGACATTACCGACCTCAGTATGCATTAACTGCAGGTAGCTTACACCGCTTCTCTCTTGAAGGGAAACCTCCGGATAATAGGCTGGATACGGGTGGGCCTTGGACAACCCCAGCAGCCCTACCTCCGGGAAAGTTTTAAATATTTTCATAAACCGGCTTATCCAATCTGGGACATAAAAATACACATCACTTTCGAGGACAATAAAATACTGGTCTGGTTTTCTGCGGGCCAGATTGTAATTAAGCGCGTAAATGGGACCATAATTTACGGGTAGCCTTGTTTTAGATTTGATGCGGCTGTCATTAAGACTTTGAATATAATCCCATGTTCCGTCCTGCGAATTGCTATCAATGATATGGAGTTCAAAATCATCTGTGGTATTGAATAGGGAGTTTAAATTTCTAGCATTTAACCCCAGCCTGTGAAATGTCGAATAGGTGATAAAAGGTGGTGTCATATTTATTCTACCTCCAATTTTTTCCAATAACATCATATGTTGTTCTGTGGACAAGAGGTTACAAAAATTTTCTCAATTTATGTTGCTATAAAAAGCTTGGTATTCGATTTCGGCACCAAGAGAATACAGTATTCATGAAAGGGCGTCGTTTTATCTTCAGCGATTCCCGTGATATAATGCTATTTGGAGAACTCTATTCCATTGATTTTACTCTTCAGATCATTTTACTTAGCGACGGCAAACAGGCTGATGATCAGCCGATCGAAATAAGAACAACGGAGGGATCCGCGTGCAGCAGAATGTGTATATTATCCTGGCCAATGGCCAGGTTTTTAAAGGGAAGCCTTTCGGGGCAGCAGGAGAGGCAGTCGGTGAGATTGTCTTTACTACTGCAATGACCGGATATCTAGAAACCCTGACTGACCCGAGCTATTACGGGCAGATTGTGGTTCAGACGTTCCCTTTGATCGGAAATTATGGGATTATTCCGAACGATTTTGAAAGTGATTCCCCGAAATTGAAAGCCTATGTTGTCCGGGAGTGGTGTCAAGTTCCCTCCAACTTTCGCTGTGAGGGTGAGCTTGACGCTTTTTTAAGAGCACAGAATATTGTCGGGGTTTATGGGGTTGACACCCGGGAACTCACCAAGATCATCCGCGAGGTCGGCGTAATGAACGCCAAAATCACCGCAACCCTGGACAATCTTGAGAAAGATCTGGCTGAAATCAATGCTTATAAAATTACGGACGCGATCCAGACAGTTTCCTGCAGGGAAACAATACCGACCGAGAACACCGATGTAACACGGAAGAGTATCTCATCCATTGAAATAGTCCCAACCAGAGACATAGGTAAGCCCGTTGACGTTGCCACATCTAGAGATGTAGCGACCGCCAAAGAAGTAACCGGCAAATACCGGGTGGTCCTGTGGGATTTCGGAGCGAAGGAAAATATCCGGCGTGAGCTCATTAAACGCGGCTGTGAGGTTATCACGGTGCCTGCTGAGACATCCACCGAAAGTATCCTGGCTTTGCACCCGGACGGGATCATGCTTTCCAACGGACCGGGAGATCCGGCCGACAATAAGGGAATTATCGCAGAACTGAAGAAGCTTTCTGCCTCCGGTCTGCCGATCTTCGGGATATGTCTCGGACATCAGCTGCTGGCGCTGGCGCAGGGTGCCGAAACGTCCAAGCTGAAATACGGGCACCGGGGCGCCAACCAGCCGGTGAAGGATTTGAAAACCGGCAGGGTCTACATTACAAGCCAGAACCATGGCTATGCGGTTGTTGCCAACAGCCTTCCTGCTCATGCCCGCATGCGTTTTGAGAATGCCAATGACGGGACTTGCGAAGGAATTGAATATCTGAATATGCCAGCTTTCTCGGCACAGTTTCATCCGGAAGCTTCGGCAGGACCCTTGGATACCAGCTATTTATTTGATCAATTTATTGATTTGATGAGGAAGGACTGCTCAACATGCCGTTAAATAAAACAATAAAAAAAGTACTGGTCATTGGCTCAGGTCCGATCGTCATCGGGCAGGCTGCTGAATTTGATTACGCGGGGACCCAGGCGTGCAGGGCCTTGAAAGAGGAGGGGCTGGAAGTCGTTCTGATCAACTCCAATCCAGCTACGATCATGACGGATAACGCAATGGCCGATCAAATTTACATCGAGCCGTTAACGCTGGAGACCATCAAAAGAATCATCATCAAGGAAAGACCGGACAGCATTTTATCTACGTTAGGAGGTCAGACCGGTCTGACACTTTCCATGCAGCTTGCCAAAGAAGGATTTCTAGAAAAGCAAGGTGTCAAGCTGTTGGGCGCAAATCCGGTAACCATCGATAAAGCTGAAGACCGGCAGATGTTTAAGGATACCATGGCAGCGATCAGCGAGCCTGTCATCCCTTCTCTGGTCGTGACGGATGTCCCTGCTGCCCTCGCCTTTGCGGAGGAGATCTCCTATCCGGTCATCGTCCGTCCAGCCTTTACGCTGGGTGGAACAGGCGGGGGGATTGCCTATAATGAAATTGAGCTGCAGGAAATTGCGGCCAACGGTCTGAGGCTTTCACCGATTACCCAGGTCCTAATTGAAAAATGTATTTCCGGGTGGAAAGAGATTGAGTTTGAAGTGATGCGGGACCGGGTGGGGAATGTTATTACCGTCTGCAGTATGGAGAATTTCGATCCGGTCGGGGTGCATACCGGGGATAGCATCGTTATCGCGCCGGCCGTTACGCTTTCGGATAAAGAATACCAAATGCTGCGTTCGGCTGCGCTGAATATTATTACAGCCCTGGAAGTGGAAGGCGGCTGCAACTGCCAGTTCGCGCTGCATCCGGACAGCTTTGACTATGCCGTCATTGAGGTGAACCCGAGGGTATCCCGTTCCTCAGCTCTGGCCTCCAAGGCGACGGGGTATCCGATTGCTAAGGTTGCCGCAAAAATTGCGGTCGGCTATACACTCGATGAGATTAAAAACGCCGTTACAGGGAAGACCTATGCCTGTTTTGAACCGGCGCTGGATTATGTCGTGGTGAAACTGCCCAAGTGGCCGTTTGATAAATTTGTTTACGCGAAACGCACACTGGGTACGCAGATGAAAGCAACCGGTGAAGTGATGGCGATCGGCGTGAGCTTTGAGCAGGCCATTATGAAAGCGGTCAGGGGAGCGGAGATTTCCCTGGACAGCTTAAACCTGCCCAAACTCAAGAAACTGACGGATGCCGAGATTGAACAGCTGCTTGCGGTGTGCAACGATGAACGGCTTTTTGTGATATTTGAAGCGTTGCAGAGGGACATTTCTTGCGAATTGATTCATGAGATCACCAAGATTGACCTCTGGTTCTTATACAAACTGGCTCACCTTAAAGCTTTGGAGAAAGAGCTAGCCGTCGGACCTCTAACGCAGGAGCTGTACGAAGAGGCCAAGAAACTTGGGTATCCTGATAAAGTGATTGAACGGCTTTCAGGCTGCAGGATTGAACAGGGGATTGCGCAGGGGATCTATCAGAAACGCTGGGCTTCTTACAAAATGGTCGATACCTGCGCAGCCGAATTTGAGGCGGAGACCCCGTATTTTTACTCGACGTACGATGAAGCCAATGAGGCTGAGCAGTTTATCCAAGCCCGGAATAGCGGCAGGAAAACAATTATTGTCTTTGGATCAGGACCAATCCGAATCGGCCAGGGGATCGAGTTTGACTATGCTTCCGTACATTGTGTGTGGGCGCTGAAAAAAGCAGGCTATGAGGTCGTGATCGTCAACAATAACCCGGAGACCGTATCGACCGATTTTGACACGGCCGACCGCTTGTATTTTGAACCGCTGACCAATGAGGACGTTCTGAATGTGATTCATACGGAGCAGCCCTATGGCGTCGTCGTGGCTTTTGGCGGACAGACGGCCATTAAGCTGACGAAGTTCTTGGAAGCCCAGGGGGTACGGATTCTGGGCACACCGGCCGACAGCATTGATGCGGCCGAAGACAGGGAACGGTTTGACGCTTTGTTGGAACGACTCTCCATTAAACGGCCTCAGGGACATACCGTGATGAACACCGATGAAGCGTTGCAGGCGGCGAATAAGCTCGGCTATCCGGTTCTGATGCGCCCTTCCTATGTGCTTGGCGGACAAAATATGATTATTGCGTTTAGTGATCAGGATATCTGTGAATACATGGACATTATCCTAACTTACAACATCGAAAATCCCGTACTGATCGATAAGTACCTGTCAGGTATTGAAATCGAAGTCGATGCGATCTGTGACGGTGAAGAGATTCTGATCCCCGGGATCATGGAGCATATTGAGCGGGCCGGTATCCATTCCGGTGATTCAATTGCAGTCTATCCCGCCTGGAACTTAAGCGGAGAACTGACGGAACGGGTCATTGACTATTCCAGGAAACTGGCCCTGGCCTTAAACACCCAGGGGCTGGTCAATATTCAGTATGTCGTTCATGCCGGAGAAATCTACGTCATCGAAGTGAATCCGCGTTCCTCAAGGACCATCCCGTATATCAGCAAAGTGACCGGCGTGCCGATGGTTGACCTCGCGACCCGGGCGATGCTTGGCGAAAAACTGACCGATATGAGCTATGGCACAGGGCTGTATAAAACCCCGCCTTATGTCGCGGTTAAGGTTCCGGTGTTTTCGTTTGAAAAACTGATCGACGTCGATGTGCAGCTGGGCCCGGAGATGAAGTCGACGGGCGAGGTGCTGGGTATCGGCAAATCGCTGGCCGAGGCGCTTTATAAGGGACTGGTGGCTGCCGGGTACAAGATGGTGAAGCAGGGTGGCGTTTTAATTACGGTTCGCAACGGCGATAAGCCGGAGATGGTTGATATCGCCAGGAAATACAGCGAGCTGGGCTTTAAACTCTATGCGACCGGCGGAACGGCCAAAGTGCTGGAGCAAGCGGGTCTGCAGGTAATTTCGGTCAAGAAGATTCATGAATCAGAGCATGACAATATCCAAACGCTGCTGGAAAGCGGCAAGATCCATTATATTATTTCGACTTCCGCCAAAGGCAGGCTACCCGGTCTGGACAGTGTCAAAATCCGCCGCAAGGCAGTTGAGACAGCAATTCCGTGCCTGACCTCGCTGGATACCGCCAATGCGTTAGCCAACAGTCTGAAGAGCCGGTATTCCCAGAACAACACGGAGCTTGTGGACATCAACCATATGCGCAGCGAACGGCGGCAGCTTACCTTTACAAAAATGCAGTCCTGCGGCAACGATTATATCTATTTCAACTGCTTCGATCAACAAATCGTCAGCCCGGAATCCCTGAGTGTTTATTTATCTGATAGGCACTATGGTATCGGCGGGGACGGGATCGTGCTGATCTGCCCGTCCGACAAAGCGGATGCGAGGATGCAGATGTTCAATCTGGATGGCAGCGAAGGTAAAATGAGCGGCAATGCGCTTACATGCATCGGGAAATATCTGTACGACAACGAGATCATCGTTAAGGATCGGATTTCGATTGAAACCTTGAGCGGGACTAAAAAACTGAAACTCTATATCCAAAACGGGAAAGTCGATTCGGTCTGCGTGGATATGGGGCCGGCGGAGTTGGAACCTCAGAAGATTCCGGTTAAATTGCCGGGAGAGGTTATCGTGAATCAGCCGGTTACGATTGCCGGTCGCGATTACCGCATCACCTGTGTGTCCATGGGGAATCCGCATAGTGTGCTTTTTGTGGAGAACCAGGAAAGCATTCAGATGGATATTGAAGGACCGGCCTTCGAATATTCTCCGTTATTTCCGGAAAGAGTCAATGTGGAATTCGTCACGATGATTGACCGAAATACCCTCAAAATGAGGGTCTGGGAACGTGGCAACGGCGAAACGCTTGCGGCCGGTACCAGCGCCTGCGCGGCTGTCGTTGCTGCAGTGCTGAACGGTTTCTGCCAAAAAGACCAGCATATTCTGGTGAAGCTAAAAGGCGGCGACCTGGTTGTTAAATATACGGATGAGACGGTCTATATGACAGGAAAACCGGAAAAGGTATTCGAAGGAAGCGTAGAGATTTAATTAACGATACAATATCAATTGTAATTGATATTGCATTATAATTTATTCACCCATCATCCCGGTTTGGACGATCATAGCATCGACCACGATTTCTACTTCCGCTGTAAGAAAAGCTTTCCGCCAGTCCGATCCTAGCGTCTGCCATGCTGAGAGGTTAGTATGATGGAGTTTTTCTGTAAAACCAAGAAAATCTGAATTGTATTCCTTGGCTTTATCAACTGCCTGCGTGGAAAGATCCCGCAGCCTGTCTTCGATAATATTATGGGCTGAGCAATTCAAAGCAGATTCTGAACATTTACGCTGCTGCCACTAACGTCCGCTTGTGGATCTGTGCAAGTCTGGTTTTCCCTGAGGGTCATCTCAGCCTCTGTTTAAAAATTCGGCTGTTTTAAGATTAATTACACTAGTGTAGTCAAATCTCAAAAACGGCAATTTTTAATCATATCCTCAGACACGGCCTTAATGACATCCTTCCATAGATTGACCGGTTCCTTCTTAAGCTCCGCCTGCACTGTCTCAGCTAACCGGGTTTGGCTGTCGCCGCAGCGCTCTTTAACTTGCCGGACTGCTTGCGTAACCTGATCAGCATAGTGGTTTTGTTCCAATATTTCCGCTGCAAGCTTTTGGCCGAGTTTATCCTGAAGGCTGTGATCCAGGCTCTCCAGCATGGTACTTTCGGGCGGTATCACTTTGCCTTTATCGTAAAGCCTGATTTTTCCCTCCAGCCAGGCAAGAAACTGCGGCGTACTCATGGCGTTCAGTTCCACTCTGTAGTCCTGCAGCCAGCTCTCCCACTCGGGATCAATATAGCTGGCCACGCCCTTCTTGCGGCCTGTTTTTCCTGCCTTTTCGATTTCCAGCCCCATGCTGACGGCTTCTTCCGGGTCCAGCCCCAGATTGATGATCTTCACTTTTCTGCCGGGCCTGGCTTTGGTTTCATTTTGCAGGGTATCATAGATCGTCGTGCCATATGCGTCCGCGTCATGAATGCAGAAAAAAGTAATCTCTTCCTCCGAATTCTCTCCGAGCGCATCAAGCAAATCCTTGACCGCTCCACTAGCATAACCTTTGCTGGTGAGTAAAGCCATATCATATTTCTCCGGGATTTTCTTTTCTTTGAGCACATTGAAGAAGCCTTCTTTTTCAATATACAGGATTTTATTGAACGTCCAAACGGGCTTCTGATAGTTTTCCACCGCGATCGTGCCGATGGAAATATCCTGGCCTGAGTGGGGATGGTACAGCGTCCCCCGCTCATCCCGGTACATTAGCGGAATGTCACCGTGCTGTGCTTCATAACTGCTGATCAATTCCGTGCAGAAATAGGCGTAATCCGGTTCTTTGCCACTTTCTTTGATCACATACGGCCGGACGGCATAATAAAGCTGACGCAGGCTGAAACGGTATTCGCCGTTGCCGCTGGCTTTAGCAATGGCTTGTTGCAGGCATGCCGCCACGACTTCTTTTTGGGATTTCTTTCGTTCCACCACATCGCCCGGCAGGGATTTTTGGGCTCTACTGACCGCCTTTTGAATGCTTTCTGCCATGGTGTCGCTGATGATCGAGAGATCCGGTTCTTTCCCATCTGTCACAACCGGGATATAGGGCGTTATGATATTGATCAGAATAACGGCAGGTTTGGCTTTCACACATAGGATTAAACCGCAGCCGAAAATACTGAGCAAATTTTTATTGTGGTAAATATTGACATTGCCGGTCACAGGGGATTTATTGAGCAGTACCGTTATATGGGGCGTATCGGAGGGTATCGCGTACACTTCAAGGACAAACGCTATTTCCGCGTCGTGTTCCCCTTTGACGGTCCTGGCCTTAAAGGTGCCGGCTGATTTACAATAGCCGCTGTACCCATCCAGCTTGCCGATCCGCCCCAGCCTCTCGGGACTGACATTTTTAACCGCTGCTCGGAGCTCAGCCAAAAGCGCTTCCGTCTCATCGAACTCCAAGGCTGCGGCAGACGTCTTGGTATATTCTGCGGCTATCTTCCCGGCTTTCCCACCGGTACAACCGTCGAACTGCGTGATTAGTTCCCGGACCGATCCGCTATAGGACTGAAACAATTCAAAAAAGTTTTCACTGGTATACCAATAGGGCGAGGTCTTTCCCCGGTAGGTTTCACCTTGGGCATATTCCATTGCCAGGCTTGCCCAGCTTGAATCGATAGGCATTTCGCCCAGAGTAAATCTAATTTTTGTCCCGGCTTCGTCATAATCGCTTAAGCTTTCCGGGAAGGCTGTACCGTCATTTTGAAAATGGATTTTATAATTTTTGCCTCGGGTTGAAACATAGAGTTCGCCGCCCGACGCCACTACCGCCCCGGCTACCACGCGCAGACCGTTACCCAATGCCCCCCGGGTTGGCAGTCTTAAATACTTGGAGGACCGTAGCGGCCTGTTGATGGAAAACAGTTCCGGATCGAGGCCGCTGCCGTGATCCTTAACATAAAAAAAACCGCCCTCATAACCGATTTCACAATCGCCGCCCAGATCCAGCGCATTATCCGTGAGTTCCTTGCAAACCAGCCTGGACAATTTACTTCTCGGCACCCCCGCTTTTTGGGGCAAGGTTTCCATATTTCTGAATAATTTCCAGTCTTCCCGTTCAAAAAACATGCTCTGCATTCATCCTCCTGAAACAAAAAAAATATTCCAAACATTTGCTGGAATATGATATGTTCAGGCTTAGAAAATGGACAAAACATAACCACCCCTAAAGGAGTATTCTATCGATTTATTTTACTTTTTGCCGTTTTCGAAGCTTATAACAGAAACATGGGGCACATCGAAACTTAAACTAAAGTTTCGTTACGCCCCATGTTTATTTTCTTGAAGAAATCTTAGGATTTCTTCGCTGGCTTCTTGCATACTGCTGATGTCCGTTTTGATAGCAAACCCTTTCTCAGCCAGCCGATAAACAACTTGCAAGTACTCCGGCAATTCCAGTTGATATCGACCAAGAATTTCAGGTTTCATCAGCAGGTCTTTAACGTCTCCGAAAAAGATTATGGATCCACTGTCCAAAATAGCAATCTTATCCGTGATGGCCATGATTTCTTTAAGGTTATGAGAGATCATGACCGTCGTTTCTTTTTTTTCGTGACGTTTTTTGAGTATATCCGAAAGCAGCTTCCGGCCGGCAGCGTCCAAACCTGCCATGGGTTCATCAAGGATGAGTATTTCCGGCTGAATGGCCAGCATCCCGGCAATGGCGACCCTTCTTCGCATGCCGCCGCTCAGTGTGACCGGGGACAGTTGGTTGATATTTTCCTGGTTTATACCAACCTGCCGCAGAGCATCATAGACTCTTTCTGCGACTTCTGTTTCAGGCAGGCCTAAGTTCCTCGGGCCATAGGCCACTTCATCAAAGACCGTAACTTGAAAAATCTGCTGTTCGGGATATTGAAAAACCAGCCCTGCTTTTTTCCAAAGATCTTTACTTAATTTGGGGTCCGAAGTTGGAATCCCGCATACAGTCATATGACCGGAGGTAGGCCGGATCAATCCGTTAAAATGTTGGGCAAGTGTCGATTTACCGGAACCGTTAGGTCCGAGTATGCCAAGGAATTCTCCTTTTGTTAGAGAGATATTAATGTCTTTGAGGGCTTGATGTTCGTAAACTGAACCGGGTAAGTACGTATAAGAAAGATGATTCGTTTCTACAACTGCAGGCATAGATAATCCACCAACTCCCGGACAGATTTGACATTTTCGGGAACAGAATATCCGTTTGATCCTAATTGGTTGATCAATTGGTAAACCGTTGGGGTATCCAGTCCCAGTTCTGCCAACTTTGCACTGGCATAGACTTCCTTTGGGGTTCCCTGTAAAAAAATTGATCCGTGATCCAGAACAATCAGCCTGTCTGCCTGGACCAAATCCTCGGGATTATGACTGATGATCAGAATGGTCATGTCTTCCTGTTTATTTAAGACCTTCAGCTGTTCGAGCAGTTCCTTCCTTCCTGTCGGATCCAGCATCGAAGTCGGCTCATCAAGAACGAGGTATTCCGGCAGCATCGCCAAGGCCGAGGCCAGAGCCACTTTTTGTTTTTGTCCGCCTGAAAGCAGATGCGGTGCATGATGCCTTTTGTCTTCGAGGCCGCACACCTGGAGTGCCCAATTAATCCGGCGATTGATTTCTGAAATTGGTAGCCCTAAATTTTCAGGGCCAAAAGAAATTTCTTCCTCAATGACAGGACTGATTAATTGATTATCGGGGTTTTGGAAAACCATACCGACAAGTCTGCGGATTTCAGGCAGTTGTTCAATGTTTGCCGTATCAAGCCCATTGATAAAGACCTTTCCATCCGTTGGTTTAAGCAGGCCATTTAATAGTTTGGCCAGGGTAGATTTTCCCGAACCATTCATCCCAAGCAAACCGACATATTCGCCCTTCCTGATCGACAAGGAGATATCTTTCAGCGCAGGTGTTTTCCCTTGAGAGTAATCTATATAATGCTTTGTGACATTGACGAATTCGATACCTTGAGCAGTCATACTTTCGGCTCCTGACTTATAGAAGAATGCTAATCGTAATACCTGTACCTAAAACGGCGGTCATTTGGATTAAGAACAGGATATCCCGACGTTTCATTTGCAAACGGTTTAACCTTAACTGATTGGGATGGGAAGTAAAGCACCTGCTGTCCATCGCTTCACCCAAGTCAGCGGCCCGAACCAGGGACGCTTCAAATAAGGGGATGAGAATGGCAGTATAGCTCTTTATCCGGACGGCAATATTTGATGAATCAAATTGGGCTCCCCTTGATTTTTGAGCATTTTTTATGATGGCCGCTTCTTCAAATAAAGTAGGAAGAAAGCGAAAAGAAATGCTGAGGATGGTTGTATAATTATGAATAGGAATATGTAATTTCCTTAATGGTAGCAGCAAGTATTCGATTCCTGCGGATAATTTGAGGGATGATGTTGTCATCAGTAAAATCATAGAGCCTAAAAATAAAATAACCAGCCGCGATATATTGATCAGCCCTAAGATCAGACCTTCTCTGGTCATACTGAGCTTTCCAACCATCAAAACGGTCTCGCCCGGCGTGAGAAATCCCTGGAAGACCAGCGTAAAAAGAAGCAGATATCTTAATTTCAATAAACTGCTCAGAATTAATTGATAGCTTAATCCGGAAGAAATAATGGCAGCAGCCATTAATAGAATCAAGAAAAGCAGAAAATACAAATTATCGGTAATTATGACGGAAAAAATGACCAATAAGCAGCTCAATATTTTCGTTCGGGGATCCAACAAATGGAGCAGGGAATTCCCATAGACGTATTGGCCTAATTTCATACCGATCATTGAAAAGGCTCCTTTGACAATTTCTGTTTCGTATGAATAATAGTACTTATATGGGTTTAATGCAAATAAAATAAATCTATTTGATTAAAATAAGACTTCGATTAAAACAAGACATCAAATAAAAATTGCATGATCTGAAGGGGATTGCATAATTCGGAGGAAGATCCAGTTATGGAACATGTCAAAAATGTGATATCAACAAAGAAACTGGCTGTTATTGCCATTCTCGTGGCGCAAGCCTCCGTTCTTCATTATCTTGAGAGTATGTTCCCTAGTCCGCTGCCTATACCGGGAGTGAAGCTGGGTTTGGCCAATATTATTACCCTGGTGGCTTTGGTTGTCTTTGACTTTAAGACGGCCCTACAGATTACCGTACTGCGGACAATTCTCGGCTCTCTGCTCAGTGGGACCTTATTCGGCATGGGTTTTTTTATGAGCTTTTTAGGCGCTGTTGCAGCTGCGATCGTCATGGCAGTGCTGTTATATCTATTTACAGGTCTGAGTATGGTTGGTATCAGTGTAGCAGGGGCTGTAGCCCATAATCTCGGGCAATTGGCCATGGCAGCCTTGGTTCTAAGGTTTTCAGGGATCTTTTTTTACTTGCCTGTTATGCTACTTTTTTCAGTGCCTACCGGAATCATAACCGGAATTATTATTAATGAACTGGTGAAATATATCAAGGCAACAAACCGGTTTAATACGCTGCTTGAGGATACGTAAAAATCTGCTAATTAATTAGACATACTACAACTTTTCAATTTGTTTTTCAATCAGTTTTGACAAGCATTTCTCATTCATGTAATATGAATAATGATTGTCAGACTAAAAAGGAGGTGCGATTATGTTTGAAGTTACTGAAATCGCGGCCAAGAGAATTAAAGACATCATGGTGACTCAGAATATGGATGATTCTTACTTGCGGCTCTATGTAGCCGGCATTGGCTGAAGGGGGCCGAATTACGGCATGACTCTGGATGAGTCAAAGACCCCTGACGATATATTTGATGAACAGCATGGACTAAAAATTGTCGCAGACAAGCAATTTACAGAAGTTCTTGAGGGTGTTGTAATCAATTATATTGACACCCCCGATGGGGACCAATTTGAAATCAAATCACCCTTAAAAGGTGAGTGCGGATCGGACTGCAGTTCAGGAAGCTGCGAATCATAAAGCTCAAAAAAGAGATTGAATCAATCAAATTGCATCAATCTCTTTTTTGATTCCTTTAATCCAAATTCAACGAAAAAATATTAAATAGGGAAACAGGCTTATCTGATTTAACAGGAAGCCTTTTTTTATCCCCTAAAATTGTATGTAAGCCAATCCAAATATATATTTAGCCATACGAAGAATATATCAAAATATTTAAAATATTATGTCAAAAATTGTAGACATTCGACAAATTATGCAGTATATTAGGTGTAAAAGATGGTAAGTAAACACTTACTTTCCAAGATAGGAGTTTATTACCATATGAATTTACTAATACATCGGAAAGAAAGCATCATCTTAACGACAATTGATCTGATCGATAAATACGGAATCCACCAAATTTCAACACGCGAGATTGCCAAAAAGCAGAATATCACCGAGGGAGCCATCTATAAGCATTTTAAAAGCAAAAATGAACTGATGCTCGGCGTCCTGGATTATTTCTCGCAGTATGACAGCGACCTGTTCCTTACGGCCCAGCAGAAAGAAACCACGGAAGAAGCGATTATTTTTCTTGTCGAATCATTTTCTTCGTATTACGAAAATTACCCGTCAATCACCGCAGTACTTCTATCTTTGGAAATTATGCGCTATGACGAAGCGTTAAAATCAAAAGTCGAAGACATTTATTCAACGCGATTTGTTTTTTTAAAGAAAATTATTCAGAAAGGCCAGGAGACAGGGGAAATATCTCCGAAACTATCGAGTGAGATGCTGACTGATATTATTATCGGAACCTGCGTAGCGCTTTGCGCGAGGTGGAGACTACAGCAGTATTCTTTCTCTTTACGGGGAAAATGCCTGGAGGCAGTTAACACGATCCTGGGTTCTTTCATTCAAGACAAGATTAATCCTCAAAGGAGGGAGTCCATTGATTAAAGTACTGATTGTAGATGATGCGGCATTTATGCGGCTGGCGATCAAAAATATGCTTCAGAACAACGGTTTTGAGGTCGTCGGTGAGGCTGCGAACGGGTTGGAAGGCCTGGAAAGCTATAAACAATTGCAACCTGATGTCGTTACCATGGATATTACGATGCCTGAAATGTCCGGTTTGGAAGCATTACCTGAAATCATGAAATTTGATCCGAAAGCCAAGGTCGTGATGGTTTCCGCGATGGGACAGGAAAGTATGGTAAGGCAGGCTGTTGCGCTTGGTGCGAAGTCCTTTATTATCAAACCGTTCAAAGAGGATGTCGTAGTCAAAACCTTAAATCAGGTGAATGCATTAAAATAGTCAGTTGATATGTTTGGGGGGCAGATAAAAATGGCTGGTAATTATTCCAATGAATCCATGTTAGACCTGTATATTTTCGAAACGTCCAATCTGCTTGAACAGCTAGAGCATTCCATTCTGGCCAGTGAAAAATCCAATCATATTTCCAAAGACGATGTCAATGAGATCTTCCGGATCATGCATACCATTAAGGGTTCATCTGCAATGATGCTTTTTGACAACATCGCTTCTCTTGCCCATTCAATCGAGGACTTGTTTTATTTCATCCGCGAAAACGATCCCAGGGAGGTCGACTGCTCCGCGCTTTCGGATATTGTGCTCGAAGGTGTCGATTTTCTCAAAGTCGAACTGGAAAAAGTCAAAGCCAAAGACCCCGTTGACGGAGATGCACAGCGTCTGAAAGAGACGATTGCAGATTTCCTGAACAAACTGAAATTACAAAATTCTTCAGCAGAAAAAGTATTTACATCCAGGAAAGAAACGAAGAAAAATTCAGTAGAAGATCTGAAGGACATGCCGGAAGACATAGAAGAAATAACTGAAAAAATACCTGAAGAAAAACCCAGATATTATATTGCCCCGAACATAACAGAGCCCCCGGCGGCCCTGTCTAAAAAGAACTGGTACAAGGCTGTAATTTTCTATCAGGACGGCTGTGAAATGGAAAATATCAGAGCCTACACCGTCATCCATAATTTGAAAGAAATTGTGGACAAGTACATTTTCACCCCGGAAGATATTATTGAAAATGATCTGAGTGCTCAGGTCATTAAAGAACAGGGCTTTACAGTAGTCTTAAGGACAGATAAAAGCTATGAAGAAATGCATGAATTCTTCATGCAGACGATTTTCCTCAGAGAGCTGAAGTTGGAGCAGATCGAAGATCAGGAAGACGAACCGGTGATGAATCAACATGAGAATGCTTTAACCCCACAGATTCCTGTCCTACAGACAGTTGAAAGGGAGGAAAAGGCCGAGAAGGAAGTCTCTCTTTCTTCTGCCCAGCAGAGCATCATCAGTGTCAATGTCGCCAAGCTGGACAGACTGATGGACCTGGTCGGAGAAATGGTGATTGCCGAGGCCATGGTTACCCAAAACCCTGACCTTAAAGGGCTGCAGCTAGATAATTTCTATAAGGCAGCCCGGCAGTTCGGAAAAATCACCGGGGAATTGCAGGATATGGTCATGGCGATCCGGATGGTTCCGCTGTCGACGACCTTTCACAAAATGCACAGAATCGTACGCGATATGAGTAAGAAGCTGAACAAAGAAGTGCGTTTAGAGATCATCGGTGAGGAAACGGAAGTTGACAAAAATATCATTGAACATATTTCTGATCCGCTGATGCATCTGATCCGCAACGCGATTGATCATGGGATTGAGGCGGCTGGGGAACGGGTTGCGGCAGAGAAGTCCAAAGCTGGGACAATCACCCTGGAAGCAAAAAACGCTGGAAGCGATGTTCTGATCATTGTCAGGGATGATGGTAAAGGACTGAATAAAGAAAAAATCCTGAGCAGAGCCAGACAGAATGGCCTTCTGACCAAATCGGAACAGGAGATAAGCGACCGCGAAATCTTTAATCTGATCTTTTTGCCCGGATTTTCAACCAAAGAGAACATCACGGAATTTTCCGGAAGAGGCGTCGGCATGGATGTCGTCTCCAAGAATATCCAGACGGTAGGCGGATCCGTTTCGGTAGACAGCACTGAAGGTGCAGGCACTGCCATTACGATGAAGATCCCATTAACATTGGCGATTATCGGCGGAATGAATATTAAAGTCGGAAATTCAAGGTATACCATACCGACAATATCCATCAGAGAATCATTCAGGCCGAAAGAATCCGATATTATCAGAGACCCTGACGAAAATGAAATGATTATGGTAAGGGGTGAGTGTTATCCGGTTATCAGGCTCCATACGCTGTACAAAGTCAAAACTGAAATTACGGAATTAAGCCAGGGCATATTTATCATGGTTGAAGATGAAGAAACATCTTGTTGTATATTTGCTGATGAACTGCTTGGAGAACAACAGGTCGTTGTTAAAGCACTGCCGTATTACATTCAAAATTTTAAAAAAGATAACGTGTTAGGAGGGTGTACGCTTTTAGGTGACGGAAGCATTAGTTTAATCCTTGACATCCAGAGTATAACCAGACTTGTGAAGAAATAACAAGAAAGGAGTGATTTTAATGGCAGAAATGATTGCAGAAGATTATTTGGAAGAAGATACTCAGAAAAACAAGTTTTTGACCTTTTCTCTAGGCAACGAAATCTACGGGATTGAAATTAAGTACGTGACAGAAATTATCGGTATCCAGCCGGTTACTGAAGTGCCGGAGCTGCCCAATTATGTTCGTGGAATTGTCAATTTGAGAGGGAAGATCATTCCGGTCATCGATGTGCGCCTGCGTTTCAAAAAGCCATTTATGGAATACAGTGACCGGACCTGTATCATCGTGATCGACATTCAGGAAATATCAATTGGTCTGATCGTGGACAGCGTATGCGAGGTGCTTGTCATCCCTGAAGACGAAATAGTGCCTCCTCCCAGTGTTAACGGAGGTGCCAGTAACAAATACATTAAAGGAATCGGCAAGGTCGATAACAGTATCAAGCTCATTCTTGATTGCGACAAATTATTAAAAGAAGAAGAACTGTCTAATCTGACATCTACACTTAGTGAGGGGGTAATATCATGAATTTCAACAAGCTTCAAACCAAGATTTTAGCTGGCTATATTGTCATTGTCGTCATCCTGGCAGTCATTTCTGTAGTCACTTATACCCAGGTTAATTCTATGGTCAAAGATGTTAATCAGATGACCGAAGTCGAATTTGTGAAATTCCAAATTAATGAAGACCTGGCCTTAAGCTTCACCGATGGAGCAAGTCTTGCCAGAGCCTACATGTTGTATGGAAAACAGTCCTATGTTGACGATTTCAATGCGATTTCCCAGAAGTGCACCAAACTGCAAGAGGAATTGTTAGCCATGGAGAATACGCCTGAGAACAAGGCCATGGTAGAGAGAAGCAACGCCTGGACCGCTGCAGTAAGTGGAGAGCTGTTTGCGGCAGTCAAAGGAGGCAATGCTGCACAAATCACGGCAGTTGGAGCAAAAATTGCACCGGAAACAAAAGCCCTAATCGAATTAAATACGCAAATGGCAGAGCAAAGAGCTCAAAACATTGGTGCGGCAAAGGATCGTATTGCATCCAAAGAAACCAGAACTATAATTATACTGGCCGTCTCCACCTTGACCGCAATCGTTCTGTCGATCATCCTCGGATTTTTTATGGCTCGCTCGATCACAAACCCTGTCCGCAAACTGGTAGGAGTTTCCGATAAAATTGCTGACGGCGATTTGAATGTCGATATCGATGTCCACGGCAAAGATGAGATCGGAGCGCTTGCCAAATCGTTCTCGACCATGACGCTGACCCTGAATGAAGTGATCAGTAATATCAACAGTGCTTCCGAGCAGGTCGCTTCAGGCTCGAAGCAACTGTCCGATTCCAGTATGGCCCTTTCCCAGGGCGCAACCGAGCAGGCTAGTTCGATTGAAGAGCTGACGGCCTCTCTGGAAGAAATCAGTTCCCAGACCAAACTCAATGCCCAAAATGCCAATGAAGCAAACCAGCTGGCGGAAGAAGCCAAGAAGAATGCGGCCCAGGGCAACAGCCAGATGAAGGAAATGCTTAGCGCAATGGATGAAATCAATAATTCTTCCAATAATATCTCCAAAATTATCAAAGTCATCGACGATATTGCCTTCCAGACCAATATCTTGGCCCTGAATGCTGCTGTTGAAGCTGCAAGGGCAGGACAGCACGGCAAAGGGTTCGCCGTTGTGGCAGAAGAAGTCAGAAACCTCGCAGCTCGCTCAGCCAACGCTGCTAAGGAAACAACGGATATGATCGAGGGTTCGATCAAGAATGTTGATAACGGTACCCGGATAGCAAGCGACACGGCAAAAGAATTAAACAACATTGTCGAAGGAATTTCGAAGGTAGCCAACCTGGTGAACAACATTGCAGTGGCTTCCAATGAACAGGCCATTGGCATCAACCAAATCAACCAGGGTATTGCTCAGGTCGCGGAAGTCGTTCAGACCAACTCGGCAACTGCTGAAGAGAGTGCCGCTGCAAGTGAGGAACTGGCGAGCCAGTCCGAGCTGCTGAATGTTCAGGTTGCCAAATTCAAACTGCGGAAAAACGGCCAGTACGCTTCCTTAAAAGGAATCGAAAACATGAGCCCGGATATTCTGAAAATGCTCGAGAATATGAACAGTAGTAGTCCGACTCTTGCACCAAAGGAAAAGCCAAAAAAGAAAATTGTCCTGAGTGACGACGAATTCGGCAAGTACTAAGTGAAATGCAAGAGAAGAGAGGGCCTGATTCGAGGCCCTCTCTTCAGAATAACAGAAATTAGAAGTTTCTATAAAAAACGCCTGGAGAAGATGGTGGTCTGTTATGATAACAATAACGGAAAAAGAATTTGTGAAGTTTGCAGCGTATATCGAAGCTAATTATGGGATTCATCTAAAAAAAGAAAAGCAATCGCTGATTAACGGCAGACTGCAGGGTGTCCTTATCGAGAACGGCTTTAAAAGTTTCTCGGAATATTACGATTTCATTACTTCACATAACGGCGGGGAGGCCATGACCACCTTTATTAATAAGATTACCACCAACCATACGTTTTTTATGCGGGAAGCGGAGCATTTTACTTTCTTAAAAGAGAACGTTCTGCCTGTGCTGGCGGCCCATTGCCGGGATAAGGATCTACGGATATGGAGCGCGGCGTGCTCCAGTGGTGAAGAACCGTATACCCTCGCGATGATCATTGATGAGTTTTTTGGCAGAGAAAAAGTCTGGTGGGATACGAAGATTCTTGCAACGGACATTTCCGATAAAGCCTTAACGATTGCCAGAAATGGCGAATACGCCAATGATAAGGTTGCGGCGCTGCCAGCGCTGTGGAGAACAAATTATTTTAAAAAGCTCGACAGGGAAAGTTCGATCGTTGTAGAAAAAATTAAGAATGAAGTGATCTTCCGCAACTTTAATCTGATGGAAAAGGTATTTCCTTTTAAAAAGAAGTTCCATGTGATCTTTTGCCGAAATGTGATGATTTACTTTGACGGGCCAACCAAAGAACAGCTTGTTCAGAAATTTTATGACATGACTGAGTATGGCGGCTACCTGTTCATCGGTCATTCGGAATCACTCAACAAAGATACAACCCAATATAAATATGTCATGCCAGCCGTATACAGAAAAGAATAATATTTAGAAGTAGGTTGATATCATGGCCAAAAAAAAGATTAGGGTTTTAATTGTAGATGATTCCATCGTTTTCCGGGAGATTCTGGCCAGAGGAATCGCCAGTGACCCGGAGATCGAAGTTGTGGGTATGGCCGCAGACCCGTTTGAAGCCAGGGATAAAATCCTGGAAGTTGAACCGGACGTCATGACCTGTGATGTCCAGATGCCCAAAATGAACGGGATTGAATTTATCTGCAAGCTGCTGCCGCAATATCCGATTCCGGTGATTGTGATCAGTACGGTGAGCGATGCTGTTTTTGATGCGATGAATGCCGGGGCTGTCGAATTTGTCGGCAAGCCGGATATGAAGGCTGCGCAGAGAGTGGAAACCTTTTTAAATGAGTTGAAGATTAAGATCAAGGTAGCCTCCGTCGCCCGGATTATCCCGTCGATGAAGGATACGACTGAAAAAGTTGAAAGCCAGCATGCCGAGAATTCGGAAAAAATCATCGCGATCGGCGCTTCCACCGGCGGAACGGAAGCCGTCTGCAATATCATGAAGCGACTGCCTGCGAATATGCCCGGGATCGTTATCGTCCAGCATATCCCTCCTGTTTTTTCCCGGATGTTTGCCGAGCGGCTGAATAATCAGACCAAACTGAAGGTCCAGGAAGCTCGGACCGGGGATTACCTGGAACAGGGAATGGCCTTAGTTGCGCCTGGAGACCAGCATGTCAGAATCAAAAAGATAGCCAATCGATACAGGATTGAGTGCTTCGCAGGAGAAAAGGTCAACGGTCATTGTCCTTCCGTTGATGTCTTATTTGAATCCGTGGCCAAGGAAGCAGGCAAAAATGCGCTGGGTGTCATTTTGACCGGTATGGGATATGACGGGGCCAAGGGACTCCTGCAGATGAGAAGAAAAGGGGCCAGAACGATCGGTCAGGATCAGGATTCCTGTGTGGTCTACGGCATGCCGAAAGTTGCTCATGATATTGGGGCCGTTGAAAGACAAACTTCTTTAATGAACATCCCTCAGTTAATTTGTACGATGCTGAAGTAAGGAATGAAGGCCAATGAATAAAAGCAAAAAAAGCTACAATGTCACAACAAATGAAATGGCGTTGGCTTTGGCGTGCATCGGAGATGGTGTCGTGTATACGGATCATCTGGGAACCATTTTATACATCAATGATTCCACTGCCAGGCTTTCGGGCTGGTTGCCAGAAGAGGCTCAGGGTAAAATATTTGAAGAAGTCTTTCCAGTTATCAATAAAGAAACCGAAGAAATAATGGATTCTCCGATAGAGCTGACCATTAAAAAAAAGAAAGCTCTGGGCTTAAAAAACCATTCGGCACTGATCAAAAAAGATGGCCAAATCATCTGCATTTCGGCCAGCAGTTCCCCAGTGATCGAACAAGACGGCCAAGTCAGAGGGGTCATCTTTGTCTTCAGGGACATCACCAGAATCAAAGAAATTGAAAACGACTATAAAAATGAAGCAGAAAATTTTAGGACAATCTTTTATTCGTCTCCAGTTAATATGGTTATTATCGATGAGCTGGCGCACATTAGCTGCGTAAACAACGCAGCACTCGAACTGATGCATGTGGAAAAACAAGATGTGCTTGGTAAAACATTTGGCGAAGCTTTCAAATGTGCAGCCAGCTTTGAACATCCCAGGGGTTGCGGCTACGCAGCGAAATGTAAGCAGTGTGAGATTACACATGCCGGCTTGCGGGCGCTTAAAAACAATGAATCTATCGAGGGGTTGGAGTTCTCCCAATCATTTATCCTTAACGGCAAGACAAAACAATTATGGTTTCATGTCAGCATCTCCCCGCTGATGGTAGACGGCAAAAAAAATATCGTTATTGCGTTAAATGACATCACCGAAGAAAAGATACTTGAAGAGTCACTGGTTAAGTCCCGCGATTTCCAGCTGAAGCTGCTGGATTATTTCCCGGTTTCTATCTGGCGTTCCACAGAAAAAGAAATAACTTACCTGAATAAAAATCTGCTGGATTTTTTGGGTATGAACTTTGAAGAGTGCATGAATATTCACTGGTTATCAGTCATACATCCCGAAGACAAATCCGCTTATAAAGAAATACTAAAAAATGCAGAAGCGAACCATACATCTTTTGAATATGAGCATCGCTTAAGATATCATGACGGGGAGTATCGATGGTGTCTCAGTTCAGGCGGCCCATATTATGATCTTGAAGGAGAGTATGCCGGCCTAATCGGCATTATACTGGATATCACCGACAGAAAGATTGCTGAAGACGCTTTAAAGCGCTATCAACTGTTGTCGGAAAATGCCAGGGATATGATTATGTTCGTCTCACAGGATGGGAAAATTCTCGAAGCCAACAAAGCAGCTTTGAAAGCTTACGGCTATGATCATCTTGAAATTGTGCAAAAAACAGTTTTTGATTTTGCAGAAGATGTGACGTTTGCCGGAGAACAACTGAAGATTGCCGTGGAAAAAGGATTCTTTATTGAAACAAACACGAAACGGAAAGATGGAAGTATAGTTCCTGTTGAAGTGAGTGCACAGACCACGATGATTAATGGCCACCAGGTGTTGTTGTGCGTGCTTAGAGAAATAACCGAACGTAAAAAAATTGAAAAACAGCTGCTGGACAGTGAAACCCGGTATCGAAATTTATATAACAATGTCACGGATGCAATCTACATCGTTGAAATTATCGAGAATGATGACCGGATTGGGAAAATAATTGAAGTCAATGATATTACCTGTCAAAGACTCGGCTATACGAGAGAGGAACTCTTTCAGCTATATCTGCCGGATATCGTTAAATACGATACGAAAGATCAAATTGAACAATTGGAAAAGCTGATACAGCAGGGATTCGATACAGCCGAACATGTGCATGTCACTAAAGACGGAAGGGAGATCCCGGTTGAAGTCAGTATGCATCTGATAAATATTAACGGCAAAACGTGCATATATTGCCTGGCACGGGATATATCCGAGCGGAGAGCTTCGGAGCGGGCACTAATCGAGAGTGAAGAAAAATTCCGAAGCGTTTTTGAAAATGCCAAAGATGCCATTTTCCTGGAGCAGGTTAATGAAAAAGGTGAAGTCACGATTGTCGAAGTAAATGAAGTCGCTTGCAAAGGACTCGAATATACGCGGGATGAGCTGATCGGACATTCGCCAAAGATGATCTCCAGAATAGGCAAAGCGGAAGTGGATATATTGATGACTCAAGTTCGAAACTATCAAACCTATGTGTTTGAAGATATCCACATTTCCAAAAATGGCAGAGAGATTCCCGTTGAGATCAATATACGGCAATTTAAACTTAATCATATAGACTATCTCATTCTCATTGCACGGGATATTACGGAGAGAAAAAAGAATGAGGAGAGATTCATCAAGGCCAAAGAAGAAGCTGAAGCCGCGAATCGGGCCAAAAGTGAATTCCTCGCCAATATGAGTCATGAGATCCGGACACCGGTGAACGGCATCAACGGTATGATTGATTTAACGCTGGCCACTGACTTGAATCCTGAACAGCGGGATAACCTCGAAACCGCCAAAATCTGTGCCAATTCCCTGCTGGCGTTGATCAGTGATATCCTTGATTTTTCCAAGATTGAGGCCAGGAAACTCGTTGTTGAGAACATCAATTTTGACATGCATGATCTGGTTGAGAAGAATTCGAAGGTGCATACGCTGCGGGCCAGTAAAAAGAGGCTTCAATTAACGTATGATCTCGATCCCAGCATCCCGAAGTATCTGATCGGTGATCCGAACAGACTTAGGCAGGTCCTGAATAACCTGGTTGATAACGCAATAAAATTCACGGACACCGGTAAAATATCTGTCACTTTAAACAACGTTCTGAAGACAGATCAGGACATTGAACTGAAATTTGCTGTCCAGGATACCGGAATTGGTATTTCCGAAGAAGATCAGACCTTCCTGTTCAAAACATTTACCCAAGTCGACAGCTCTATTACCCGAAAATATGGCGGAACAGGCCTGGGGTTGGCAATTTCCAAGCAGCTAGTCGAGCTGATGGGTGGAACCATGGGGGTCAGCAGTCAAAAAGGAAGAGGAAGCACATTCTATTTTCCGATCAAATTTAAAATAGGAAAACTAAGCGAAACAGTGCCGTTCCTTAGACCTGACATCAGCCCAATGATCCGGCCCTTGCATATTCTTCTTGCTGAGGATGATAAGGTAAGTCAAGTCTTTCTTCGCCGCATGCTGAAGGAAAGAGGCCATCAGGTCGATACTGCAGACAATGGTTTGGAGGTCCTGGATCTTTTTAAGAAAAAAAAATATGACTTGATCCTGATGGATATCCAGATGCCCGTGATGGACGGGATAGAAGCAACGAAAAATATCAGGGAATCTGAAGGCGGCCGGACCCATACACCGATCATTGCAGTATCTGCCTATGCGTTGCAGGGTGACGAACAAAGGTTTCTGGCGATGGGAATGGATAGTTATCTGGCAAAACCGATTGACATCAACGATCTAATGAAAAAAATTGGTTCGGTGGGTCAAAACCGGCAAGAATTTCCGGATAAGGTTGAGCTCGGGGATCACGGCGAAATTATTTTTACAAGTAAATCTGAGAATAAAGACACTGAACATTATACTTCCGTAATGCAGGAAATCGAGCATTGCATCAAAGAACTCGACGATCATTTCGAAAGCATGCAATATGAAGCGATAGAATCGATTGCCAACCGGCTGAAAAACCTGTGCAATCAGATTGAAGCAGATGAATTGAAATTCTGTGCTTTTAAAATCGAACTGGCGAGAAGAAAAAATAATATTGGGGATGAGATTGAGTATTTCAGCTTATTTAAAGAAGCGTATTATGTTTTTAAAAAGTCATTTCAAAAAGTCACTTAGCAATGAAGGAAAAGTACGAAGTAACAAAGTAATTAGGAGGGAACGGGATGTTGAAGATACTCATAGCTGAAGACGATTTAGCCAGCAGAAAATATTTGTACAAATTATTATCAGAATATGGTGAGTGCGATCTGGTGGTTGATGGACTGGAAGCGATCGATGCCTATTTGATGTCGCTCAAGGAAGAGAGCCCTTATGAGCTGATCTGTCTCGATGTCATGATGCCGAAGGTCGATGGAGTCAGGGCGTTAAAGGCTATTCGGGATCTGGAAATACAAAAAGGGATTCCGTGTGAAAAACAAGCCAAGATCATTATGACGACCGTTCTGGCTGAATCGGATTATGTGCAAAAGGCCTTTGAATATGGGTGTGACGCGTATGCATCCAAACCCATCGATTCCGTCAAATTTCTGGAGGTCATGGAAAAGCTCGGAGTGGTGAAGAATACGAAATAGGTGCTTGATGAGCTAGTCTTCCTTGGTGATCTTAATCTCAATATCTCTGGGCAAAGCAAGGCCGCAGGCTGCTTCCGCACCTTTGATAATTGCGGTAGGAACTGGGCAGGCGGCATGCTTGCAGTATTGGCGCGCGATTTGAAAGACAGAGGTATCACCGATTTTGCCGAAGCATTCTTCATAACCATTGACTGTTTTCAGTTCTTCGCTTAAAGGTTTCAGGCTGGGGCATTCCGTAATAATCTTGATATTCGCATTCCTGCGCTCAGCGTTGACTTCAATATTGGTCATAAAGCCGCAGGCGCCGCCGTTAACAGATACCTTGATCATGGCTTCACATCCTTATATATTAGAATTATTATTAATGGCACCGCGACAGTAGGACGGTTATGAGCGGAAATCGTTGGCATATCTAACGCTGAGGATTTCTTGTTATACACTTGCTTCACTTCTGAAATTATACGGAGAGTAATTTGGTGTTATTGGAACTTCAATATTTGACAGGGAACCTGTATTACCTTTTAATCTCAGCGTGATATTCCTGCAGGGACTTTAAGGTAATTCCAGATGCACCATTCGCGTCATAGGCGGCAATGCCTTTGGCGCTTGCCGCTGCAGCGGTCATCGTAGTGATATACGGAACCTTATACTTAATTGCCGCTTTGCGGATATAGGCATCTGCATGTTTGCTGCGTTTGCCGGACGGCGAATTGATCACCAGATGGATTTCCTTGTTGGTGATACTATCCACGATGTTCGGACGGCCTTCATACAGCTTCTTGATTTTTTCGGCTTCGATTCCGTTCTCCAGCAGGAATTTGTGGGTCCCTTCCGTAGCCATGATCTTAAAGCCGGTCTGAGCAAAGCTCCTGGCCACCTCGAGTGCGGCAGGCTTATCGTCGTCATTAACGCTGATCAGCACAGTACCTGATTCCGGCAGCGGGGACTTGGTTGCTTCCTGTGCTTTGTAGTAGGCCAGACCAAACGAATCGGCCAGGCCGAGCACTTCGCCGGTCGAACGCATTTCCGGTCCGAGCACAGGGTCAACTTCGGTAAACATATTAAACGGGAAGACTGCTTCCTTGACTCCAAAATAAGGTACTGTTTTGGAAGTAAAGTTTTTGACGGATGTTTCCTTACCATCATTGACAGCCATCATAATTTCGGTCGCAATACGGGCCATGGAAATATTACAGACTTTGGATACGAGTGGTACGGTCCTTGAAGCTCTTGGATTTGCTTCCAAGACATAAACCTTGTCGTCGGCAATTGCATATTGCATGTTCATCAGCCCGATAACGTTCATCTCTTGGGCAATTTTTTTCGTGTATTCCACAATCGTCGCTAGGTGTTTTTCAGGGATGTTGATCGGCGGGATGACGCAGGCAGAGTCTCCGGAGTGGATACCGGCCAGTTCGATATGTTCCATGACGGTCGGCACAAAAGCATCCTTGCCGTCCGCGATCGCGTCGGCTTCCGCTTCGATCGCATTGCTCAGGAAACGGTCGATTAGAATCGGCCGGTCGGGCGTCACGCCTACCGCAGCTGCCATGTAACGGCTTAGCATCTCTGCGTCGTGAACAACTTCCATGCCGCGTCCACCCAAAACAAACGAAGGACGGACCATCAGAGGATAACCAATCCGGTCAGCGATAACAAGCGCTTCTTCCAGGTTGACGGCCATTCCGGATTCCGGCATTGGAATATCGAGCTTTTCCATCATCTTACGGAACAAATCACGGTCTTCAGCCAGCGCAATGGTTTCGGGAGTTGTGCCAAGAATTTTGACACCGGCTTTTTTGAGCTCATCTGCAATGTTCAGTGGTGTCTGGCCGCCAAACTGCACGATTACGCCGAGCGGTTTTTCTTTTTCGTAGATGCTCAGAACATCTTCGACGGTAAGCGGTTCAAAATAAAGCTTATCGGAGGTATCGTAGTCCGTGGAGACCGTTTCGGGATTGCAGTTCACGATGACGGTCTCGTAGCCAAGATCACGCAGCGCAAAGGCGGTATGCACGCAGCAGTAGTCGAACTCTATGCCCTGACCGATCCGGTTCGGTCCGCCGCCGAGGATCATTACTTTTGGCTGGTTGCTGCTTGTGGTCTTGTCGGGAGCATTATAGGTAGAGAAATAATAGTAGGCATCTTCAACGCCGCTTACCGGAACAGCTTCCCATCCTTCCACTACCCCTAGGGCAGCTCGCTGTTTGCGAATCTCCGCTTCACTTAAGTTTAAGAGCATTGCAAGGTAACGGTCTGCAAAGCCGTCTTTTTTGGCCTGGGTCAGCAGTTCATCCGGCAGATTTTTGCCGCTGTATTTTAAGATTTCTTCTTCCAGTAGCACAAGTTCTTTCATCTGCTGCAGGAAGTAAGGTTTGATATAGGTCAAAGCGTACAGATCATTGATATCCGCGCCTTTGCGCAGCGCTTCGTAAAGGATAAACTGACGCTCGCTGGTCGGTTCAGCTAGCATGGCCATTAGTTCTTCCAGAGACCGCTGGTGGAAATCTTTCGCAAAGCCCAGGCCGTAACGGTTGGTCTCGAGAGAGCGAATGGACTTTTGCACCGCTTCTTTGTAGCTTTTCCCGATACTCATGACTTCGCCGACGGCGCGCATCTGGGTACCAAGCTTGTCCACCGAACCGGGAAATTTTTCGAAGGCCCAGCGTGCAAACTTGATAACAACGTAGTCGCCTGAAGGTGTGTATTTGTCCAGAGAGCCGTCTCTCCAGTAAGGGATTTCGTCCAGGGTCAGCCCTGCCGCCAGCATGGAAGAGATCAGCGCAATCGGCAGACCTGTTGCCTTGGAGGCCAGCGCTGAGGATCGGGAAGTTCGCGGGTTGATCTCAATGATGACAACCCGACCGGTCTTCGGATCATGCGCAAACTGCACATTGGTGCCGCCAATGACTTCAATGGCTTCGACGACAGAATAAGAATATTTTTGCAGGCGCTCCTGAAGCTCAGGACTGATCGTCAGCATTGGGGCCGAACAAAAAGAATCGCCGGTGTGGACACCGATCGCATCGATATTTTCAATAAAACATACGGTGATCATCTGGTTTTTGGCATCACGGATGACTTCGAGCTCGAGTTCTTCCCAGCCAAGTACGGATTCTTCCACCAAAATCTGACCGACCAGGCTTGCGGCAATACCGCGGCTCGCAATTACGTTCAGTTCTTCAGCATTGTAAACCAGACCGCCGCCGGTTCCACCCATGGTGTAGGCCGGGCGGATAACCACCGGATACCCGAGTTCCTGGGCAATCGCTTCTGCCTCTTCTACACTGTAGGCCGCTTTGCTGAGGGGCATTTCAATGCCGAGCCTGTTCATGGTTTCTTTGAAAGCAATTCGGTCTTCACCACGTTCAATCGCGTCCAGCTGAACACCGATGACCTTAATGTTATACTTCGTAAGGACGCCTGCCTGGTGCAGCTCGGAGGAAAGGTTCAAGGCCGACTGACCGCCCAAATTTGGCAGCAGGGCATCGGGACGTTCTTTGGCAATGATTTTCGTCAGACTTTCAAGGTTTAATGGTTCGATATAGGTGACATCAGCAATTCCGGGATCTGTCATGATGGTGGCAGGATTGGAATTGACCAGTACAATCTTGTAGCCCAGTTTGCGAAGCGCTTTACAGGCCTGGGTTCCCGAATAGTCAAACTCGCAGGCTTGTCCGATTACGATGGGACCTGACCCAATAATCAGGATCTTATTAATATCGGTTCTTTTTGGCATGTTGTATTTCCTTTCTTTATAAAAAATAAAGTTGAAATAGTGTATTTTGATGTAAAAGCCTCACAGCCATTTTATCAGAAAAAACAAGACAAGATGATGCCTTTCATAAAGAATTATGTATTCTATATACATAATAATCAAATACCGTTAATGTCCAAAAGTATTGCTATAAAAGTATTTGCATAAAAGTATTTGTTATAAGAGTATATGCTTGCAGAAATCATCGTTCTGAATTAATATATCACTAGCAGCTGTCAATCACCATGATCTGGCAACCGGCTAAACCTTAACGCAATATGCTTGACGCAGTAATAACAATAAAAAAATGGATAAGGAGAGAAGTATGAAAATATCTGAATTATTCAAAACCGACAAGCCAACCTTGTCTTTTGAATATTTTCCCGCACGGACGGAAAAAAATGCGGAAACACTCGAAAAGACACTCGATGTCTTAACAAGCCTTAATCCGAGTTTTGTTTCGGTCACCTTCGGGGCAGGTGGGTCAACAAGGGAAGGATCTTATGAACTGGTCAAGAAACTGAAGCAGGAGAAAAAGCTCGAAGTTGTTGCCTATCTCGCGGCTTATGGTTTCAGGCTGGACGAAGTGGCTGCAGTGCTGGATGCTTACCAGAACCTTGGGATTGAGAACATCCTGGCACTGCGCGGAGATCTGGGCAAAGACGGAGCGAAGGAAATTCCTGTGGATACCATTCACTACGCTTATGAGCTCGTAACGTTTGCCAAAAAGAATTATAACTTTTGCATAGGGGTAGCAGGATATCCCGAGGGTCATCTTGAGGCACCAAGTTTGGAAAAGGATATCGAATATTTAAGGTATAAGGTGGATCAAGGCGCAGATTTTGTCATTGCCAACTTCTTTCATGACAATATTTACTTCTATCATTTGATGGAGCGCTGCCAAAAGAGCGGCATTACTGTTCCTGTTATTCCCGGCCTGATGCCTGTCTACAGTGTCAAAATGATGGAAATGCTTGCAGCAAACTGCGGGGCCATCATACCGGAACAATTGAAAAAAGGAATTGCTTCATTGCCGGAAGGCGATGCGGATGCCCTAGTGGAATTTGGTATTCAATACGCTGCGGCACAGTGCCAAGAACTCCTCCGAGAAGGAGCCTGCGGCTTGCATTTCTACACGATGGACAGAAGCGAATCAACAGCCGGTATTGTTAAGATCCTGCGAGAGAAGGGCTTGCTGTAGTTGTGATTTTTGAATAGATTTTTTTTATTCTATGCCGAAGATTGATCTTAGGACGAAAGTACTATCCTAAGGTCATTTTTTTATGAAGATCAAGTATTTCTACAATTTTCGCAGGAAGTAAATGGTATAATTACTTTTACTCATTAAGATTTTGAGCCAAATACGAAGGGAGAAGATAACAGATAAATTTTTAGTCAATTTCAACATGAAGATCTGTCTTAACAAAATTGATATTAATAAAAAAATTATGGCTTCACGGCAGTAAAACCATTAATATTTCCTTTCGTGATCTTCTTTTACATCAGGAGGAGGAAATCATTATGAAGATAAGAGTTTGGATCATTGACTGCATGGGGGAAAAAGCCAGACTCTGCCTGTCTGAGGATGACAATACGCCGGAAATATTAGTAGGACCAAAAGTCTTTGAAAATAAAAAAATGCTTGTTGAAGCAATCATCTATTCAAAAAAGGAAGCAAGAAAATACTTATCTAGAAATAAGCTGATGGATCAATAGTTAACAGCTTATTTCCCAAGCAAAAGACTTCGTTTCAAATTAAGCGAAACGAAGTCTTTTGCTTTTTTTATTCCTCTTTACTTCCTCTTTTAGAAAATATCTTTGATGACTTTGAACACAACGCCAACAATTTCGACATGATCAGGTTCCAACGCCCGGTAGCTAGGGTTGGCCGGTTCAAGCGTAATTCTATTATCAACATTGTAAAACCTTTTGCAGGTCACTTCTTCCCCGTTGATCCTGGCTATTACTGTCTGCCCGTTTTGGGCCGTTTGCTGTTTTCTTACCAGCACAAGGTCGCCGTTACTGATATCTAGATCAATCATTGAATCACCTTTAATCTTCAAGGCAAAGACCAATTCATCTTCGCGGACAAACGAACGGGGAACCGGCAAATAATCTTCAATATCTTCGAAAGGAATGGCCGGGGTTCCGGCGGGGACTCGGCCGACGATTGGAACCATAGCAAGATCAGGAATGGTATGCCCGTTATTAAAATTCGGCAGTTCGTTCATCGCAGGGTTTTTGCCCAGCAGACTATCCAGAGAGATCCCGAAGAAATCAGAGACTTTCTGCAGAAATTTATAATCCGGTTCTCTTAAACCAAGTTCATACAAAGACAAAGCTGAACGCGATACCTCCAGGTGTAAGGCCAACTGGTTCTGCGTAATTTTCTTCGTCCGGCGCAAATATTTTAAAGTTTCACCAAAACTCACATCATCACCTCTAAGAAAATATTCTACTCTACAATGAGTAGCAATTCAATAGGACAAAATATAAATAACAACATAAAATTCCAAAAATAGAAGTTGACTGCTACGCAATGTAGCAATATAATTAATATACGCTTTGAATTAAAGCGTAAGGACATTTGGTTGCGGGCAAAAAAGGGGTGTGAGGCTTTGCAAAAATCACAGATGACAGACACGGAGAACATGCTGAAAAATTACTATCGAAGATTGAATGAACTGTGGGTAAAAAAGGCGATTATTGAAAACCTTAGAAAAAATGCTAATGAGATCAGGAATATTTTGCTGGATGTCAACGAACTGGTACCTTCCAGAGGGATTGTTACACAATATATGGCTGTTTCAGGCGGTTGTGTGTACGTTTGCGACAGGTCTGCGCAAAACTATTATGAATTTACTTCATCCGTAGAAAAATTTGAGAAGAGATTAGCCGCGTTACTACACCGCGGTGTCAAACTGAAGAGTCAGATCATCTATCTTGAATCAGCCATTGAAGGGATCACTTATGCCTTAAGTCTACTTGATCCTGTTGACCGAACAATATGTGAGAAGTGTTACGGCCTTAAGGAGCACAGCAATATTCAAATTGCCAAAGAACTTCGGATGGACGAAAAAACGATTCGGTACAGAAGGAAAAAAATTAATCAGAAACTCAATCTTTACCTGCAGGATTGTATGTGTGTGAATCAATAACTAGTACCTGTCAGCCCTGAACCTTATATACCCTGGCGGCAGATTTCTCGTAATACCGCGTTGTCGTCATTATATAATCATTTTAGGGTTGACAAGGTGCTAGACATGCAAAGAGATTTCCGAATTTTTTCCTGGCTTTTGCCGAATTAATCCTTGAAAATAACGTATGCTTGTTACAGTGGAAGTATTCTCCATAAAGAACATACAGGAACAACCGGAGAGGAGAGTGAACATGAACGACACCGCTATGAAAGGTATGGAAGCCGCCTTGCGAAGCTATTACCGGAAATTAGATGAACTGCAGGTCAAGAAAAGAGCTTTGGAAGCGGTGGAAAAGAATGCCGAAGATATCAGAAGAATATTATTGGATGTAAATCAGCTTATTCCTTCGAAAGGAACAGTTTCGAGTTATCGCCCCGTCACGGGAGGAGGAAACGGCTTAGTCTGTGATCCAACTGCGCAAGCTTATGCGGAATTTACACGCTCCATGGAAAAATCGCAAAGGGAGCTTGTGATTTTGCTTGAAAAAAAGATTAGGCTAAAAATGGAGATCATGCATCTGGAATCTTCCATTGAGGGAATTGGTTTTGCGCTGAACTTGCTGGATCCTGTGGAACGGATGATTTGTGAACAGTATTATGGTTTAAAAAGGAAAAGTAATTTACAAATCGGACTGGCGTTGAATATGGACGAAAAGACCATAAGATATCGCCGAAAAAATATTAACCAGAAACTCAACGATTATTTGAAGGTAAAACACCTCGTTAAATCCGGCTAATAGCACAAGAATGAGACAAGCCACATATTATGCATAAGACCTGAGACTTTATGAATATTTATCTAATAAAGGACAGGTCTTATTTTCTTTGGGCTATCGGAAAGGTGGGAAAGCGGATGATGTCTTTAAAGTCAGCAAGAGTATCTTACCCCTATGGTGTCAGAAACAGTGTATATGGTAAAGGTTATCACGAGGGAATTGATTTGGTTTCAGAAAATAGAGCCATATATGCTGCTGTTGCGGGCGCTGTCATTAAGGCAGCCTATGCCGGCGGTCAGGGTGCAGATCCGGAAGGGTGGGGAAATTACGTTATCCTGAGAACCAGGAATGGCAATTACGATCTGATCCATGCCCATCTTGCCTCCGTGAAGGTGACCCGCGGACAGACAGTCAATGAAGGTGCCATTCTCGGTATGATGGGCAGAACAGGGAACACCACCGGCCCTCATCTTCATTTTGAGGTCAGAAGGGCGCCCTGGACAAACAATAACGAAATTAATCCAGCTGTGTTTCTGGGGATAGAGAACAAAGAAGGACCCGTAAAAAGTGTTTCTGCGAATTCAAGTGAGGAGGGGAAAAAGGTGGTTCAAAACATTATTTTATGCAATCCAGGCCCGGATGAAAGAGCAGCAGCTTATCTAGCAGATCATTTAAAGGCACCGGTATGTTACCTCGCAAATGTGACGAAAGAATTCATTGACTGTGCAGAAAAAGTCTATGTGATCGGCAACGATTATCAGGCAGCAGAAAAATCAATCAATATCATCGGTGCGGACCGTTATGATACCTGCCAAAAAGTGCTTGATCTCTGTAAAGCCAAGTAAGGAGGAAGTTATGGATACTATTACGCTGCCCCAGTCTTTTTTTACTCTGCAGGATCTTTCATCACTCGGTGGTACAGTAATCGCTGTCTACGTCATTGTATCTTTTCTGAAAGATTACCTGAAAATATTAGGAAAGAGAATTTCCAAAGACGGGTCAGGGGACTGGATCGTGCGTCCGTCCTCTGTCCTGATTTCCTTCCTGATCATCATTTGGACACTGGTCATTCGGGAAGAGGTTAGTGCCGAAAACATTGGTCTGGCCATCATTAATGCTTTTCTTGTCGCGTTGATCGCCGGAGCGGCCCATGACTATATTGTGGCTCCAACGAAGGAGAAAGCTGTTTTGCAGGCCATGGATAAAGAGAATCTGAAAAATAATCTTGAAAATCAAGGATCATCTGAGGCAAAAAACATATCTAATTCAAATAACATATCTGGATAAAAGGTTTCTAACGGATAAAGTTTTCCGAATTTTTTCCGGTTATTTGCCGATTTTGAAGCAAAATTTCGGGTATGCTGAGTACAGTGAGAATCACACCAAACATAGTTTGGCAACTTAATTGGAACGTCCTTGTAAGGGCGTTTTTATTTTAAGTATCTAAAACGGAGTGCCGGAGACGGCGGGTATGATGCAATCCAGAAGGCAGGGAGGGGCCGGGGGAACTCCGCCGTATTATTCCTTGCGGACGGATACTTATTATCACGAAGACGGCGTGACCGCCAAGGCAATCAAGACCTATCTCCTGACTTACGACCAGGATAATGCTTTGGTCAGCGAGGTGTTGCAATAAGAAAACGAAGGGAGGAAAGGACATGACGGTTGAAAATGAAAAGAGTAAGAAAGGACTTGAAGAAAGATTGAAAGAGCATGAAGAGACGCTTAAAAAGCATGATGAACGGCTGACGATCCTGGAATCTTCCTCGGTGCTGGAATCCAAGCGGCTGGATAGTTTGTGCGAGCAGTTGATGGAGTTTAGCTTTGATATCAAAGAGATGCTTAGCAGTCACGACGAAAGGATCAAAGAGCAGGAGATGGAGTGTGTCAAAAAAGAAAAAGATATTGAAAGTCTCGCCGGTTCGGTGAAAGCAGTCCTGTCCATTCTTCGATGGACTGCTACGACAGTATTCCTCCTGCTTGCAGGCTTTTTTATCTGGTACATTCAAATACGGCCCGCTTAGACCAAGAGCCCGCTTAGGCAGAGGAAGTTTAAGCGGGTATTTTTTTATTAAAATTTTGATAAATAAAAGTATATACAAGTTATTTTTTTAACAAAAAGGAATTGCTTTAATTGCGTCGAATATCCAATTAAAGTATAAATAATTGTTTGAATAAGGGGGGGAATAGAATGGTCTTACTTAAGGGACAAGATGCACTTGAGGCACTCTGCGGCATATTGCCTTACGTTGTGAAGGCTCTTCCTCCTGACATGGCCTTATACGTGACGGATGGGAAAAAGTATCTTCAGGTAGCCGAGGGAGAAGAGCTTAATATTGGTATTGAAGTCGGCAGTGAGATTATGGGAACAGCTACCGAAAAATGTATGAAAGAGAACAGGAAGACCGTGTTTAATGTCCGGACCGGGACACTGTTTCGCGGAGTAAATATACCGATACCTGATGAAAACGGAAGTCCTGTCGGGACGGTGGTATGTGCGACCGGAAGGAAGAAACAACAGGATGTTAATGAGGTAGCTGTACAGCTGTCCAATTATCTGGATCAGATTGCCTCAGCGGTTGAGGAGGTCGCCATGGGTGCCGGGAGACTGGCCGAAGTCGGTCAAGCCCTCTCCGTGAAAGCGCAGGAATCTAATCAGAAAATTGATGAAACTGAAGTCATTATCAACACCATTACAAACATCTCGAATCAGACGAATATGCTTGGCTTAAATGCCGCGATTGAATCGGCCCGGGCCGGGGAACACGGCCGCGGGTTCGGCGTAGTTGCCCAGGAAATCAGGAAGTTAGCCGAAAACAGTAAAAAAGCAGCAGAAGAAGTCCGGCAGATTATTGAGTCGATTTCTTCGGCGGTTACCGACATGACCAATGCAGCTGAAGAATCGGGACAGATCGCCCAGCAGCAGGCTGCGGCCACTCAGGAGAATGCAGCCACGATCGATCACCTGCGGAAACTGGCGGAGACGGTTAAAGATACGGCTGCCAAACTGTAAATAATAACCATGATTGAAAAAACACCTGGTATTACAGATGTCGAGGCGGGCACATTGTGTCGCTCTTCGGACTCTGTTATGCCGGGTTTTCTTTTTTGGATGAAGAAAAGGCAGACAAAAATAGGTTTGTCTGCGCAATTCTTACGGAATCTTATTACTTAAGGTTTATTTTATTAATGATGGCTTTTACTTGAGTTTAATAATCAGTTGACCGGATTTAACCTGCTGGCCTTCGCTGATTAGAATGCTTTCGATTTCTCCGTCCGTTGGGGCCATAATATTCGTCTCCATTTTCATGGCCTCAATGATCAGCATGCTTTGTTTATTGATAATTTTTTCGTTTTCTTTGACAAACACTTTGGAGATGATTCCGGTGATCGATGAGGCGATTTCCTTTGGATTATTCGGGTCTGCCATCAGTGTGACGGAGACCTTTTCTTTTTCTTCAAAGTTCCGGTCAAAGATCCGTACTTCTCTTCTATTACCGTTGATCTCGAAAAGCAGCGTCTTATAGCCTTCTTCATCCACATCGCGGACTTCAACCAGCTTCAAGATCATGGTCTTGCCTTCGTCAAGTTCGATTTCGCTGGTCTCGCCTTCTTTCAATCCGTAGAAAAAGACGTGGCTTTCCAGGTTATAGAGATGCCCGAATTCATCCAGGGATTTGAGGTAATCGCTGTATACTTTCGGATAAAGTGCATAGCTCAGGGCGTTCCGGATATTGGGCTCTATATGGTATTCTTCCTGGAGTTTCTTATTAATTTTTTCAAAATCAATCGATTCGAGGATTTCACCGGGCCGGCAGGTAATTGGATCCTGACCTTTCAGAACAATTTTTTGCAGTTCTTCTGGGAAACCACCCTCCGGCTGGCCTATCATCCCTTTGAAATAGTCGACGACCGAATCGGGAAACGCTAGGTTTTTTCCTTTTCCAAGCAGATTTTCTCTGGTCAGTCCGTTCTGGATCATAAAGATGGCCATATCTCCGACCACTTTGGAGGTAGGGGTAACCTTGACGATGTCACCGAGGATCTGATTGACCTCTATATACATCGCTTTGACTTCATCAAATTTGTGGCCAAGACCAAAACTTTCCACCTGCGGCTTCAGATTGGAATACTGGCCTCCAGGAATCTCATATTTGTATATTTCAGCAGTTCCAGATTTCAGTCCGGATTCAAACTGCTCATAGAACGTTCTGGCTTCACTCCAGTAATTACAGAGCTTTTGGATATCGTCGAGGTCCATTCCCGGATCCATCTTGGTATTGCGGAGTGCAGCGATAATTGAATCCATGGAAGGCTGGCTTGTAGTCCCTGCCATCGGACTGAGCGCCGCATCAACGATATCCACCCCTGCTTCAGCCGCCATCAGAATCGTGGCGACAGCGTTTCCGCTGGTATCATGTGTATGCAGGTGGATCGGAATGGATATTTCCTGCTTCAGGGCCTTGATCAGTTTAGTTGCGGCATAGGGTTTCAGCAGGCCGGACATATCTTTGATGCCAAGTATATGGGCACCCATCTTCTCAATTTCCTTCGCCATCTTCAGGTAATAGTTCAGCGAGTATTTTTCTTTGCTTTCATCGAGGATATCCCCGGTATAGCATAAACATACTTCTGCTATTTTTCCGGTCTTCATCACTTCGTCAAAAGCCACTTCCATACCTTTCAGCCAGTTCAGGCTGTCAAAGATCCTGAAGATATCGATACCTTGCGTTGCGGCTTCCTGGATAAAGGCTCGGATCAGGTTGTCGGGATAGTTCGTATATCCTACGGCATTGGCGCCGCGGATCAGCATCTGGAACGGGATATTTGGGATGAGCTGTCTGAGTTTTTGCAGCCTGCGCCAGGGTGATTCCCGTAAAAAGCGGTAGGCAACATCAAACGTGGCTCCGCCCCACATTTCCATGGAAAACAGATCACTGGCCAGGACGGAAGTTGCTTCGGCAATTGACACAAGATCCTTGGTTCGAACCCGGGTTGCCAGCAGGGACTGGTGCGCGTCCCGGAAGGTCGTGTCGGTCAGCAGTAGTTTGTTCTGGTCTTTGACCCAGGATACGAAGCTGTCAGCGCCGCGCTGCTGCAGGATGTCTCTGATTCCTGTACGTTCGGAAGGCAGTTCTATCTTTGGCACTGGGGCGATGTTATAGTCTTTCTTGGTGCTCTTGACTTCGTTGACAATCTTTTCGCCGATATATTTCAGAAGCTTTGTTTCGTAATCCTTTTTGGGTTTGATGTCAAAAAGCTCCGGCGTATCATCGATAAAATGGGTATCACATTCTCCGCTTAAGAATTTCTCGTGGTTCATGACATTAATAAGGAAGGCTTCGTTGGTCTTGACCCCTTTGACATTCATTTCTTTAACAGAACGGATTGCTTTTTGCGTGGTTCCTTCAAACGTTCTGGCCCAGGAGATAATTTTAACGAGCAGGCTGTCATAGTAAGGTGAGATGTTCGCGCCGGTGTAGCCATTCCCGCCGTCGAGCCGGATGCCGAAACCGGAACTCGTCCGGTATACGTCAATTTTCCCTGTATCCGGCATAAAGTTTGAGAGCGGATCTTCCGTGGTAATTCTGCACTGGATCGAGTATCCGCGCGGAACAACCGATTCCTGGGACGAAATTCCGATTTCTTTCGAATTTAGCGGGTAGCCCTGAGCGACCAGAATTTGGCTTTGAACAATATCGATCCCTGTCGTCATCTCAGTGATTGTGTGCTCGACTTGAATCCGGGGATTCATTTCAATAAAATAGTGGTTGCCATGCTTGTCAACCAGAAACTCCGCAGTGCCTGCATTAACATAATTGACAGCTCTGGAAAGTTTAAGCGCATCCTGGTACAGGCGATCTCTGACTTCCTGGGGAATCGAAAAAGCCGGCGTGAATTCGAGAATTTTCTGATGGCGGCGCTGCACGGAGCAGTCCCGCTCATACAGATGAACGATATTGCCGTACTTGTCGGCCAGAATTTGGACTTCAATGTGTTTAGGTCTTTCTAGGTATTTCTCAATGAAAATATCTTCAATACCAAAAGCCTTCTTAGCCTCTGTTCTGGCATTATTAAATTCACGCTCCAGGTCCTTTTCACTGTAGACGACGCGCATTCCTCTTCCGCCGCCGCCTGCTGCCGCTTTCAGAATCACGGGATATCCATATTTCTCGGCAAAGACCACAGCTTCGTCCACGGAAGTCATCGGTTTGTCCACGCCGGGAATGACAGGAACGCCTACGCTTTGAGCCAGCAGTTTGGATTTGATTTTATCCCCGAGATTTTCGAGTGTATGAACAGACGGTCCGATATAAACAATACCGGCTTCCTCACACTTTTCCGCGAATTCCGGGTTTTCTGATAAGAAGCCATAGCCGGGATGAATGGCGTCAACGCCCTTTTTTAAGGCGAGGTTAATAATTTCACCAATGCTTAAATATACTTCGATCGGTTTCTTTTTCTCACCAATCAGGTAGGATTCATCCGCTTTTGCTCTGAACAAGGCATATTTGTCTTCCTCCGAGTAAATAGCAACGGTTCTGATCCCAAGCTCTTTGCAGGCCCGAAAAACCCTGATCGCAATTTCTCCCCTGTTTGCGACCAGCACTTTATTAAAATTCTGTATTTTCATTTGGTATCTCCTTTGGTCTTGAAATCAATCATCTTATTCCTACTATTATAAGGCATTGAGGGTGCGGTAAAAAGTCCTTCAGAAAAAAAATACCGGAATACAGAATTAATTGTACAAATAATCCAAGTTTTCACCAATATGATTTTGTTAAAATAGCAGAAATTCTTTGCAACGCAAACGGATACGCCAATTGTCAGATCTTAAGCATGAGGGTTTTGTTTATTTCTTTTGCTTTTCGCTTTGCTGTGCTTCTTGCAAAGACTTTTGAAGTGCAGCAATATTGGCCAGCGTGATTTTCCCTTTAATTTGCACAAGCTGCGTATTTTGTTCCTGGACCACCTTTTCAAGCTCCAGAATGGACATGTCCAGCTTGCCGGAATCATCCTGCTGTTTTCCTTCCAGCGCGTTATTCAGCATGGCCCAGGATGATTTAAGTTCTTTGATGGCGACTGATGCTTTTCCCCAGTCTTTAGACTCAGCGAATAAAATGGTGCTTCGGCTGAAATAGATGATATTCTTAATTTCGGGAGAAATATTGGTTTTATAAAGCGCGTAAACATTTGGAATCTTTGCGTATAGGGCGTTTAAGGCCAGCATGATTTTCATTTTATCTTTGGTCGTCACGGATTCTGTAAGATTATTCAGGGAATTGCTAAAATCCTCAGTAAGTTTTTTGGGAGCGCCTTTTTTATTAATTTCGGGCATAATCTCATTCCATAGATAATGGAGTTTGTTAATTTCGAGTGCTGCCTGCTGGAACGGATCAGCAACCTGATTCGTATTTGTTTGCCCGGAGGAACTCTTACCCGACTGCTCTTTCTGCTGGCTGCCCCCTTCGGTTTGATTCTGGCCGTTCGTTTGGCTCTGACTGCTGCCTGCTTGATTCTGCTCACCGGTTTGAGTTTGTTCACTCTGACCGTTTGCTTCTCCTGAAACAAGGGACGGCCCTTTTAATACGCCGAAGATCTTTTCGATTGATGCCTCGACGTCTTCAAGCTGTTTAGGAATTGCTTCGGACTTTTCGGATTTTTCGGGCTGCTTGCCTGTAATTTTATTCATCATGCTGCATCCCGGAAAAAACAATAAAGAAATGATAAAAAAGCAGATTAATCTTGTAGACCAATTCCTACTTTTTATTGTAAAATATCCCATATAAATACTTCCTTTGTTACTTTTTTCTGTTATTATTTGCAGTTTCTTGCTTCTTATTCTTAAGAAACTTATTGAATTAATGCCAAAGTTCTGAAATAATGGAAAGGAATATATAAAAACTGTTTACACAAGTGAGCATATTTTTGAACACTATCGGCATTTGTGGAAAGAGGTAGAAAAAATGGGATTCAGTAAGTCAATTATTCAGTCGACGATGATTAAGATAACTCTGCTCATCTTCGGGATCATGGTTATTTTATACTTTTTTATCGCAAATATTTATTGGGATGAAGAAGTATTAAAGAAAGAGTTTGAACTGATGAGTGCAGCGTCAGTTTTAGAAAATAAGATCCAAGCGCACTATACGGACATCAAGCTTTACGAAGATGATCGCAATCTTTCTGACGAAGAAAAGATAACAGAAATGAATGCGTTGCTCGGCCAGGATGTTGCCGATCTTTCCGCGAAGTACTCCAATATTCGCATGGGCTATTTTGACAAGGAAATGGATCAGAATATTATTTTTGCACCTAGTGTGGAATCCGTTGTTAAGGATCAGCTTAATGCCGAGTTCTTCCGGCTTTTTCAATCTGGGAATGCAGAATTTATCAATGAAGCGGGCGTTATTGACTGGAACGGCCAAGGCATTATTGCGGTTGCTGTACCGCTGTATTACCAGAATACAGTGATTGGTTACACCTGGGCCGAAATAGGGACCGATAATATCTTTTATCTGTCATCGTTCAAATATGCTAAAGTGCTGGTCCCAAGCATTATTCTCTGGATCATTGTGCTGGCCATTATTAAAAAGAATATTGTCAGAATCAAGGCTTCATTAGAGTCATTTGCCCATACAATTAAAAGCAACAGTCTGGAAAGCGTGGAGGACCTGGAAAGGCTGCCGGAACTCCAACCGGTATTTGAAGAGATCAGAAATCACCTGGAAAGCTTGTATCAATTGAATGTTGAATTGGAAAGCTCCAATGATAAGCTCCTGACCATCATGGAAGGCATTGGCGATGGATTCTTCGCGTTGGACAAGGAGTGGTGCTTTACCTATGTCAATAAAGAGATGAAGAAAAACATGGGACACGATCGTGAAGACCTGATTGGAAGAAATATTTGGGACGTTTACAGTGTATTAGCTGATTCTGCAACGCGTGTCAACCTGAGACAGGCTTTAGAAGAGAATATATCCCTGCATTGGGAGGAATATATCTCTCCGGAAAATAAATATTTCCAGTATCATGCCTACCCGTTTAAACAAGGCCTCACAGTTTTTGTCAGGAATATCACTGAGCTGAAACAAAGAGACAAGGAAATGCAGCGCCTGGAGCGGCTCAACCTGATCGGACAAATGGCGGCAGGGATCAGCCACGAAGTCAGAAATCCGCTGAGTACGGTCAGGGGCTTTCTGCAACTGCTGGAGGGCCAGTCTGATTCGGAACTTAAGATAGAATACATGGATCTGATGATTACGGAGATTGACAGAGCCAATGAGATTCTTACCGATTTTCTATCTGTGGCCAAAGTTAGTGCTGAAGGAACAAAAGAGGAGAATATCAACAACATTATCAACAGGTTGTATCCGATGCTGCAGGCTGATGCGCATAGTTCAGACAAAGAGCTGCTCTTGGAATTAATGGATATTCCAAGCATTGATCTCAATGAATCAGAGATTAAACAACTTATCCTTAATTTAGTCCGAAATGCTCTGGAAGAGACTGCTACGAAGGGAAAGGTCTACATCAAAACGTACCGGGTTCAGGAAGGGGTCGTTCTGGCAATCCAAGATCATGGCAAAGGAATTCCTCAGAGTGTTCAGGATACCTTGGGTACACCGTTCGTTACGACGAAAGAGAATGGGACAGGCTTAGGCCTTGCGATTTCTTTAGGTATTGTACGCAGACACCAAGCCAGGCTTGAATTTCTGACAGGGGAGGAGGGGACTACGTTTTTTATAACTTTCCCGCTTAATAATTATAGCAGTAATGAAAATGAGCAGATCTAATGATTGAACTGCCAGACTAGAAAAAACTATAGGACTTATGAAATATTTTTAAGATTATTAAAGGAAAAATGCCAAAACTGTAGAAACTAAATACATATAATGCCAAAGGAGGAAATCGATGAAGATTCCAATAATAGCACTCATTTTGCAAGGAATACCGGAACAGATCGCTGTTGTTACTTTAGCCTATGTTATTGCGGGTATGCCTTTTGCATGGAAAAAAATTGTTTCCATGGGGATAATTTTGGCTTTGACCTCTTATTTACTTCGATTTTTTCCAATCCTGTTTGGTTTACACACTGTGATTATGTTGGTCCTTTTATTTATTCTTTTGTTTTTTGGGGCAAGAGTAATTTTTATGCTGGTTTGGTTGCAAGCCTTCTTGGCTTTTTAGCCTTAATTATTAGTGAGACAGTTTGTTTGTCTTTGTTAATGCCATTATTTCACGTTTCAGCTGAGATGCTAAACACAGATGTTGGATTAAGGATACTGATTACTTTACCTCAAATATTTGTTTTATTCATAGCGAGTTTAATTATTTTAAAAATAAAAAAAGGTGTTAAAAGATAGGTATACCAGGAGGGAAGAAAATGGATCTCTCTCAAATCAGTGAGCGTATTTCCCGTAATCTGACAGCTGAATTAGATTTTGATGACGATAAAAAAGAGATCATTGCTTATGGTATTGAGTCACTTGTTTTAACAGTGTTGGGTTTTTTGGCAATAATGGGAATGGCCTTTCTTTTTAAAGCCTTGGTACCCACGGTCATCGCTGCTGTTTTCGGGGGATTTCTACGGAGAGTATCCGGTGGGGCTCATTTCGACACGCCGCTAAAGTGCCTGGCTTTTGGGGCGGTAGTTTATTCTATTCTTGGTGTTATTGCCAAGGAAATTGTTAACTACGGTTTCCAGAGCTCCGGTTTTCTCCTGGCCTTTTTACTGTTTTCTTTGGCCCTAGTTGCTATTCTTGCCCCGGTGGACTGTGAGGCCAAACCTATTCACTCTCAAAATTTCAGAAGAAAACTTAAGATTATTTCCATAGGTTTTGTTATCCTGACGATTGGTGTAGTGTTAGTCAGTCATAACTTCCTGGTGAATACCAGTGCAGTATTGGGGATCGTTTTCCAGACGATGACCCTTCTGCCTGTATTTAATAAAAAAAGGGGGATAACAACATGAAAAAAATTCTCTACACACTGATGGCGTCCATGCTTGTACTTCTCGCTACTGCAAGTTCTGTATTTGCCTGTGGTTATTGGGCTTATCAGCCAAAGACACCAAAGTCACTGCAAAAATAAAAAAATGAGGCGGGTTTCCCGCCTCATTTTTTATCCTTACAATTTTTGACGCTTGTAACAGAATAAATCTTCAGTGGGAGTGTAAGAAATGTCTTTAAGAATTCGGGAACCGGTCAATTCAATGTCCCATATGCTCGGAGCTGTACTTTCGCTCTCCGGGCTGGTTCTGCTTCTGCTGCGGTCGCTGGAACACGACAGTATGGCCTATTTAGGTTCTGCCCTAGTCTTTGGGGGGAGTCTTATTCTGCTTTATTCTGCTTCGATGATCTATCACTGGGTAGTCTCCAGCGCACAGGTCATCCGTACGCTGCGGAAAATCGATCATTGTATGATCTATGTTCTGATCGCGGGTACATATACCCCGATTTGTCTGATCACATTGCAGGGTGCGCTGGGAATGGGCTTGCTGATCGGGGTCTGGACGCTGGCCGTTTTAGGGATCGTCCTGAAGCTTGTCTGGTTCAATGCTCCTCGCTGGTTATATACCGCTTTCTATTTGCTTCTGGGCTGGATTGCCATATTTTTTATTTACCCAATTTCTCTGGCTATTCCTGGCCAGGGCTTATTCCTTCTAATCTTAGGAGGACTGTTATATTCTGTAGGATCGGTCTTTTATGCTGTGAAACCTCAGTGGATCAGGTTGGGGAAGTTTGGGTTCCATGAAATATTTCATCTTTTTATCTTAGCAGGGAGTATTGTGCATTATTTTTTTATTTACCGGTATGTTATGGGTTAACACAATCATAGAGGGAGTAAAGACGCATGAGATTTCTTAGATTCAAGGATGCGGAAAACCAGGTCAGGTACGGCGTATTGACAGGTCAGATGATCCGCTATGTCAAAGGGGATATTTTTGGAGTTTATGAGGCAACGGACCAGATATGTTCGCTGGAAGATGTGCAGCTTCTGGCACCTGTTGAACCGTCCAAGGTATTATGTATCGGATTGAATTACCAGGATCATGCGATTGAATTTGGCAAGCCCATTCCTGCGGAACCTTTGCTGTTTCTTAAGCCTTCTACGAGTGTAATCGGGCCTGAAGAGAATATTGTCTATCCGCCTCAAACGCAAAACCTGCATTATGAAGCGGAGCTGGCAATCGTAATTGGCAAAAAAAGCAAAAAATGTGGCGCAAAGCAAAGCCGTTGAATATATCTTTGGTTATACGGTCGGGAACGATGTGACTGCCAGGGATATTCAGCATAAAGACGGTCAATGGTCAAGAGCAAAAGGTTTTGATACATTTTGTCCGCTGGGACCGTGGATTGAGACCGATGTTGCCGATCCTGACAACTTGGCCGTCAAGCTTACCCTGAACGGAGAAGTACGCCAGAAATCCAACACAAAGAACCTGGTTTTCAGATGCTTTGAGCTTGTGGAATATCTGTCGGCAATCATGACTTTGCTGCCCGGTGACGTTATTTTGACCGGAACACCTGGCGGAATTGGAGCAATGAATCCTGGAGATAGGGTAGAAGCTGATATTGAGAAGATCGGTGTGTTAAGAAATTATGTAATATAAATAACTATACTAAGTTAATAATTGTAATTATTATAAATAACTGTTGCATAATCATATCGGATCGTTTAAAATCTTTTTAGGTCCTCAAAATATAAGATCAATTCATATGGAATACTTTCTGATGTTTTACATGCATTTTAGAGTTGACTAAGTACAAGGGCCAGTCTAATCAGAGAGGAGTTATGGGATGAAAGATTTAAAAGGTTCAAAGACAGAAAAGAACTTAATGGAGGCTTTTGCCGGAGAATCACAGGCGAGAAACAAATATACCTATTTCGCATCTGCCGCTAAAAAAGAGGGTTACGAGCAGATTGCCGCCATCTTCTTAGAAACAGCAGAAAATGAAAAAGAACATGCGAAGATTTGGTTTAAGAAGCTCCAGGGGATTGGCTGCACGACAGAAAATCTTGTTGCAGCTGCCGCAGGGGAAAGAGAAGAATGGACCAGTATGTACGCCAGAATGGCGCAAGAGGCCAGAGAAGAAGGATTTGGAGACATTGCCGCATTATTCGAAGGCGTTGGGAAAATAGAAAAAGAACATGAGGAAAGGTACAAGCAGCTGCTGTCGAATCTTCAGAACAAGGAGATATTTGCCAAAAAGCAAAATACGACCTGGAAATGCCGTAATTGCGGACATATTCATGTCGGGACTGAAGCACCTGAGACCTGCCCGGTCTGCGATCATCCGCAAGCGTACTTTGAAGTGATTGCACAGAACTATTAATTGTTGTAGCTGTAACTAAATTCAGTATTATGGAAGGCGTCACAATTGTGACGTTTTTCTTATTTCTGGGACAGTGTAGATTTACACGGATACTTCGCGAACACGTTTTCGCAGCATAACAGCCCAGTGAACTGTTATGGAAAAAATCCTCGCTAATATTCCAAGACCTCTGGGCTTTCAGCAAGTTAACCTATGATACCAGTCTGGGGCCACAGTCCCGCTGTGAGCGGAGTACGATACGAAGCGAGGCTTTTTGTATTGTGCCATCCGTGGTACGCGGCTATTGTGGCCCTCAGACTTACCCAAACATAATGGTATTGTAATCACACGGCTTTAAACGCTTCTTCTTTATTTTCCTTTTCCTTGAGTTTATGATAGAGCGCAGGATACAATTCCTCAATGCACTCGGGGCAAATGGTATGGGTGAATTCAGAGCCGGTTTGCTGGAATAGGTATTCCTCAATCGTGATCCAGCTTTCTTCCTCGGTATTAATTTTTTTGCAGCTTGAACACATCGGGATAAGCTGATTCATAGAATCGTAGGCTTCCTTCATACGGGTATAGGTCAAACTGTTGTTGATGGCCATACCGATGTAGGTTCCTACCATTTCGAGGTAAAGAATCATATCAAGATAAAACGGCGCTGACTTGCACAACAACTGAATCAGACCGATACAGTTATCCCTGGCCATGATACGAATCAAAGCCACAGATTTAAAGCCAGCCGCAATACAATGTTTATCCTTGGTTTTAAGGACCGAAGGCAGATCATTGGCCCAGAAGCTTCCCTGAGAAGTGAAAAAAGGAATGTTCCTGTCTGCTTTTCCCTGGATAACATCCATGCAGATACACTTTGTAGACCAGAATTCATCCTGAGAAAGCTTCAGGATTTTGAGTTCAGGGTTTACGGAACACAGGGGTGGTTCTTCAGAAATCTGCATCTCAGGCAGGCCTTCACAGGCATAAAAGGGATAATCTTTGCCATCATATATGCGAATACCGATAGCGTCACAATTAGTGATCTGCTTTAAATGCTTCATAACCGCAATGATTGAGTCTTTCAAATTGATATAATTATTCAGTTCGGAGAGTATTTTTTTTGTCATAATTTCTCTGTCAAGAATCTTTAATAATTCGCTTACCTGGGTTTTCGACATAAATGATACCTCCTTTTCGACTCCATATTGGTATCTTTATCTTATTACAAAAGGTGTAAATAATTTAGTATAATTTGTAAAATTGTAAAAAACAATAAAAGAAAGGAGATAGGCAGTCGAAGCAGTCGAAACTTATATCATACCTGTTCTGACAAAACTTTTGAAATTGATATCTGAAGCCTTTTGCTTAAGTCAAAAGTAGCGTTTCTTACTCGGTGCAGATCTCGATAAATTTGGCGTTGACGCCGGGAATTGAGTTCAAATCACCGGCAAAGGATTCCGACTCTTCGGGAGTGCCGGAAAGCTGAAGAATGATTAGCCCTGAGTCCGAACATACATTACCGGCCTCATGAAGACCCAGTCTCACGGTGATCATACAACCATATTTTGTCAAGACGCCCTGTACTTCGGCAGCATTTTTTGCCCTGTGGTTAACAGCTATAGCCATAAGCTTAAAACAAGACATTTGTTCAGCCTCCTTTGTCATAGAAAAATAGAGTTCTCCATTATATTTGAAGATATATTCTTGGAAGGCGTAATGATTTCCTTCTTTCACATGAACGATTTAACCGAATGACCAAAGTAATTTTGATTTATAATAATTATCAATAAGTATGCTGTTGAAAAAATAATAGAAATATTATAAACTAGGTGTTAAGAGAAAATAACAAATCAATAAAATGTGAATTCTTGGAAGTGGATATCAAGACAAAGATATGAGGTGATTTCTATAAAAGCAATTCAAATTAAGGAAAATGTCTACTGGGTAGGTGGAATTGACTGGAACATCAGAAATTTTCATGGGTATCTGACCCAAAGGGGGAGTACATATAATGCTTATCTGATCATTGATGAGAAGATTACGTTAATTGACACGGTAAAGCATTACCTATTTGACGAAATGCTGGAACGGATTTCGGATGTGATTGATCCGGCAGATATTGATTACGTTATTTCCAATCATGTTGAGCAGGACCATTCAGGAAGCTTGCCGGAAATTATGGAGATTGCCACTAAGGCAACCCTGGTCACATCCCCCAATGGGGAAAAGGGGCTCAAGGCACATTTCCGGGAAGATTGGAACTATCGGATTGTCAAATCAGGAGATGTCCTGAATATCGGCAAGAGGAATCTAACTTTTGTCCAGACCCCAATGGTACACTGGCCGGATAATATGGTGACCTACCTTGAGGAAGATAAAATTCTGTTCTCGAATGATGCTTTCGGCCAGCATATTGCTTCAACCGAGAGATTTGATGATGAGCTCCCGCTCGGGGTTATCCTGGAAGAAGCCAGGAAATATTACGCGAATATTGTCCTGCCGTACGGCGGTCAGGTTCAAAAAGCTTTAGGAACCTTAGGCGGACTGGATGTCGAGGTAATTGCGACCAGCCATGGGCTGATCTGGCGCTCCAACATCCCGGCAATTCTCAACGAATATCAAAAATGGTCCACGAATGCCACGGAAAAAAAGGTTGTGATTGTCTATGACACGATGTGGAACGCAACGGAGATTATTGCGGAGAGCATCAGCGATGCATTTGAGAAAAAGGGCTATAACGTCCGGTTCATGGATCTAAAAAATAACCATATTTCAGATATTATGACTGAAGTGATCACAGCAAAATATATCTGCGTCGGCTCACCGACTCTGAATAATAACCTGATGCCAAGTGTAGCCAGTTTCTTAACCTATCTGAAGGGTCTGGCTCCGAAGGACAGAATTGGACTGGCTTTCGGTTCTTATGGCTGGAGCGGCCAGAGTATCGGACAAGTCGAGCAGTATCTGAAGGACTGCGGTTTTGAAACCCTGGAAAATATCAGGATTCAATACATTCCGGAAGAGGATCAACTGGAAGAAATGAAAGAGAAGTTGGAGGGAAATATCCTATGACGAATTTAAGAGAGATCTACAAGTGCAACGTCTGTGGCAATGTTGTGGAGATTGTTCACACAGGGGCTCCAGCCTTGGTATGCTGTGGCCAGCCCATGGAAAAGCTTGAGGGACGTTCGGAAGATATGGGTTTGGAAAAACACCTTCCGATAGTTCAGCCAACAGAAAAGGGCATCAAAGTAACGGTTGGCAGTATTGAGCACCCCATGGAAGAAAAACATTTTATTCAGTTTATCGAAGTTCTGACCGCAGATAAAGTCTGCCGTGTAGAGCTTAAACCTGGTCAGAAGCCTGAGGCTTCTTTCCCAGTAGATATCGCAGCCGTTCTCGAGGTCAGGGAATACTGCAATCTGCATGGGCTCTGGAAAACAAAATAGACCTACGGTTTATTATTCTTAATAGTTGATGATGTGATCATAGGAGAGGGATGGTATAATAAAGACTGAGATTACCATCTCTTTTTTGTTTCAGTTGATCAAATTGAAAATAAATTGTACACTTATGAATTTTTCGGAATGATATTTTGTTTTTACGAGACTTTAACAATTTGAGAAAAAGCCTGTATTTGGGCCTTTATTTTTATAAGTTGAGTGTCGGATACTTCTGGCACGCATCTTGCAATAATTCTCTGGTGAGAATTTAAATTCATTTTCATTTATATATAGAGGAGGTAGACAATGTTAATTAACTACGCAGGGATCGCAGTAATTTTAGCGTGGGGAATTGTATTCCCAGTAATTCTGCTGGTGGTTCAGAGGCTGCTCTGTCCTAGCAATCCAACCAAGGCAAAATTGTTGACTTACGAGTGTGGCCTTGATACCCAGGGGGATACGTGGATTCGTTTTAAAATTAGTTACTTTATGTATGCTTTAATTTTTGTGGTTTTTGATGTTGAAACAATTTTCCTCTATCCTTGGGCCATGTTGTTCCAAAATTTGGGCTTGTTTGCCATTGTTGAGATGGTGATCTTTATTGCAATTCTCATCCTTGGATTTGCCTATGCCTGGAAGGAAGGTGCTCTGGAATGGATGTAGTCAAGAAAAACTATAAAGTTGAAGTGCCGGAATATGAGATGCCAAACAATATTATCATGTGCAAGATCGAAGATGCGTTAAACTGGTGCCGCTCCCGGTCCTTCTGGCCGCTGACGTTCGGTTTGGCCTGCTGTGCGTTTGAAATGATGGCGGCTGGAGATGCCCGCTATGACATCGCGCGTTTCGGGTCCGAAGTATTCAGACCTTCGCCGCGTCAGTGCGACCTTCTGATTATCGCGGGGACAGTCACGAAAAAAATGGAACCGATTGTTGCCCGACTGTATGAACAAATGGCCGAACCGAAATACGTGCTGGCAATGGGCAGTTGCGCAATCAGCGGCGGTCCGTTCAAAGACTCCTATAGTGTTGTGAAAGGAGCCGATACGTTCTTGCCGGTAGATGTCTACGTACCGGGCTGTCCGCCGAGACCCGAAGCACTGTTCTACGGACTTCTCGAGCTGCGGAAAAAAGTGACGAATCCCAGAAAGTTCGCTGAGAACAACAAGGAGAGGATCATGCAGAATGGATAAGAAGATGGATCGTCAAGCACTGGTTGCCTTCCTTAATGAGAAGATGGATGCTCAAGCAGAAGTCTTTGAGGACAATACGGAAGGTTCCATAAAAGTATCCCGCTTGAAGCTTGTGGAGACCATGCAGGAACTTAGGGAAAATCCACAGTACAAATTCGATGTTCTGATGAATCTAAGCTCTGTGGATTATCCGGAAAACTTCACGGTGATCTATCACCTGTTTTCGATTGAGCATAAGCACTATTTGACTGTTAAAGTGGAAATAACCAAAGAGAATCCCTGCTGGGTACCGTCGGTCAGTTCCGTCTGGAAAGCGGCTCAGGTACACGAAAGGGAAGTTTTCGATTTGATGGGGATTCTATTTAATGATCATCCTGATCTCAGAAGGATTCTGCTGCCGGAGGACTTTGCCGGACATCCTTTGCGCAAAGATTTTACGCAGCAGGCTGATTAAACACCAAAATGCGAAACAGAATTTGAGGTGTAAGAATGAATGACATAAGAACCCAGGAGATGAACTTAAACTTTGGTCCTCAGCACCCCAGTACGCACGGGGTGTATCGCGGAGTGTTCACAATGGAGGGCGAATATATCACCAAGTGCGTGAACCATATCGGTTATCTTCATCGCGGCATTGAAAAAATGGCGGAGTCCCGTACCTATACCCAGTTTATTCCGTACAACGGACGGTTGGACTATGTTTCAGGCATGTTGAATGAAGAGGCTTATGTCCGTACGGTGGAAAAATTGATGGGTATTTCCGATCAGGTTCCCGAACGGGCCGAATATATCCGGGTGATTATGGCTGAACTTCAGCGTATCGCCAGCCACTTGGTGTTTTATTCCTCGATGGCGCTGGACATGGCCGGTTTCACACCTTGGACCTACGGGTTCCGCGAGAGAGACACGATTTTGGATTTATTTGAAATGGCAGCCGGCAGCCGCATGATGCCGAATTATATGCGGTTTGGTGGCGTTGCAGCGGATCTAAACGAAGAATTTATGCCTGCCCTGCGCAAATTGCTCGATATCATGCCTAAATGCATGGAAGAGTACCACGGTATATTAACCGGCAATGAGATCTTCCAGGCCCGTACAAAGGGGGTTGCCTCGCTTTCCCGCGAAAAAGCTTTGAATTACGGGATATCCGGTCCTTCGGCCAGGGCTTCAGGCATTGATTATGATCTGCGTCGGGACGAGCCATATGGGATCTATGACCGTTTTAAATTCAATGTGCCGGTCCGTCAGACTGGGGACACGTTTGATCGTTATATCGTTCGTATGGACGAGATGGCTGAAAGCGTCAAAATTCTGGAACAGGCTTATAGAGAACTTCCGGAAGGTCCGGTTTTGGCCAAGGTCCCGAAAATAATTAAACCTCCTGCCGGAGAAGTCTATCACCGTATCGAGCATTCCAAAGGGCATCTTGGTTTCCATATTGTGAGTGACGGTACAGCCAAACCTTACCGTTTAAGGATTTGTTCTCCCTGTTTTGTAAATGTGGCAGTTTTTGAAGAAATGGCTGTCGGTTTGCATCTGCAGGATGCAGTCGTTGCCTTTGCTTCCTTAGACATTGTGTTGGGAGAAATTGATCGCTAACAGACAGAAACAAGAATTCAGAAGATGGAGGAAAATATGGTACTATTTCTTGTTTGGGTCGATATGTTCAGACAGTGGCTTGTTGGGATTGGAATACCGGCATTGCCTGCTGAAATATTGATTAAAACCATTCTGGTTTTAATTGTCATTATCTTTGTGCTAACGAACCTGATTGTTCTGGTCTGGCTGGAACGTAAGTTTGCTGCTTTTTACGCTGACCGCGTTGGCCCCAACCGCCTTGGACCTGCAGGTTTTCTGCAGTTCCCAGTTGATATTGTCAAAATGCTCGGGAAAGAGGATATCATTCCCGAAAACGTGGACAGACCGGTATTTAAGATTGCCAGTATCTGCGCATTCCTTACAGCAATTATGGGCTGGGCCGTTATTCCTCTCGGCAAAGGTATGATCCTGGAAGATTTGAATGTCGGACTATTGTACTTTATTGCGATCGGTTCTACAGGAACGATTGCCTTTGTCATGGCCGGTTTTGCTTCCAATAATAAATACGCGCTGCTCGGCGGCATGAGAACGGCTGCTCAGATGATCAGCTATGAAATTCCGCTGGCCTTTTCTTTGCTCGGCATCGTCATGATCACCGGAAGCTTAAGCCTTACCGAGATTGTCGATGCCCAGAAAAACGTCTGGTTTATCTTCCCACAGATTCTCGCCTTCTTCGCTTATTTTGTTTGTTCCATCGCGGAAACAAACCGTGGACCGTTCGACTTGGCGGAAGGGGAGCAGGAGTTGGTTGCGGGATATTTCGTTGAGTATTCGGGTATCCGCTATGCGTTGTTTATGGTCGCTGAATATACCCATCTGGTTGCGGTCTCGGCGATTGCAGCGGTTGTGTTCCTCGGCGGCTGGAATGCACCGTTTGGCTTGACCTTCATACCGGGATTCATCTGGATGATGTTTAAAATTTACTTGATGATTTTCCTGTTCATGTGGGTCAGATGGACATTTGTCAGGGTAAAGGTCGAGCATTTGATGCATATTGGCTGGAAATTCCTGATTCCGCTTACGTTATTCAATATTGTGATCACCGGCATTGGCGTTTACGTCTACCGGATGATTGCAGGTTAAGGTGGTGAAATCGTGTACGGACAAGGACTTTTAAAAGGCTTAAGAATATCAATCAGACACTTTTTTAAGAAGAAAGTCACGGAGATGTACCCGGAGCAAAAGCCTAACCTGCCGAAGCGCTCCCGGGGATGGTTTGAACTGACCCCGGATAAATGTACGGCATGCGGACTTTGCGTCAACGCTTGTCCCAACGGGATTATCTCCATTGAAAGCTATAAGGATGAGAACAACAAAAGAAAGCTGGTTCAGTATCGTATGCTGATGGAAAGCTGTATTTTCTGCGGGTTTTGTGTTGAGGCCTGTCCTCAAGATGCTTTGTACAATACGCAAGCTTTTGAACAGACGGTCTTCTTCCGGGAAGATCTTAACAGAATCCTCTATAAAGCCGAGCCTCAGTCGGTTCAGGCTGAAAGGAGTGAAGCGTGATGGGCTTTACAGTGATGTTTTACGTAATTGCCATCGTTACCCTCGGTTCGGCACTTATGATGGTCATCAGCAAAAATATCTTTCACAGTGCGCTTTTAATGCTGGTAGCATTCTTGGGTATTTCGGGGGTTTTTGTTCTGCTGCATGCTGATTTTCTGGCCGCCACCCAGGTTCTGATTTATGCCGGGGCGATTACGATCTTTGTTGTTTTCGCGATCATGTTTACCATGCGCGGGGATATGAAAACGACAAACTTGTTCTCCAGGAACCTGATTCCGGGAGCGCTGCTCTCGCTGATCATGATCGTCGTGAATGCAGTCATGGTGCTGACAACGAAGTGGCCGCTGAAGGCTACGACAGCTCCGGAGTCAACAGCGAAGGAAATTGCTAATCTGATGCTGACAAAATACGTCGTTGCGTTTGAAGTGACCGCAGTACTGTTGCTGGTGGCCATGCTCGGCGCGATTGTTATCGTGAAAGAGGTGAAAAAGTCCTCATGAGTAGTATCATCGACTTTTTATTCAATATTGGATTGCCGCATTTTCTGATTCTTAGCGGAACTCTTTTCTTCATCGGGCTTTTCAGTGTTCTGGCCAAAAGAAACCTGATTGCGATCCTCATGGGAATGGAAATCATGCTGAGTTCAGTCAACATCAACCTTGTTGCATTTAACAGATATACCACCGCTCCGGCTCTGCACGGCCACGTCTTCGCGCTTTTTGTGATCGCCTTGGCAGCAGCGGAAGTATCGGTAGGCTTGGCCTTGATTATCTCTGTCTACCGCCAGCACAAGTCAGTTGAAGCGGATGATATCGATTCAATGAAATGGTAGTCTTAATTCAAGATAAAGGCAGGTGTAATTTACTATAATGATTGATTTTGCTTTGAATAACGCCTGGTTGATTCCGTTGTTGCCAGCGTTGGCCTTTGCTCTGATCGTCTTTGTGACGAAACCCTCGCAAAAGCTAAGCGCTTTCATTTCCATTCTGGGCATCCTTGTATCGTTTGTACTGTCGGTTGCTATTGGAATAGGCGTACTTCAACGCGGCGAATTCTTAATAGAACATCCTTTAAAAGTCGTTGTTCCTTGGTTCAGTATGCATGGGCTCACGATCGACGTAGGAACGCAGATCGATCCTACATCGGCCATGATGCTTTTCGTAGTGACGTTGGTCGCGTCTTTGGTCCAGATTTATTCTCTCGGCTATATGCACGGAGATCCTGGATTTTCCCGTTTTTATTCCTACCTTTCGCTCTTTGCCGCCTCGATGCTGGGGTTGGTCATTGCGCCGAACCTTCTGCAAATGTTTGTGTTCTGGGAACTGGTCGGCCTGTGTTCCTATCTGCTGATTGGTTTCTGGTACGAGAAGAATTCCGCGCGTGAAGCAGCAAAAAAGGCGTTCATTACCTGCCGGGCAGGGGACTTCGGCCTGCTTCTGGGGATTATTCTTCTGCAAGTCAACTTCGGGACCCTTGACCTGCAGGAACTCGCTGAAATGATCCCGAATTTTGCGCAGTACACCACCCTCTCGGCTGGTGCGCTGACGGCAATCGCGATCGTGCTGTTCCTCGGACCTATGGCCAAATCCGGTCAGTTCCCGTTCCATGTTTGGCTTCCCGACGCCATGGAAGGCCCTACTCCGGTCAGTGCACTGATCCATGCGGCTACCATGGTTGTGGCAGGGGTCTATCTGGTTGGCAGAACGCTTACGCTGTTCATTACGCTTCCTACGGCAATGGTTTTTGTGGCGATTATCGGCGGTTTCACCGCAATCTTTGCGGCCTCTATTGCCTTAACGCAGACCGAGATGAAAAAGATCCTGGCTTACTCAACGGTTTCCCAGCTCGGCTACATGATGCTGGCCCTTGGAGCAGGAAGCCTTACCGCCAGTATGTTTCATTTGTTCACCCACGCTTTCTTCAAAGCGTTGCTCTTCCTTTGCGCAGGCGCTGTGCTTCATGCGATGCACAATGAAGCCAGCATTGCGAAATACGGCGGTTTGAAAAAATACATGCCGGTTACTTATTGGACCATGCTGGTTGGCTGCCTGGCCATTTCCGGTATCTTTCCGTTTGCCGGCTTCTTCAGTAAGGACCTGATCCTGGAAGTCACCTATGCTGCTTCATCATTATCGGGACATGCTGCCGGTCCGTTTCAGGGCGTCTACACGGTCCTGTTTATTCTGGCAGCGTTGACAGCCCTAATGACGGCATTTTATATGTTCAGGATGTTCTTCATCTGCTTCCACGGTGAACTCAGAAGCCACGATGCGCATCCGCATGAAGCACCGAAGACCATGACGATCCCGCTCATCATTCTTGCTGTGTTTTCGCTGGCCGGCGGCTGGGTAGGCTGGCCGGGACTTGGGGAAGGACATGCTTTTGGTTACTTTGTCCGGTTGGGCCATTTCCACGAGGTGGAAGCAAACTGGTTCCTGATCATCCTGTCAACAGCGTTAGCGTTGATCGGAATTGGAACGGCTGCGCTGTTCTATCTGAAGAAGACATTCTCAGCTGAAGCCGTTGCCCAAAAGATCCCGTTCCTGTATAAGCTTTCGCTTAATAAATACTATATTGATGAGTTTTACCTCTGGGTCATTAATCACATCATTGATGGGTTCGGACGGATTTTGTGGTGGGTTGATGTGGTTATCGTCGACGGTATTGTCAATGGTCTTGCGAAGCTTACCCGGGATTCAGGTGATGCTGCCCGTAGAGTCAATACCGGCAACCTTCAGCACTATGCAATGGTCTTCTTTGTTGGTGTGATCGTCCTGATCATGATTTTAACAACTGCAGACTTAGGTCAACTGAATATCGGGCTGCTGGGAGGTGTCAAGTAATGAATTTTCCTGTCTTAACCACCATTTTACTGGCACCGATCATCGGTGCGCTGATCAGTGTCTTTATACCGAAAGAAAGATCCGGCGCGATCAAAGCCGTTGCCGGCATCGCGACGTTCATTTCCCTTGCCCTGTCCATTTTTGTGTATTATATTTATTACACGCAGAACTTGGCTGTCGGTGGGTTCGCCTTTACGGAAGATATTCCGTTTGTGACGGACTTGGGTGTTGTTTATTCGCTTGGGGTTGACGGCCTGAGCCTGCCTCTCCTGCTGCTGACCAACGTCATTGGCTTTTCAGCAGTGTTTTCCCGTTCCTGGAGTATCGAGAAAAGAGCCAAAGAGTTCTATATCCTGCTGCTGATCCTGATTGCCGGTGTCATGGGAACTTTTATTGCCAGGGACCTGTTTATCTTCTTCTTGTTCTATGAAGTGGTGGTCATTCCGATTTACATCATGGTGATCATCTGGGGAAGCGGCAGCAAAACAAAAGATGTCAACAAAGAATACGCCGGTATGAAACTGACGATCTATCTACTGATCGGAAGCGCCTTCCTTCTGGCCGGATTGATTTGGATGTATGTATTGGCCGGCAATATGCTTGGAACGCCGACCTTTGATATTGAAAAGCTCGCCACGCTGAACTTCTCCAGAAACCTTCAGATTGCGATCTTTGGCTTGATGGCGCTTGGCTTCACGTCCCTGATCTCCATGTTTCCGTTTCACTCTTGGTCACCGGACGGATATGCCGGTGCGCCGACTGCGGTTTCCATGATTCACGCCGGTGTTCTGAAAAAGATTGGCGGCTATGGTCTTATCCGGATCGGTATCTTTATCTTCCCGCTCGGTGCTAAATTCTGGGCGCCGCTGATTGCAATCCTGGCTGTCTGCAACGTGCTGTACGCGGCGTTCATCAGCCTGGCCCAAAAAGACATGAAATATGTCGTCGGATATTCCAGCGTGAGCCATATGGGTTTCGTACTGATCGGTATCGCATCGCTTAATGTGATTGGTCTGAACGGTGCGGTTGCCAATATGTTCGCGCATGGCATCATGGCGGCCCTGTTCTTCTCGGTCGTCGGCTATATCTATGCTGAAACGAAAACTAGGCATATCCCTGATCTCGGAGGGGTCGCACATCAGATGCCGCGTCTAGCCGGTGTGTTCCTAGTAGCGACGATGGCTTCGGCCGGACTGCCGGGCTTAATTACGTTTGTTCCTGAGTTTACCGTATTTATGGGTGCTTTTAGCGAACCGGCCATCAGGATTCCTGCGATTCTGGCCCTGACGGGAATTATTATTGGAGCCGTCTATGTCCTCAGAATGGCAGCCAATGTACTGTTTGGACCACGCAAGACAGAATGGGACGGAAAAATAGATATCAAAGGCTCCTATATGATTCCGGTCATCGTTCTGGTCGCGTTCACTGTCATCTTCGGTTTATTCCCATCCTTGCTGATGGATATGGTCAATTCAGGGATAACGCCTATTGCTGAAAGACTGGTCGAGGCTAGCTCCCAGATAGGAGGTAACCTGTAATGAATATAAACTTTTCTTTATTTACCATTGAAATTGCAACGGCACTCCTTGGACTGGTAGTTCTGGCCATTGGCCTGTTCCTGTCCAAAGAAAAACGGCATAGACTTGGTTACGTCATTGCCGTGGGACTTGCGGTGATCCTCGTATACAGTTTCGGAAGCTATGGACAGAATACCAGTGTGATGGACGGCATGTTCATCGTCGATGATTTTGCCGTGTTCTTTAAACAGCTGTTCCTGATAGCTGCCGTTCTGGTCATCCTGACCTCCACGGTGTATGTCAGGAAAATGGGCGGCAACTATGAGTTCTATATCATCACCCTCGTTGCTGCGCTGGGCATGATGGTGCTGGTTTCCGCCGGAGACCTGCTGACACTTTATGTCGCGCTGGAAACCATGACAATTTCATTCTACATCCTGGCAGGCTACAAGACCGATCTGAAGTCCTCTGAAGCCGGGGTCAAATACCTGATTCTCGGTGCCGTTTCCTCCGGAATCCTGCTGTACGGTTTAAGCCTGGTCTATGGCATGACTGGTACGTTTGTGATCCGTGATATTGCTGAAAGCATTAAGCAGATGGATGGATTGTCACCGGCGATTCTCGTCGGAATCATCTTCCTGCTGTCAGGACTTGGCTTTAAAGTTTCGCTGGTGCCTTTCCATATGTGGTCACCGGATGTCTACGAAGGTGCGCCGACACCTGTCACCACCTTCCTCGCCACCGGTTCCAAAGCGGCTTCTTTTGCAGCGTTGGCCCGTATCCTGATTGAAGCACTGCCAAGCTACAGCGGACAATGGACGTATATCCTGGCGATTATGGCTGCGATGACGATGGTCATCGGAAACATTGCTGCCATCCCGCAGACCAATATCAAGAGAATGCTTGCGTACTCAAGTATCGCGCAGGCCGGCTATATTATCACGGGAATTATCGCCATAAGTTCCGCTGGGATCAAAGCAGTTGCGTTCTATTCGATGGTGTATGTGTTTGCGACGATCGGTGCTTTTGCGGTTGTCATCACATTCTCCCAGAATACGGGGAGTGAAGAGATTAAAGATTATGCAGGGCTTGCCCAGCGTTCACCGTTTATGGCCGCCGTGCTGACGGTATGTCTCCTGTCGATGGCAGGGATACCGCCTCTCGCCGGTTTTGTCGGCAAACTTTATTTGTTTTCTTCGATCGTTAACCAGGGCTATTTATGGCTCGTCATTCTCGGTCTGGTCATGAGCATGGTTTCCGTCTATTACTATTTGCTCGTGGTTAAAGCCATGTATATGAACGATCCTGTCTCCAGCACACCAATCAAGGTTCCGGTCGGAACCAATGTTACCCTACTGCTGATTCTGGTCCTCACGCTGGTTCTCGGTGTCTATGCCGAGCCACTGTCAGTGCTGGCAAATATGGCTGGAAATGCGATGTTTCCTTTCTGATGTAAATGAAGGCATCAAAGGAGTATTATCGATGATATTCATCTTGGATAATTATGATTCATTCACATACAATCTGTACCAGTATTTTGGAGAGCTCGGGGAGGAAGTACTCGCTCGGCGTCCTGAGGAGTGTACGATCGCCTGGATCCAGCAGCTGGAACCGGAGCTTATTGTGATTTCTCCGGGTCCCTGCTCACCGAATGAATCGGTCTTTGCGCTGGAAGTCATTCGGCATTTCCAGGGGAAAATTCCGCTGCTGGGCATTTGCCTTGGCCATCAGGCGATCGGGCAGGTTTTTGAGGCTGAGGTTGTCCGGGCCAAGACGCCGGTTCATGGCAAAATATCGAGCATCATGCATGATCAATCCGGCGTATTCCGGGATATTGCCAGCCCCTTTACGGTAACCCGCTACCATTCTCTGGCCCTGCGCAGAAACAGTATACCTGCTGACTTTATTATTTCCGCGGAAACAGAAGACGGTCAGGTGATGGGGATCCGTCACCGCTATTTGCCGATTGAAGGAGTACAGTTCCATCCGGAGGCTATTCTTACAGAAAACGGTCATCAAATGCTGCGGAACGCAGTACAGGATGCCCGCAGGTGGCTTAGTGAACACGGCAAATCAAAGATGATTCAAGCGTTAAAAGCATCTGTAATACCACAAACAATTCAGAAACCAGGAATACCAGGATCAGTAAAGACATTGGAAACACCAGAATTAGAAATATCAGAAACCCAGGAAACGCCTGATGAAGATGAAATCAAGCAGAATATCTGGCAAGTTAGGCCTTTTATCACAGATCTGAAGCCGTTCGAGATGCTTCAGGTGTTTAAAAATGCCAGAGATCCTTTCTTCTTGGACAGTGGGGACGGTTATACCGAACTTGGGAAGTATTCTTATTTTGGGGCGGATCCTTTCTTAAAGATCAGCGCTCATAGATATCAGTATAGCATCGCAAAGAGCTGCAAAGACGAGGAACTGATCGCTTACTCCGCACCGCAGTACAGCCTAACAATTTTGAACGACTATGTCTTGAAATATCAGGCTCCTTCCGCGGCACCTTTTCCGTTTGCCGGAGGGGCTGTCGGATACTTCAGCTACGATCTGAAAAATGAGATTGAAGAATTGCCTGTACGGGTCAAAGATGACCTTGGGATGCCGCTCTGGCGGCTGGCCTGGTATGACGGGATTGTTGTCTACGAACACGCAACGGGAACTTACAGTCTGACGGCCTGCGGCATGACGGATCAGGGCTGCTGCGACCCCTCTCTCGCGCAGGAAAGGCTTGATAAACTGGAGAAGCTCCTCCGGCACTATGTAGAGGAACAATATTTGGCTAATGGTTCAGCAGAGCACCCCTGCACAGGAAATGAATTAGCTGTTTTCGGTATTTCCTTTGCCGAAGTTCATAAAGCTGTCTCCCAGGAACAATATTACAGGGATCTGCAGCGGGTCATTGATTACATTTATGCCGGTGATATCTATCAGGCGAATCTGGCTCAGATGTTCAGTGTCAGGTATGAAGGAGACCCCTGGGATTTGTATAAGCAGCTTCATCACAAGAATTCTGCTCCATTTGCTGCGTTCTTGCCGTATCCCGATTTTCAGATCCTGTCATCCTCTCCGGAACGGTTTATTAAGATTACACCGGACGGAAATATTGAAACGCGCCCAATCAAGGGAACCCGGCCAAGGGGAAAAACGCCGGAGGAAGACCAAAGACTTGCAGACAAGCTGGTTAACAGTGAAAAAGACAGGGCTGAACTTACGATGATCATCGATCTCGAACGCAATGACCTTGGAAGGATCTGTGAGTTTGGATCAGTGCTTACCACAGAACTGCTGACCCTGGAAAAATATTCGACTGTTTGGCACCTCGTTGCCACAGTCGTTGGGAAACTCAAGAAATCCTTAAAACCGGAAGAACTGATCAAAGCCATTTTCCCGGGCGGCTCGATCACCGGTGCGCCCAAAATCAGAGCGATGGAAATCATTGATGAGCTTGAACCGTATAATAGGGGTATTTACACCGGGAGCATCGGCTATATCGGCTTCGATGGGGCCTGGGATTTAAATATTGTGATCCGGACCATTCTGCTGAAAGAGAAAACGGCGTATCTTCATGCCGGGGGAGGGATTGTTGCCGATTCGATCCCCCAAAAAGAATATGAAGAAACAATCCATAAAGCGGGAAGGCTTCTGGAAGTTTTGGGGGTTAAGCTTGATGGGAAATCAAAACAGTAAATGCGGAAGCTTCGATAAAATCGAGCGTATCGGGGTTTTTGAAACGATAAAGGTTACTGCCGACGGGATCGTCGTACCTGGATTGCATTGGGAGAGGATGAGCAAGGGCGGTAAGCTTCTTGGAATCACCATTCCCGCTTATGATGAATGGCTGAATGAGATCGAGACTTACCTAAGAGAAACAGAAATCGAGCAGCTGCCAGTTGCTTTGAGAGCAGAAATCAGGAAAGATCCGAGTCTGATTTCCGATCAAAGCCAAAATCATAATCATAATAACCAGTGGCTTTTCAGCACTAGAGCAGTCTCCTATACTCGTGAACAATATGAAGAGGGTGTCCGGGTCCTGTTTATGCCGGAGCACCGGTCTGACCCTATACCGCTCAACTACATTAAATCCGCAGATTTTCTGGATACTGCCGCTGCCCTGCGCGCGGTGCAGGGCAGCGGTGCGTTTGAAGGGATCTGGTTGAACAGCAGGGGCCAGATAATGGAGGGGACTAGAAGCAATATTTTCTTTGTAAAGGATGGGCATCTTTATACGCCTTCCCTGGAAAGCGGCTGCCTGGCCGGTATCAGAAGAAGGATCGTGATAGAAAAAGCCCTTGAGCTGACCATACCGTTCAGTGAAGGCGTTTATTATCCTGAAGACTTATTGAATGCTGATGAAGTTTTCCTTACCAATTCCCTGATGGACGTCATGCCGGTAAGAGAACTGGAAGAAAAAGTATTTCGGCTTGATGGAACACTTGGGCGTCGGCTGTCCTTGCCTATTTGAACTGAAAAGACTCGTAGTGAAAATATCCGATACGCAGTCCGCAGGTCTTTAATTCTCTTTCCAGTTTGATCCTCAACGGTTCCGGACCGCAGAAATAGACATCAACAGTTTCGGTCTTGGGTACCGCTTCGCAAATATCTTCGGCACCCAGAAACCCTTTCGTCTGGAGATCGTGCAAATGCACGCGAATACCACTCCCGGCTGCAAGGGTTTTTATTTCATCCAAATAGGGTCCTTCGGCTTCATTGTTATAACAGTAAAACAGGTCAATGGAATATTGCGGAGGGATCGCAGACTGGTAGAAACTGCGAAATGGCGTAATGCCGATTCCGCCGGCCAGCCAGACCTGACGGTTTGATCCAGCCTTATAATCGAAGCGGCCGTGGGGGGAGGTTACGGCAAAAGTATCTCCCTCCTGAACGCTTTCCAGTAAAGCAGAGGTGTGATCTCCCAAAGCCTTGATCGCAAACTGTATCTCATTCTTTCGGAAAGACTGGCTTATCGTGAACGGATGAGAAGGAAATTTTTTACCTTCCTCGGTAAACTTGATAAAAGTAAATTGTCCTTCCTTATAGCGGATTCCTTTTTTAAAGGCTTTGCCGGTAATTTCAAGAGTATTTTTGGCGACCGTGCGGATGTTCGTTACGACATAGCGGGATTGAAATGCTGTTCTTTCATAAAATCCTATACTGTAGATTGCCGAAGTCAGACCGACCAGATTAACCAGATTCAGCCACAGCCCCAGGGCGCTTAAGCCTGTAACGGCATAGTCCGAGCTGCCGTAATAATGAATGATTCCGATCATATAAGGAATAAAAAAGAGCTTGTGAATATTCTTCCATTTTTCATAATTCATTTTCCAGGCGAACAGCGCAAGCAAGATTAAGACGATAAAAAGCAGCATGCTCAGGTTGGCGATCCCGGAAAAAAGCTCCGCCCCATTTTCCACTCCTGGTGGCGGACCATTCAAACCATGTGGACCCGGTCCCAAATTCACCCTGTTCTCCCCATAATGATTACCCTTACCTGCGTCGAGCGTAAATCGATGCACGAAGATCAAAAGAACACTCGTGATACTTAAAACTTTATGGTAAAGGTAACTTTTGTCCAGGCCATGGAACAGGGAGTCCAGCAGCGGATGACGTGTTGAAATAAAATTGACCCAGGCAAAGCAAACTAGCATGAGCGAAGCAGCCATCTCGGAGTATTGTCTGACCGGGGCAACATTCCTTAATGGTTCGCTGACTGACCAGAAGATAAAGGTCAGGATCAAAGTAAGCAGAATGAACAGGGGGCCTTGACGTTTACGCATGTTTTCATCCTCCGAGTGTAATAGAATAGTAAAGGAATAAAGCAATCATACTATAGTGCTGCTATAGTATGATGAGGTAATATATTCCACACAGACCTGCTTTTTTCCTTTAAGCGCTATTGGATACAGTGTATCACATCTGCAATTCTCCGTCAGAATGAAGTGTTTATCAAAAAATAGTTCCGGAATCATAATTTTTAATTATCTAACTCTAGCGAAAACTAGGATTATTCAGTATAATGATATTCATGTGAATTGAATAATTGTTTTTTGTTTTGAAACAGTGGGGATGTAGCTCAGCTGGGAGAGCGCTTGCTTCGCATGTAAGAGGTCGTGGGTTCGAATCCCATCATCTCCACCAAGTTAAAAGCTACATTTTCTTGTGAAAAGCGCACAAGAAAATGTAGTTTACTTTATATATCAGCAATAAAAATATAACTTCGGCATGACGGCTCGTTAACTGTCATGTCTTTTTATTTTGTAAGCATAGAAAGGAGCATTTCAAATGAATAACAATATAGTCATTGAAATACCGTCTATCAAAAAAGAAGTTTTACGTGTCGCCGCTTACTGCAGGGTCAGCACAGCTTATGAAGAACAACAAACCAGTCTGGATTCACAGATTCGATATTATACAGATTACATCAACAATCATGAGGGCTGGGTACTTGCAGATATCTATTCTGAGCAGGCATCAGGTACGCGCTTTGATAACAGAACCGCATTCAACCGTATGATGAAAGACTGCCGCGCCGGAAAAATTGATTATATCATTACCAAGTCTATCAGTCGTTTCGGGCGAAACACTCTTCCCTTTTTACGGAGCTTTAATGAACTCCTTGGTTTAGGTATTACAATTTACTTTGAAATGGAGAGGTTGGATTCGTCTGATTGGCGAATGCGAAAAATCATTACCGCAGCTGCAGCTGTTGCTCAAAGTGAAAGTGAGTCAAAGAGTGCGAATATCAAGTGGGGAATTCAACGCAGCTTTGAAAAAGGGCATGTCAAGCTGAACCATACCAACTTCCTCGGTTACACAAAAGATGAGAATGGCAAATTGGTTATCGTTGAAGAAGAAGCCAAAATAGTCCGGCTCATTTATGATTTATACCTGAAAGGCTATGGCTACCGCAAGATTAAATCTTACCTTGAAAAGAATGACATAAAAACGGTAACGGGAAAGTCTGAATGGAGCACTTCCACCATTGACCGGATCCTTTGCAATGAAAAATATATTGGAACTATATTATCCCAAAAGAGCTATGTTGAAAATTGCCTGACTCACAAACAGGTAAAAAACAACGGTGAGTCGCCTATGTATCTTATGGAGAATAATCACGAAGCGATTATAAGCAAGGAGGTTTTTGAGGAAGTCCAGCATAGAAAATCCTCGTAAAGTTTGCATTAGAAGTCAGGCCCTTATATTAAAAAAACAACTGTACATCATTCTAAATATGGCGAATTTGCCATAATAAGCGGGACAATTAATATTCTGTGAACCATTGAGAGTTTTTGTCGAATTCTCAACTGATTAACCATTGCATTTGTTCGCACCTACGCATATAATATAATTAGATTATTTTGGAAATTGAGGTGTCTGACGTGGGTGCATACATAAGTGTAAAAGATGCCGCTCAAAAATGGGGATTGTCAGACCGACGTGTACAAGTTTTGTGTTCTCAGAAACGAATAGAGGGAGCATTTAGACTGGGCAATGCATGGGCAATACCTGTTGATGCAAAAAAACCAGATGATCAGCGAAAAAACTGGAATAAGTACTAAGGGGAAATTTGGATATGAGTAATCCGATTTATAAAAGCATTAATATTACTAATCTATTACTTAATTCCAGTAATCCGCGGTTTAATCCTGTGGAGCATCAATCGGAAGCTATTGACGCTATGGTTCGTGACCAGCAGGATAAACTAGTTACTCTAGCTAAACATATTGCTCTTTATGGATTAAATCCCAGCGACATTGTTCTTGTGAAACCTCATAACAAACAGTGGGTCGTACGTGAGGGAAATCGGCGCATAACGACTTTAAAGCTGATAAATGAGCCGGCTCTGATTCCATCTGATTTTCCTAAACTGAAGAAGGAATTCCAACTAATCAATATATCTTTTGACAAAGATATATTGAAGAATATTCAGTGTGTTGTTTTAGAGAATGAAGATGAAATCAATGAATGGGTGCGATTGAAACATACAGGTCAAAATGAGGGTTCTGGCACTGTGAGTTGGGATGGGCAGCAAACCAGTCGGTTTCGTGTAATTGCTGAAGGAAAGCCAGATATGAGGTTGTCCTTTTTAGATGAATTACGGCTCATAGCTGATGTTCCTCAATCTATAAAGGATGGGTTAGGAAATATCAAGAAAACCAACTTTGACCGTCTCATAGGAGACCCTGATATCCGTGAAATTATGGACTTGAGATTAGTGGTGACAAGCTTCAACTAAAAAATGGGATTAATCCATTTTTGCTAATGATACTTTATGACCTGATTTATGAAGACCTTAGTGTCGGGGATATATATCGAAAAAAAGATCGTATTGAATACATAGAATCGTTAAAACAACGACTCATGCAAGAAAATATGGAATCTTCTGATGAGCAGATTTCCGAGAATACAAGAGAAGCCAATAACAGTCAAGGTGGAGGTTATAAAGCTTCTAATTCATCCGGCAATAATTATTATAATAATGAAAATACAGATAGCAAGCAGCAATCTTCATCTGCTAATCAACAAGCATCCAATGCAAACCATAATTCGAAGAGAGGGGACAGTTATCATATAAACAGGAAAACTCTTATTCCTTCTCCTCATAAGTTAACTATTACACATGCAAGGATATTAAAAATTTTCAATGAATTAAAAGCTCTTGCAGTAGATGATTACCCTAATGCTGTGTCGGTGCTTTTTAGAGTGTTTATAGAATTAAGCGTAGATTGTTTTATTACGAATAAAAGCCTCATTGATTCGAGATTAAATGTGGACAGTACTCTGGCGTATAAAATAAATGCTGTTGCGGCTTATTTTGAAATAAACAAGATTTTGACAAAGCATGAACTCAGAGCTATACGGCAGATGACCGCAAGTGAAAACCAAACGCAATCTATAAGAACATTTCACTCATATATACATAACAAAGACGTGACACCATCTTCGACAGATCTGAAATCTGCTTGGGATGATATATGGACATTCATAGAGCAGGTTTGGAGGTAATTTATGGTGCAGTTTTCTTCGCCATTGCGCTATCCAGGCGGGAAGCGTAAACTGGCTGGATTTGTGAAAGATGCAGTTATTAAGAATGATATACAGGGCGGGACCTATGTTGAGCCTTTCGCAGGGGGCGCGAGTGTAGCGCTCTATTTGTTGTTTAATGAGTCTGTAAACCAAATCATAATAAATGACATTGACAGATCAATCTATGCATTTTGGTATTGTGTTTTAAACAACACACAGGAATTATGCAGCAGGATTGAACAAACAGCAATAACTATGGTTGAATGGGAAAATCAAAAAGCTGTTCAGCAAGAAAAAGAACAGGCGGAGTTTTTAGATCTAGCCTTTTCGACGTTTTTTTTGAATAGAACGAATAGATCAGGGATTATCAAAGGTGGGGTTATTGGAGGCAAAAACCAAACAGGCGAATGGAAGATGGATGTAAGGTTTAATAAGGACGATCTAATTAAAAGAATCGAAAAAATTGCTTTATATCGTGATAGAATTTCACTTCATTGCTCAGATTCGATTACTTTCATTGATGAGATTTTACCTGACATTGATGACCATACATTAATATATTTTGACCCGCCGTATTACAATCAAGGTTCGGCCTTATATGTAAATCATTATACACATGACAATCATGTTGAATTATCTCGATATATCCAGCGCTTGAACTGCAAATGGATGTTGACATATGACTATACTCCCAAAATTATTGAAATGTACCGTGATGTTGAAAAAAGGTTGCTAACATTAAGCTACACCGCATCTCAGAAAGTAAAAGGCAGTGAAATGCTGGCTTTTAGTAACAATTTTATAATTCCAGAAGGTAAATATTCAGCGATTACGATAGAATAGCTACATTAACAGGGGGATGTAATGTAAATGATAAAATCTTTGTATATAGAACAGTTCAGAGCAATGAAAAAATTATCTATCCCCTTAGGGCGAAAAATCACAGTTATTGCTGGACAAAATGCTACATGTAAATCTACTTTATTAGGAATGATTGGACAACCCTTTGGTTTAAAAGATGAAAAGACCATTTTTGACAAGCCATTTTCAACTAAGTTCTCCGATATCTTTAAGTTCTCAAAAAATAATGACTTACCAGGAGAGCATGAGTATCAAATTGAGTTTTTTGACTCAACTCTTTTTGGTAAGAACCTTGAATATATAAAATCCTATAAGCGTGCTCAGCATGATACATCACACATTCGCTTGGTAGTAGGGAAAACGAGAGGGAAAGGTGAGGGGAATTTAGATTATCCGGTAATATACTTGGGACTTAAGCGTACATATCCAATTGGGGAATTGCGTGAAATCACTGAGTCAAAACCTACTCTCACTGAATCTGAAATTGAGATATTCAATAAATGGTATAAAGAGATATTTTTCCCGCAGGAAAAAATATCTCCGATACAGATAACTTCTAAGTTACAAAAAGATACTTTAGCTGTAAACTCAGAAAAATATGATTACTTCGCAAACTCTGCTGGTCAAGATAATATTGGCCAAATTTTAGGTGCAATCATATCCTTTGATCGTCTGAAGGCAAAACTTGGTGATGAATACAAAGGAGGCATTCTTTTAATCGATGAATTTGATGCAACTTTATTTCCTGCAGCGCAGACAAATCTGGTAGACCTGTTTTATAAGCTTGCGGGGAAATATAATTTGCAATTTGTATTTACAACACATTCTTTGGACACCTTAGAACATATTATTGATAAAAGACAGCATAATAATAGTGATACAGAGGTGCTGTATTTTACCAATGTCTATGGAAAGCTAGATTTAATAGTAGCGCCTCAAATGCAACGCATTAGGAGCGATTTGAATATGGCTACTATTTCCCGCTCACCGCTTCAAAAAATAAATTTGTATTGTGAAGATGCGGAAGCTTCTTGGTTTATTAAAAGAATACTTGGGCCTCAAAAAACAAAGTATCTTAATTTTTGTGCTGCGACATTTGGCGGCGATTTTTTAAGTTCTCTTGCAGAGAAGAATATCTCGGAATTTAATAGCAGTATTATAGTCCTGGATGGTGATAAGAAACCTTCAAAAGCGGCGTCCAATGTTTTATGTTTGCCTGGTAATGCTAATCCTGAAAATGTTTTTCGTCAGTTGTTGGAGGATATGCCTCCTGATCATGTTTTTTGGCAAAATGATTTAAGATATACAAAGCAAGTATTCGAAAAAGAACTATCAAAACAGACAAATGGGCGCTACGATGATAGGAACAAGATGAAAGCTTGGTTTAATAATCAAAAAAAGTTTTGGGGACGAGGAGGAAGCAATATTTTCAAGTGCTGGTTGGATCATCATCCTGAACAAGCAGAAGATTTTCGTATCCGATTTGTTCGAGTATACAATGAAATAGCAAAAAGACGGTCCATACCTACCATCTGAATGATGTCTATCATTCAGTAATATGACATCTTTCATTACCAAACTTCTCAAAATTTTTCCGAGAACCCGCTATTCATGCGGGTTTGATGTTTTTTTACAGCAGGGAAATCCTGCCTTTTTGTTTTTGTGTAAGCGTAAACTATAGCGGCGGATTGTCAGTGAATCGGCAGAATAAGAAAATATCCCAAAGTATCTGAGTATCCCTAAAAGAGTCTAAGGGAGACACTCAGATAGAAAGGGAGTGTCTCAAATGGAACAGAGCCTGCAAGTCTTAAGTGCAAAACAACGCATGGCCGAGTGGAGCGAGCGGATCTCATCCTGCCGGAACAGCGGAATAAGCGTCAAACAATGGTGTCAGGAACAAGGAATACCCGAAAAAACATATTACTACTGGCAACGCCGCGTATTTCAGGCATTAACTGCGCAGCAAGAGCCATACTTTGCCAGAGTTCCTGTAGAACGTCAGAATAGCAGCCAGGACGTAGCGGTAACTGTACGCATAGGAAATGCACAAGCCGACATCTACACCGGTGCTGATGCAGGAACCATTGAGGCGGTCTGTCGCGCGCTGAAGACATGCTAAATGATTTTACCGGAGCTGACGCCATCTATATTGCCTGCGGGTACACCGATCTCCGATGTGGGATTGACGGTCTTGCCAGTATCGTCCAGCAAAAGTTCCGGCTGGATCCGTTTTCGAGCATCCTGTTTCTGTTTTGTGGCCGCCGGTGTGACCGGATAAAAGCCCTGTATTGGGAAGGCAATGGGTTTGTTCTCCTGTATAAGCGGCTAGAAAACGGCAGGTTCCAGTGGCCTAGGAGTGGTGACGAAGCGAAGGCGCTTACTCCTCAGCAGTATCGGTGGCTCATGGAAGGCTTAAATGTGGAACAGCCCAAAGCGCATCGGCTGGCAGCAGGCTTAAGCATGGTCTAAAAAAGCCTGAAAGCATTGAAAACACTGGAGAATCGGCATGTTTTATGGTATAATTTAACCATGAAAAATGCGCCGAAAGATGAAATAAATAACGCTGAAATGATCACCATTTCACGTTCAGAATATGAAGCCCTTAAGGAGCAGATGGCAGAGCAAAGCCGACAGATTGAGTGGCTTATGCAGCAGATACGCCTGGGCTAGAAAAAACGCTTTGGATCTTCTTCTGAGAAAGTACATGAAGAAGTCATGGACCAATTAAGCCTTCTTTTTAACGAGGCGGAGGCGTATACCAAAGTTGAGCCACCGGAGAAAACAGCGGTTGCCGCCCATACCCGCAAAAAGCGATCGGGCAGCCTTGAGGAAATCCTGCCAGATGATGTTCCCGTTGAAGTGGTCGAGCATCGTCTGCCGGAGGATAAGCGGATTTGTTCCGCCTGTGACACGGTCATGCAGGAAATTGGCAAGGAAGTCCGCCGCAGCCTGGTGATTATTCCGGCACAAGTAAAAATCCATGAGGATTGGTATTTCAGCTATGCCTGCCAGACCTGTAAAGTAGAGGCTTTGGAAACACCTGTGTTAAAAACGCAGAAAGATAAACCTGTCATCTCCGGAAGCTTTGCATCACCCGAAGCGATATCCCACATCATGACCCAGAAATTCGTGATGGGCTCTCCTCTTTACCGGCAGGAACAAGAACTGAACCGAAGCGGCGTGATGCTATCCCGCCAGACCATGTCCAGTTGGATATTAAGAGCATCCGAAGATTGGTTAAAGCCTGTGTATGAGGAACTGCACCGACTGCTTCTACAACATCATGTTATTCATGCGGACGAAACCACCTTGCAGGTATTGCATGAACCCGGCAAGACGGCACAGGCTAAAAGCTACATGTGGTTGTACAGAACCGGCGGGGATACAGAGCAACCGATTGTATTGTATGAATACAGACCGGATCGGAAAGCTGAAAACCCCAAAAGATTTTTAGAAGGTTTCTCCGGATATTTGCATGCGGACGGCTACCAATCCTATTACACACTGCCGGAAAACATAACGGTAGTTGGCTGCTGGGCCCATGCGCGGCGCAAATTTGACGAGGCAGTCAATTCCTTGCCGAAATCCGAGCAAAAAGAATCTTCTGCAATAATTGGGCAGAGATATTGCAGCGAGCTATTTGCAATTGAGAAAAAGCTAAAAGCTCTTTCTCCGGAAGAACGCTATACCAAGCGGCTGGAGCTGGCAAAACCGGTTTTGGATGCTTTTTTGGCATGGGCACAGACGAAAAATGCGGCCCCAAAGTCCGCTCTGGGAAAAGCTTTGCATTATCTGCAGGAACAGTGGCCACATCTTATCCAGTATCTGAAGGACGGTCGATTGGAACTCTCCAACAATCGGGCAGAACGAAGCATAAAACCGTTTGTTATGAGCCGCAAAAACTTTCTGTTTGCAAATACGCCCAGCGGTGCACAAGGCAGTGCGGTGATGTACAGTATGATTGAAACAGCCAAGGAGAACAACCTGAATCCGTATCGGTATTTGGTCTATGTCTTAACCACTGCACCCAACCTGGATCGGACACAACCAGACTGGGTAACTCAGCTGTTGCCGGCAAATGCTCCGGAGCTGTGCCGAGTACCGCGTTTGCAATGCAAAAGTAACGAATGATTTTTATATGACGCGGGCCTTCTGGTTTACAGTGGGCTCCTTTTTACGCTGCTAGAGTTTACGCTTACGGACCGGCGATGGGTTGAATGAAAATCTCTGGTATAATACGCACTCACGTATTATACTGGAAACCAATAACATATTTGTCTATATGTTCTTATCTAAAATAGAGGACGTGATTTTATGGACTACATGACAGTTCGGGAAGCTGCGGAAAAGTGGGGAGTATCTGTAAGACGTGTGCAATATCTATGCAAACAGGATATGATAGCAGGAGCTGTCCAGTTTGGCAAGGTCTGGACCATTCCCAACGACACTGCCAAACCAAGAGATGGCAGATATAAAGTAATGGAAGAAAGTCCAAAGGACATTGGCCGTCCTTTTCAATCCTGGGGTGGAAATGAAGAGATGCTTTCAAGGATTATAGAATTTTTTCCTTATCCGATTCAAGTTTATTCACCGAACGGGACGATGGTTTTAACTAACGAAGCATCATTAAGGCTAATGCATATACCCTCGAAAGATCATTTAATCGGAAAATTTAATGTATTGAAAGATCCAGTTATCGACAAATGGGAAGAACGAGCAAGAGAACAAATATTAAAGTCATTTCAAGGTGAAACCGTACAATTTCAAGATTTAGAAATGCCAATTCAAGAAATTATTAATCGATTTGAGGTAGGCGAGCTTTGCTTTGACATGAGCTTCCAAAACATCACTTGTTTTCCTATTTTTGATGATCATAATCGACTGGCCTATGTCGTCCATGTCTTTGTTACATCCAAGCTGTATAATGGTAAAGAAGAAATGGTTAAAGCGAAGGTATATATAGAAAGTCATTGGCTGGAAGAATTTGATCTGGACAAGGCGGCAAGGTCGGTAAATCTGAGTCGATATCACTTTTCCCGTCTTTTCAAAAGGTATACTTCCATGACTCCCTTCAGCTATTATCAGGACGTTAAAATAAATAAGCTGAAGGAGAAGCTTTGCGATCAGAATCTATCTATTGGCGAAGCTTTTTCTGCCTGCGGTTTGAATTACAATGGAAATTACGCCAGGGTGTTCAAGGAAAAGGTAGGAATGACACCATCACAATACCGAAAAACACTTGGATAAAAATAAAAAAGTATAGGATAAAGGCTTCCGTGTCTGTGATAAGAACACGGGAGCTTTTTTAATTGAGCAATATATTTACTAAAGTCAGGTTGATATTAACTATATTTATTTTCTGAAAATTACTACCATGAGGTAAAAAGGGGCTTTTTATGAAATGAGGTGGTGAGTAGTGAGTGAAAAAAAGAGCAAGGAGAAACTTCTCGAAGATCTAATTCAGATGCAAAAAAACATTGAAAAGAAGGTGTGAAGGTTAAGATTCAGGACAGCTTAATAAAAAGCATGCAATTGTTAATTCAAAACGAGGGACTGCATTTTCAGGTAATTGGTAATTTTCCTTATCCTATTGCCATTTTTGAACGCAACGGCATACTGATCATGGCCAATCATATCCTGTTGCAAAGAGCAAACATAAAGCCTGACGATGTACAAGCGGGAAAAATCAATTTTCTAAGCCGCATTACCAATGAGAATTCTGCTGTGCTGGAAGCTGTGGAAGACATCTTTTTAGGGGAAACAACGTTACTGAAAAATCTAGTTGAGCATCTCTCCATGTTTGTGAGGGATGACTTCGTCCCGGATTATAGTGACGGTTATGAAAGCGCCGTTTTTTTCCCGGTAGTTGAAAGCAATGATCATATATCTCATGGAGCGGTGATGCTTATGAAGTAAGCGGTTATTGTGTGATATTAGCGCTTCTTAAAAAGAACTGGAAAGTCAAGGTGAGTAAATGAAAACAATAAGGTATTTTGTTACTGTGGTGATCATCGTATGTATGGCGTTTATGATGACGGCTTGTGGATCAGGCAGTAAAATTGATGAAAACAGTGAGGCGCAAAGCCAAGGAAATGCGGCCCAAAGTACGAATAGCGACTTGGATGTCGGAGAAAATTTAAAATGGCCTACCGATAGCATGGGAAATCTACCGGGATTAAAAGGCAAGATCAGCGCCGTGTTGAAGGATGACAGTACCGGGCAATGTACAGTGGCTTTTTCCGAAATGGCGAAAGAAGATGCCCAAGCCTATATTGCCGAAATGAAAAAAAGGGGATATACCGGGGAGCTGAGTGTGGCCGACGAGGAAAGTTTGATTCACAGCGGCAAGGCGGCAAACGGTTCAACAGCGGTTTTCACCTATAATGTTACCGCCAAGGAAGGTACGATCTCCTTCGGTACCGGTGACGCTTCCGGCCAATCCGCTACGGCCGTCGATATGACCGATGCTGCGTCCTGGCCGGAAAACTATATGGAAGGCGTTCCCGAACTGGTAGGAAGGATCGTGGATGTTGTCAATGACAATAACAAGAGTGTCACGGTTTCTTTGGAACATGTGGATAAAGCAATTTTTGAAGATTATATCAAATTGCTTAAGCTGAACGGCTTTACGAAAGATGTGGATGAAAGCACAAGCGTTTCTTCGAGTGATTTTCGGGCTTATAATGCTAAAGGCGAGTGGGCTAATGCTTGCCTGAACATTGTGGAAGGCAATAATACAGCGACAATTACAATGGAAAAACCGGCGCAATAGCGATTCGGTTACTTTACAAAAAAGAAGAATTTCCGCAATGAAAAAACTAATGATGCTTTGTCTTTGCTTTATTTTAATGGCTGCTCTTTCAGCCTGCGGCTCTCAAAAAACCCCTGTACAGGACCAAAAACCGATAAGTCAAGGAAAATCCGAACCAAGCGCCCAGCAAACTTCACCGACAACGGCCACAACAGCAGAAACGAAAATTCAGATTACGCCACCCTCCGGCTGGGAGCCGGTAACCGGTTCCGTTCTCCAGGTCCAATATATGAAAAACACGGCCAGCTTTATGGTTAAAAAAGAAAATTTTAGTGGAAAAACTCTTGGGGATGTTGTACAGGAAGCCAAAGGATACTTCGAACGATCCTTTGGTGATGTCAAGTACATTGGTCAATCAGAGAAGATAAGTATAGGAGGAATCGACGCCCAAAAAATCATGTTCACCTGTACGGTCAGTAGCATGCAGATGAAATATGAATATGTCTATCTTTATGTGGGCGCAGACGTCTATGCGATTACTTTTGGCGATTTAGCAGGTTCCTTTGATTCACTCTCGGCAGATTATGCGAAAATACTTTCGGATATCCGCTTTGAATAAAAATATGCCTGGTTTCGTCGAAGTTAGATGATTTTATATGATTACAGAAGAGGAGGATATTTATGGATCAACAAGAAAACCCAACTCAATTTACAGCGGAAGATATTGAAAAAAACAAAGTGATTTCAGCTCTGGCATATATTATTTTCTTTCTGCCGCTTATCGTTTGCTCAGATTCACCATTCGGAAAATTCCATGCCAATCAGGGATTATTGTTGTTAATCATGGGGGTTGCCGGAAGTGTCATTTTGTCATTTATCCCTGTTTTAGGTTGGCTTCTCTTGCCGTTATTTTCGCTGGCGATATTAATTATTGCAATTCTGGGCCTGATTCATACCTTAAACGGTAAGGCAAAAGAACTTCCCGTTATTGGCAAGTATAGAATTATTAAAAATGAGTAATCCGAGCTGTGGAATGATTGCAAAAATTAAAAAAATAGTCTGTGTTTTCTTATCTGTTGCCATGCTAATGACTGCCTGTTCCTGCGCGAAAACATCAGCTAAAAAAACAACGGATGATGACCTGAAAAAATTCATTGAAAAGCAAGAGGTTACTTTGGCAGATCAGGAAACCAGCAATAACGACAAAGCGAGTTCATATTATTCTTTAGGGAATGCCGCTCTAACCCTGGATAAAACACACAAAGTTTCCGTCCGCTATGTGCCTCTGGGCGATCCGGTCTTTCTGGAGCTTAAAGATACGGAAGGAAATGTCTGGCGCCTGGATATTCCGGAAAATGCCCTGCCGTATGCCGAAACGATTTCCATGCAATTGGCTGGAGATATCAGCACAGACATGGTTTCCGGCCAGCTGAATGCCGGTGTCGTTTTACAGCCCGAAGGCCTGCAATTTATTATTCCGGCTACCCTGTCCATTACCGGGCCAAAGGCCAGTACGGACAAATCCTTTGTTTTTTTCGGGGATCAGTCCGGAAAGTATCTGAACTTTGCTGCCAAGAAAGCAGAAACGGATAAGCTTTCCGTAGAAGTAGCCCATTTTTCTTCCTATATTCTCTATACACCGGTAAGCGAAGGGGAATTTCAGCAGGCGGCTGAAATGGCTGCAGAGTCGTACAAAGAAGCCGTAAAAGAAGCTAAAGCTTTTCTCAAGACCCCGATATCCGCCCCCCCTGTGCCACCGGATTATACCTTTATGTGTAAGGATGAAGATGGCGAAAATGCGTCGGAGGTAAGAAATCGGGCCCTGGATATGTACATTGAAAATGTGGTTCAGCCGGAGAAGGATTTGATCATCAAGCTTTTGGCCTCAGGCCGTGAAGTTGCTCTGTTGGACCAGAACCAGGAAGCCTTTTATTATGCCGGGCTTCTGCAGCTGAGAAATATCAAGAAAGCCGATAAATTGATCGCCTCCTACAAAAATGATGTCGATAAACTGATCCCGGTAATGAACGCTTCTTTGAAGATTTTAAAAGAAGCTCAAACTCTGGGAGTGGATATCTCTATCCAACCTTATTTGGATACGTTTTCCGACTGGATGGTCCGTGCTGCAGACAAGAAGATTAAAGAAATCAGAGAAGAGCATAATTACAAAGCAATGGGACCGGCAGTGTCATTGATTCAGAGCGCGCTGATTTTTACCTCGGATTTTCAGGTCTCCCAGGACTTTTCCCGGAAGTACCTGCAGAAGCTTAAGGATGCGATGACCTTCACTGTAAACTACGACGTCTCGCTGCATTCCGGCATCGCCAATCAAAGAATGACGTTAAAGGGCAAAGTGGAACTGTCCTGGCTGGATGAAAACGACGAAAAAGTGTTTACCGGAAAAGGCGAGGGCGAATATGTAAGCTATTCCAACAGCTCGCCAAATACGACACGAATTGATTATCCCAACAAATATCCGGTAAATATGAAGTTTGTCAACTTCTCTCCCTGCGACAGTAAAACGGTGGATGTCCAAGTGGATACCATCGGAGCGCAGACGGAAGTCTGGTATAACCTCGAGCTTGATCAAAAATCGTCCGATGAATACAGCTTTGTCAACTTTATGGCGGAACAATTATTCCAAGATTACAAACAGGAAGATGGGAATTACCTTTTCCAAGTGCCCTTCACCAACAACAATGCAGTGATGGGCTCGGAAAATTTCACCAAAACCGCTTCGATCAGCTATCCTGAAGAAGGTAGCGCCTCTGGAAGCATTGCGTATACGATTGAGATTAAGCATACGCCCAAGTAACTACTCTTGTTTTTAAGCATGTTTCAACACAAAGCATACGGCATCGTGTAATAAATGAAATCCCACTACCCGAAAGCAGGAGAAATCAATAGGGATGGTACAAGCAAAGGTTTGTGCTATCTGCCTCGGTGAATGCCGAGAGTCTATATTATTTTTAGGAGGATTATCATGAAACAACCGTCTGTTAGGACTTGTCTGCTATTAATTGTGGCACTTCTCGTTACCGCACTATTCCCGATCACTGCATTTGCAGATTTGCCGGAAGGTGTTCCTTCGTCATTAGAAGCTCCTTCTATCCAGAACATCGCGTTAAAGACATATGATGACGGCAGGCCATATTTTGAAGCCCAGGTCTATTTCCCCCAGAGCGTTCTCAATCTCGACAGCGAGGCCCCCGGCGGCGGTTCTGTTTTCTGGGAGTATTCGGTGAAGGTTGACGACGGTTCCTGGGAAGAGTTCGGCGGCGGCGGATATATTAATGTTTACACCGGCGGCGAGGACGGCGAAGCGCCCGTTAGCGCCGGAACCTTTGCAATTACCTTCGATCCCATTGACGAAGGTACCCTGACCTCCGTCGATATTAAAAGCCATATTTATTCCTACCAGCTCCGCGTCTACTACGATTACTACGAGGGCTGGCCGGACGTACAGCCTATATCTTCCCCCATATCCAACATGGTTACCATCGGTTCGGGGACGTATTCCAAAACGGATCGTTTGAGCGGAGCAAGCCGAATAGGAACAGCAATTGCGGTATCGCAAGAGGGCTGGCCAAACGGTGCCGGAACCATCATTTTAACAAGAGAGGACAACTATCCCGACGCGCTCACAGGAACGCCCCTGTCCAAAAAATACGACGCGCCCATTTTATTTACCAACCGTCTGACGCTGACCCCTGCCACGGCAGCGGAAATTACCCGCTTGGGAGTGAAAAAGGTCATTATTCTGGGCGGCAGCGGCGCTGTATCCGAGGCGATTGAGAGCAAACTGAAACAGAATTACACTGTGCAAAGGATCGGCGGTACCGACCGGTATGCAACAGCGGCCAAAATTGCCGCGGAGCTTGGCTATAAGGGCAAGGTCGTCATAACGACTGGCCAGGATTTCCATGACGCGCTGGTGGTTGCGCCTCAAGCCGCCTATCAGGGGATTCCCATTTTACTGACCCAGCCGAATTCCCTGCCGGCTGTTATTCAAACGGCGCTGCAAACGATAGCACCTACGGAGACCATTGTGGTTGGAAACCCAAGTGCCGTCAGCAACAATGTACTGAGTCAACTTACCAACGCCCGGCGCATCAGCGGCAGTGACATCTATGAAACGGCGGTTCTGGTGGCAAAGAATTTTGGGGCAAATACGGAAAGAGTATTTCTGGCTACGGGTAAGGATTTCCCGGATGCGCTGTCCGGTTCAGCTGTAGCCGCCAAATTCAACAGCCCGATACTGTTTGTCGGAGACCCGCTTTCCGCTTATGTTAAGCAGTATCTGGGGGATAACAAGCAAAATACCACAACGGTCCAACTTTTAGGAGGGACAGGCGCTATTGCGGACACGGTTCGCAATGAAATAGAACAAATTTACGAATAAGTTTAATTGGAATTTAAAGTAGAGAAAATAACCCAATATTGGGGATAAGAAGCCATTGCCTAAAAAGCAGTGGCTTCTTTGACTTTTTCAGTGGCCTTATTTAGTACAGGTCATTTCTGTTACCATAGCTTCATTTAATATGGATGATTATATTTGCATCACTGATATGGCAAAAGCTAAAGGTGGGGATGCACGGGCTGCTGATATCATAAAAATATGTACTGCCACAGAGTGATTATACAAAACAGACAGAATGGCTTGCTTATGCGGACGAAGCCGATTTATTAAATGTAGCGCTTTTCGGCTGTACGGCGAAACAATGGGGACAGGCTAATGTAGAATTGGCAAAGAAAAATAATATAAGAGATTTTGCATCGATAAATGAATTAACGGTTTTATCCAATCTCGAAACACATAATGCCGAGTTAATAAAGGAAGGGAAAAGTAAAGAAGAAAGGCTTGCAACTACAAATAACGCTATTTTTCTAAAAAATAATCAACTTATCGGTTGAATTCGTTGTATTATTTGCGGTATGGAAGCATAATTAAAATATACAAAGTTCTCCTGTGAAAGATTGAATTTATGAATTATATCACAACCCGAGAAGCATCAAGATGATGGGGAATTACACAACGGAGGGTTCAGGTGCTTTGCATTCATGGGAAAATACCCGGTGCTGTCTCTTTGGAAACGCTTGGGCCATATCGGAAATGCACAAAAACCGAGAGATGAAAGGTATAAGAAGAGTAAACCGGAAAAGGAATAGAAATTCGGGAGAATGATACAATGAAACTGCTCCATATTGCCGATCTGCATATCGGAAAGCGCGTCAATGAATTTAATATGATTGATGATCAGAAATACATACTGGAACAGATCTTGCGAATAACCGACGAGGGAAAACCGGATGGTGTCCTCATCGCTGGGGATGTCTATGATAAGAGCCAGCCTTCCGTTGAAGCGGTGGAGCTGCTCGACGAGTTCCTGACAAAATTGACTGCATTCGGACAGCCCGTTTTCATGATCAGCGGGAATCATGACTCTCCTGAGCGATTAGGCTTTGGAAGCCGGATCATGCAGAAAAACGGACTTCATATCGCCGGTGTATTTGATGGTGTTCTGCAAAAGGTATCGCTGGAGGACGAGCATGGTATCGTCAATATATACTTGCTTCCCTTTCTGAAACCGGCAATGGTAAAACCTTATTTTGAACAGCTAATGGAGTCCTATGACGAAGCTGTGCGCGCGGTCATTTCCGCGACGGAAATCAATGCCCAGGAACGAAATATTTTGCTGGCGCATCAATTTGTGATAAGTGGCACACAGCAGCCGGAGCGTTCGGAGTCAGAAAGCCTGTCTGTAGGTGGTCTGGACAACGTGGACGTTTCCGCCTTTGAGTCTTTCGATTATGTCGCATTAGGCCATCTCCATAGACCACAGAGAATCGGACGGGATACCGTCCGCTATGCCGGTTCACCTCTAAAATATTCCTTTTCCGAAGTACGTCATCAAAAATCAGTGACATTTGTAGAGCTTGGCGTAAAAGGCGAGCTTTTAATCCACCAGCTTCCGCTTATCCCTCTGCATGATCTCCGTGAAATCAAAGGGCCGATTGCCGGACTGCTTCGCATTGGACGGGAAGAACCGAAGAGTGCGGAAGATTACCTCCATGCAACCCTAACGGACGAGGAAGAAATCTATGACGCGATTGGGCAGTTGCGTCAGGTGTATCGTAATCTGATGGTACTGAACTTTGAAAACAGCCGCACTAGACAAGCCGTTTCCGCACAGATTGCCGTTTCCGGTGACATTGCCGAAAAAAGCCCGATGGATTTATTTGCGGCATTCTATCAGATGCAAAACAACAACGAGCTAACTCCAGAACAAGTCCAGGTAATGGAACGGATTTTTGAACAGGCGGGAGGTGCTGGAGTATGAAGCCGTTAAAAGTAGTGATGAGCGCCTTTTGCCCCTATGCCGGCAGAACTGAACTGGATCTGGCAGCATTTGGTGGTCAGGGATTATTTCTCATTACCGGTGATACCGGCGCTGGAAAGACAACCATTTTTGACGCCATCGCATTTGCACTGTTTGGCGAGGTGAGCGGTTGCACCAGAACCGTGGACACCCTGCGCAGTGATTTTGCAGAGCCTAATGCTAAGACTTATGTCGAATTTACCTTTCTGCATAAAGACAAGATGTACTCCATAACGCGGAATCCCCGCTATGAGCGGCCCAAAAAGAGCGGCGACGGGGTAACGACTGAAAATTCCGATGCCACGCTGCAACTGCCTGACGGAGACATCATCACCGGCTATCGGGATGTTACGGCAGAAATCGTTGAGCTTTTAGGTATCAACTATCGACAGTTCAAGCAAATTGCTATGATTGCCCAGGGTGAATTTCTCCAGCTTTTGCTTGCGGACAGTAAAGAACGGGGCGATATTTTCCGGCGTGTATTCAATACCGATCTTTATCAAACTGCGCAACGCTTATTGAAAGACAGTGAACGCGAATCTAAAAAGCGCTGTGAGAGCATTGAGCAGAGCATCTTTCAATATATCTCTGGAATCGCCTGTCCTGAAAGTGAGCAAGGGCAGATACTATCCGCGAAGATAGGCACAGCTACCATACATACCGCGGAGGATATCCTGTCAGAATTACAGGCTTTGATCACAGTGGACACAACTCTTCGGGATAGCTTAAAGCAGCAGGTAGATAAACTGGATAAGGATCTTGCTTCGCAGATTGCCATAATCATGCAGGCCCAATATATTAATCAAGCCTTTAACGATTTGAAGATCGTCCAAGAAAAGCGGAACGCTCTGATCGAGCGTCAAGGGGAACATAACGTTCAGAAGAAAATGTTGCAGGACGCGGAAAAAGCGCTATATATCGTCTCTCCCCTGGAAGCCGCATTTTTGCGGGAGCAGGAGGCCGAACAGAAATTAACACAGAGCATCATGGCACTGGATATTGAAATACAGGCACAGATAAAAGACCTGGAAACAGTACAAACGGCCTACCAAGCAGAGAAAGAAAAGGAACCGGAGCGGGAAAAGCTTGCTTCCGCAATTGATCGGCTTACAAAAATGCTTCCCCAGTATGAAGCTTCCGAGCTACTTGAAAGAGAATTGGAAAAACTGACGGAAAAGCAATCGGCAGTTTGTGCGGCGCTGGGAGAACTCCAACAGCAAAAAGCGGATCTTTTGGAGCAGAAAAATAACCTCAATCAAGAATTGGAGCGGCTTGCGGACATAGAGGCAAAAGCGGCAGTCTGTGAGCAGGAAGCAAAACAACTGCAAGCCACTCAATCCGGATTGCTTGATCTACAGAATTTTTTATCCGGGCTCAGCAAATTACAAAGTGAGAGCGCCAGGCTGCAGCAGCAGTTCACTAGTGCACAAGGGGCATTCCAAACCGTTAATACAGTTTATATGGAAAAAGAAACTGCTTTTTTCCGTGAACAGGCGGGACTTCTGGCGGCATCACTGGAAGATGGAAATCCCTGCCCTGTATGTGGTTCCACTGTTCACCCCAACAAGGCAACGCTGGGCGCGGATGCTCCTATCGAGGCAGAGCTGAATGAATTAAAACAAAAAAGTGACCTTGCCCGGCAGAATATGCAGGAAGCCAGCGAACAGTCGGCTGCAAAGCTGGCGGAAGTCAAACTGGCGCGGGAACAGTTGGTACATGCTGCCGGAGCATATTTCCCCGATGTCGATAAGAGCATCATGCAGGAGCAACTTGCGACCCTGATCGAATCAGCCTTAGCAGAAAGCAGGCAAAAAAAGAAAGAGAATGACGATCACTATCTCCAATTGAAAAAACAAGTCTCTCGTAAAAACCAATCTAAGGAACAACTTGCATCTTTAGAGGGATCCTTACAGACCAACGAGGAAGCAACGACTCAGAACGAACAACAGAAAAATAACATCATCTCAGATATTGCTTCCAAGACCGGAGAACTCAAGGTGCTGAAATCCTCTTTGGAGTATGCAGACCGCCAACAGGCTGTGGCATCTATAGAAGAATGGACGGGAAATCTAAATTCTTTGAAAGAAGCTTTCAGGCAAGCTGAAGAAGCATATCATGCACTTCAAAACAAGTTGGAGGGGAACCAAACTCTTCTTAGCGACCAGAGAGAAAGACTGAGCAACACCATCCAAACAAAACAACAGGCACTGGCAGCTTACACAAAAAAGCTGTCTGAATGTGATTTTCCCAATGAAGAAGCCTATCATAGCGCATTGAAAACAGAATCGGAAATCAGCGAGTTAAAACATTCTATCGACCAGTATCAGAATGAAGTCCAAGCTGTAGAACAGGATTTACGGAGGCTTTTCAAAGAAACCGAAAACAAGCAGAAGCAGGATATGGAACAGCTTGAAGCCGCAAAACAAAAGCTGGAGCAGGAAAAAAGGAAGGCGGATGAATCTATTCGGACGCTGATAGCGCGGTTGGGAACCAATGAACCGATTACAAAAGCTTTCGGCAGAGCAATCTCAGACGCAGCTATCTATCAACAGGAATACCTCCTTCTGAGCAATCTTTCAAAAACGGCGAACGGCGAGTTGGGCGGCAAACAAAAGCTGGCTTTTGAGCAGTATGTACAGGCTTCATACTTTAACCAGATTCTTATTGAGGCAAACAAGCGGCTGAAGATTATGACAAACAGCCGGTTTGAGCTTCTGCGCAGAGAAGACGCGGCAGATCTCCGTGCTCAGACCGGACTGGAAATTGATGTTTTGGATCATTATACCGGCCGGATACGTTCGGTAAAGTCGCTGTCCGGCGGAGAATCCTTTAAAGCATCCCTGTCCCTAGCGCTGGGACTTTCTGACGTGATTCAAAGCTATGCCGGCGGCGTGGAAATCGATACATTGTTTATTGATGAAGGCTTTGGAGCACTGGATACCGAGTCATTAGAGCAGGCAATGCAGACACTTATAGGTCTTGCGGCGGGAAATCGTCTGGTCGGCATAATTTCTCATGTGAGTGAGCTGAAAGAGCGGATTGACCGGCAGGTTGTGATTATGAAGAGTAATAGGGGAAGTAGTATTAATCTCATTTCTTGAAAAAATCGAGAAGAAAACTTCCGGCTGGCCTAAGTAGCGTGTTTAGCCCGATGCTTATTTTAAAAATGGTGTATTAATAAATTAGAAGTGCTGCTATTGAATCCACCAGGGAGAGAGAAAGGAGCATGTTTAAAATGACAGAATTAAAAAATATATGCAGGTAATAATTTAATTTATGTGCAAAGTAATATATAAGATAAATAAGTTGTTCATGCAGGATCTCGGCATCCACCTGAAATAGTCTGTATGAGTTAATTTCTGCCGAAATTGAGGAGTATCCGTGAATAGATTCTTAGAAGATTAGCCAAATACATATGTATGCTCAATGAGAATAGGAGGATTGCAGGCTATAATGAATAATAAAAAAACAATCATTATTACTGGAGCAAATTCAGGACTTGGGTTATCATGCGCTAAAATGGGTAATGGATATTTGCATATCAATGCTGGAGGCTGTGCAATGTAGTAATAAGTTAAATGCCACAACAGCAGTAGGAGATTAAAAGGTGGAAATTTTAATTCCCCCGAATTCGAGGGAATTAAAAACGAAGCGGGATTAAACCGTTTTGTATCAAATATGGAGAACCTGAATGCTGTATTCATTGGCGAAGGCATGTCGTTTTTTACGCACTTAAGGCACGTTGAGTGTATAATTCTGATGACGAATAGTGGTTCTAAGGCAGAAAGGTAGGTTCTATCACAAGATGTAGTGGTTAGAGACCGATTTTGAAGCGAAAAATGAGCAAAAAAGACTTTTAGACAGACATAAGCGGAGCTTTTGGGTCGGGATATCGTCACGAATATGTAAAACTACCTTTTTCCTGGTTTGCCGTTTAAGAAGTTTGGAAGCATTGTAAGCGTACTATCTTACTCCGTTTGGACATTGAAGCAACAGGTGAAAAAAATAAAAGGTGGATTGATAGGGCATTTGGTGTATAATTCTCTGTCTTTGAATGTATAATACGCATAATAATTGGGTCGAGTTTACAGGGGTGATTACCATGAACGATAATATCATCAGTATTTTAGATATTGTGCTCAGAAGCATACTTTCAGTTATTATCTTATTTTTGTTAACTCACTTACTGGGAAAAAAACAACTCTCTCAATTAAGCTTTTTTGATTACACAATAGGCATTTCTATTGGTTCTATTGCTGCATCTTTAGCAATAGATAATGAAATTCCTTATTTACACGGAATACTCGGAATTCTTATTTATGGCAGCTTTGTATTACTGTCTTCTTATGTATCCCGGAGAAGTATCCGGGCCAGAAAATTTTTATGTGGAGTGCCGACGATTTTAATACAGAATGGCAAATTGATCGAACAAAACTTAAAGAAAGCCAGATTTCATATCAATGAAGTAATGGAGGAATGCAGGAACAAAGGTGCATTTAGTATTAGCGATGTAGAAAACGCAATCCTTGAGACAAGCGGCCAAGTCAGTATTCAACTTAAAGCACAAAAACAACCTTTAACACCTGAAGATATGAATATAAATACTTCCGCTAAAGGTATTGCTGCCAACCTGATTATTGACGGAACAGTCTTAAAAAAACATCTCAGCCTTGTGAACCGGGATGAAAAGTGGTTAACTCATGAATTGAAGAAACAAAAGATTAATTCGGTGCAAGAAGTTTTACTGGGGTCTCTTGATTATGACGGCACATTGCATATAGACCTAAAAAACAATGATCCAGTCCCTTTTGACGTACTCGAATAAGCGTTATTCTGTTCGAGCTTTGAATAAACATAGCTCCATATAAACTCCGTATAAACAAGGTAATTGACAAAGTCATTACATCCATAATAGAATGTCGGTAAGCTTCCAAGACTGGCGGACATATGGGTTGAACCATAAGGGATTGGAAGAGTTCAAACGTCGACCGCCTGGGCAGTATAAATATTGTCCAGGTTTTTTTATTTTCTGAGTCACCCTCATAAAATTCAGAACCTGGCAAATCAGGAGGATTAAAATGATGAATAATACAGGATGGGAAAACTTCAAAGGCGGCAGATGGCAGCAGGAAATTGATGTTAGGGACTTCATACAAGCAAATTACCAGCCTTATGAAGGTGATGAAACTTTTTTAACGGAGATAACGAATCGGACGCAGCATATCCTAGAGAAACTTTCAAGGCTGCAAAAGCTTGAGAAGGAATTCGGCGGCGTGCTGGATATCGATACCTCAACGGTTTCTTCATTGCTAAGCTATGCGCCGGGCTTTCTGGACAAGGAAAAGGAACTCATCGTTGGCATTCAGACCAACAGGCCGTTAAAAAGAGGAGTCAATCCTTTTGGCGGGATCAATATGGCCAGGAAAGCCTGCAAGGCTTATGGCTATACCATGGATGAGAAAATCGAAAGAGAGTTCTTTTACAAGACGACGCACAATGACGGCGTTTTCCGTGTTTACACCGATGAAATGAAGGAAGCCCGCAGGAGCGGAGTCATTACCGGATTGCCGGATGCCTATGGACGGGGAAGGATCATCGGGGACTACAGGCGTGTAGCACTATATGGCGTTGACAGGCTGATTGCAGGGAAAAAAGAAGATAAGCGCAAAAAAGGTCAGTTACTGATGGACATGGAGAATATCAAAGTAAGCGAGGAATTGTACAAGCAGATCGATTTTTTAGAAAAGCTGAAAAAGATGGCGGAGCTTTATGGTTTCGATATATCCCAACCAGCCGCAGATTTTAAAGAGGCGGTTCAGTGGTTATATTTTGGCTATCTTGGCGCGATTAAGGAGCAGAATGGCGCCGCCATGTCCCTGGGAAGGGTCAGCACATTTCTGGATATCTATGCTCAGCGGGATATTGATCAGCAAAGATTGACCGAACAGCAGGTCCAGGAGATCATAGACGATTTCATCATTAAACTGAGAATGGCCCGGCATCTTCGGACACCAGAATACAACGAGCTTTTTGCCGGGGATCCCATGTGGATCACAGAGGCTATCGGAGGTATGGGCGAGGACGGAAGGACGCTGGTTACTAAAATGTCCTACCGTTTCTTGCATACGCTATATAATCTGGGACTGGCACCCGAGCCTAACCTAACTGTGCTGTGGTCCGCGGTGCTGCCGGAGGCTTTTAAACGTTATTGCGCCAAGGTGTCTATCGATACCGACTCTATTCAGTATGAGAACGACGATGTAATGCGTCCTTTATATGGGGACGACTATGGGATCGCCTGTTGCGTATCGGCGATGAAGATAGGCAAGCAAATGCAGTATTTCGGAGCACGCTGCAACTTGCCAAAGATGTTGCTTATGGCTTTAAACGGCGGAAGGGATGAAATCACCGGCAAACAGGTCGGGCCTGTATCCGAAGGGGTTAAGGACAGTTTGCTGGAATACGAGGATGTCATGAAGCGGTTCGCTTTTTATCAGGGATGGCTCGCCAGGCTGTATGTCAATACCATGAATGTCATCCATTATATGCATGACCAGTATGCCTACGAAAAGCTGCAGATGGCATTGCATGACACGGATGTCGAACGCTTTATGGCTTTCGGAATCGCCGGACTTTCCGTGGTTGCGGATTCTTTGAGTGCGATCAGGTATGCCAAAGTCCGGGCAGCCAGAAACGAAAAGGGCCTGATCCAGGACTTTGAAATAGATGGAGAATACCCGCGGTTTGGCAATGATGACGACCGTGTGGACTCGATTGCTGCAGAGCTAACAGAGGATTTTATCGGGGAACTGAGAAAGACGCCTGCTTACAGGAACGCCGTACACACCCTTTCGGTGCTGACAATTACCTCCAATGTGGTCTACGGCAAAAAGACAGGTGCAACCCCGGACGGAAGGAAAAAGGGCGAAGCTTTTGCTCCCGGTGCTAATCCGATGCACAACAGAGAGGCAAACGGGGCGCTTGCATCATTGAATTCTGTTTCAAAGCTTCCGTATGAAGCCTGCCGGGACGGGATATCCTGTACTTTTTCCATAACTCCTTCCACCATCGGCAAGAACCCTGAGGAACAGAAGAGCAACCTGGTAGCGGTCCTAGACGGCTATTTTGATATGAAGGCCCATCACATCAATATTAACGTTTTGAACCGTGAACAACTGATTGATGCTATGGAGCATCCGGAACACTATCCCAACCTGACGATACGCGTATCGGGTTATGCAGTCAACTTCAACAAGCTAAGCCGTCAGCAGCAGCAGGAGGTCATCAGTAGGACCTACCATGAAAGGCTGTGAGGCAGTAAGCAGATGAGCGGTAAAGCGGAAGAGATAGGAAAGACGGGAAGGATACACTCCATTGAGACCCTTGGAGGAGCGGATGGACCTGGATTGAGAATGGTTATTTTCATGCAGGGATGTCCATTACGCTGTATCTATTGCCATAATCCCGATACTTGGGACAGGAATGGGGGGAGGGAGTTCACTGCGGGAGCTTTGGTGCAAAAAGCGATGCGTTACCGCACTTACTTTGGCCGGGAAGGCGGTGTCACGCTTTCCGGCGGAGAGCCGCTTATGCAGCCCCTTTTTGCGGCAGAACTGTTTAAACAGCTTAAAAAGGCCGGTATCAACACGGCTCTGGATACTGCCGGTACGACACCGTCGGAGGAGGTAGCCGAGGTGCTGGCAAATACCGACACGGTCCTGCTGGATATCAAAATGCCGGATCAAGAGCGGTATGATCAATATATCGGAGGCAGTCTAAGTACGACAATGAATTTTCTGCAGGCAGCTTCGGCGGCAGGCTGTCGGATATGGATACGGCACGTGGTGATACCGGGCATTAACGACAAGAAAGATGATATCGGCAGCCTGTGTAGCCTTATTCATGATAGCGGAGTAGCTGTGGAACGAATGGAACTGCTACCTTATCACAGGATGGGTATTGAAAAATATAAGCTGCTGGGACTGTCATACCGGCTGGCCGATGTTCAGGAACTCGAAGAAGGAAGACTTGCCGAGTTGCTGAAGTATTGCTCCAAAGAGCTGCCGGAAACTGCTCCGGGCTATTAAAAAATGAAAACGTTAAACGGAGCTCTTCTAATATCCGAATAGTTTAATGCCTTAATGGATATCCTAAGCTTGCATATAATATAAAGGGGATTGCAGTAATGCCAATTTTTTTGTTGCATCCGTTCTATGCTGCGACTTTTATTTTACTCTTAATCGTTATTGTGCCAAAAAAAGATATTCAGCGATTGTCCTTGTTTGGTGTTGTCTTAGGCGGGATGATGGATTCTATTGTCCACGCTTTTGGATATTTTACCGGACTATTTTCTTGGACGAATTTTGGCCCTTTTGGCTTCATTGGTGTTCATCTTTTTGCCAATATTGCCTGGACAGCATTTTTCATTATTTATCTTTATTATTTACCAAGACAAAGGCCGTTTTATTATATTTCTATAGCAGCAGGAGTCTTTGCTTCGATCTTATACTATAATTTATTGCTTGATATAGGGATTTTCAAGGCTTCCAGCAGATTAATTCTGCCGCTGATCGGTTTTACGGTCTGGTTTTTTGTTGCCACCTGGGCATTTTTAAAATGGAGCCATTTTGTCGAGGATAAAAGCAGAGAGAAAATGTATCCCTACTAAGCATTGCGATTAAGCAATGCTTGCGGCTTTTTCATATTAATAATTCATTTTGCAGAGAGTGGGTGATTGGCCTTGGAAAATACCCATAATTTTTTTATCCCCAAAACCAATCTGATCGGCGTTGGGGCAATTAAGGATCTTCCTAATCAATTATTGTCTTGGAAACTAAGTAAAGTGTTAATCGTCACGGATAAGAATATGATCAAACTTGGGTATGTTGAAAATATTGAAAAAATACTAAAGAGTCTATTTATTTCCTATGATATTTTTGACGGGATTTTACACCCCAATCCGACAGTATCTTTTGTCGAGGACGGATTAAGATATTTTAAGCAGGGCTGGAATGTCTTTAAACGAGACTATAAATTAATTATATCCATCGGCGGCGGTACAAATCATGATTGTGCAAAAGCAATTGCTGCAGTTGCTGTAAATGGTGGCTCGATCATAGACTATGAAGGATATAACAAAATAACCAAACCGATGATCCCTCTTATTACAATCAACACAACGGCTGGTTCTGCAGCAGAAGTAACACATACTGCAATCGTCACGGATAATACAAGAAAGGTAAAAATGGTAATTACTTCAGCTTTATTGACACCGTTTATATCCGTAAACGATCCAATTTTTATGACCACGATGCCGAAGGAAGTAACATCCAGTTCTGGAATAGATGTTGTCTCGCATGCGATAGAAGCGTTTGTTTCGACAGAGGCGTTTCCGATTACAGATGCTTTGGCTTTGGATGCACTGAGGTTGTCATTTGAGTACTTACCGAGAGCCTATGAGAACGGCAATGATTTGGAAGCCAGAGAAAAAATGATGTATGCCAATATTATGGCAGGGCTTGCCTTTAATAGCGCAGGTCTAGGCTATGTGCATGCAATGGCGCATCAGCTGGGCGGTTTTTATAATGGTGCTCATGGATTCAATAATGCTGCGCTGCTGCCTCATGTTTTTAGATTCAATTCCACGGCGATACCGGAACATCGGATTTTGAAATTATGCGAAGCTATGGGGACTGTTACACATCATAAGGAGCAAGCGATAAATATTATTATCGAATCGATTAAGAATCTGTCTTCTGTAATTGGTATTCCCGGAAAGCTATCTATGATGGGTCTTGAGGAAGGTGATATTGAAGAACTGGCAAATAATGTGATGCAAGACATTTGCACGTTAACGAACCCCAGGCAGGGATCGGTTGAAGATATCATCGATATCTACCAAGCTGCATTATAAAAGCAGAGTAGGAACTCTACTCTGCTGAGTTTTGAAGATTTTGACAATCTTCTTGTACAATATCACGACGCGCGTATGACAGACCCAATACTATCCGCCTCTTATAGAATCAAGGTCTCTTAAGCTTCTTTGGTCTTGTCTAAACCAAACTGCTCTGCGTATTTGTTGTATAAGATTAGATCAAATCTGCCATTTTTTTCAGCAGCAGGTTTGACATCGATCAGAAACTGAAGCTTCTGTTTTTTCGATAAATAACTAAAATCATACCAAGTATATGGTTTCAAATTATTTTACCTCCTGAAATTCTACATCTAAAACGTTGGCTGCTAACACTGAATCTAATAAATCTGTTGCTTTCTCTTTAGTCATACATCTTACTTGCATCAGTTCACTGATAAATATATTACGGGCACCCTCCAACATTTTGGAATCTTCTTTTCCCAATTTACCAAGGAGGTTTTTCCGCGTTAAATCACGGATTATTTCTGTCCCTTTGAAAATATCGCCGCTTCTCATCTTTTTCGTATTTAAATCAGTGCAGTATTTCTGGTTTTTATAAAGCAGGGGATCGGTAATTCCCTCATTAAAATTTTCCAGAATTTCCTCAAAGATAGAGGATTCAACCAGCTTCCGGATGCCAAAGCTTTCAGCTTTATCCTGGGGAATCATCATCTGCATCCTGGTTTGGGGGACATTGACAATATAGTAAATTCTTTTTTTCCCCAAGATTTCTTTTTCTTCAATAGCTTCAATAGTTCCGACTCCATGCATAGGATAGACAATCTGATCACCAACTTGGAACATATATTCACCTCCCTGAGTCAGTAGCTTATTAAGCATATCATAGAAAATGATATATAGCAAATCAATTATTTTATCATTTATAAAAATGTATGTCAATGATTAATGTCAATGAATTAATGGTTAATAAATTAATAAGCTTCATTTGTAAAATAAAGCCATAATTAATAGCCATAAACATTTTTTATAAAATGGTAAAAGGTTGGGCTGCTTATGGAATAAAAGACCCGAAATAAAAAAGCCTCCCTAGTGTGTGTACTAGGAAGGCTTCTTTCAAATACTTACCAATTATTACGTGTGCGTGGTTGATAACAATCACGACAATAAACCGGTTTGTCACCTGAGGGTTGGAAAGGGACTTGAGTTTCTTTTCCACAAGTAGCACAGACGGCTGGGAACATTTCTCGTTGCGGACGACCGTATTGGTTGTTGGATCTACCCTGTGCCTTTCTCGCAGAGCGGCATTCCGGACATCTGCCAGGTTCATTGGTAAATCCCTTTTCTGCGTAGAATTCTTGTTCGGAAACGGAGAAGGAAAACTCATTTCCACAGTCCTTACAGGTTAAAACTTTGTCTTCAAACATAAAAAAACCTCCAAAATATATTACCCGCTTTATGGGAAGAATTCATAGCTTCCCAGAGCTTTAGGCAATGGAGAGGTTATTAGTAAATCCACAAAATGAACGAGCTGCTTAAGTATAACTGCAATGAAAGTATATGTCAAAGGAATATTTCAAATATATAGCAAATTTGGTGGAGTTTTTTTGATTCTAGTAATAACTCAGTTTTAATATATCCTTGAACAAATATTCCATGCCTTTGACTGGGCTGGGTATTTTGACATCTGCTGCTTGTAATAGAGCCAGTATAAACGCTAACACAAAAAAGACCGAAAAGACGGCAAGTTCCCGCCAATGCTTATTTCTGACAAGAGCAGGGATTTCAAATAATCCTATGGCCACAAAAGCTATCGTTAATAAAAAAATCACGGCCATTTCCTTTCCTGTTATTTTGGCAACTTTCGTATTTTTGCTATTAGTAATGTTATTACAGGCGAAAATTCAAACGTAAGGGTGAAAAAAGGCCCTGTCCCAGTTGCAAAACTAACGTTTTGTGCCAGATAAGTAAATGACAGAATAGATAAACTAACAATGATACTTCCAATCGGAAGTACCAGTGGCCTATAGGAACGTAAATTAAATAATCGGGCTATCCCTAATACAGAGCCATAATACATGACGCTTACTTTGATGAACATTGCAATTAATAATAAAGTAATAACAAGCATTTCCAGCCTGGTTATGATCTCTGCCAGGTCTATCAGGCGCACTGATTCGATCGAAGGAGAAACCATAATCGTCGATGTTACTCCCAGCACAGCTGTATTGCGAACCGTATCAATTAATATGCTGCCCCCTCCGATGATTAATCCTAAAATAACGGATTTTTTTGCTTCTACTCCCTTGTTCACATAGGGCATTACCATGAGAAACACCACGATTTCACTAAAGGGAAGGGTCAGCATGACATGTGTACCCTGAATAAAATCCTTCAGGGAAAGATCAAAAAATGGCAGGAAATTGGTTAGTTGCATGTCTTTCAGCAGTAGAAAAAAAGTGATTAGGATTACAAATATGATGATCATGACAAATATAACACTGGTCCGGGCAAGGACCTCTATTCCGTTGCGAACTGTCCAGGCGCAGATGCAAGCAAATAGAATACAAATTGCATACTTAGGAGTTTCCGGCATCATGTAATACTTTATGATTTCGCCGACATAGGTTAACATAAAACCTGCAACAGAGCAAAAGAACCAAATATATAAGGCGGAAACCAGTTTGCCTAAATAGGGACCATAGACAATACGATTGATTTGTACCAGGTCCTTGCCGGGAAATTTCCTCGCTAAGGCAATATAAACCATCGCAAGGGGGATACTTGCAGCCAATCCGGATAAAACAACCAGCCAAGTATACTGTTTGGTAATTATATTCGTAATTGCAACTACCATAACAGAACCCTGGACATATCCTGCAACTAAAAACATCAATTGTGAACTTGATATGATTCCTCTTTCAAGTCTCATGAATTACTCCTTGGCAGGTACGGCAGGAGCGCTGATATTGCCTGTACTGCGCAGCGTGGTATCGATATTTAACGCTACTTCAATGTCCGGAAAGACCTCGTCCCATTTCATCTTTAGTTTCTTCCACTTGGAGGGGTATTTCCAATAGATTGAATCACCAAAACCGAAGATATCTGAATTGAGATCCCTGGCCGTTTTTAAAGCAGCTATGATTTCCTTTCTGATTTCTGCAGATAGTTCTTTTTCCAGAGAGGCAACATGGACTGGTGATGTTATGTCTTCTGAACCACTTTGGCTATTGATAATCCCTTCCGCTTTGATATCCAGCTTTATCAGAATCGTGTCATCTTGGATGACGGGTGTCATTTTACTCTTCGCACGCATAATCTCCAGGCTCACTGTACCATCACCGCTAGGGACAGCAACATCAATCATTCCGCCTTTTACTTTGTTGATAACCCATAATAGTCCGCGCGTTTCACGTTTATTCAGTTCGCCAACCAATTTATCATGCTTAAAAACTGCTGTTCCAAAGACTTCCACTGTTTTTTCATTTCCGTCACCGGTCACTCTAATCAAGGGTGCGATAGGAGCAGTGGTCTTACTCATTAAACGACGAATAAAATCGATTAATCTAACTGTTGGCGATTCAGACGTTACATTTTGCGTTTCAACTAATTTGGCAATGTTAATTGCCGGCAGTTTCTCCAATCCAGGCGAAACATCAAGTACCTCACTTGCCCGGTCTTCGGAGACCGCAATCAGAACATTAAAGCGAGTCTCATTATCCCGTATAAACGTATCAATATATTTTTGTATTCCTTCTTCAGCCAATTTCCTCTCGATTATCAAAACCTGATTATGTGGGAAATACAACTTGTGGCTGGATTCATGACTAAAATCTCTGATAATTTCAGAGGCAACATATCCCGTTCTTTTTATGTTCCAGTAAGCATTTGTCCCGTTCCCGCCGCTCCCACTACTCTTATTTTTAGCAGAAGCAGATTTTAGTTCACCTGGTTTTACCACTTGTGTCGTCAATTGTATTTCTCCGGGTTTCTCGGCTTTATCTAAACCTACGCCAACCACGAACGATAAAGAATTTAACTCATGACGGCTCCAGCATCCGCTTATAGGTAGAATTAACATGAAGCATACCATGGTTTTTATAATGAAACCCATACGATTTTTCATCAATTGCCTCTTGTTTTCAATGTTATTCAAGCCGGTCTAGCTCTTGTCTTCTTCTGACGGACGGCTGGGTTTTAATCTGAACTCCTGGCGTTCAGGGTCATGCCAGCCTATCGTCCTAGGGCGGGTAAACATTGCCCAAATAGGCGCCCTGATGAATGTATCTTTCAAGTCTTGCGTACTGAGAGGAGCGAAAGGTGATAAATAGGGGGTGCCAAAAGATCTTAAGGAAGCCAGGTGAATAAATGTCCCCATTAATCCAAGTGCAATCCCAAACCCTCCCATTGCCCCGGCTAAGAGAACAAGAATTAATCGTAGGATACTACCGGAATCTGTTTGGGAAGGAACCACAAAACTGCAAATTGCTGTCAAAGCTATCACGATAACCATAGGTTCTCCGATTATTCCGGCGCCTACAGCAGCCTCGCCAATAACCAAAGCCCCCACAATACTGACCGCTTGACCAATAGGACGGGGCAAGCGAACCCCGGCCTCCCTGAGAATTTCAAATGTTGTTCCCATAATGAGTGCTTCTGCCATCGCAGGAAAAGGGACGCCCTCCTCGGATGCAGCCATGGTAAAAAGTAAGGAAGTAGGAATCAATTCTTGGTGAAAAGTTGTTAAAGCAACATAGATTGCCGGAGCTGTAATGCTAATCAGAAAAGCTAAAAGCCTGAGGAGTCTAACCACGCTTGCAAAATAAGGCCGGGAATAGTAATCTTCAGCGCTTTGAAAACTTTCAATAAAGACCATTGGAACGGTAAGCACAAAGGGAGTCCCGTCAACAAAAATGGCCGCCCTTCCTTCCAAGATTTTTGCTGCAACAAGATCCGGTTTTTCACTGTTAGCAACTGTGGAGAAAATAGAAAAAGGAGCATCCTCAATGAACTGTTCGATATACCCTGATTCCAGAATTGCATCTGTCTTAATTCTATTAAGACGCCGTTGAATTTCTTTGATGAGCTGTGGATGAACGAGATCTTTTAAATAGGCAACACAAACAATAGTCTTGGTTCGTTCACCTATTTTCATTGTTTCCAGAGTTAAATTAGGGTTTTTTATTTTACGACGCAACAGGGTTGTATTGGTAAGCAAATTCTCGGTAAAGCCTTCCCTCGGACCCCGGACAACGGATTCTGTTTTGGGTTCGTCCACACCACGGGTTTCCCAACCTTCGGTGCCAATGACTAAAGCTTCTTTTGAGCCATCAATCAGTAGAATTGTTTTTCCGGACAAACAGCCATCTACGACTTCATCGATCTTAGAAGCTTTTTGAACCATTCCCACTGTAAGCAGCGTTGTCTGAATAATACTCATATTATTCAGTAATGATGTTTCTTGTCTGGAGCTTAACCGGATGTCGTACATCAATGGTTTTATAATACTTTCGTTAATTATGGCTGTATCCGTCATCCCGGATAAGAAGACGATCGCACCACGCGTAAGTCCCTGATCACCAAAGTTAAATTCACGCATGTTAACATCATAGCTCTTTCCGAACATACCTTTTAAAGCGGTAAGGTTTTTGTTCAGATTGTCGAAAAGGTTAGATTGAGAATTCTCTGAATGATTGGCGTTAGCGCCGTTATGATTTGCTAACTGCCAAAAACGCAGTTTAGAATGAATGGAGCGGAACATACTGCTTTCATCCTTCCACTTTGAACCTAACCTTACGTAGTATCTCCCGTTAGGAATGAAGTTATTTATGAATACTGTTTTGGATTCAAAAATTGGCTGAGCACGTAAGATTTGCGAACTGGAATATGGGATGTGATGACGGCGATATGTGTTATCTCTGCTTGTAACTGATATTACAATGTGTTAGCATTGACGTAACGGATATGACAAAGGGAGCTAGGGCGATGGAGATCGCTCTTTTTAATGAGAAAAGAAAATGAGCAATAACAATAAGATCCGGGAAAAGAAGATCTTGGGCATAGAGAAGAACATCTTTTTCGTAGGCCTGACAAGTTTTCTAACGGATACGACGACGAAAATGATTTATTCTGTAATGCCGTTATTTTTAATGTCCTTGGGAGCAACTAAAACGGAGCTCTCTTTGATTGAAGGGATTGCGGAGAGTACGGCATCCGTGCTTAAAGCGTTATCCGGATGGTGGAGTGACAAGATCAGAAAAAATAAGCCATTCATGGTCATAGGGTATGCTTTCACGGCAGTTCTTTCACCCATGTTTTCGATGGTAACCTCGCCGCTGCAGGTTCTGCTTATCAGGTTTACCGAGCGGGTTGGCAAGGGCATCCGGACGGCGCCAAGAGACAGCCTGATCGCCGCGTCCTCTGAAGACGGCAGCAAAGGCAAAAACTTTGGCTTTCATAAAGCGATGGATAACAGCGGGGCGATCGTTGGGCCGCTTCTGGCAGCAGGAATCCTGCTGTTGTTTCCAAATGATTACCGGCTGATATTTCTTATAGCAGCCATCCCAGGTTTGCTGGGACTGATAAACATTATATGCTTTGTGAAGGAAGCAAAATCGGAGAAGATGGAACCGCTTGGGAAAATTACATTGAAGGACTTCCCGAAAAAGTACTATGCCTTTCTTGGAATCATCTTTATCTTTACGATGGGAAATTCAACCGATGCGCTTCTTTTGGTCAAAGCCAGTGATATTGGGATCAAAGACTCCTTGATTCCGATGATCTATTTGATCTTTTACGCAGTGTCAGCGCTCTTCTCCGTACCAGCCGGCATGCTGTCAGATAAAATCGGCAGAGAAAGACTGATTATTTTTGGCTATCTGCTGTATTCAATCCTATATTTCGGGTTTGGCAGAACAAACAGCGGAACCGTAGTGGTATTGCTTTTTGCGTTGTACGGACTTTACAGCGCAGCCACTGACGGCGTACAGAAGGCATTGGTGTCTGATTTGATTGACAAAGACAAACGGGGAACAGGACTGGGCATATATAACAGCCTTGTGGGTATTACGCTTCTTCCGGCCAGTGTCATAGCAGGTTTGCTTTATGATCATGTCAATTACAGCGTGCCATTTTACTATGGCTCTGTGATGGCTCTGATTGCTGCGCTGTTCATGATTATCTTTTATCGGAAAGGGTTAAGGCATCTTGAAAACTGATGTTTAGTTCTAACTTAAGCGGAGAAAGTTAAATATAACAGAACAACATTCAGCGAGACAATAAGACTTACGATTACCACACCGGCAGCATTGGTGATTTTACGGTTTGTCATTTCACCCATAATGTCCCGGCGTTTGGTGATCAGAAGCAGCGGAATGACCGCTGCCGGCAGCGCAAAGCTTAAGGTAACCTGGCTCATAATCAGCATCTTCATCGGGTTAAAGCCAAGCCACAGGAGAATGATGGCCGGAATCATAGTAATTGCCCGCCGGATATTGACCGGAATATCCAGACCGATGAACCCTTTCAGCATACATTCTCCGGCCATAGCGCCAACGGTGGATGAGGAAAGGCCTGAAGCAAGCAGCGCCAGGCCAAAAGCACCGCTGGATAAACTGCCAAGTAGCGGCGCCAGGGACTTGTGTGCCTGTTCAATGGAATCGACGGGACCCTGGTTAAAAAAAACGGCTGCAGCGATAATAACCATTGCAGCGTTGACCAGAAACGCGATGTTCATAGCAAAGGCGATATCCAAGCATTCCATTCGGAAATGCTTTTTTGCTTCGGCCAAATCATCGGAAGTACGTCTTGCTTTCATCAAGTCCGAATGGAGATAAATGACGTGCGGCATAACGGTCGCGCCCAACATGCCGACGGCAACCAGAATGCTTTCGGGACCTAGGCTAGGAACCAAGGTGTGCAAAGCGACCGCGTGCCAATCCGGTTTAGCCAAGAACAGCTCGAGACAATACGAGGCCCCGATGACGGCCACCAGACTGATGATAATTCTTTCAACCATATGCTGGCCGAAACGCCGCAAATAAACAATGACGAAGGTCAGACATACGGTTATCAGACCTGCTGCCACGAGCGGTATGCCGAAAAGTAGGTACAGGCCAAGCGTCGAGCCCAGGAACTCTGCCATATACGTTGCGATGACGGCAAACAGCATGATGATCCAAAGTAAAAGATTTACCGGCCTGGAGAAAACACGTCCGCACTGCGTAGCCAGATCAACACCGGTAACAATGCCGAGCTTCGCCGACAGTGTTTGCAAGAAAATCGCCATCAGGTTGCTCCATAAGACAACCCAAACAAGATTGTAATTGAAATTGGAACCTGCGCTGATGTTGGTGGCAAAATTGCCGGGGTCAATATAGGCGACACTCACGATGAAGGCCGGACCCAGGTATCTCAGTGTGTCTTTGATCTTTTCCAGCCAGGTATTTTTAGGCAAAGGTAATGTTAATGAAGTTTGAACAAGGTTGATTTCTTTGCTCATTGTTATAACCCTCCGCTTATTTCTAATGAACTGTCATATGAGGCAAGAAAATGATATAGGTATAGAACGAAGCAGTACACATAGATGTGAATCTACTGTGATACGGCTGAATAATTCTTTCTTAAATAGCGATAAGCATTTAGGTGGATGCTAACAAATATCAGTAACTTCAGGTGAAGCGAGAGGAGTGGGGAAGATGCTTTCACCGAGCCTGGAAGATTATTTGGAGGAAATTTATCGCTTTTCGCTGTCACTTGATGAAGTTCGAGTCACGGATATAAGTAATAGGCTTCAGGTCGCTTTGCCTTCCGTAACGAAAGCTCTCTACAGACTGCGAGACTCTGACTATATAAAGTACGAACCGTATGGCGAAATCAAGCTTACGGATAAAGGAAAAGAGTATGGGTTTTACCTGGTTGCCAGGAATCAGCTGCTGCAGGAATTTCTTTCGCTGATATGTAGCAAATGCAATATTGCTGCTGAGGCTGAAGCGATGGAACACTACCTTTCAATTGCATCGATTGATGCGATAAAAACGCTGGTGGAGTTCATGAAAAGCAATACGTCCTGGAAACAGGATTTTGACGACTTTGTTCTGCGTCATACAAGGGAGAAATAACTGTAGGTATTCTCTGGAGGTTAGCCGAAGCTAACTTTAACGAGTGATTCTAAAACAGAATATGTTGGAGAAGAAAAAAGTGTGCATCACATAATAAACAACACCCCGAATGTTAGCCGGGGTGTTCGTCTGATTAATGTGGTATGCTCCTGAAGCTGGCGGAGTCTGTTTCCTCAGCATACCATGCGTTCAAATGAAGCGGCAAGGTGAGTCGAACGCTTCTTGCTAAATCACCCTATCGGGGGTATGATAAACGAATGAAGAGTCAGGGTGGTGGCGGCGTGCAGGATATTCGCGCCAGGGCTGCAAAGGAAACCGGAAAACTAAAAATCTTCTTTGGCTATGCCCCGGGTGTAGGAAAAACCTATGCGATGCTTGATGATGCCCACAGCCAGCTGAAAAGCGGGGTAGATGTTGTCCTAGGTTATCTGGAGCCGCATACAAGTCCTGAAACCATTCAGCTGCTGGACGGACTGCCGGCATTGCCGCCGAAGACTGTTAACCATAAAAACCGTTACCGCAAAGAATTTGATCTGGACGCCGCTTTGCAAAGAAAACCCGAGCTCCTGCTGGTTGATGTGCTGGCCCATAGTAACGCGGACGGCATGCGGAACAAAAAACGCTACCAGGATATCGAAGAGCTGCTGAATGCCGGAATTGACGTCTACACCACAGTCAATGTGCAGCACATCGAAAGCCTGAGAGATCTAATGCAGGATATCACGAAGGTTAATGAGCAGGACACGATTCCGGACTATATGTTTGACAGCGCCGATAAAGTTGAGCTGATCGATATCGAGCCGGACGAACTGATGAAACGCTGCGGGGGAAAGAAATGTCCCTTAAGTCTTGAAAGCCTGCGCCTCCTGCGTGAGACCGCTATGCGCAAGGTTGCGGACCGGATCGTCAACGAGAATCAAAATGAACAGCGCTTATCCGTAAAAACAGCCGGAATTAAGCTATTAGTCTGTATCAGTTCTTCGCCGTCGGCCGCTAAATGCATCCGCTGGACGGCCAGATCGGCAGAGGCCTTCCATGCCCCGTGGACTGCTTTGTATATCGAAGATATGGAAAGCAGGTATTTTACGGAAGAAGAAAAGAAAAACGTCCAGGAGAATCTGGATCTGGCCGAGCTCTTAGGCGCCAAAATTGTGACGCTGAACGGACATGGTCTGGCTTCCATCATTTCGGAATATGCCAAGCTTACGGGCATCACAAATATTGTCATTGGAAAAAGCAGAAATAAAAAGACGCTGAAAACATTATTTGATCCGGCACTTGAGGATAAGCTCATCGGGCTGCTGCCAAACATTGAAATTCATATCATCCCAAGCAGCTGGCCTCAAAGATCCTATCGCGAACCGCGAAGGAAGCGGATCAGCCAAGACCTGTTCTTATCCTGGCCGGATATCTGGAAAACGATAGGGGTTCTGACTGGGGCAACCCTGCTTTCCTTTGGCCTTCGGGCGCTGGAATTTGGCAATCAAAATATTATCATGGTCTATATCTTGTCTGTGTTTTTTATTTCCAGACTCACCATGGGGTATGTGTACGGCATGACTGCCTCGGTCTTAAGTGTACTTGTTTTTAACTTCTTTTTTGTTTCGCCGCTTTTCACGTTTTATGCCATCCAGACAGGCTATCCGGTCACTTTTGTGATTATGCTGGTTGTGGCTTTGATCACAAGTACGACGACTGTCCGCATTCAGACCCAGGCACGGCTCGCCGCGGAAAGAGAAGGGCGCACCGAGTTATTGTATGAGATAAATAAAAGGCTTTTAACGACCAGAGGACTTCAACATATTGTTACGCTGACGAACGAATACATTGTGAAACTTTTTAAATGCTCCGCGGTTTTTTACACCCGGGATCAGTATGGACCGGCAAACCTGTATCGTTCATCCAATCATCATGGTTCATCAGGTATTCTGACGCAATCCTCCGCAGAACCTGATGCTTCATTTCTGCTGTCGGAGCGCGAAAGCAAGGTTGCTCAATGGGTATTTGCCAATCAAAAACAGGCCGGTGCAGGAACAGATACGCATACAGAAGCAGGCGCTTATTATATGCCGATCATTTCCCAAGGCGATGTGCTTGGCGTGATTGGAATTTCATGTCTCAAAGGCAGATTAAACCGTAATAACCGTCTGCTGCTAAAAATGATTATTTCCCAAGTCGCCATGGCTTTGGAACGGCAGTACCTGTCTGATGAACAACGGCAAATATTAATCGAATCAGAAAAAGAAAAAATGCGAAGCAATCTGCTGCGCGCAATTTCGCACGATCTGAGGACCCCGCTGACCGGCATTCTCGGGGCGAGCTCAGCAATCCTTGAAAATGGTGATCATCTGGATAAAGAGACCCATAGCCAATTGGTCTCGAACATCAAAGAAGATTCGCAATGGCTGATACGCATGGTCGAAAACTTATTGTCCGTGACCCGGATCAAGGAAGGGACCATGAATGTCGCCAAAACATTTGAGGCCGCTGAGGAGATCGTGGCTGAAGCGATCAGTAGAACCCGTCATCGTTACCCGAACAGTAAAATAGCGGTGCAGGTGCCTGAAGACCTTTTGCTGGTGCCGATGGATGGAAAGCTGATTGAGCAGGTTTTGATCAATCTGCTCGAAAATGCGGTCAAGCATTCGCCGGATGACACCGTGACCGCGGTGCAGGTGACAAAAGCCGGAGCTCAGGCTGTCTTTGAGGTCAGTGACAACGGACCAGGAATTGCCGAAGAGGATTTCCCGTATTTATTTGAAAGTTATGTGCCCTGCGGCAAACGCAGCTCGGATTCAGCCCGCGGAATGGGAATCGGTCTGTCAATATGCATGTCGATTATCAAGGCTCACAATGGGAAAATGGAGGCTGCCAATAAAGAGCAGGGCGGTGCCGTATTCCGGTTCACACTGCCTCTGGAGGAGAACATTTATGAGTAACAAACCTTTGCTCCTGATTGTCGAAGATGATGAAAAAATCTGCAACTTTATTTCGGCGATCCTGAGTTCCAATGATTATCAGATTATCCGGACAGCCCGGGGGAAAGAGGCTGTCTCAATGGCGGCATCCTATTCGCCCGATTTGATCCTGCTGGATCTCGGTTTGCCGGATATGGACGGCGTGGAAGTGCTGCGTACAATCAGGCAGTGGAGCGGAATTCCGATCATCGTTGTGTCGGCCCGTGGACAGGAGCGGGAAAAAGTTGAAGCCCTGGATCTTGGTGCGGACGATTATCTGACCAAACCGTTTGGTACTTCCGAGCTGCTGGCCAGGATAAGAACCGGGATCCGTCACAGTCAAAAGAACGTTAGTGTCAGTTTTCCCGAATCAGAGAAGATGACAGTCGGCGATCTAGAGATAAACTATCAGAAAAGACTTGTAGCCATGGCCGGTAAAGAAATCCACCTTACACCGATTGAATACAAGATCATTGTGCTGCTTTCCAAAAACACCGGGAAAGTACTGACCCACGATTTCATCATGAAGGAAATATGGGGACCTTACACCAATGAGATCCAAGCGCTCAGGGTCAATATGGCCAATATCCGCAGAAAGCTGGAAATCAACCCTGCAGAACCCAGGTATATTCTAACCGAGGTTGGGGTAGGATACCGGATGGTTGAGGAGATTTAGCCCGTACAAACGGGCTTTTTTTATTTAACATAATCTTTATACATTCTTTATATGAAGGGCATATATCTGAATTCTTTCTTTATGCCATCGGTGTTATAAATAGGTGTGCGAACGAAATTAACCTTTTTTGGTATATCATGAAGTATAAGTACTTCATAATATATCTAAGTGCAGCAAAGGCTGCCAACGGCTATAGATGGCAAGGAACGCAACTATTTTAATTGGATGGTGAAACATTTCATGGTATCTGCCCTTAAACGCTTCTTAATCGGGCGTCCTTTAAAATCAACGGAGCTTGGCGAACAGAAGCTGACCAAGAAGAAAGCCCTTGCGATTCTTTCTTCCGACGCTTTATCCTCGGTAGCGTACGGCCCGGAACAAATCCTGATCGTTCTCTTTACGGTTGGAACGGCAGCATTCTGGTATTCTGTTCCGATCGCGATCGGTGTTTTGGTTCTCTTAATTGCTTTAATCCTGTCGTACCGGCAGATCATTTTTGCTTATCCGCGCGGCGGCGGAGCGTATGTCGTATCGAAGAACAACCTCGGCATGAATTCAGGCTTAATCGCCGGAGGCTCCCTGCTGGTCGACTACATTCTGACTGTAGCGGTTAGCGTGTCTGCAGGAACCGATGCGCTTACCTCAGCTTTCCCGGCCTTGCATGTCCATGCAGTAGCGATCGCTGTGTTTTTTGTTCTCTTAATTACGGTCCTTAATCTGCGCGGGATAAGAGAATCCGCTACGATCCTGGCCTATCCTGTCTATTTGTTTGTGGCGGCCCTGTTTATTTTAATTGGTGCCGGTCTGTACAATGTCTTTACAGGTCAGGTGCCGGCCGAACTGCATGCGGCTGTCGGCACACCTGTCGCAGGGATAAGCTTGTTTATTCTGCTCAAGGCCTTTGCCTCCGGCTGTTCGGCTTTGACTGGTGTTGAAGCTATCTCTAACGCGATCCCGAATTTTAAAGAGCCCGCTCCGAATAATGCGGCCAAGACATTAATGGCGATGGGTAGTTTGCTCGCGATATTGTTTTCTGGGATTGTATTTCTGGCCTTTTATTATGGAATAGCCCCGAATGCACAGGAAACGGTTGTTTCCCAAATGGCTGAGGGAATATTCGGACGTAATTTTATCTACTACTTTATTCAGGGCACAACCGCGTTGATTTTGATTCTGGCCGCAAACACCGGATACTCGGCTTTCCCTTTACTGGCTGTGAATCTTGCCAAAGACAAATTTATTCCAAGGATGTTCACGATCCGCGGAGACCGTCTTGGATTCTCCAATGGAATCCTTATCCTTGGCTTTTTATCGATCCTCTTGATTGTGGCTTTTAAAGGGAAAACGGAGCGCCTGATTCCGCTTTACGCGATTGGCGTGTTTATTCCGTTTACCCTGGCCCAGACCGGAATGATCGTAAAATGGTTCCGCGAAAAGCCGAAAGGCTGGATGCCAAAGCTAATTATTAATTCGCTCGGGGCGCTGATCAGCTTCGTCGTTGTCATGATGTTCCTGTTAACCAAGTTCACGCAGGTTTGGCCGATTTTGATC